>NZ_LN831035.1:630215-1260430 GCF_001457655.1 Haemophilus influenzae | reverse complement strand
TCGCAAAATCTTGCTGAAGTTGTAATAAAGCTGACCGCACTTTTTGAAAAACTGCTACTTTTGACGCAGCATCTGCCACTTCTTGCGTGCGAATTAAACGGCTCACATCCATTCCTGCAAGCAAAATGTTTACCTCGCCATTTTGAGGAATAAATTGAATATCTAAATGACGTGCTAATTCTGCTAAATCTGTTTCATTTGTTAGATCAGTTTTACGTTGCAACGCTGCCAATGCAGTAACGCGATAAATCGCCCCACTATCCAACAGTGCATAGCCCAACTTTTCAGCCAACGCGTAACAAAGCGTCCCTTTCCCAGCACCACTAGGCCCATCAACAGTAATAATCATTCCCATACAAATTATCCTTTCATTATCAAAATTTTGCGCATTATAGAGACAATTTCCCCTCATTACCATCCTAGAGATTATTACTAGCTTCCATGTTTTGTATGGCTTATCTAATAAAGTTAATTTCACAAGCTCTAGGAAAGCGTAAACTCCCTTTCAAGCTTTTTCTTAAATTTCAGAAAATCTAACCACATAGAAAAAGGTTTTTAAAAACATTTCAAGGTTTTTTTAATAACTATTGTGGCACTTAAGGACGAAATTCTTTCAGCTAAAGTAGCTCTTTTTTCTATTATTAAATTGGACAATCCTTCTGACGTTCTACACTTCGTTTATACAAAAAACTGAAATTAAGCACACTAGACATTATGCCTTTTAATATATACGCATTTTTTCAAACTTGTTCTAAAGACTTTTCTACATTACAATAAAAAACGTAGCTATCAATATAAATAACCAAATAATGAGGACAAAGAAATGGCTGAAAATCGTTATGAACTAAATAAAAACTTAGCACAGATGCTCAAAGGTGGTGTTATCATGGATGTTCAAAACCCTGAACAAGCTCGCATTGCAGAAGCTGCTGGTGCAGCTGCAGTGATGGCTTTGGAACGAATTCCTGCAGATATTCGTGCTGTTGGAGGTGTCTCTCGAATGAGCGATCCTAAGATGATCAAGGAAATCCAAGGAGCAGTTAGCATTCCAGTTATGGCAAAAGTTAGAATTGGACATTTCGTTGAGGCTCAGATTTTGGAAGCTATTGAAATTGACTATATCGATGAGAGTGAAGTGCTTTCTCCAGCTGACAACCGTTTCCATGTGGACAAGAAAGAATTCCAAGTACCTTTTGTATGTGGTGCCAAGGATTTGGGCGAGGCCTTGCGTCGTATCGCTGAAGGGGCTTCAATGATTCGTACAAAAGGAGAACCAGGAACAGGAGATATCGTCCAAGCTGTTCGCCATATGCGCATGATGAGTCAAGAAATTCGTCGCATTCAAAATTTACGTGAGGACGAGCTCTATGTTGCGGCCAAAGATTTACAAGTTCCTGTAGAATTGGTTCAATACGTCCATAAGCATGGGAAATTGCCAGTTGTCAACTTCGCAGCTGGAGGAATTGCAACTCCAGCAGATGCGGCCTTGATGATGCAACTTGGCGCAGAGGGTGTCTTTGTTGGTTCAGGTATTTTTAAGTCAGGAGATCCTATAAAACGTGCTAGCGCTATTGTCAAAGCTGTAACTAACTATCGAAATCCACAAATCCTAGCACAAATCTCCGAAGATTTAGGTGAAGCCATGGTTGGTATCAATGAAAATGAAATCCAAATTCTCATGGCTGAGCGAGGAAAATAAATGAAAATCGGAATATTAGCTCTACAAGGTGCCTTTGCGGAACATGCACGAATGCTAGAAAAATTAGGAATTGAAAGTGTCGAACTGAGAAATTTAAAAAATTTTCAACAACATTACAGTGATTTATCAGGTTTGATTCTACCTGGCGGTGAGTCCACCGCCATAGGAAAACTTTTAAGAGAGCTGTATATGCTGGAACCGATAAAACAAGCTATCTCTTCTGGCTTTCCTGTCTTTGGAACTTGTGCTGGTTTGATTCTGTTGGCTAAAGAGATTACTTCTCAGAAAGAGAGTCATTTTGGAACAATGGACATTGTGGTTGAGAGGAATGCCTATGGACGCCAATTGGGAAGTTTCTATACAGAAGCAGATTGCAAAGGGGTTGGTAAAATTCCTATGACTTTTATCAGAGGACCTATCATCAGTAGTGTTGGTAAAAAAGTCAATATTCTTGCAACGGTAAATAATAAAATCGTTGCAGCCCAAGAAAAGAATATGCTGGTAACATCATTTCATCCTGAATTAACAAATAACTTGAGTTTGCATAAGTACTTTATCGATATATGTAAAGTAGCATAAACCATTATCTGCATATCTGCCCTCCCTAGGAAACAAACCATATTGTAGCAATGAGAGCAGATAATTTTCATCAAAAAACCGAACAGTTACTAGACTTAAAACCGAATGCAAGGTAGGATAAGGTTGAACAAAAACAAAATTTCTTGTTGTATTGACGAGAGCAAACGCCACTTCGTAATTGGGCTTTCCCCAAAACGAACCAAAATCAACAATCCTAAAGACATTACACACCATTGAGTATTTACAAGGTTTCAATGCGGACTGAATCATCTATGAAAGCACCGACGGCTTGGATCTTACGATTGCCAAAATATTATATCAAGCAGCCTTTTTCGTGCTCATTGCCAATCCACGACAAATCAATCACTTTACAATGTCACATTTAGTAACCAACAATTACTGTACAAGTGTAGACTGGAATAAGTCAAATAATTTTGCGGTAAACATCAGATAATTTGCTGACCTTATTTTGATGAGTTGGCTCTATCTAAGAAGAGGAAATAATAAACAAGCGGTCACATTTGACATCTTGTTTGCATTTTAGAGGTTTATTCCGCCCAGTATTTTTTCCTCGTCGTTTTACCAATACCTGGATTAAAGCTATTGGTTGGATCCAACTCTTTATAGAATTTTCTCAAGGTTGGTTTAGCCTCGTATAAATGCCCTACATTGTGTTCGGCTGGGTATTGCACACCACGCTTGTCAAGTAATTTCAACATTTCGTATTCTAGTTCTTCATAATCATAACCTTTTTTTACAATGTAATCTTGGTGAAAGACATGGCACATAAAATGTCCGTAGTAAAGTTTAGAGATAATTCTGTTATCAATTTCTGGCGGTAACACTTCAAACCAATCTTGATCATTGCGACGTAATGCAACATCTAAAGCAACTATTTCTTCTACTTCTTTTTCGTGAATTGCACGATAACGAATTGCAGCACTTGCAACAGCGAAACGATGAAGCATTGCTGCTTGGGTTTCGATTGCATTACATTCAAAATAGCCACCTTTTGAGCCATCTGCAATGTAGGATTCCAAATATTCACGGGCTTCTTGAATGCCTTTTCCACCCATTTTGATAATTAAGTGATGCTCGTATTTGTTGCGATAATCCCATAAGCTTTGTGGAAGATGTTCTGGGATGAATTTAGACACAGTTTGCATAAGTTTATCGCTTAAATGTTGTGGTAAAAAGAAGAATTTTTTGCCGATGCGATCCACGTTTGATTTTAAGGAAAAGAGTTTTGGTAGCCAATGTGTACCAAACTTTTTAATGACCCAAAAGGTATCTTTGCCATATTTTGCTGCGATGTCAAATGCATCACGATGGATATATTCACCTGAAATGGGTAGCACTTCGAAGTTTACTAACATGTGGCGACGAATATCGCTCAACACAGAAGTTTGATTGGTGCCGATATAGAAAACAGCCGTCTCTTTTTCAAGCGGAAAGGTGTCTAAACGAACCGCAAAGACAGCAAGTTTTCCTGCACAGCCTGAGGCTTCATAGTGGCGAGCTGGGTCGGCATTAAAACGAGCAGGGGAGCCTTCATCAACTTGACGAACATAGTTGCAGTAGTAATGGTCGTGACCATGTCCGCAATCTTGTCGAATATCTTTAACCTGATAACGTTTTTCTTGTAGATTAGTTAAAATTTCTTCAGGAGTTTCTCCTAAATCAATGCCTAAATGATTTTTTAGTTCTAATTCACCTTTTTCATTAAGTTGAGCGTAAAGTGCCATTTCTGTATAGGCTGGTCCACGTTGAACTAATGCTCCACCTGAGTTGTTACAAATCCCACCAATAACTGATGCGCCAATGCAAGATGAGCCAATAACAGAGTGGGGTTCACGACCAAACGGTTTAAGTTGATTTTCTAATTCATTGAGTGTAGAGCCTGGTAAGCAAATAACTTGGGAAGCGTTATTGATGAGTTGGATTCCGTCAATTCGCATTGTATTGATGACGACAATATCGCGATCATAATCATTGCCATCTGGTGTAGAGCCACCAGTTAAACCTGTATTCGCCGCTTGGTTTATAACAATAACATCATGTTCAACGCAAACTTTTACAATGTTCCAAAACTCAAGTAGAGTGGCAGGGCGAACAACAGCTAGGGCGTTTCCTGTTCCAAATCGATAACCACTTCGATAAGCTTCTGTTTTAGTTGGATCAGTAATAATATAACGAGATCCAACAATATCGGTCAGTCGTGAAATGAGTTGTTGAACAGACATTTTATTATCCTCTTGTTATAAGAATTAGTAGTACTATAACAGAATAATTCCCATTTGGATAAGGACATTTTAGGCTTTAATCGGTGTTTTTTTGGAATTGCTCTGCATATAAAGAAAATTCTCTCTTTATGATAGGTTCAGTGCTGTATGGGTATTTCAATCACTCAATATCAGCAATGCAAAATCCGTTGAAACCTTTAAAGATAAAGAAAAATATTATTTAACAAACGAAACTTTTACTGAAATACAACCTATTGATATGCCAAACGAACGTAATATTCAAAATTATCACTCGACTTACAACAACATTCGGGATTGGCTTGGTTATCAAAAAGCTGGCGAGGAAAAAGCAAAGTCGACCATCAATTAGGAATTGGGATGAGGTAGTTTTTGAAGTGAATTTTAAGCACAATAAAAAAACATCAGAATTTTTAGCCGCACTTTCTAAAGTATCCGCTAATTTACATAAATGATTTAACCCTACCTATGCTGCTACTCTTTTAATTTTATGAACAGTATTTTCTGTTTCTTTCATATTATCTTTTGATAATTGAGTAAGATAATTAGGCATGGTTTGTTTGAATAAAGATAAATTTTTTAAAATTTACATTCCGACCAAGGTTGGCAATATCAGATGATAGATTATCAACACATACTCAGGGAGAATGGCATTCAAAGTATGTGAAGGGAAATTGTTTAGATAACAGTAGAATGGAAAGCTTCTTTAGATGTTTTAATAACTGGAAAAAAAGCTCCATGAGCGTATTCAGAAGAGGCTAAAGACTGAGTCCTGTAAATGACAGAACTCAGTCCTTGAGCTAAATAAGTCTAACTTTTTGGGGTCAGATCATTTATCAATAAACTGATCAAAAAAACCGAACTTAATGTTCGGTTTTCTTCTTCATTACATAATACGACGCGATTGAGTGTAGGTTCTAGCCCAATATTTTTCATCAAGGGAACTTATTGTCACGCCTTGCCCTGTACTTGCGTGCATAAATTGGTTATTACCAATATAAACACCAACGTGATTATTTTTACGGAAGAAAACTAAATCGCCTTTTTTAAGTTCTGATTTATTAATTTTTCTACCTAAATGACGCTGTTCAGCCGTAGAACGAGGCAATTCAATACCAAAAACTTCAGAAAAAGTAGTTTGCATAAATGCTGAACAATCAATACCACGTTTAGTCGTACCGCCCATACGATAGCGAGTGCCAACCCATTCATTATAAACACTGGCTAGAGCCTTATCGCCCATCAAAGCAGAGGAACGGTTTGTTCTCACTTTGTGAAAAATGCCTGTTCGATTATCTTTTTCTAAATTATTAATTAAACCAGTTAATTGAATATCATCATTTTCTGAAATAACCTGATGACTTACCGTTCGTGGTGCATTAGAACAAGCGGTTGCTAATACAGCTAAACCAATAATAACTAAAATTCTTTTCAACATAATTTCAAATAATTAAAAGAAATAAAATTTCGCAGCGGCTATCAAAATTTGAATAAAATTGCCAGTAAAAATCCAATTCTAATGGAATTTTTGTGATCTTTTACACAATGACTTAATTTGTTCCACCAACAGTAATTTCATCAATTTTTAGTGCTGGCTGTCCTACGCCAACAGGTACACTTTGCCCCTCTTTACCACAAACCCCGATACCTAAATCAAGTTCTGATTTATCTGCAACCATAGAAATCTTTTGCATCACTTCAATGCCACTGCCAATTAAAGTTGCGCCCTTAACTGGTTTCGTGATTTTTCCTTTTTCAATTAAATAGGCTTCTGAAGTAGAAAATACAAATTTACCAGAGGTAATATCCACTTGCCCTCCACCAAAGTGCGGTGCATAAATCCCCTGTTTTACAGAAGCAATCAAATCATCAAACTGACTTTGTCCAGCAAGCATATAGGTGTTAGTCATTCTAGGCATTGGTAAATGGGCATAAGACTCACGTCGTCCATTTCCCGTTGGAGCAACGCCCATCAAACGGGCATTCATTTTATCTTGCATGTAACCTTGCAAAATCCCGTCTTTGATGAGTACATTGCACTGGCTTGGCACACCTTCATCATCAATAGTTAGTGAACCTCGACGATTTTCAATCGTGCCATCATCCACAATCGTACATAACGGTGAAGTCACTTGCTCACCAATCTTGCCTGTAAAAAGTGAACTTTCTTTACGGTTAAAATCGCCTTCTAAACCGTGACCTACCGCTTCGTGTAGCAATACGCCCGGCCAACCCGCACCTAACACAACAGGCATCAATCCTGCGGGTGCTGCAACTGCACTAAGGTTTACTAAGGCTTGACGAACCGCTTCTTTAGCAAAAAGTACTGCTCTAATATCGCCATCAACAACTTCAAAGAACCAATCTAAACCGAAACGCCCACCAGAACCACAACTTCCTCGTTCACGTTTTCCATTTTCCTCTACTAACACAGAAATAGATAAGCGAACTAAAGGACGAATATCTGCGGCTAATGTGCCATCTGTCGCCATAATTAATACTTCTTCATAAACAGAACTGAGGCTTGCTGAAACCTTGGTTACACGATGATCTTCTGCGCGTGCTGTACGATCAACCAAATGTAATAGCTCAATTTTTTTCTCTTTAGTCAAACTTTCCAAAGGATTAATCGCCGCATAACGAGCAATAGGATTTACAACATTAAAAGCGGATAGCGAAATCAAATTCCCCTGTTTGACTTGTGCAATTCCCTTTACCGCCTCCGCACATTGCTGCAAAGAAGCAAGATTAATTTGATCCGCATAAGCAAACCCCGTTTTCTCACCAGAAACAGCCCGCACACCAACGCCACGATCAATATGAAAACCGCCTTCTTTTATAATGCCGTCTTCTAATACCCAACTTTCATCTTGGCTAAGTTGAAAATACAGATCGGCATAATCAATATTGCGATGCGACATAATGTCAAAAATATTGAGTAATGTTTGAGTTGAAAGATTACTTGGTGTCAGTAATGTATTTGAAACTTGGTTTAACATATTTTTTCCAGTCTAAAGTAAATATCTTGTGAGTGCTTGTATCCGTTTAATACAACAGCACAGATTAAAATCGGATTAATAAAGTGCGGTTGATTTTGAGGTTATTTTTCCAAATGCGCTAATCCAAATTGATACAAAGCATTCTTCTTATAACCATACAACTCAGCAACTATAGCTGCTGCTTTTTTAAGTGGCAATTCTTCTGCAATTAACTCAAGTGCCTTTACCGCTTGCGGCGAAATTTCATCGTTATTGTCAGACTTTGGTTTGCCTTCCACAATCAAAACCATCTCGCCTTTTGTACGATTGGGATCTTCTAAAAGCCATTCGCGTAAATTTTTAATCGTATTCCCTGTAATCGTTTCCCAAGTTTTAGTCATTTCACGGGCTAACACAATATAGCGTCCTTCCCCTAGCACCGCTTGCATATCTTCTAGTGTATCTAAAATACGGTGAGTGGATTCATAAAAAATCAAAGTGCGGTCTTCTTCTGCGATATTTTCTAATTTATCTTTGCGTGCTTTACTTTTCGCAGGTAAAAAGCCTTCAAAACAAAATCTATCAGAAGCAATCCCCGATGCACAAAGAGCGGTAATTGCCGCACAAGCTCCTGGCAAAGGCACAACTCGAATGCCAGCTTCACGGCATTGGCGTACTAAATGAAAACCAGGGTCACTGATTAATGGCGTCCCCGCATCAGAAATCAAGGCAATATTACTCCCCTGCTTGAGCTTTTCCACCAAAATATGCGCTTTTTCTTGTTCGTTATGATCGTGCAAAGCAAAAAATGGCTTCTTAATGCCGTAATGGATCAATAAAAGTCCACTATGGCGAGTATCTTCTGCTGCAATTAAATCCACTTGAGCAAAAGTCTCTAAAGCACGTTGGGTAATATCTTGTAAATTGCCAATGGGCGTGGCAACAATGTATAAAATTCCGGTTAAATCAGTCATTTTTGTTTGCTTTTAAGTTATGAGATAAGTAAGATTTGCTACAACTATTGTCTGTTTATGATGGAGCAAAGATGTCTATTCTATTACAAGGCGAACGTTTTAAAAAACGTTTAATGCCAATTTTATTGTCAATGGCTTTAGCTGGCTGTTCAAATCTACTTGGTAGCAATTTCACGCAAACCTTACAAAAAGATGCAAATGCAAGTTCTGAATTTTATATAAACAAATTAGGGCAAACGCAAGAACTTGAAGATCAACAAACCTATAAATTGCTCGCGGCTCGAGTGTTAATCCGTGAAAATAAGGTTGAACAATCGGCAGCGTTATTGAGGGAATTAGGCGAATTAAATGATGCGCAAAAATTAGATCGTGCATTAATTGAAGCGAGAATTTCTGCCGCAAAAAATGCCAATGAAGTCGCACAAAATCAATTACGTGCATTGGATTTAAATAAACTAAGCCCGTCACAAAAATCTCGTTATTACGAAACCTTAGCTATTGTTGCCGAAAACCGTAAAGACATGATTGAAGCGGTAAAAGCGCGGATAGAAATGGATAAGAATTTAACAGATGTACAACGTCGTCAAGATAATATTGATAAAACTTGGGCTTTATTGCGTTCAGCGAATACTGGCGTTATTAATAATGCCTCTGATGAAGGTAATGCAGCTTTAGGCGGTTGGCTAACATTAATCAAAGCCTACAACGATTATATTCGTCAGCCTGTACAATTAAGCCAAGCCTTACAAAGTTGGAAAAATGCTTATCCAAATCATGCAGCCGCAACGTTGTTCCCAAAAGAATTGCTTACATTGCTTAATTTCCAACAAACGAATGTGTCACAAATTGGTTTACTCTTGCCATTAAGTGGAGATGGACAAATTCTTGGTACAACCATTCAATCGGGTTTTAACGACGCGAAAGGTAACTCAACCATTCCAGTGCAAGTGTTTGATACCTCAATGAATTCTGTCCAAGATATCATTGCGCAAGCAAAACAAGCGGGGATTAAAACCTTAGTCGGCCCATTACTAAAACAAAATCTTGATGTGATTTTAGCGGATCCTGCTCAAATTCAAGGTATGGATGTGCTTGCATTAAATGCCACACCACATTCTCGTGCGATTCCTCAACTTTGTTATTACGGACTTTCTCCAGAAGATGAAGCTGAATCTGCCGCCAATAAAATGTGGAACGATGGCGTGCGTAATCCACTTGTCGCAATGCCGCAAAATGATTTAGGACAACGCGTAGGCAATGCCTTTAATGTACGTTGGCAGCAATTAGCAGGTACTGATGCGAATATCCGTTACTACAATTTGCCTGCGGATGTGACCTATTTCGTTCAAGAAAATAACTCAAATACAACCGCACTTTATGCCGTAGCAAGTCCAACTGAACTGGCAGAAATGAAAGGTTATTTAACAAATATCGTACCTAATTTAGCGATTTATGCCAGTTCTCGAGCAAGCGCAAGTGCGACAAACACTAATACCGACTTCATCGCACAGATGAACGGTGTACAGTTTAGTGATATTCCATTTTTTAAAGATACCAATTCTCCACAATATCAGAAGTTAGCAAAATCCACGGGGGGTGAATATCAATTGATGCGTTTATATGCAATGGGTGCAGATGCGTGGTTGCTCATTAATCAATTTAATGAATTACGCCAAGTGCCAGGCTATCGCTTGAGTGGCTTAACAGGGATTTTAAGTGCTGATACCAACTGTAATGTTGAACGCGATATGACTTGGTATCAATATCAAGATGGTGCAATTGTACCAGTTGCAAACTAATGTTTTCTTTAAAACGTCAGCAAGGGGCGAGCTTTGAGCATCAAGCTCGCCTTTTTTTAGAATCAAAAGGCTTAACATTTATTGCGGCTAATCAAAATTTCAAATGTGGTGAACTTGATCTAATAATGAATGACAAAGAAACTATCGTCTTTGTTGAAGTTCGCCAACGAAGTCATTCCGCCTATGGTTCTGCTATAGAAAGCGTAGATTGGCGAAAACAACAAAAATGGTTAGATGCCGCAAATTTATGGCTTGCAAAACAAAATATGAGCTTAGAAGATGCTAATTGCCGCTTTGATTTAATCGCTTTTGGCAAAACACCTCAAGATATTCAATGGATTCCTAATTTTCTCGATTAATGGCTTTTTATAATGTTACAAAAAGTAAAAGATATTTATAGCGAAAGTATTCAAATTCAAATTGCAGCATCTAGCATGCTTTCTGAAAATATTACCAATGCCACACAAATGGTAATGCAATGTTTATTAGGCGGTAATAAGGTTATCGCCTGTGGCGTGTCGCGTTCTTATGCCAATGCACAGTTTCTCGTCTCAAACTTACTTAATCGATATGATTTAGTTAGACCAAGCTTCCCGTCTGTGTTATTGAGCTTAGAAAGTGCAGTGGGTTCTTCACTTGTTTTTGAACAACCGCCTGAAGAATTGTATTGTCATCAATTTAATGCCATTGCAAAATCGGGCGACTTACTTATTGCTTTTGCACCTTTGGGGACAGAAAAAATCGTGCTAAATATTATTTCTCATGCTGTCAGCAAAGAAGTTAATGTTATTGTGCTAACTGGCTCTAACAACGATGCCATTCAAGGAATTTTAGCAGATAAGGATCTAGAAATATCAATCCCAGCCACCAAAGAAAGTCGTATCTTAGAGAACCATCTTTTTGTGATTAATGCACTTTGTGAATTGGTTGATCAGACTTTATTCCCAAGTGCTTGACAGGAAAATAAATCACTTTCAAACTAATAGTAATTTAATCTAAAAAGGAGTTAATTATGACATTATCCCCGTTAAAAAAACTCGCTATCCTGCTTGGAGCGACTATTTTTCTACAAGGCTGTGTTGCAGCTGTGATTGGAGGTGGTGCTGTAGCAGCTAAAGTAGCTACCGATCCCCGAACGACAGGGACACAAATTGATGATGAAACCCTCGAATTTAAAGTAGAAAATGCTGTAGAAAAAGATGCCCAAATTAAGGCTGAAGGTCGTGTAAATGCAGTGTCTTACAATGGCCGAGTACTTTTAATAGGTCAAGTTCCTAATAGTGATGTAAAAGACACTGCCACAGCTCTTGCAAAGGGTGTTGAAGGTGTCAATGAAGTTTATAATGAACTAACTGTTAGCCCAAAAATCTCTTTTGCACAAATCAGTAAAGATAGTTGGCTCACAACGCAAGTCAAATCTAAGATGTTCGTTGATGGTCGAGTTAAAGCCACAGATGTCAAAGTGATTAGTGAAAATGGAGAAGTATTTTTACTGGGTAACGTCACACAATCTCAAGCCAATGCGGCAGCCGACATTGCCAGCAAAATCAGCGGCGTGAAAAAAGTAATTAAAGTATTCAAATACCTAGACTAATCCTTCAAAGTGCGGTGAAAAATTCAACAAATTTTTACCGCACTTTTTCTTATTTTTCTAAATAAAAAATTTTAATTTTTATTCTCACAAAAACCGTTTATTTTTAAATAAGTTATCTATTGTCAAGAATCAAATCAAAAAATTTATTACTTGCGATCTTTTCTCAAACACATTATCTTGTGCATCGTTTTCATAAAAACACTATATCTTGTGTTTTAAATCCTGTTTTAAATAACAACAAGAAGGCTAATACAATGAATAAAAGTTTAATGGTTACAAAGCGTGACGGTACGCAAGAACAAATCAATCTTGATAAAATCCATCGTGTGATTACGTGGGCTGCTGAAGGACTAGACAATGTTTCTGTTTCTCAAGTAGAACTTCGTTCACATATTCAATTTTATGAAGGCATTCGCACTTCAGACATCCACGAAACCATTATTAAAGCAGCCGCAGATTTAATCAGCAAAGATTCGCCAGATTATCAATATTTAGCTGCTCGTTTAGCGATTTTCCATTTACGTAAAAAAGCCTATGGTCATTTCGATCCCCCTCGTTTATACGATCACGTCAAAAAACTAGTACGTATGGAAAAATATGATCAAGCGTTATTAGATGATTATACTCGTGAAGAATGGGACGCAATGGACGGCTTCATCGATCATTGGCGTGATATGACGTTTTCTTATGCTGCAGTGAAGCAATTGGAGGGTAAATATTTAGTACAAAACCGTGTGACTGGAGAAATCTACGAGTCTGCACAATTCTTATATTTGCTGGTTTCCGCAAGTCTATTCTCTAAATATCCAAAAGAAACACGTTTGGATTATGTAAAACGTTTCTACGATGCCACATCGACTTTCAAAATTTCCTTACCTACACCAATTATGGCGGGTGTGCGTACACCAACTCGTCAGTTCAGCTCTTGCGTATTAATTGAATGTGATGACAGTTTAGATTCAATCAATGCAACAGCATCAGCTATTGTAAAATATGTTTCACAACGTGCAGGGATTGGTATTAATGCAGGGGCTATTCGTGCATTAGGTAGCGAAATTCGTGGTGGAGAAGCATTCCATACAGGTTGTATTCCATTCTATAAATATTTCCAAACTGCAGTTAAATCTTGCTCACAAGGTGGCGTTCGTGGCGGTGCTGCAACACTTTATTACCCAATTTGGCACTTAGAAGCAGAAAACTTGCTCGTATTAAAAAATAACCGTGGTGTAGAAGACAACCGTGTTCGTCATATGGATTATGGCGTCCAGTTAAACAAATTAATGTATCAACGTTTAATTAAAGGTGGCGAGATTACTTTATTTAGTCCATCAGATGTACCTGGACTTTATGAAGCATTCTTTGCGGATCAAGATAAATTTGAAGAACTTTACGTAAAATACGAACAAGATCCAACTATCCGTAAGCGTACTGTTAAAGCAGTTGAAATCTTTTCTTTATTAATGCAAGAACGGGCATCAACGGGTCGAATTTACATTCAAAACGTGGATCACTGTAATACCCACTCTCCGTTTGATCCACAAGTTGCACCAGTTCGTCAATCTAACTTATGCTTAGAAATTGCATTACCAACTAAACCGCTTCAGCACATTAACGATGAAAATGGGGAAATTGCACTTTGTACACTTTCCGCTTTTAACTTAGGTAAAATTGAAAACTTAGATGAATTAGAAGAACTTGCGGATCTTGCTGTTCGTTCTCTTGATGCCTTATTAGACTATCAAGATTACCCTGTTGTGGCAGCAAAACGTAGCTCACTTGCACGCCGTTCACTCGGTATTGGGGTCATTAACTATGCGTATTACCTTGCGAAAAATGGTGTTCGCTATTCTGATGGTTCAGCCAACGATTTAACACACCGCACTTTTGAAGCCATTCAATATTATTTATTGAAAGCCTCTATGAACTTAGCAAAAGAGCAAGGTGCGTGTGAATACTTCAATGAAACCACTTATGCAAAAGGCATTTTACCGATTGATACCTATAAGAAAGATTTAGATGCCTTAACACAAGAGCCTCTACATTATGATTGGGAAAGTTTACGTAAAGATATTCAAGAATTTGGTTTACGTAACTCAACATTAACTGCCTTAATGCCATCAGAAACATCATCGCAGATTTCCAATGCGACTAATGGTATTGAGCCACCGCGTGGACACGTAAGTATTAAAGCATCAAAAGATGGTATCTTAAAACAAGTTGTACCTGAATATGAAAATTTAATGGATAACTATGAATTACTTTGGGATATTCCAAGTAATGACGGCTACTTACACTTAGTCGGTATTATGCAAAAATTCGTGGATCAAGCGATCTCTGCAAACACAAACTATGATCCAAAACGTTTTGAAGACGGCAAAGTACCAATGAAAGTGTTGTTAAAAGATCTTTTAACCGCTTACAAATACGGTTTAAAAACCCTTTACTATCAAAATACCCGCGACGGTGCCGAAGATGTTCAAGAAGATCTTGATGACGGCTGTGCTGGTGGTGCTTGCAAAATTTAAACGCCCCTATTGTCTTCCCCAACTTATGGGGAAGATAGCACGACATAACGAATTAGGATACTTTCCTCAGTCTTTGATAGTTTCCCCTGATAAACAGGGAAAGCTAAATAAATGATAAGTTCTATTTAAAAGGATAAATAAAATGGCATACACCACTTTCTCACAAAACAAAAACGATCAATTAAAAGAACCAATGTTCTTTGGTCAAAACGTTAATGTTGCGCGTTACGATCAACAAAAATACGAAACTTTTGAAAAGCTCATTGAAAAACAACTTTCTTTTTTCTGGCGTCCAGAAGAAGTAGATGTATCGCAAGACCGTATCGACTACGCAGCATTGCCTGAACACGAAAAACACATCTTCATCAGCAACTTAAAATATCAAACCTTATTGGATTCTATTCAAGGTCGTAGCCCGAACGTGGCATTATTGCCTTTAGTGTCGATTCCTGAATTAGAAACTTGGATTGAAACTTGGACATTCTCTGAAACCATCCACTCTCGCTCTTACACACATATTATTCGTAATATTGTGAACGATCCTTCTATCGTATTTGATGACATCGTAACTAACGAAGAAATCATCAAACGCGCACAAGATATTTCATCTTACTACGATGATTTAATCCGTGATAGCCAACTTTATGGCTTATACAGCGAAGGCACTTATACCGTAGATGGCAAAGAATGCGTCGTGACTTTACGTAGTTTAAAAAAACAACTTTACCTTTGCCTAATGAGCGTGAATGCACTTGAAGCAATTCGTTTCTACGTTTCTTTCGCTTGTTCATTTGCTTTTGCTGAACGTCGTTTAATGGAAGGGAATGCAAAAATTATTAAATTTATCGCACGTGATGAAGCATTGCACTTAACAGGTACACAGCATATTTTAAATATTATGGCTGCAGGTCAAGACGATCTTGAAATGGCAGAAATTGCGGAAGAATGTAAACAAGAAGCCTATGATTTATTTGTTGCAGCGGCAGAACAAGAAAAAGCTTGGGCTGATTATCTATTTAAAGACGGTTCTATGATCGGCCTCAACAGAGATATTTTAGTTCAATACGTAGAATATATTACTAATATCCGTATGCAAGCTGTTGGATTGCCACTACCATTCCAAACACGTTCAAATCCAATTCCTTGGATTAACGCTTGGTTAGTGTCAGATAACGTACAGGTTGCACCACAAGAAGTAGAAGTAAGCTCTTATCTTGTCGGTCAAATTGACTCAAAAGTTGATACGAATGATTTTGACGATTTTTCTCTCTAATTAAAAACACATAAAAAAACCAACCGCACTTTGGAATATTCTTTTTAAATATTTAAAGTGCGGTTAATTTTTTGTTCATTTTAAAAGGCTTTCTAACACAGAAAGCCTTTTATTTCTTAGATTTCTAATAACAATCTTGTTGGATCTTCCAATAATTCTTTAATCGCTACCAAGAAACCAACAGATTCACGGCCGTCAATTAAACGATGATCGTAAGATAAAGCAAGGTACATCATCGGACGAATCACCACTTGACCATTAAGCGCAATCGGGCGTTCTTTAATAGCGTGCATTCCTAAAATCGCACTTTGTGGTGGATTGATAATTGGAGTGGACATAAGAGAACCAAACACACCGCCATTTGTGATGGTAAAATTGCCGCCAGTGAGATCTTCTACAGTCAATTTGCCATCACGACCTTTTTCAGCTAATGCTTTAATTTGTTTTTCGATCTCTGCCATACTGAGCTTATCGCAATCACGAAGCACTGGTGTGACTAATCCACGCGGAGTTGAAACTGCAATACTAATATCAAAATAGTTATGGTAAACAACATCATCCCCATCAATAGAAGCATTAACTTCAGGATAACGTTTCAATGCTTCCACAACCGCTTTGATATAAAAAGACATAAATCCTAAACGTACTGAATGTTGTTTTTCAAATTTTTCGCCGTAGGTTTTACGCAAAGTCATTATCGGCTGCATATCCACTTCATTAAAAGTGGTAAGCATTGCTGTACTATTTTTGGCTTCAAGTAAACGTTCAGCAATACGTTTACGCAAACGGGTCATTGGCACACGTTTTTCAGAACGTGCGCTATAAGCCACCGTACTAATTGTATTTTGCTCAGTGGCAGCTTCTTGTTTCACTTGCTGTGCTTGTCGTTTTGCAATTTCACGTTCAATATCTTCACGTGTTAAACGACCGCCCACGCCCGAACCTTGAATTTGATCTGCTTGTAAATCATGTTCTGCTAATAAACGACGAATTGCAGGGCTTTGATCCGCATTATGATTATGACTATTTTCAATCGCTGAATTTTGACGATCAGATGGTGTGGGTTCATTCGTTGCTTTTAACGTCGCTGAACTGACATCTCCTTCTTGAGCCGTAGAAATTTTGCCTAGCAGCTGTTTGCTTACGACAGTTTCGCCCTCAGCTTGAACAACTTCTACCAGTATGCCATCAGAAAGTGCTGGGACTTCTAGCACGACTTTATCCGTTTCAATTTCCACAATAACTTCATCACGTTTCACAGTATCGCCCAGTTTTTTATGCCAAGTGGCAACAGTTGCATCTGCAACTGATTCAGGTAGGTCTGGAACAAGAATTTCGATGGTCATTTTATTTTTCCTTTTCTTCTTTTTTACTATATCTTAATTATCTTAGCTCCCCTATTTACAGAGGAAAGCAAAGATATAAAAACCTTTATTAAATTAACCGCACTTTAAAAACTCAACGCATCTTCCACTAACTGCTTTTGCTGCTTAGTGTGAAGCGACATATAGCCCACAGCAGGCGAAGCAGAAGCTGAACGCCCTGCATATTTGAGTCTAACGGCTTCTGGAATAGCCGCTTCAAAATTATGTTTGCTGCAATACCAAGCCCCTTGGTTAAGTGGTTCTTCTTGGCACCATACATAATCCGTGACATGCGCATAAGGCTCAAGCACTTTCTTCACATCCTCATGCGGGAATGGATAAAGCTGCTCAATACGAATAATCGCTACATCTTTCTGATTATTTGCACGACGTTGTTCAAGTAAATCGTAATAAACTTTACCTGAACACATTACCACACGTTTTACATCTTTAGGATCAAGCTCATCAATTTCTCCGATTACCGTTTGGAAAGTTCCATTAATCAACTCGTCTAAACTGGACACTGCCAATGGATGACGTAGTAAAGATTTTGGGGAAATGGCAATCAATGGACGGCGCATTTTACGTAAAGACTGACGACGCAACATGTGATACACCTGTGCAGGTGTTGATGGCACGCAAACTTGCATATTTTGTTCTGCGCAAAGTTGCAAATAACGTTCAAGACGTGCGGAAGAATGTTCAGGGCCTTGTCCCTCATAGCCATGAGGCAATAACATAACTAAACCACACATTCTGCCCCATTTTTGTTCGCCAGAGCTAATAAATTGGTCGATAACAATTTGCGCACCATTAGCAAAATCGCCAAATTGCGCTTCCCAAATGGTTAAAGTTTTTGGATCTGTTGTTGCGTAGCCATATTCAAAAGCAAGAACAGATTCTTCAGAAAGTACCGAATCCCATACTTCAAAACGACCTTGATTGGCGTGTAAATGTGTTAATGGTACATACCCCGTACCATCATTTTGATTATGCACAACAGCATGACGATGGAAAAAAGTACCTCGTCCCGCATCTTCGCCTGATAAACGAACATTAACACCTTCATCAAGTAAGGTTGCATAAGCCATGGTTTCAGCCATGCCCCAGTCGAGCAATTTTTCGCCTTGATACATTGCTTTACGATCATTATAGATTTTTTCCACTCGAGGATGCGCACGTAAACTTTCAGGATATTCACATACACGTTTAGCAAGGGTTAAAAAACGTTCCTGTGAAAATTTGCTTTCATACGGCGCAGTCCAATCATAGTTGAGATATTGCAACCAATCCATTTTTGCCGTATCCATTTCTCGCCATTCAGATACCACGCGATCGCCATTATCTAGCGCATCGCGATAATCATTCGCCATCTCGGTAACTTGCTCTTCAGTCATCACGCCTTCTGAAACTAAGCGATCCGCATAAACTTTACGAGGTGTAGGATGTTTTTTGATGATGCTATACATCATTGGTTGAGTGGCTAATGGTTCATCTGCCTCGTTATGACCATGGCGACGATAAGAAATCAAATCAATAAAAATATCTCGTTTGAATAAATTACGATATTCCACCGCCATACGCGCAGCAAATGCCACCGCTTCAGGATCATCACCATTAACATGAATAATCGGCGCTTGAATCATTTTTGCAATATCGGTGCAATACTCTGTGGAACGCGTGTCATTCGGATTAGATGTCGTAAAACCAATTTGGTTATTAATCACGATGCGAATAGTACCGCCCACACTATAACCACGGGCATTTGACATATTCAATGTTTCTTGAACAACCCCCTGTCCTGCCACAGCTGAATCTCCGTGAACAGTAATAGCAAGCACTTTGCTATGTTCTGTATCATTCATACGAGTTTGTCGAGATCGAACAGAACCAATCACAACAGGGCTTACGATTTCCAAATGAGATGGATTAAATGCCAACGTTAAGTGGACTCTCTTATCATCTACGGCAAAATCAGAAGAAAAACCTTGATGATATTTCACATCCCCCGTACGTTCGCTGGAATGTTTACCTGCAAATTCATCGAATAAATTTTCAGGCTTTTTACCTAATACATTCACGAGCATATTCAAACGCCCACGGTGTGCCATTCCCATTACCACATCATTTACCCCTTGACGACTAGAATGGCGAATAATTTCTTTCATCAATGGAATAAACGCATCACTTCCTTCTAAAGAAAAGCGTTTCGCCCCAGGGAATTTCGCACCAAGATAACGTTCTAAACCGTCTGCAGCTGTCAGTTCACGAAGAAAATTGACACGTTCTTCAGATGTAAAAAGCGGTTTATCTAACAGGCTTTCCATCTTGCTCTGGAGCCACATTTTCTGCTCCATATCCTGCACGTGCATAAACTCCAAGCCAATTGAGCCACAATATGTTTCTTTCAACATTTGAGCTAATTCGCCAAGTTTAATGGTATCGCGTTTATAAACGTAATGATTTATATTGAAAGTTTCGTTGAGATCTTGTTCAGTAAAACCGTGATGGCGATAATCTAATTCAGGGACAGAAGATACTTTCCAACGATAATAATTGAGAGGATCAAGATTAGCCTCTAAATGGCCACGAAAACGATAGGCATTGATAAATTGTAGAACTTTCACTAATTTTGCACCAGCAGCAGGATCTATCACTGTCACCGCTTCATTATGATTTTCTCGCGCTAAACGACGAAAATAATCTCGCACTGGAGTATGGGGATGTTCAAGTGCGGTGGTTTTTGGCAAAGAATCAAAGGTTTTTCGCCAGCTTTCCTCCACCGACTGTGGATCACTCAAATAGCTTTCATAAAGTTCTTCTATATAAGATTGATTTGCACCGCCTAATGCTGTGCTGGCTAACCAATCATCAAACGCCTTGTTTTGCTGCATAATTACCTCTTTATTATGATATTTGAAGCAATATTTTCGCTCCATTTTTTACGCATTATACATAGGATTGCAACGGAAATAAGCCTCTTATCAGAAATTGTTACAAATTTGTGATCTAGTTCAAACTCTTTAGATTTCAAACAATAAAAAACCGCACTTCATCTCTTAAACAAAGTGCGGTTATTTTTACTTGTGTTTTTAAAACTTCAACGTATTACCACATACATCCTACGCTTGCTCCACCGCCAGAATAGCCACTTGATGAAAGAGCTGCGTTTTGCCTTTTTCTAACTTTTTCACTCTGCATCACCATTCACTTTACCATAGACAGGCTTCCACGTAGGAGTTGCAGCAAAAGATTGAACAGAATAAAAAGAAGTGGAAATAAGTAGACTGATTAAAGAAAGGCGGATTAGACTATTTTGCTTGCTTAATGATTTTCATTGTTTTGCTCCTTTGTCAAGAAAATAATTAAGGGCGTTGGTTGTAACAGAAAATAATTTCAAAAATGTGAGCTACTTCACATTTTGGAAATTAAATAAAAAACGTGGAAAAAATTTACCGCACTTTTAGGCTAATTGATCATTTATTTTGCACTTGATTGATCAATAACCTCCAAGAATTTAGGATTTAAGATTTAGGATTTAAAAATGGATTGCTCCGCTTTTCTTGCCCAATGGTTGTGTAAGATCCGTGTCCAGCGATAATAATAATATCGTCATTTAATGGGAGTAATTTTGTTCGAATTGAAGAAATCAATGTTTCATAATCCCCGCGAGGGAAATCGGTACGACCAATTCCGCCTTGAAATAATACATCGCCCGTAAACGCCACTTTTTTCTCGTGTTCAATAAAACCGATATGTCCTGGTGTATGCCCTGGTAAATGTAAAATCTCGAAATTAAAGCCATCTAATTTTAAAATTTCGCCCTCTTGATTAAACCAACGATCAGGCAAAAAAGCGTCAATATTTGGCAAGCCAAAACGTTGGGCTTGTTCGGGTAAACTCTCAAATAAAAATTTATCTTTTTCATTAGAACCCCAAATTTCAACGCCAAAATGTTGTTTTAATTGCATTGCAGCACCAACGTGATCTAAATGGCCATGGGTAATCAAAATCACTTTGAGATTTAAATCCAGTTCTTCAATACGTTGAATTAGGCGTTCGGCTTCGCCACCTGGGTCAATAATTGCGGCATTTTTTTCATCATCCCAAATCAAAGAACAATTTTGTTGGAATGCGGTAACGGGGATAATTTCGATATTCATTTTTGCTCCTTATAATCGATAAAACTGTTCAGTATTCAAAAGGATTTGCTTTTGAACAGAATGTAATGGCAAAGACTTTAATTCAGCTACTTTCTTCGCTACTGCAAATAATTGCTCAGAAATTACCGCACTTTCAAATCCCTCGTGTTGCCAAGGGCTATCCGTTTCAATCATCAAGCGATTTAAGGGTAAATGTTGAGCGACATATTGGGTTTTAGGGTTCCATAAAATATCAGGGGTTAGGCTTGCAAAATAGGGCGTAGAGAAAAATTTCTGAAAAGATTTTTCATCTGTCTTAAACCAGTGAAAATGAGCCCGTTGAATTTTGTGTTTCTGCAATAATTCAAGGGCAATTTCTACATCGTTATGTACAATATGCAAATTTAACGGTAAATCCCATTTTTTCGCTATCAGAATAAATCGCTCCAGTAATTCAATGTAAGGCGCGTAATCTAAATTCGGATTTTCTCGTTTAGAATAATGTGGCAAGCCCACCTCGCCAATCCCAGAAATCGATGAATGATGTTCGTCAATCCATTGAAATAATTTTTTTTGTTCTTCTAAACTAGGTAATTGCTGTTCAGGATGAAAACCAGCTGCAAAATAAAGTTTCTTTGGGTAAGTCTGTTTTAAATTCAGCAGTTTTTTAGCACTGTTGAGATTAGTACTCACCGCAAGCATACCTATAATCTTTGAATGAGCAAGTATTTGCTGAATATTCTCGTCAGAGAGTTGGTCTAAATGAAGATGGCTGTCAAATAACATTTCTTTTCCAATGAAAAACCGCACAAAAGTGCGGTTAATTTTACATTTGTTTTACACGCCTTTCCAAGTTCTCACAGGGCCTGTATCTACGTGAATGAAATTACTGGTTGGATAATAACCCACGCCACCATTTCGCAGACTTTCCGCAGAAGATTTCACTTTAATCAAAGGCACACCTGCAATACGAAAATCAATGGCTTTTCCTTTAATGTGATAACTATTTTTCGCTACGCCACGACTTTGGCGACGACGCATTGCATTAGTAGAGGCTGAACGATAACCACAAATTACTTCAATTTCAGCATTGCGTAAGCCTAAATTAGTTTGGATATTATAAAATTTCTGGAATAAATTTGGATCCATTTTATGCACTTGATTTGTCCTTTTATCACGCATTAAATAATCCAATTTTTTTAACATCGCAGGCGAAAAACCTTTTGCTAAAGAAAACTCGCCACTTAATCTTTCGCCCGTATTAATGTTGCGGAAAGTTAAAATACGAGGTTTAGGTGTTGAAACCATTGCTAATACAGAATTTGGTAAAATAGATATTCCTAACGCAATACCGCCCAGCGATAACCATTTTCGTTTATTCTGATCCACATAATTCATTATAGCTCCCTTATTTTATTGAAGATATTTTTTTACGAGATCCCAATTAATCTCAGCAAGATTAATCTGACGATCATAACCATAAATATCAGGTAAATTTACAATATTTCCGTTTTCAATCCACGCTGTAACATAATATAAAAAAACAGGATTATCCGAGCGTATCGGCGCAGAAGTGGTTTTTTTACTTGCTAATACTGTATTTTTTCGAGTTTCTGTCCAACCTGCTTCTTTTAATAAAATACTTGCCAATTGATCAGATTTTTCAACACGCACACAACCAGAACTTAACGCTCGATTTTTACGATTAAACAATCCGCGATTTGGCGTATCGTGTAAATAAATTGCATCAGAACTTGGCATATTAAATTTATAATTACCTAACGCACTATCGCCAGCCGCTTGTCGAACTCGATAAGGAAATTTATTACCAATAGATTCCCAATCAATAGAAGCAGGATCAACAACATTGCCTTGATTATCTAAAATTGAATAATTATGCTCCGTAATATAATTTGGATCGGCTTTCATTTTTGGCAATAAATCTTCATTAATTAAGCGAATTGGCGCATTCCAAGGTGGATTTACAACCACATTACTTAATTTGCTATACATTACAGGTGTCCTGCGCGAATCTGTGCCAACAATTACCCGAGATTCTAAAATTAAATCGCCATCACGATAATACTGTAATTTATAGCTTGGAATATTCACAAAAATTCCATTATGAAAATCAGGAATCACACGTAAACGCTGTGCATTCATTGCCAATTTTTGAGCAATATTTGATTCTTTAGAAGTCGGAATAAACATCGGCAATGATTGAACTGTTTGGCGATATAAATGATTTTCTCCCGCTAAACTTTGTATGAAATCAAGAAGTTGATTATTTTCCACCGCACTTAACCAGCGTTGAATATGATCATTTTCAGGCTGTTGTGCTTGATACTGAGCAGATGAATACAACCAATTAGATGCTTGAGAACGAACATTTTGTGTGTAATATAAGTAATCTAACAAAATATCACTTAATAACACATCATAAACCAATCCGCCTTGTTGTTCTACCAATGCCAATGTTTCTAGTGAAGTTGCCGACGATTTTGAAATACCGCTTGCCACCATTGCCGCATAATCACGTAACAATTGACGAGCTGCCGCATTGTCAGTCCATAACGGGGCATATTTACGAGAAGCATATAAACGCGCGAGTAAAGGCTTAAATTGTAACTTATGATCGCCTATTTCGTGTGTTAGCGTCATATTAAGCAATGTTTGTTTTTCTTCCGTTAAACGTTGCTGATCCGCATAAATGGCTTCTTCAAGCTCTTTTCTTTCTGCGAATGACAAATGGGAAAGATTAATGCCGTACAATGATTTAGATTGGTCATTTTTGCTCAAACCTACTAAAACACAACCCGACATCATCATAGATAATGATAAGGCGAATAATGATAACTTTAAGGTGCTTTTAAACACTACCATTTCCTAAACCTTTATTAAAATCACCGCACTTGTTGCTTTTCTCAAACAAAGTGCGGTCAAAACCATTTAGTATTTATTTTTTACTTTCCGTTTTTGCTTCGGATAGGCCGTTTGCTTGATTAATTTTCTGATCTGAATTAAAAATAACGAAATCAGCTGCTATTTTTTCAGCTTCTTTTAAGAAGAAATCTGGTGCTTCGTAATCTTTCGGCAAATCATCAATATCTTTCAATGCTTTCTTACCCTCACGTTTAAAACGTTCGTTCAAATCTTTTAAACGTCTTGCATCATCTTTATCATTCTCTGCTTTACGCATTTTATAATTCAATGATAGAAATTTTCGATCTCGGCGTTCATTTCGCACTTTCAATTCTTCATTCAATGCAACAAATTCAGGATCTTTAGCAATACGAGCAAGATGTTTTTCATTTAGAATATTTACTGCATTATCAATATAATCGATATTTCCTACTTCCATATAACTCGCTGATGGGATTTTATCCCAAGCAAGCGCATTATCTTCTTTATCTTCCCCATATTCTTTCGAATCTATAATTTCGGGGAAATTAATATCGGCTGCAACACCTTTTAATTGGGTTGAACCACCATTAATACGATAAAATTTTTGAATAGTATATTGCAAAACACCCAACGGGCTCTGATCTAAATCATAGATAAAATTTAACGAACGACTCTGTTGCACCGTACCTTTACCAAAAGTATTTTGCCCGATGATAATACCTCGACGATAATCTTGCATTGCTGCAGCAAAAATTTCTGATGCGGAAGCACTGTAACGATTAATCATCACAAATAATAACCCCTTATATTGTTGCGTAGCATCATCATCTTCATGAACACGAATACGCTGATAAGCATCGCGAACCTGCACAACAGGGCCATCGGCAATAAATAAACCACTTAACGCCACCGCTTCCGTTAATGCACCACCGCCATTTTCACGTAAATCAACAATAAGAGCCTCAGCTTTTTGATTTTCTAATTTAACCAGTAGTTTTTTGACATCTTCGGTTAATCCAATATAAAAACTTGGAATTTTTATTACCGCAATGTTTTTTCCTGACACTTTTTCAAAGGTTAGTTTAGCAGCTTGATCTTCAATACGGACTTTATCACGAACCAAAGTAATAATACGTGATTTTCCCCCTTTAGCAGGCTCAATTTCTAAGCGAACTTTAGTGCCTTTTTTCCCTTTAATTTTTTCTACCAAATCTTCTAAACGCCAACCAACAACGTCTTCAATATCGCCTGTTGCTTGCCCAACACCAATGATTTTATCCCCAGGATGCAGCTTTTTACTACGTTCCGCTGGCGCACCAGGTACAAGAGATTTGATGCTAATTTCATCATCTTCTGATTGTAAAGTAGTCCCAATGCCTTCCAAAGAAAGATTTATACTTTCATTAAAACTTTTTGCTGTTCTTGGGGAAAGATAACTGGTGTGAGGATCAATTTCACGCGCAAAAGCATTCAAATAAATTTGAACAATATCGTCTGCTTTTGTTTGCGTTAAACGACGAATGGCTAAATTATAGCGTTTTGTAAGCTTTGCTTTGATTTCTGACCATTTTTTATCTTTTAATTTAAGATTAATAATGTCATTTTTTACACGAGCATCCCAAAGTTTATTCGCATCAGCTTCAGTTTGTGGCGCAGCCGCTTTTTCACGATCAATTTCAATTTGATCTTGACCATTTAAATCAGGCTCTTTATCTAATAAAGATAACGCATAAGTATAACGTTCATAGCGACGTTTCATCATTACATCATAAATGTCAAACGCCGCAGAAAGATCGCCTTGACTCAACTGTTCATCTAACTTAGTACCATATTTTTGACGAAGTTCGTCTATATCAGACTGCAAAAAAGTATTGTGGCTAAAATCTAAATTTTTAATATAACGATCAAAAATTTTCTCGGAAAAATCATCATCTAATTTAATCTTACGATAATGGGATTGAGTTAATCTTGTCGTTGCACGCTTAGTTGCCAACTGGCTTTCTTCACTTATCGCTGGAATACTAATGTCACTTGGTTTTAATGTAGGTTGTACAGCAAATGCAGGAATTGCACTGCTCAAACACACCGATAACCACGCATAACAAATCACATTTTTTGACATTTTAAATTTCATAACCATTTCCGAGTCAATTTTTATTTATTAAGCAAATAAACGATCTGCAGCAACGTTCATAATCAAACCATTTTCAAGTTCAACACGTGCTGAATCTTTTAATACTTCTACCACTGTTGCTTTTTTAGCATTATCTCCAGCTTTAACTTTCACAACAGAACCAACAGAAATTTGTGAAAAATCAACCGCACTTAGTGATAATTTACTCTCTTTTTTAAGGTTTTTATTCGCAGGTTTACGCGGATGCTTTTTTTGTTGTGCTTTTTTAGCTGCAGCTTCTGCTTTACGTTTTTCCGCAAAACGCGCTTTCGCTTCAGCAAGTTGCTGTGCAGCGTGAGCAACGTGTTCTGCATCTAATACACCCGCAGGATTACCCTGTAAATCAACACGCACTGCACCTTCACGACAGCCATATAAATAACGCCAATTTGATGTGTATTGGCGAAGAGCCTGACGCAATTGGGTTTTACTTACGCGTTCATCATCTTGTAATGCTTCAGCTAAATCTTGAAATAAACCTATTTTTAATGGTTTTGCTTCGCCCTCTAAAACAAAGCAAAGAGGAAATTTTTCTGCTAAATAAGTAATGATAGCTTTTGCGTTGGTTAATTTTTGCACTTCCGTTTGCACATCTGTAACTTGAGATGATAATTGTGTGTCAGTCATAGTTATATCCTTGAGGCTATTAATAAAATAAAGATTTGCCTAGTTTATCGCACTTTTTACAAAATTAACAACGGATCCCGTTATGCTGAATAAATTTCACACAAAAATAACGCCAAGACTTCACAAATACGTTAAAACAACGATAGAATGGCACGTTTTTGATTTATAAAGAAAGACCACAAGCGTGCCTAAAACAAAGCTAACTTCGCCTCCATTTAAAATTTTAAAATGCACAGAATGTGATGCTTGCATTAACGTGCCTTCTATTCTTCAATCAAATGAACAAGCCGAATGCCCACGTTGTCATCATCTATTAGAAAGTGGTACGAGGTGGTCATTACATCGTTGTGCAATGATTGCATTATCTATTTTGATATTAATGCCCTTTTCCTTGAACTACCCCTTATTAAGTTTACATTTATTAGGCATTAAAATTGACGCCTCTATTTGGGATGGCATTTGGAAAATGGCAGTGGGTGGTTATGAATACACCGCGTTTATGATCTTTATTTGTGCAGTAGTAATGCCGATTACTTTTGCACTTTTAGTTATTATGCTTTGGCTGGCTAAGATTTTTCAGATAAAACCACGTAGTGTTTTACTATTTCTTGGTTACATTAAAGCTTGGGTAATGTTTGATGTTTATTTAGTGGCACTTGGGGTAACCATATTTAAAGTACGCGAATATGCAACATTAGAAATTAATATTTATTTAATTCCTTTTATTTTTACCGCACTTTTAACCACACTGCTTTTTATCAAACTTAATCTTTCCGCCTTATGGCAGGAATTTTATCCTGAATGTACTCCAGTTTATACAAAACAAGCTGTTGAATTATGTCCTGCTTGCCATTACACATTTACGCAAAAATCTATCTATTACTATCATCAACAAAAAATTTGTTGTCCCCGCTGCCAATCGCCTCTTAATACATCGGATAAGCTAAAATTACAAGCGACTTGGGCAACCTTAATTGCAGGGATTATTATGCTTTTTCCTGCAAATTTATTACCTATATCTGGCATTTATTTAACAGGTGCATTATCTGAAGATACGTTAATTTCTGGGGTTATTTCATTTGTTAAATCAGGTAGTTATTTTGTTGCTTTTGTTGTGTTTTTTGCCAGTATTTTCGTGCCTATCAGCAAAATTTTTATTATGCTTTATTTACTTGCTTGCGTGCATTTTAAATGGCAACATTCTATTAAATGGCAAATGCGTTTATTACATCTAGTACATTTTGTTGGACGCTGGTCTATGCTCGATTTATTTGTATTAGCCTTAATGATGTCGCTTGTCACACGCGGAGAAATCATTAATTTTACCGTAGGGCCAGGCGCATTTTATTTTGGCGCAGCCGTATTTTGCACTATGCTTTCCACCTCACAATTTGATAGCAAATTAATTTGGAAAATTTATGACAGAGAAAAATAATTCCTCCTCAATAGAAGAAAAATATCAAGAAATAACAGCCAACTTACGTAAAACAAAACGCATTTCGCCTTTTTGGCTATTGCCTTTTATCGCATTATGTATCGGGGCAATTTTATTCTTCCAAATTGTGAAAGAACGCGGTACTAGCATTACAATTACTTTTGCTAATGGTTCTGGCATTGTGGCAGATAAAACTCAAATTCGTTATCAAGGATTACAAATTGGCATAGTAAAAGAAGTTCATTTCACTGATAACCTACAAAAAGTAGAAGTTATTGCAAATATCAATCCTGAGGCTTCAAATATTTTACGTGAAGACACAAAATTTTGGCTTGTACAACCAAATGTTTCCCTTGCAGGCATTTCAGGATTAGATTCTCTCGTGTCAGGTAATTACATCACTCTTCAACCGGGTGATGGCGATCGTGAAGATGAATTTATAGCAGAAGAACAAGGGCCTATTGCGCAAGTTTCAGCAGGAGACTTGTTGATCCACTTAATTTCTGATGATTTAGGTTCGATTTCTATTGGTGCGTCCGTGTATTTTAAAAAATTACCTGTAGGAAAAATCTATGATTACCGTATTAATAAAAACAATAAAGTAGAAATAGATGTGGTCATTGATAAAGCCTATGCCAAGTTTGTGAAAAAAGATTCACGCTTTTGGAATATTAGTGGCATTAACGCTAATATTAGCCCGTCAGGCTTAAATCTAAATGTAGAAAGTTTAAATGCCGTTGTACAGGGGGCGGTTTCTTTTGACTCTCCAGCTGACAGCCCAAAAGCAGATGAAAATAGTCATTTCACGCTCTATACCAATTTAAAAGCGGCTAAACGTGGGATTGAAATTAAGATAACTATTCCTGCCTCTACCGCTCTTATTGCAGGGCAAACGGAAGTTTATTCTCAAGATAATGCTATAGGGATTCTCGCCAAGCTAAGTGCGGTGGAAAATAACGATGAAATTTTAGAAGGCAGTTTATTGATCGATCCAAACCAAGCCTCTTTGTTTAAAGCAAATAGTAAAATTGTCCTACGCAATAAAAAAATGGATCTAGGCAATTTAGCAGAACCAAAAAAATTCTTTCGTGACGAATATTTTGATGTGATTGCGGGAGACGGCGAAACTAAACATCAATTTAACGTGATTAAAGAAAATGAATTATTACTCAATGCACCTAACACGTTAGTTTTAACCCTCACTGCGCCAGAGAATTACGGCGTCAGCGAAGGGCAAAATGTGTTTTATAACAATATGATAATTGGGCAAATTGTTTCACAAACAATTGATGTAAATGGCGTGCAATTTAAAGCAGCAATTGCCTCTGAATACCGTAATTTAATTCACGAAGATACTCAATTTGTGGCTGCAACCAATTTCGATATAAGCATTGGATTAGATGGATTGCGTTTTGAATCCGCGACACCAGAAAAATGGTTACAAGGTGGTGTTCGAGTACTAACAAAACAAGCTCAGGGAAAAGCTAAAACCAGTTATCCACTTTATCAAAATATTAGCAATGCAGAACACGGTATCACAGGCGATATTCTTACGCCAACAATAACCTTACATACCCAAACATTACCAAGTATTGATAAAGGCTCTCTCGTCCTATATCGTCAATTTGAAGTAGGAAAAATTTTAAGTATTAAACCTAAAACGAATAGCTTTGATGTAGAAATTTATATTTATCCTGCCTATCAACATTTATTGACAAATAAAAGCCGTTTTTGGGTAGAAAGTGCGGCGAAGATTGATGTCACACCGAAAGGCATTAGTATTCAAGCAACACCACTTGCACGTTCCTTAAAAGGGGCGATTAGCTTTGATAATGGTGGTTCAGGCAATAATCGAACACTTTATGCAAATGAAAGCTATGCAAAATCTATCGGGTTTGTCATCACGTTAATCACAGATGATGCAACTAATCTTAGCAAAGGAATGAATCTGCGTTATTTAGGCTTAGATGTGGGGCAAATTGACAGCATTCAGCTTGATGCAAAAGCGAAACGCATCACTGCAAAAGCCCTAATAAATCCAAATTATATGAATATAATTGCAAAAGAAGGTTCTCACTTTACGATAATCTCGCCACAAATTTCAGCAGGTGGAATAGATAACCTTGATAGTTTATTACAATCTTATATTGATATTGAAATTGGTAATGGCAACACAAAAACACAATTTAATTTAGCGCAAACGGCACCACAGCGTAATAAATTTAGCAATGGCACACCGTTTATTTTAGAAACGCGTGATGCGATGAATTTAAGTGAAGGTTCGCCAATTCTTTATCGAGGTGTAGAAGTTGGCACAGTGAAAAAATTTGAACTTAATAGTCTTGGTGATCGTGTATTAGTGCATATTACAATTATGCCGAAATATAGCCATCTTGTTCGACAAAACACAGAATTTTGGATCGCATCAGGCTACGACTTTAGCTTAGGCTGGAAAGGTGCAGTATTTAATACGGGTAGTGTTCAGCAGTTGCTAAAAGGTGGGATTTCTTTCTCCACACCAGCAGAAAAAGAAATCCAACCGCAAGCACAGCCCAACAAACGTTTCTTGCTTCAAATAAACCGCCCTGAAGAAGTGCAAACTTGGGGAAGTGGTGCGTTATCAAAATAACATAAATGAAAATATTTAATCTGCACCTTAATGAATTAGGGTGCAGGTAAGCGATTACCATTTTTCTAATGCTTCTTTATCGCTCTCTCTTGCTTCAATCCAACGCTCGCCTTGATTGGTTTGTTCTTTTTTCCAGAACGGAGCTTTGGATTTTAAAAAATCCATAATGAATTCATTGGCGTGATAAGCATCTCCACGATGTGCGGAACTTACCCCCACTAAAACAATTTCATCGCCAGTTTGTAAAAGCCCAACACGATGAATTACCGATACACGTTGAATATCCCAACGCGCTGTCGCTTGTGCAACAATTTCATTCAACGCTTTTTCAGTCATTGCGGGATAATGTTCTAAATACAAACTAGATACTGCATCGCCTAAATTAAGATCGCGTACTTTACCAACAAATATAACCGTTGCACCAACCGAATGTTGTTCAGAAAGCCATTGATAAACGGCATTTTGATCAAAAGGCTGTTCTTGTACCGAAATTTGAATATCCGTCATTTAGCCCCCTGTTACTGGTGGGAAAAAGGCAATTTCATCGCCATTTTTTACCGCACTTTCTAAAGGCATTAAGGTTTGATTAATTGCCACTAAAAGTTTACCTTTTTCCAGTGCCAATGCCCACTTATCGCCTTTTTGAGCAAGGTGTTCACGCACCGCTTCCGCAGTGGCAAAATCATCTTCTAATTGAATGGCATCAACGCCAATTAATTCACGAGTTTGAGCAAAAAATAAAATATTTAACATCTTATTTTTCCTCCGCAATAAAATGGCCTGATTTTCCACCGCACTTTTCTAACAGGCGAACTTTCTCAATCACAATGTCTTTCTGCACAGCTTTACACATATCGTAAATGGTTAAGGCTGCTACGCTTGCGGCAGTTAGTGCTTCCATTTCTACGCCAGTTTTTCCAGTTAATTTGCAAAGAGATTGAATACGAACTTGATTGGTTTCAAGTAACGGTTCTAAATTTACTTCCACTTTGGAAAGTAACAACGGATGGCAAAGCGGGATAAGCTCCCAAGTACGTTTTGCAGCTTGAATACCCGCAATACGAGCCGTAGCAAAAACATCGCCTTTGTGATGTTTACCTTCCACGATCATAGCAAGGGTTTCTTTAGACATGGTAACGATGGCTTCAGCATGGGCTTCACGAACTGTCTCTGCCTTTGCAGAAACATCCACCATATTGGCTTCGCCTTGAGAATTGATATGTGTAAATGTAGTCATAATATGATAAAAGTGCGGTTAAAATATTAAATGTTTTAAATAAGCGACAAAAGAACGCAGATGAATATTACCATTCATCTCACTTTGCTTTTTAGCCACCAATAGAAGCTAAATGATTTCTTACACCAGTATCGCCGATATGCAAATAATGATGTTCACGTTTGCCTTGAAGTGCGGCAAAAATACGAGCCTGTAAAATACCTTGCTGTTCGTGCGACTGCAATAAATCACGTAATTCAATGCCTTCTTCGCCAAATAAACAAAGATGAAGTTTACCTTTTGCTGACACTCTTAAACGATTGCAACTTGCGCAGAAATTCTTCTCATAAGGCATAATTAAGCCAATTTCGCCTGCATAATCAGGATGCGTGAATACTTTAGCAGGACCATCAGTGTGAGATTTATGCTGTAATGTCCAACCATTTTTCAGCAATTTATCCGCTAAGACTTGTCCTGAAAGATGGAATTTATCAAAGAAACTATCCATTTCGCCCGTTTGCATCAACTCAATAAAGCGCATTTGAATTGGGCGATCTTTCACCCAAGCGAGAAATTGTTCAAATTCTTTATCATTCAGATTTTTCATCAAAACTGAATTAACTTTGACTTTGTTGTAACCCACTTCAAATGCACGATCGATACCACGCATCACGTCATCAAATTTATTGATACCTGTAATTTGATGGAACATTTTCGGATCAAGGCTATCAACACTAACGTTAATAGACGTAATCCCTGCTTGCTTCCAATCAGCCACATCTTTTGCCATGCGATAGCCGTTTGTCGTGACGGCTAATTGACGAATGCCATCAATGTTAGCAATGCTTTCGGCAATAGAAATAAAATCTTTGCGTAAAGTCGGTTCGCCACCCGTTAAACGGATTTTCTCTGTGCCCATTTCAGCAAACGCTTGAGCAAGATGGATAATTTCTTTTAAGGTTAAGAAACTTGGTTTGTTAGCTTCGGGTTGATAACCATCAGGTAAACAATAGGTACAACGAAAATTACACTGATCAGTAATCGACAGTCGTAGATAGTAATATTGACGTTGGAAAGGATCGACTAAGCGAGACTCTCCTACGTTCTTGATAGGAATGGATTGCATTTTACACCTTTCTAAATATGGAGAGGATAAACCGTTTCCAGCGTATCCCTGAATAACACACGGCGTTATTGGCTTGCCACCGTATTTCTTCTGAAACTTAGGCTAAACAAGCTCGGAGTTATGCGTTAAATTTGATTTGTCGTCATTCTAAAAGATTTCACTTCATAAACACAATCAATAATATTGATGAAAATCAGTATTTTCCTAAATTCTTAAAAATCAATTATATAAAAAAATACATAATGAATTTAAAGCTGGCTCATTAGTGATAATTAATCCTATTTATATTAATAACCATAAATTTTTAGCTGATTATTATGAGGTATTTTTATTGATTTAAATCATAATTTAATCAATAAATAAATTTCTCTACTTTTCATAATCAGAAAAATATCCTACCATTTTTATCGGATTTATTTTTACTAATCAATATAGGAGTGATTTATGTCTTTTGCCCAACAAAAACTTAGCGAACTCGCTGTTTCAATTCCAGGTGCAACTAAAATTTTTCGTGAATATGATTTAGATTTTTGCTGCGGAGGTTCTGTATTATTAGAAGTCGCAGCACAACAAAAGAATCTTAACCTTGCTGAAATTGAAAAACGTTTAACTGATTTACAACAAAGTAAAGCAGAAAATAATGATAAAGATTGGACTTCGGCATCTTATGCAGAAATGATCGATCACATTATTACTCGTTTTCATAATCGCCACCGTGAACAACTCCCTGAATTAATTACATTGGCGGAGAAAGTAGAAAATGTACATGGTGATCGTGATGACTGCCCTATCGGCGTAGCAGCACAATTAGAAAAAATTTATGCTGAACTTAGCCAGCATTTAATGAAAGAAGAACAAATTTTGTTCCCAATGATCAAAATGGGGAATTATGCTATGGCCTCAATGCCAATTCGTGTAATGAAAATGGAACACGATGAAGCAGGACAAGATGTGGAAGTGATCAAATCGCTTACTAATAACTGCACACCACCTGCAGATGCTTGTTTCAGTTGGAAAGCCTTATATAGCGGTATTAATGAATTTATTGATGATTTAATGCACCATATTCATTTGGAAAATAATATTTTATTTCCACGTGTATTAAACGAAAAATAATTCAATTTTCATCAAAAAATAACCGCACTTTAATCTATTCCAAAAAACAAATTAAAGTGCGGTCATTTCTATAAAAATTTTGAGTTGGTCGATAAGCCGAGTTCTGTCGTGGACAATCATTCCTCTAGGCGACAAATTACTCTGCCGCTCAAGCAACCTACCCGAATCCTGAGCGGGCCACTCATTGGATTCCTATTTGGTCTTGCTACGAGTGGAGTTTACCCTGCTGCCAACCGTTACCGGAGGCACGGTGCGCTCTTACCACACCCTTTCACCCTTACCGTTTACACGGCGGTCTGCTCTCTGTTGCACTGGTCGTCGGCTCACGCCGCCCGGACGTTATCCGGCACTCTGCCCTGTGTAGCTCGGACTTTCCTCTCGTTTACTTGTCCCACTAGGTCGTATAAATACGGTTAAGGGCTTCAATAAACCAGCGATTGTCTAACCAACTCGGCGCATAGTATAGGGGCAATCACTAGTGCGGTCAATAAAATCCCCAATTTTTGAATATTACTCGTCAATCTTATCAGCAATAATGCCTAATTTTTCATTCGTATTTTTTTATGATTCCGCTAAAATAGCGCCAATTTCAACCGCTCTTTTAGGAAGAAAAATGAACTATCTAAAAATTGCACAGGATTCCCTTTTTGTGGAAAGCAACGCGCTTTTGAAACTCAGCCACCGTTTAGGCGAGGATTTTAATCAAGTCGTGGATTTAATCCTTGCCTGCAAAGGTCGATTAGTCATCGGCGGAATAGGGAAATCGGGTTTAATCGGAAAAAAAATGGTAGCTACCTTTGCCTCTACTGGCACACCAAGTTTCTTTTTACATCCGACAGAAGCCTTTCACGGCGATTTAGGTATGTTAAAACCAATTGATATTGTGATGTTAATTTCCTATAGCGGCGAAACCGATGACGTCAATAAACTAATTCCAAGTTTAAAAAATTTTGGTAATAAAATTATTGCCGTGACGAGTAACAAAAATTCCACGCTCGCACGCCATGCAGATTATGTTTTAGATATTACTGTTGAGCGTGAAGTCTGTCCAAATAATCTCGCGCCAACAACCTCCGCACTTGTCACGCTTGCCCTTGGCGATGCACTCGCCGTATCGCTTATTACGGCACGCAATTTCCAACCAGCTGACTTTGCTAAATTCCATCCAGGTGGCAGTCTTGGTCGTCGTTTATTATGTAAAGTGAAAGATCAAATGCAAACTCGCCTGCCAACCATTTTACCCAATACCAATTTTACAGATTGTCTGACCGTGATGAATGAAGGGCGAATGGGCGTTGCCTTGGTGATGGAAAACGAGCAACTTAAAGGCATTATCACGGATGGCGATATTCGCCGCGCACTCACCGCCAATGGTGCAGAAACGCTGAATAAAACAGCCAAAGATTTTATGACAAGTTCCCCCAAAACTATTCATCAAGACGAATTTTTATCAAAAGCAGAAGACTTTATGAAAGCGAAAAAAATTCACTCGCTAGTCGTTGTTAATGATGAAAATCACGTGGTGGGTTTAGTGGAATTTTCAAGCTAAGGAATTTCAATGCAACAAAAATTAGAAAATATTAAATTTGTTATTACTGATGTAGATGGCGTACTCACTGATGGACAACTTCATTATGACGCCAATGGCGAAGCCATCAAAAGTTTTCACGTTCGCGATGGTTTAGGCATAAAAATGCTGATGGATGCGGGTATTCAAGTGGCAGTGCTTTCTGGTCGAGACTCTCCTATTTTACGTCGTCGCATTGCCGATCTTGGTATTAAATTATTCTTTCTTGGCAAACTTGAAAAAGAAACCGCTTGTTTTGAACTCATGAAACAAGCAGGCGTCACTGCCGAGCAAACCGCTTATATTGGCGATGATAGTATAGATCTCCCCGCCTTTGCAGCGTGTGGAACTTCTTTTACTGTGGCTGATGCCCCTATTTATGTAAAGAATACTGTTGATCATGTACTTTCTACTAATGGAGGAAAAGGCGCATTCCGTGAAATGTCCGATATGATTTTACAGGCACAGGGAAAATCTTCTGTGTTTGATACCGCCCAAGGTTTCCTAAAATCAGTGAAAAATATGGGGCAATGATAACTAATTCGTCAGTGTTATTGCTTAGTAAAACGAAGTAACCGCAAATATTGCCTATTTATCGCCCACTTATTGCCCCATTAACAACTCATCTCTATCTTCTTTGACATCCTCCCCGCCCTAAAGGACGGGGATTCCTAGCAGCTCCCACGCTTTGCGTGGGCTACTCTCGGTGGGTTCTTATTGCTGACCTCTCAATGAAGTTCACTTCACAAGCTCTACGGCTGTGTCCCAGCCTGATATTTACGCTTGGACGGCAAAGCTAGCTCTCACCCACACTCCAAAATGTTTAACGCCCCAACCACATCCGCATTTTCTGTATAGCAACATTCTACGCATTCAAAATCAGCCTGCGTTTGGCGATTTTCGCCTTTAATTTCTGCCAGTTTTGGCTAAATTTAATCTTGTTTTTAAGTTGGCGTTGTAGTTTTGCCAGTTTGCCTTTGTGGGTTTTAAAGACATTCAACGGCTCAAAATATTTACCGCTTGAAAGCGTTGCAAAACGGGCAATACTCATATCTATCCCAATTTCTCCGCCTTAATGCATTGGGATTTCATATTCAGATTCCGTTTGAATACTGACAAAAAAACGACCGCACTTTTGGCTAACCGTGACGTTTTTAATTTCGCTGACGACATCACGACTGTTGCGATAGCGAACCCAACCGATATACCGCCGTGATGTTTTTACAAAAGCGATTTTAGATGATCTCAATTTGATTTTCGAAAGCGTCTGCAATGATTTTGAAGCAAAATCAATCAAGTTTGACGGCGAAGACGCTCACGTTCATTTACTCATTGAATATCCGCCGAAAGTGGCTGTTTCTACGCTAGTAAACAGCCTAAAAGGTGTATCAAGTCGAATGATTAGAAAGAAAAATTATCCAAGTATCCGAAAAAAACTTTGGGGCAATCAGCTTTGGTCACCATCTTATTTTTCAAGATATTGTGGCAATTCAATACCTATTTGTGGCGAGATCGCCAATTTTAATTCAATTTCTTGTAGCATAATATTTCCCCCACTCAAATAAACTGGTTGAATATACAATACAAATAAATCAAGATTTTTGTGATGACAAACAACAATTACAACAGCTTCTTTGCAATCTATATGCAAATATTTTAAAAAAATAGTATAAATCCGCCATATAAAATGGTATAATCTTTCATCTTTCATCTTTCATCTTTCATCTTTCATCTTTCATCTTTCATCTTTCATCTTTCATCTTTCATCTTTCATCTTTCATCTTTCATCTTTCATCTTTCATCTTTCATCTTTCACATGAAATGATGAACCGAGGGAAGGGAGGGAGGGGCAAGAATGAAGAGGGGGCTGAATGAACGCAAATGATAAAGTAATTTAATTGTTCAACTAACCTTAGGAGAAAATATGAACAAGATATATCGTCTCAAATTCAGCAAACGCCTGAATGCTTTGGTTGCTGTGTCTGAATTGACACGGGGTTGTGACCATTCCACAGAAAAAGGCAGTGAAAAACCTGTTCGTACGAAAGTACGCCACTTAGCGTTAAAGCCACTTTCCGCTATGTTACTATCTTTAGGTGTAACATCTATTCCACAATCTGTTTTAGCAAGCGGCTTGCAAGGAATGGATGTAGTACACGGCACAGCCACTATGCAAGTAGACGGCAATAAAACCACCATCCGTAATAGCGTCAATGCAATTATTAACTGGAAACAATTTAACATTGACCAAAATGAAATGGTGCAGTTTTTACAAGAAAGCAACAACTCTGCCGTATTCAACCGTGTTACATCTGACCAAATCTCCCAATTAAAAGGGATTTTAGATTCTAACGGACAGGTCTTTTTAATCAACCCAAATGGTATCACAATAGGTAAAGACGCAATTATTAACACCAATGGCTTTACTGCTTCTACGCTAGACATTTCCAACGAAAACATCAAGGCGCGTAATTTCACCCTTGAGCAAACCAAGGATAAAGCGCTCGCTGAAATTGTGAATCACGGTTTAATTACCGTTGGTAAAGACGGTAGCGTAAACCTTATTGGTGGCAAAGTAAAAAATGAGGGTGTAATTAGCGTAAATGGCGGTAGCATTTCTTTACTTGCAGGGCAAAAAATTACCATCAGCGATATAATAAACCCAACCATTACTTACAGCATTGCTGCACCTGAAAATGAAGCAATCAATTTAGGTGATATCTTTGCTAAAGGCGGTAATATCAATGTCCGTGCTGCCAATATTCGCAATAAAGGTAAACTTTCTGCTGATTCTGTAAGTAAAGATAAAAGCGGTAACATTGTTCTTTCCGCCAAAGAAGGTGAAGCGGAGATTGGCGGTGTGATTTCCGCTCAAAATCAACAAGCCAAAGGTGGTAAGTTGATGATTACAGGCGACAAAGTCACATTAAAAACAGGTGCAGTTATCGACCTTTCAGGTAAAGAAGGAGGAGAAACTTATCTTGGCGGTGACGAGCGCGGCGAAGGTAAAAACGGCATTCAATTAGCAAAGAAAACCTCTTTAGAAAAAGGCTCAACAATTAATGTATCAGGCAAAGAAAAAGGCGGGCGTGCTATTGTATGGGGCGATATTGCGTTAATTGACGGCAATATTAACGCTCAAGGTAGTGGTGATATCGCTAAAACCGGTGGTTTCGTGGAGACATCAGGGCATGATTTATTCATCAAAGATAATGCAATTGTTGACGCTAAAGAGTGGTTGTTAGACCCGGAGAATGTATATATTAATGCAGGAGACGCAGGGCGTAGTGACACTAATTTAGAAAACGAAGAATACACAGGAACAGGAGAGAGTGCTGATACTCCAAAACGAAACAATAACACAAAGACAACACTAACAAACTCAACGCTTGAGAAGATATTAGCAAGAGGCTCTTTTGTTAATATCACTGCCAACAATGAAATCAGAGTTAATAGTGATATCAATATCGGAGGCAACTCCCACCTAACCCTCTGGAGCAGCAAAAATAAAAACAGTGGCGTTCTGATTAATGGCAATATCACTTCTACTGCTAACGGAAACTTAACCATTTACTCTAGCGGATGGGTTGATATTCATAAAAATATTACGCTTGAATCAGGACGCTTAAACATTACAACTAAAGAAGGAGATGTCGCCTTTGAAAAAGGGAATAACCTAACCATTACAGGTCAAGGAACTATTACAGCAGGCAATAATAAAGGCTTTAGATTTGAAAATGTCTCTCTAAATGGCACTGGGACTGGCTTGCTTTTTAATCTCAGTAGACCACAAAAAAACAATAGTCTCGTCACAAACTATTTTAATGGGACTTTAAATATTTCAGGAAGCGTAAATATCTCAATGATTCCACCTAATGCTACAAGCAATTGGTACAGCAGATACAAAGGGCGAACCTATTGGAATATAACCCACTTAAATGCCTCCGAAGATAGCAACTTTAACCTTACTATTGACTCCTCGGCAGAGGATGGCTCAGCCCCTCTTTTATCCAGTTATACCTTAAACGGCATATCATTCACCACAGATACCACCTTTAATGTTAATAAAAATGCAAAAGTCAACTTTAACATCAAAGCACCAATAGGGACTATAAATCAATACAATAACCTGAATTACGCATTATTCAATGGGAACATTTCAGTTTCAGGAGGGGGGAATGTCACCTTCAGGCTTAACGCTTCATCCTCTAACCAGCAAACCCCTGGCGTAATTATAAATTCTAAACACCTTAATGCTTCAAAAGGGTCGAGCTTAAGATTTGAAACTACAGGTTCAACAAAAGTCGGTTTTTTAATAAATAATGATTTAACTTTAAACGCCACTGGAGGCAATATATCGCTCTTGCAGGTTGAAGGCATTGACGGGATGATTGGTGAAGGCGTTGTAGCTAAAAAAAACATAACCTTTACTGGAGGCAATATCACCTTTGGCTCCAAGAAAGCCATAACAGAAATCAAAGGCAATGTTACTATCAATGAAAACACCAACGCCACTCTTATCGGTTCGGATTTTAACGATCATAAAAAACCTTTAAATATAAAAGGAGATGTCGTCAATAGAGGCAACCTTACCGCTGGCGGCAATGTTATCAATATAGGCGGAAATCTTACCGTTGAAAATGGCGCCAATCTTAAAGCTATCACAAATTTCACTTTTAATGTAGGCGGCTTGTTTAACAACAAAGGCAATTCAAATATCTCCATTGCTAGAGGAGGGGCTAAATTTAAAGATATCAATAACACCAGTAGCTTAAATATTACCACCAACTCCGACACCACTTACCGTACCATTATAGAAGGTAATATAACCAACAAAGCAGGTGATTTGAATATCATTGATAATAAAGGTAACGCTGAAATCCAAATTGGCGGCAACATCTCGCAAAAAGAAGGTAATCTCACGATTTCCTCCGATAAAATCAATATTACCAAACAGATAACAATCAAGAAGGGTGTTAACGGAGAGAACTCTGATTCAAGTACGAAAAGTCAAGCCAATCTAACCATTAAAACCAAAGAATTGAAATTAACACAAGACCTAAATATTTCAGGCTTCAACAAAGCAAAGATTGTAGCTAAAGATAGTAGTAATTTAACTATTGGTAATAGTGATGATAGCGGCAATACTAGCGCTAAAACAGTAACTTTTAACAATGTTAAAGATTCAAAAATCTCTGCTGACGGTCACAAGGTGACACTAAATAGCAAAGTGAAAACACTTAGTGATAATGATAACAACACTGAAGGTGGCAGTGACAACAATACCGGTTTAACTATTACTGCAAAAGATGTAGAAGTAAACAACAATATTACTTCTCACAAAACAGTGAACGTCTCTGCGGCAAATGGAGGGATTACCACTAAAACAGGTACAACCATTAATGCAACCGCCGGTAACGTGGAGATAACCGCTCATACAGGCAGTATCCAAGGCGGAATTGAGTCCAAGCCTGGCTCTGTGACAATTGTGGCAGGCGGCGATACTCTTGCTGTAGGTAATATTTCAGGCAACGCCGTTACTGTTACTGCAAATAGCGGTGCATTAACCACTTTGGCAGGCTCTACAATTAAAGGAACCGAGAGTATAACCACTTCAAGTCAATCAGGCGAAATCAACGGTGACATTAACGCAGAAAGTGGGGCGGTAACTGTTACAGCAAATACTGGTAACTTAAGTGTTGCAAATATAACCAGTAAAACCGCAAGCTTAACCGCATCATCGGGCGAATTGACCACCCAAACAGGCTCTACGATTACTGGAACCGAGAGCGTGACCACTTCAAGCCAATCAGGTAATATCGGCGGTAAAATTTCCGGCAAGACAGTAAACGTTAAAGCAACTAATAGTTTAACCACCCAAGCAGACTCAAAAATTGAAGCGACTGAAGGCGAGGCTAATGTAACAAGCAAAACAAGCATAATTGGCGGTACAATTTCTGGTGGCACAGTAGAAGTTACCGCGACCGAAGGTTTAACCACCCAAGCAGGCTCTACGATTACTGGAACCGAGAGCGTGACCACTTCAAGCCAATCAGGTAATATCGGCGGCATGATTTCTGGTGGCAAAGTAGAAGTTAGCGCAACCAAAGATTTAATTACTAAATCCGGTTCAGAGATTAAAGCAACGGCGGGCGAGGTGAATGTAACAAGTGCAACAGGTACAATTGACGGTACGATTTCCGGTAATACGGTAAATGTTACAGCAAATACTGGCGATTTAACTGTTGAAGATGCCGCAAAAATTGATGCGACAGGAGGAGCCGCGACCCTAACTGCAACATCGGGCAAATTAACCACTAAGGCTAGTTCAAGCATTACTTCAGCTAATAACCAGGTAAACCTTTCAGCTAAGGATGGTAGCATTGGGGGAAATATCAATGCTGCTAATGTAACACTGAATACTACAGGCGCTCTAACTACCGTGAAGGGTTCAAGCATTAACGCAAACAGCGGCACCTTGGTTATTAACGCAAAAGACGCTGAGCTAAATGGTGAGGCATCAGGTAACCATACAGTAGTGAATGCAACCAACGCAAATGGCTCCGGCAGCGTAATCGCGACAACCTCAAGCAGAGTGAACATCACTGGGGATTTAATCACAATAAATGGATTAAATATCATTTCAAAAAACGGTATAAACACCGTACTGTTAAAAGGCGTTAAAATTGATGTGAAATACATTCAACCGGGTATAGCAAGCGTAGATGAAGTAATTGAAGCGAAACGCATCCTTGAGAAGGTAAAAGATTTATCTGATGAAGAAAGAGAAGCGTTAGCTAAACTTGGCGTAAGCGCTGTACGTTTTGCTGAGCCAAATAATGCCATTACGATTAATACACAAAATGAGTTTACAACCAGACCATCAAGTCAAGTGACAATTTCTGAAGGTAAGGTATGTTTCTTAATCGGCAATGGTGCAACAATATGCACCAATATTGCTGATATTGAGCGGTAGTGGTCAGTAATTGACAAGGTAGATTTCATCCTGCAATGAAGTCATTTTATTTTCGTATTATTTACTGTGTGGGTTAAAGTTCAGTACGGGCTTTTACCCACCTTGTAAAAAATTACGAAAAATACAATAAAGTATTTTTAACAGGTTATTATTATGAAAAACATAAAAAGCAGATTAAAACTCAGTGCAATATCAATATTGCTTGGCTTGGCTTCTTCATCGACGTATGCAGAAGAAGCGTTTTTAGTAAAAGGCTTTCAGTTATCTGGCGCACTTGAAACTTTAAGTGAAGACGCCCAACTGTCTGTAGCAAAATCCTTATCCAAATACCAGGGTACACAAACTTTAACAAACCTAAAAACAGCACAGCTTGAATTACAAGCCGTGCTAGATAAGATTGAGCCAAATAAATTTGATGTGATATTGCCGCAACAAACCATTACGGATGGCAATATTATATTTGAACTGGTCTCGAAATCAGTCGCAGAAAGCCAAGTTTTTTATAAGGCGAGCAAGGGTTATAGTGAAGAAAATATCGCTCGCAGCCTGCCATCTTTGAAACAAGGAAAAGTGTATGAAGATGGTCGTCAGTGGTTCGATTTGCGTGAATTTAATATGGCAAAAGAAAATCCGCTTAAGGTTACCCGTGTACATTACGAACTAAACCCTAAAAACAAAACCTCTAATTTGATAATTGCGGGCTTCTCGCCTTTTGGTAAAACGCGTAGCTTTATTTCTTATGATAATTTCGGTGCAAGGGAGTTTAACTATCAACGTGTGAGTTTAGGTTTTGTTAATGCCAATTTAACTGGACATGATGATGTATTAAACCTAAACGCATTAACCAATGTGAAAGCACCATCAAAATCTTATGCGGTAGGCGTGGGATATACTTATCCGTTTTATGACAAACATCAATCCTTAAGCCTTTATACCAGCATGAGTTATGCTGATTCTAATGATATCGACGGCTTACCAAGTGCGATTAATCGTAAATTATCAAAAGGTCAATCTATCTCTGCAAATCTGAAATGGAGTTATTACCTCCCAACATTTAACCTTGGTATGGAAGACCAGTTTAAAATTAATTTAGGCTACAACTACCGCCATATTAATCAAACATCCGAGTTAAACACCCTGGGTGCAACGAAGAAAAAATTTGCAGTATCAGGCGTAAGTGCAGGCATTGATGGGCATATCCAATTCACCCCTAAAACAATCTTTAATATTGATTTAACTCATCATTATTACGCGAGTAAATTACCAGGCTCTTTTGGAATGGAGCGCATTGGCGAAACATTTAATCGCAGCTATCACATTAGCACAGCCAGTTTAGGGTTGAGTCAAGAGTTTGCTCAAGGTTGGCATTTTAGCAGTCAATTATCGGGTCAGTTTACTCTACAAGATATAAGTAGCATAGATTTATTCTCTGTAACAGGTACTTATGGCGTCAGAGGCTTTAAATACGGCGGTGCAAGTGGTGAGCGCGGTCTTGTATGGCGTAATGAATTAAGTATGCCAAAATACACCCGCTTTCAAATCAGCCCTTATGCGTTTTATGATGCAGGTCAGTTCCGTTATAATAGCGAAAATGCTAAAATTTACGGTGAAGATATGCACACAGTATCCTCTGCGGGTTTAGGCATTAAAACCTCTCCTACACAAAACTTAAGCCTAGATGCTTTTGTTGCTCGTCGCTTTGCAAATGCCAATAGTGACAATTTGAATGGCAACAAAAAACGCACAAGCTCACCTACAACCTTCTGGGGTAGATTAACATTCAGTTTCTAACCCTGAAATTTAATCAACTGGTAAGCGTTCCGCCTACCAGTTTATAACTATATGCTTTACCAGCCAATTTACAGTCTATACGCAACCCTGTTTTTACCCCTGTATATCAAGCAAACCAAGCAATGCTAAAAAACAATTTATATGATAAACTAAAGTATACTCCATGCCATGTGCCATGGCGATACAGGGGATTTCGATACAAGGGATTTAATAATATGACAAAAGAAAATTTGCAAAACGCTCCACAAAATACGACCGTTTCACTTGTGGAATCAAACAACAACCAAACTTCCCCGCAAATGCTTCAACAATCACCCAAACCTAGCCTATTGCGCTTGGAACAACATATCGCAAAAAAAGATTATGAGTTTGCTTGTCGTGAATTAATGGTGATTCTGGAAAAAATGGATGCTAATTTTGGAGGCGTTCACGATATTGAATTTGACGCACCCGCACAGCTGGCATATCTACCCGAAAAATTACTCATTTATTTTGCCACTCGTCTCGCCAATGCAATTACAACACTCTTTTCCGACCCCGAATTGGCAATTTCTGAAGAAGGGGCGTTAAAGATGATTAGTCTGCAACGCTGGTTGACGCTGATTTTTGCCTCTTCCCCCTACGTTAACGCAGACCATATTCTCAATAAATATAATATCAACCCAGATTCCGAAGGTGGCTTTCATTTAGCAACAGACAACTCTTCTATTGCTAAATTCTGTATTTTTTACTTACCCGAATCCAATGTCAATATGAGTTTAGATGCGTTATGGGCAGGGAATCAACAACTTTGTGCTTCATTGTGTTTTGCGTTGCAATCTTCACGTTTTATTGGTACTGCATCTGCGTTTCATAAAAGAGCGGTGGTTTTACAGTGGTTTCCTAAAAAACTCGCCGAAATTGCTAATTTAGATGAATTGCCTGCAAATATCCTTCATGATGTATATATGCACTGCAGTTATGATTTAGCAAAAAACAAGCACGATGTTAAGCGTCCATTAAACGAACTTGTCCGCAAGCATATCCTCACGCAAGGATGGCAAGACCGCTACCTTTACACCTTAGGTAAAAAGGACGGCAAACCTGTGATGATGGTACTGCTTGAACATTTTAATTCGGGACATTCGATTTATCGCACGCATTCAACTTCAATGATTGCTGCTCGAGAAAAATTCTATTTAGTCGGCTTAGGCCATGAGGGCGTTGATAACATAGGTCGAGAAGTGTTTGACGAGTTCTTTGAAATCAGTAGCAATAATATAATGGAGAGACTGTTTTTTATCCGTAAACAGTGCGAAACTTTCCAACCCGCAGTGTTCTATATGCCAAGCATTGGCATGGATATTACCACGATTTTTGTGAGCAACACTCGGCTTGCCCCTATTCAAGCTGTAGCCTTGGGTCATCCTGCCACTACGCACTCTGAATTTATTGATTATGTCATCGTAGAAGATGATTATGTGGGCAGTGAAGATTGTTTCAGCGAAACCCTTTTACGCTTGCCCAAAGATGCCCTACCTTATGTACCATCTGCGCTCGCCCCACAAAAAGTGGATTATGTACTAAGAGAAAATCCCGAAGTAGTCAATATCGGTATTGCTGCTACCACCATGAAATTAAACCCTGAATTTTTGGTAACATTGCAAGAAATCAGGGATAAAGCTAAAGTCAAAATACATTTTCATTTCGCACTTGGACAATCAACAGGCTTGACACACCCTTATGTCAAATGGTTCATCGAAAGCTATTTAGGCGACGATGCCACCGCACATCCCCACGCACCTTATCACGATTATCTGGCAATATTGCGTGATTGCGATATGCTACTCAATCCGTTTCCTTTCGGTAATACAAACGGCATAATTGATATGGTTACACTGGGTTTGATTGGTGTATGTAAAACGGGGGATGAGGTTCATGAGCATATTGATGAGGGTTTATTTAAACGCTTAGGACTACCTGAATGGCTGATAGCCGACACACGAGAAACATATATTGAATGTGCTTTGCGTCTAGCAGAAAACCATCAAGAACGCCTTGAACTCCGTCGTTACATCATAGAAAACAACGGCTTACAAAAGCTTTTTACAGGCGACCCTCGTCCATTGGGCAAAATACTGCTTAAGAAAACAAATGAATGGAAGCGGAAGCACTTGAGTAAAAAATAACGGTTTCTTAAAGTAAAAGTGCGGTTAATTTTCAACGAGTTTTAAAATCTCTCAAAAATCAACCGCACTTTTATCTTTATAACGCCCCCGCACGCTGACAGTTTATCTCTTTCTTAAAATACCCATAAAATTGTGGCAATAGTTGGGTAATCAAATTCAATTGTTGATACGGCAAACTAAAGACGGTGCGTTCTTCAGCAGTCATCTCTTGTTTTTCTAATTCTTTTAAATGTGTTTCAATACGTTCTTGCTGTTGGTTAAAAATAGCTTCGGGTATTTCTTCAATGTGTTCTAAGGTATAGATAATTTTCTTTGCCACGGGATAAAAACCAGATAAAAACTGTGCGGTCTGTTGCAAATTTTTCATTCTGTCTCGATAAGCTCCCAGTGCTGAAATATAGCTTAATAGAGAATAATTCAGTTTGAGTAAATCAAAACCTTTTTGTAAATATGTCTTGTATTTCACTGGTTCATTATTCATATTGGAAAGTGTTGTACTCAGTGCGGCTGCATATTGATGTGCATTGCGACGTGCTATGCGATATTTAAGATCGTCGCTTTTACCAAATTGCAATTGACTAATAATATGCAATAAATACACCGCATCACTACGCAATGCTTGATGGCTCACTTTATCAAGTTGCAAATATTTCCAATCTGGCCATAAGTAAGATACGGCAAACCATGAAATCGCGGCACCAAGTAAAGTATCAAGTAAACGAGGCATCAACGCAGCTGCCGTATCAAATCCCATGACATCAAAACTGAGCAATACTTGTAGTGTGATGAAAAAGGTCGAGAAACTATAATTATTACTACGGAAGAAAAAGAACAAAGTACTTGTGAGCACCACAAGACCCAGTTTTAATTCTAAGGTTGGATTTAAATAAGGTAATAGAGACCCCACCACTACGCCTAATATCGTGCCGATAATGCGCTGACGTAAACGTACTTTAGTTGCAGAATAATTTGGCTGACACACAAATACAGTGGTCAATAAAATCCAATAACCAAGATTAAATTGGAAAAACTCAACAATTGCACAACATAAAAATACCACAATAGATAAGCGTACCGCATGACGGAACAACGGTGACTCAAAAGTAAAATGGCTAAAAATCACCGCACTGATATTTTTTAACCCAGTGATTTGTTCCGTATGAATTTGAGCTAATTGTTCTGTATCCGTCGTGTCTTGTGCTAATTGGCGAAGTTGCCAGTTGATGCTTTGTAAATTATCTAACAAGGTTTGGATATCAATCAGTTCATCTTGATCATTAAGATGTTGTGCTCGATATAGTTCAAAGGAATGCAAGGTGCCTAAAAGCGCACGTTCCACACGTTCATTAAAATGATAAGGTTTATTTTCACGTAAACTCGCCGTGATTTCTTTACAGGATTGTGCTTGTAGTTCTAACAAACGTTGAATACGGAAAATCAAATCTGTATTTTTTAGTTTTTCCGTTATTTGTTGATAATCAAAATGCGTAGAATTGGTGCGCTCATGAATGTCTTGTGCGGCAAAATAGTAACGTAACATTCTCTGGGTACGAGGATGGCGATGTTGCCCTCTAATACGATAAAAAAGTGCGGTACGCACAATATTAAATGCCGTGACAACATTCGCATTTTTCATCGCGAAATTAAGATGTTTTTTTTCAATCTCAGCCACTTCGTCAGGATCAAAAAAACAGGATTTGGTATCTAAATATTCCCCCAACGCACAAAACGCTTTAGCGACACTTTCTTGCACGGGGCGATTTGGGAAAAACAGGTAAACAATCAGAGTCACCACGCTATACAACAAGGTACCGCATAAAATCATTACAGGGTTAATAAACCATACATTTACCTCTGGGATATAAGTTAATGTGGTGTAAAGCGCAACCACTAATGAACCGAAAGCAATGGTGCTATAACGCTGCCCCACGGCACCAATCATAGTGAAAATAAATGTCAGCACCGTCATTAACACAATATATTGGATAGGCTTGCCAATATGTAACTGCACAATAAAGGAAGAAATAGAAAAGGCAATAAGCGTGAAAAATACGTTTTTCAATCGTCCAGTTAAACGGTTATCCAAATCCACCAAACCACCTGCAATGATCCCTAGAATCAAAGGCATTGATTGCGAAGAAATATCAAAAAACCATATTCCCACTGCCGCAATATTTACGGCAATAAAAACAGGAATTGTAGAAATTACTTTAGTATTTAACCGAATATTCATTTCAAATCCTTATCAAAATAGAAAAGTGAGCAACAAGGCTCACTTTTTATTGTATAAAGTGCGGTCATTATTTATGGGATTTTGCCCAGTTTAAGAAACGTGTTTGAGTTTCTTTATCCGCTTGTTGGAACCAATATTGGAGCTGTTGCTCTGCAACATTTTCGCCCTGAACAACCACTTTTCCTTTATTCGCTTTTGCATTACCTGCTGGCGCAACAGCCACTGAACTCGCAACTGTTGTTGCAGCAAATTTAGAAACTGATGCCGCTGCACCAGACGCATTATATTCAGCAAGATCATTTAGCACATTACCACTTGGGAATAAACCTTCTTGTTTTAACACATCCACTTTCGCTGAAATAGCATTACCTGATTTTGTTTTCACAGTAATATTTGGCATTTGATTGAATTTATCGCCACTATCAAGATTACGAATAACTGGTGCGGAAATAACCAAATCTTCAGCATTACCTTGAAATGTCACAATCACAGGATTAGATTCAAAAAGAGATTGATTCGATCCTGAACCAACAATTTCATTTAGACGCACAACAACCTGATGGTTTTGGGTATCATCTACAGTAAATGTCTTAGCTTTTCCGAGAGATTTAGAGGCTTTTTGACCATCAATCGCTAAAAACTCAAGGTTAGATGACGTAGAAACCATTCCAGCAAAGGTTGCCGTACTTGTGCATAATGTGGCAAGACCTAATACAACAGCGCGTAATTTCATAATTGCTCCTTTGGTATAAATGAAATACTCGCTTATGCTATGCCAAATTAGCCAAAATGAAAATATAAAAAGTAAGAATTAATTTAAAATTTTTTGTTATAAATAGCGCAAACAATCACAATGTTTTATTATGTTGGCGATCTACACACTAAACCAGTGTCGTGAAAATTTAATCCATTAAATATCAACGGGAGTAACAATGTTGAACGATATTTTAACAGGCTATGGAATTTTTATTCTGGAAATTTTAACAATTTTATTACTCATTCTTGCTATTGTTGGTTTGATTATTTCTTATCGCCAACATAACAAGTCTAAAGTGGGAGAATTAGAAATTAAAGATTTATCAGAAGAATTTAATGAACAAGTTCGTTTATTACGTGATTTTAATCTTTCTGAAGAAGAACAAAAACAACGCACTAAAGCTGAAAAAAAAGCGGAAAAACAAAATGCTAAAAAACGCAAAGAAAAATTGAAAAAAAGCGAGACTTTAGAAGATGAAAAGAAAGCTTGCGTATATGTATTAGATTTTTGCGGCGATATTTCAGCCTCAGAAACAACCGCACTTCGTGAAGAAATTTCAGCTATCTTAAATGTTGCCAAATCTGAAGATGAAGTATTACTACGTTTAGAAAGCCCTGGTGGCATTGTGCATAATTATGGATTTGCAGCCTCTCAATTGTCTCGCTTAAAACAAAAAGGCATAAAATTAACTGTTGCCGTTGATAAAGTGGCTGCAAGTGGCGGTTATATGATGGCTTGCGTTGCCGATAAAATTGTATCCGCACCTTTTGCTGTTATTGGTTCTATTGGCGTTGTCGCTCAAATTCCAAATGTTCATCGACTATTGAAAAAACACGATGTCGATGTAGATGTAATGACTGCGGGCGAATTTAAACGTACAGTGACCGTATTGGGTGAGAACACTGAAAAAGGCAAACAAAAATTTCAACAAGAATTGGAAGAAACACATAAATTATTCAAACAATTTGTCTCACAAAATCGCCCTTGCCTAGATATTGATAAAATCGCAACAGGCGAACATTGGTTTGGACAACAAGCCATTGCATTACAACTTGTAGATGAAATCTCAACGAGTGATGATTTAATTTTGGAAAAAATGAAAGAAAAACAGGTGCTTAATGTTAAATACCGTTTAAAAAAATCCCTAATAAAAAAATTCGGACGACAAGCTGAAGAAAGTGCAATTAATATCATTCATCGTTATAGTACAAAACAGTCTAGAGACTTTATGTACTAAACATTTATCCACAAAAAAGAAGTTTTTATTTCTATGTTTACAAGACAAATCTTTGTCATTAAGATACTCGCCGATCTTTAGGGGTTTTATTATATTTAATTCATAAATCAAGTTGAGTATTGTTAATCCAAATATTACGCAGCTAATCGTTTAAATGATTAGCTGCGTTTTTTATTTCAATAACAAAATCGCAACTTACCATTTCCCCTTAGCAAAATTTTCTATTGTTCTTGCTTCCATAAATAGGGATAATAACGCCCCTATTCAAAAGGCAAAAAATAATGACGCACTATATTTTATTGATTATCGGCACCGCATTAATTAACAATTTTGTATTGGTAAAATTCTTAGGTCTTTGCCCTTTTATGGGTGTATCCAAAAAAATTGAAACGGCTGTGGGAATGGGATTAGCAACAATGTTTGTTTTAACTGTTGCTTCCCTTTGTGCATATTTGGTCGATCACTATATTCTAATTCCCTTAAATGCCACTTTTTTACGTACATTAGTGTTTATTTTAGTTATTGCTGTAGTGGTGCAATTTACCGAAATGGCAATAAACAAAACAAGTCCAACATTATATCGTTTACTCGGCATTTTCTTGCCTTTGATAACTACAAACTGCGCAGTACTTGGTGTCGCATTATTAAATGTAAATCTCGCTCATAATTTAACAGAGTCTGTCGTTTATGGTTTTGGTGCATCTCTCGGCTTTTCCTTAGTATTGGTACTTTTTGCCGCGCTTCGTGAACGTTTAGTCGCCGCTGATATACCTGCCACTTTTCGCGGTTCATCCATTGCTTTAATTACCGCAGGCTTAATGTCCCTCGCTTTTATGGGATTTACAGGACTTGTAAAATAATAAAATGATTTACCTTTTAATGATAATAACTCTGTTAATTTTATTTATTGGGTTCTCTCAGTATTTTTCAGGAAAAAGAAAGAAATAATGACCTTTTTATTCATCGTAATTACGCTACTCGCTTTAATTTTCGGTGCGATTTTGGGCTTTGCATCAATCAAGCTCAAAGTGGAAGCTGATCCTGTCGTAGAGAAAATTGATGCTATTTTACCGCAAAGCCAATGTGGGCAATGTGGTTATCCTGGTTGTAAGCCTTATGCTGAAGCCATTTGCAATGGCGATGAAATCACAAAATGTATTCCAGGTGGTCAAACAACTATCGTAAAAATTGCCGAAATTTTAGGGGTTGATGTACCAACAATGGAGGGTATAGAAGAACCTATCGAGAAAGTTGCTTTTATTGATGAAAATATGTGTATTGGCTGCACAAAATGTATCCAAGCCTGTCCCGTTGATGCCATTATTGGTACAAATAAAGCAATGCACACGATCATTCCCGATCTTTGTACAGGTTGCGAGCTTTGTGTTGCGCCCTGCCCGACAGATTGTATTTTAATGATTCCCGTGAAAAAAAATATTGATAATTGGGATTGGAAATTTGATGCAAAACTCGTTATTCCAGTAATGAATGTCGATGGCTCTGAAAAAAAATTGGTTGTGGGGGAATAAATGGCGGACGTATTATCTCGTTTCAATTCCGGTAAATTATGGGATTTCAAAGGTGGCATTCATCCACCAGAAATGAAATCTCAATCTAATTCACAGCCATTACGCTATCTGCCTCTCGGCACGGATTTTTACATTCCACTCAAACAGCACCTAGGAACAACAGGCAATCTTTTAATAAAAGAGGGCGATTACGTCTTAAAAGGACAAGCCTTAACAAAAGGCGATGGCTTGCGTATGTTGCCAGTTCACGCGCCCACTTCTGGCACAATTAAATCGATTAAACCTTATGTTGCCACGCATCCTTCAGGTCTTGATGAACCCACAATTCATTTACAGGCGGATGGTTTAGATCAATGGATCGAACGTAATCCTATTGATGATTTTTCAACGCTATCGTCAGAACAACTTATTCACAAAATCTATCAAGCAGGTATAGCAGGTTTAGGCGGTGCAGTATTCCCAACTGCTGCCAAAATTCAGTCAGCAGAGCAAAAAGTCAAACTCTTAATTATCAATGGTGCAGAATGTGAGCCTTATATCACTTGTGATGATCGTCTTATGCGTGAACGCGCTGATGAAATCATAAAAGGCATTCGTATTTTACGTTATATATTGCACCCTGAAAAAGTTGTCATTGCCATTGAAGATAACAAACCAGAAGCCATATCGGCAATCCGCAATGCACTACAGGGAGCAAATGATATTAGCGTTCGGGTTATTCCAACAAAATATCCTTCAGGTGCTACCAAACAACTGATTTATTTGCTCACAGGGATAGAAGTGCCAAGCGGTGAGCGTTCATCCAGCATTGGCGTATTAATGCAAAATGTGGGAACAATGTTCGCAATAAAAAGAGCAGTTATAAATGACGAGCCTTTAATTGAGCGTGTTGTCACCCTTACTGGAAATAAAATCGCTGAAAAAGGCAATTATTGGGTGCGTCTTGGCACACCCATTTCCCAAATATTGAGCGATGCGGGCTATCAATTTGACAAGCATTTTCCTATATTTGCAGGTGGGCCAATGATGGGGCTAGAGCTTCCAAACCTAAATGCGCCTGTGACAAAACTTGTCAATTGTTTACTTGCGCCAGATTATCTTGAATATGCCGAACCTGAAGCAGAACAGGCTTGTATTCGTTGTTCTAGCTGTTCTGATGCCTGCCCAGTAAATTTAATGCCACAACAACTTTATTGGTTTGCGCGCAGTGAAGATCACAAAAAATCGGAAGAATACGCTCTCAAAGATTGTATTGAATGTGGAATTTGCGCCTACGTATGCCCAAGCCATATTCCTCTAATTCAATATTTCCGCCAAGAAAAAGCTAAAATCTGGCAAATAAAAGAAAAACAGAAAAAATCAGATGAAGCCAAAATTCGCTTTGAAGCAAAACAAGCACGGATGGAACGTGAAGAACAAGAGCGTAAAGCACGTTCACAACGTGCAGCACAGGCTCGCCGTGAAGAATTAGCACAAACTAAAGGGGAAGATCCAGTCAAGGCGGCACTCGAACGCTTGAAAGCGAAAAAAGCCAATGAAACAGAATCAACGCAGATTAAAACACTAACCTCAGAAAAAGGAGAAGTTTTACCTGATAACACAGATTTAATGGCACAACGTAAGGCACGCCGTTTAGCTCGTCAACAAGCAGCATCTCAAGTCGAAAACCAAGAACAACAAACTCAACCAACCGATGCGAAAAAAGCGGTTGTTGCTGCAGCGATTGCTCGTGCAAAAGCAAAAAAACTTGCACAAGCAAATAGCACCAGCGAAGCTATTTCAAACTCTCAAACCGCAGAAAATGAAGTAGAAAAAACAAAAAGTGCGGTAGAAAAAACACAAGAAAATTCAACCGCACTTGACCCTAAAAAAGCAGCCGTAGCTGCAGCGATTGCCCGTGCAAAAGCAAAAAAACTTGCGCAAGCAAATAGCACCAGCGAAGCTATTTCAAACTCTCAAACCGCAGAAAATGAAGTAGAAAAAACAAAAAGTGCGGTAGAAAAAACACAAGAAAATTCAACCGCACTTGACCCTAAAAAAGCAGCCGTAGCCGCAGCGATTGCCCGTGCAAAAGCAAAAAACTTGCACAAGCAAATAGCACCAGCGAAGCTATTTCAAACTCTCAAACCGCAGAAAATGAAGTAGAAAAAACAAAAAGTGCGGTAGAAAAAACACAAGAAAATTCAACCGCACTTGACCCTAAAAAAGCAGCCGTAGCCGCCGCCATTGCTCGGGCAAAAGCGAAGAAACTGGCAAAAACACAAACAACATTAGAAAATAATCAGGAATAAAATAATGTTTAAAATGGTTAGCTCCCCACATACTCATTCAGGAAAACTCACTGCGCGTATTATGCTTTGGGTCATTTTGGCAATGATGCCCGCTTTTTTCACGCAAATTTATTATTTTGGATTTGGCGTGCTGCTTCAATCCGCATTAGCCATTGGTACGGCAATCATTGCGGAATTTATTGCAATAAAATTACGAGGTAAAAAACCGCTCAATTATCTTTCAGATTTCAGCGTAGCCCTGACTGCGTTAATTTTGGCAATGGCTATTCCACCTTATGCACCTTATTGGGTCATCATCATTGGAACACTCTGTGCAGTTTTATTAGGTAAACAGGTTTATGGGGGTTTAGGGCAAAACCCATTCAATCCCGCGATGATTGGCTATGTAATTCTTCTAATTTCATTTCCGTTACAAATGACAACTTGGATGCCACCAATTAATTTATTACAGGAACCACCGACTTTTTCAGATGCATTTTCATTAATATTTTCAGGCTTAACCACGGATGGATTTACCCTTTCACAACTTACACATAACATTGATGGAATCACCCAAGCAACGCCTTTGGATAGCGCAAAAATTTTCTATAAAAGTCACAATCAATTAAGTGATTTTTATGAATTAATTAAACTGCCGATTTTTATGGGTAATGGAACCGATTTTGCTCAAGGCTGGTGGCAAATCAACGTGGCTTTCTTAGCGGGCGGAATTTTCCTTATTTTAAAACGCATTATTCACTGGCAAATTCCAGTGGCGATGCTTGTCACCTTTTTCTGTTTAGCCACTGCGACCGCTTTTACTGGTTTCACGCATTTAAGTGCGATTAGCCAACTCGTTAGTGGCGCAATGATGTTTGGTGCATTTTTTATTGCAACAGATCCTGTCACAGCCTCCATTACACCACGCGGAAAAATTATTTTTGGCGCATTAGTGGGGTTATTTGTTTATCTCATTCGTTATCACGGAAATTATCCAGACGGCGTGGCATTCGCCATTTTATTAAGTAATATTTGCGTCCCACTTATCGATCATTACACACGTCCGCGCGTATCTGGTTATCCAACAAAAGGAAGAAAATAATGGGTACAGTAAAAATCACATCGCGTTATGGCATATTGTTAGGCTTTATTGCCCTACTTTGCACAATAATTTCTGCAGGAATTTATTTCCTAACCAAAGATAAAATTGATGCGGTAATCGCAGCACAACAGCGAGAATTACTTCTACAAGTTATCCCACAAGATTATTTCAACAATAATTTGCTAGAAAGTGCGGTTATTCCTCAAGATAAAAATTTTGTGGGTATCCAAAAAATTTATTTTGCGAAAAAAGATGGAAATATTTCTGCCTATGCCTATGAAACCACCGCACCAGATGGTTACTCTGGTGATATTCGCTTGCTTGTGGGATTAGATCCGAAAGGCGAAGTGTTAGGCGTACGAGTAATCGAACATCACGAAACACCAGGCTTAGGCGATAAAATTGAACGCCGAATTTCTAACTGGATTTTAGGTTTCACAAATCAATCAATTAATGAACATAATTTAAGCGAATGGTCGGTAAAAAAAGATGGCGGAAAATTTGATCAATTTTCTGGTGCAACCATTACACCTCGCGCAGTGGTTAATCAAACTAAACGCTCAGCATTAATCATGCTAAATAATCAAGCCTTGTTACAACAGCTTTCAACACAAGTGAAATAATATGACAGATTTAACTGAAAAAAATACCGCACTTGAAGAAGAAAAAATAGAAAGTGCGGTTGAAAATCAACAAAAATCCATCTGGAAAGAAATTTTTGCTCAAGGAATTTGGAAAAATAACCCTGCGGTTGTTCAACTTCTCGGGCTTTGTCCACTTTTAGCGGTGTCTAGCACCGCCACCAACGCGCTTGGTTTGAGTTTAGCAACAATGCTTGTACTCACTTGCACAAATACGGTCATTTCCCTTTTCCGTCAATATATTCCTAAGGAAATCCGTATTCCAATCTACGTGATGATCATTGCAACCACAGTAACAGCGGTTCAACTTTTAATGAATGCTTACACTTATACGCTTTATCAATCACTGGGGATTTTTATTCCATTAATTGTGACCAACTGTATTATTATCGGTCGCGCAGAAGCATTCGCCTCAAAAAACAGCTTACTCCATTCCATCTGGGATGGGTTTTCAATGGGATTAGGAATGGCACTTAGTCTAACCATACTCGGCGCATTACGTGAAATTATTGGACAAGGCACTATTTTTGAGGGCATAGAAAATCTATTCGGCGAACAAGCAAAATTTTTAACGCACCATATTTACCATACAGACAGTAGCTTTTTACTTTTCATTCTGCCACCAGGCGCATTTATAGGCTTAGGCTTGCTCCTCGCCATAAAAAATCGAATTGATAATGTAAAAAAATAAAGCAACCAAATCTTTCCTTCCCCTGCTTGCGGGGGAAGGTGTCACGAAGCGACGGAAGGGGGCTTACAGTCTTCTAAACAGATAATTCCAATAAATTAAATAGGCTAATTTCTACAAAAATATGAACAAAACAAAAAGAATCGAAATACTCACAAGATTACGAGAGCAAACCCCCCACCCGACCACAGAATTACAGTATAATTCGCCCTTTGAATTATTAATTGCGGTCATTCTATCGGCACAAGCAACCGATAAAGGCGTGAATAAAGCAACAGAAAAACTATTCCCCGTGGCAAACACGCCTCAAGCGATTTTAGATTTAGGATTAGATGGTTTAAAAAGCTATATTAAAACTATCGGTCTTTTTAATAGCAAAGCAGAAAATATTATCAAAACTTGCCGTGATTTAATTGAAAAGCACAACGGTGAAGTGCCCGAAAATCGCGAAGCCTTAGAAGCATTAGCTGGTGTGGGTAGAAAAACAGCCAATGTTGTGCTAAATACGGCATTTGGTCATCCAACTATTGCGGTAGATACCCATATTTTCCGTGTATGCAATCGCACTAATTTTGCAGCGGGTAAAGATGTGGTAAAAGTGGAAGAAAAGCTGCTTAAAGTCGTGCCTGATGAATTTAAAGTGGATGTTCATCATTGGTTAATTTTACACGGTCGATACACTTGTATCGCGCGTAAACCACGTTGCGGATCTTGCATTATCGAAGATCTTTGTGAATATAAAGAAAAAGTTGAATTTTAATTTTGCGGTAAAACAGCCTAATTATTTACCGCACTTTTTATTAAAAATAGGATAAAAAATGACAACAAACAATAAACAGCGACAAACTTGGTCGAGCCGCCTCACTTATGTAATGACGGTCGCAGGCGCAACGGTCGGTTTCGGTGCAACTTGGCGTTTCCCTTATCTTGTGGGTGAAAATGGTGGCGGTGCTTACGTTCTACTTTTCTGTATCGCAATGATTGTAATCGGTATCCCAATGATTTTAGTTGAAAACGTGATAGGTCGCCGTTTACGTGTAAATTCCATTGATGCGTTCGGCGATAAAATTCTCGACAAAGGAAAAGGCATTTCTAAATATTGGAAAATATTAGGTTATATGGGCTTACTCGGCGCATTTGGCATTATGGCGTATTATATGGTGCTTGGTGGTTGGGTTATTTCTTATATCATTAGCCTAATCAGCGGTACATTAGACATTTCAACCCCCATCACAAAAGACATTGCCAAAAATTTCTACGATCTTCATATCGGCAATAGCCCTTATGAAATTATATTCTACACCCTCTTATTTGTTATCGTGAATTACATTATCTTGGCAAAAGGTATCATTGGTGGAATTGAACGTTCAGTAAAATATTTAATGCCATTACTATTTATCTTCTTAATTGGAATGGTAATTCGCAACGTAACATTACCGGGCACAATGGAAGGCATTACATTCTATTTAAAACCTGATTTCAGCAAAATTACCCCACAATTATTTATCTTCGTTTTAGGGCAAGTCTTCTTCGCATTAAGCCTTGGTTTTGGTGTATTAATTACCCTTTCCAGTTACTTAAATAAAGAAGAAAACTTAATCCATACTGCAGTTATTACAGGTTTCACCAATACAATTATTGCTGTACTTGCTGGCTTTATGATTTTCCCCTCACTTTTCACTTTTGGGATTGAACCAAACGCAGGGCCAACTTTAGTATTCCAAAGTTTACCTATCGTATTTTCTCACTTATGGGCAGGTAAATTCTTTGCGATTATCTTCTTCGGCTTATTATTAATTGCTGCGCTGACTACTTCCATCACAATTTATGAAGTAATCATTACAGCATTACAAGAAAAGCTCAGAATGCGCCGTGGCAAAGCCATTGTCTTAACCCTTAGTGGCATTTTTCTATTAGGCAATATCCCTGCAATTTTAGGCGATAATCTATGGAAAAACGTAACCATTTTCGGCAAAAGCATTTTTGATTTCTACGATTACGCCAGTGGAAATATTCTCTTTATGCTGACCGCTCTTGGCTGTGCTATTTTCGTTGGTTTCGTGTTAAAAGATGAAGCCAAAAAAGAACTTTCTTCAACAAAATATTCAACTTTCATCAAAATTTGGTTTAACTACGTGAAATTTGTTGTACCCTTGATCATCTTAGTTATCTTTATCAGCAACCTGTTCTAAAAATTAAAAATGCGGTAAGGCGACTACATCACCGACACCGCTTTAATTTGAACATAGACATCTTGCCCAACAGCAAAACGTAGTTCATTTTGCGCCCATTTACTGATACTTGCCCAAATCTTATTCCCTTCCACTAATACGGCAAGATCCACTCGAGAATCTTGTATCTCAATTTGTGTAATCTTGCCACGTAAAATATTACGAATGCTTGTTTGTTCTGGCTTTTGCAGTATGATAGAAACATCTGAACTATAAATACAAACTAGCACTCGCTCGCCTACATTCGCGGGTACTTGATGAATCCAAAGTGCTTGTTCGCCTAGCGAAAGTGCGGTCATTTTATAAGGTGGATTATGCAAATGAACAGGCAAGGCAAGTACACTGCTCTGTTCGTTTTCCCCTTTCCAAGGGGCAAAAATAGGGCTATTCCAAATTTTTTCTACGCTGTCATAGGCTTGCACAATGCCGTTTTCCATCAATACGACCCGATCAGCTAAACGCAACAGTTCGTCCAAGCTATGTGTAACATATAAAATCGGGATATTAATTTCTTTAGAAAGACGTTCCAAATATTGCATTAGCTCGCGTTTGCGGGGAACATCAAGGGCAGAAAGTGGTTCGTCCATCAGTAAAATATCAGGATCAGTCAGCAGCGCACGCCCTATTGCCACACGTTGTTTCTCTCCGCCAGAAAGCGTAAGCGGATAACGCTTTAATAAATGAGTAATACCGAGAAGATCGACAATATAGTTAAAATCATCTTGCGAGACATGTTTCATGCCATAGCGCAAATTACCTTTCACAGTGTAGTGAGGAAATAAACGCGCATCTTGGAATACATAGCCAATTTTACGCAAGTGGGTCGGCAATGATTCTTGGCTTTCCATATCCACTAAAGTGCGGTCATTTAAACGGATGAATCCTTCATCTGGTTGTATCAATCCACTGACTAGATTAATCAGCGATGTTTTGCCTGAGCCAGACAAACCGAAAATGGCGGTTACGCCTTGATCTGGCACTTGTATATTCGCTTGCAAGGCAAGTTTCCCGAGCTGTTTTTTCACATTAATTTGCAACATTTCCTTGTCCTAATTTTTTCTGCATTCGCTTGCTCAACCATTCAGACAGTAACAAAGAAATCAATGAAAGAATGATAGCAAATAAACATAAGCGAGCAGTTTGTTCTTCTGCTGCGGGTGTTTGAATAAAAGAATACATCGCAAGGGGAATCGTTTGAGTTTCGCCTGCAATGTTCGATACAAAGGTAATGGTCGCGCCAAATTCCCCTAATGATCGTGCAAAACCAAGCACGAGTCCAGCTAAAACCCCAGGTAAAGAAAGCGGCAAGGTTATTGTAAAAAATACACGCCAAGCGGAAGCACCGAGTGTTTGCGCCGCTTGCTCCAATTTAATATCAATATTTTCTAAAGAAAGTCGAATCGCGCGAACAACCAATGGAAAGGCCACCACGGCAGAGGAAAGCACCGCACCTTTCCAACTAAAACCAAAAGATAAGCCAAACCACTGATATAAATACTTGCCAATGAAACCATTGCGCCCCATTGCTACAAGTAATAGATAACCGATAACCACTGGTGGCAACACTAAAGGCAAATGAATTACGCCAGTAATCAGAGATTTGCCATAGAAGTTTTTGCGCGCTAAGAGCCACGCCACAAAAATGGCTAACGGCAAACTCCAAAGCATAGAACTGACTGCAACACTCAGGCTTAAATTAATTGCTGAGATTTCCATTGGCGTCAGATTGAAAAATGAAAAAAATTGGGTAAGCAAAATGAATCCTTATCTAAATAGCCTCTCTTTAAATCCCTTGTTTATGGGAATATCCCACATTGATGAGAGGTAAGATGCTCTATAATAACAAAAGGGCAGAAATATCCGCCCTTCATGACTATTAAGATTCTATCTTATTTTGCAGAGAAACCATACCCTACAAGCACTTTCTTCGCAGCATCTGATTCTAAATATTTCAAGAAATCGCGAGAATCCGCATTATCATGACCTTTTACAATAGAAACGGGATAAACAACTGGTTTATGGCTATCTGCAGGGAACACTGCAACCGTTTTAACTTGTTGGCTAACTTTTGCATCAGTGCTGTACACAATACCGTAAGGTGCTTCTGCACGTTCAACTAAAGCTAATGCGCCACGCACATCTTTAGCACGCGCTAAACGATCTTGCACTTTATCCCATAAATTTAATTTGGTTAATGCTTCTGCTGCGTATTGACCAGCAGGTACGTGTGCAGGATCGCCAACAGATAAATAGCTATCTTTTAATGCATTGATCCATTCACCTTTTGCAATATCCACAGAATTTACCGCACTTTTTGCTGGTGCGATTAAGACTAAATCATTGCCCACTAAAACTTTTTCTGTTTCTTTTACGGTTAAATCTTTTTCAGAAAGATATTTCATCCATTTATTGCTTGCAGATACAAAAATATCCGCTGGCGCGCCTTCTTCAACTTGTTTTGCTAAAGTTGAAGAAGAAGCGAAAGAAAACACTACTTCATTTTTCGGATTTTGTTTTGCGTAATCTTTTGCAACTTGTTGTAAAGCATCTGTCATTGAAGCGGCTGCAAATACAGTCACTTTAGCGGATGCCGCAAAAGAAAAGCCTAATCCCGCGATTAAAAGTGCGGTTGAAATTTTAGTTAATTTTTTCATGAATAATCTCCTATGATTAAACGTTATTTACTTGATTATATATTGAAATAAATAACAATCATATAGCAAAAGAAAAATTATTTAGTAAAATATATAACGCTTAGGCTTACCACTTAGGATTACTTAGGGACAGCAAAATGAAAAACACCGAAATTTTACTCACGATTAAACTTCAACAAGCACTTTTTATCGATCCAAAACGAGTTCGTTTACTCAAAGAAATTCAACAATGCGGTTCGATTAATCAAGCAGCGAAAAATGCAAAAGTGAGCTATAAAAGTGCGTGGGATCATTTAGAAGCCATGAATAAAATCAGCCCTCGCCCATTGCTGGAACGAAATACAGGTGGAAAAAATGGCGGAGGCACGGTGCTTACCACTTATGCCGAGCGTTTGCTCCAGCTTTATGATTTATTAGAACGTACGCAAGAACACGCTTTTCATATCCTACAAGATGAATCCGTGCCGTTAGATAGTTTACTCACGGCAACCGCACGTTTTTCTTTACAAAGTAGCGCACGCAATCAATTTTTTGGGCGAGTGGCACAACAACGAATCATTGACTCTCGTTGTGTTGTGGATGTGAATGTGCAAGGATTACCAACGCCGTTGCAAGTTTCTATTACCACAAAAAGCTCGGCTCGTTTGAAACTGATTACGGAAAAAGAAGTGATGCTGATGTTCAAGGCACCTTGGGTAAAAATCAGTGAACAACCATTAGTAAATCAACCGAATCAGTTCTCTGTAAATATCAAATCACTCAATGAAGAGGAAGCCATCCTTCAATTTGCTGAAAGCAACATTGAATTTTGTGCCACAGTCCACCAGCCAAATCAATGGCAAATCGGGCAACAGGTTTGGATTCACATTGATCAAGAGCAAATTATATTAGCGACGCTGGGATAATTCAGAGATATAATACGTAAATTCAATACTTATATTTATTGTTTTCTGAACGAAAATAACCTCAAATCAAACAAAATTTTAAATAAAATATTTAATTTCATCGTATTTCCTATTTACGTAAAAAAGTTTGATAAAGTTTTTTCAATAACGAGGTTGGCAATAAACGAGAACCAAAACGCAATGCAAAAGTAAATAATCCAGATAACAAACCCTGAATTCCCAAACGGTATTTCAATTTGAACAAACGCCATTCTGCTTTAGCTTGATTGACGCCACGACGGCGGCTTACCATGCCATTTCCTACTCGAGCATAAACTAAAATATCTGGCAAATTCGCCATATATAAACCTTGTGCGACAAGTTTGATCCACAAATAATAATCTTCTTGAAGATCTTCATATCCACCACAATTAATGACCGCACTTTTTTGATATGCCACCGTCATATGATTAAACGGACAACGTTTTTGCGTGAATTTAATAATTTCTTGAGCAGAAGTTGGCACATTACGATATGCCACAATATCATTTACATTTTTACCAAATTCAGCAATTTGTCCGCCAAAAATGATGCTTTCAGGGTGCTGTTCAATAAACGCTACTTGCTTTTCAAAACGATCAGGCACGCAAATATCATCGGTATCCATACGGAAAACCCAGTCATAAGTACAATGCAATAAACCCTCGTTTAAGGCTTTGCCTAATCCTCGATTTTGCGGCAATTTAACTAATTTTAATGGCAATTTTGTTTCAAATTCTGTCACAACAGATTCTAATTCTGGCGTTACAGCTCCATCAAATACCAAGACAATTTCATCTGCTTGACGAGTTTGTGCAACAAGACTTTCAAAACACTCCCGCAAGAATTGAGGATTTTCCTTAATATATAAGGACATTAGGACTGAAAATTTCATTTTATTTTCCCAACCGTTTTAAATTAATGGCTAATTTTGGCGAAATTAAAATAACCAAAGTAATAATAAATTGCTTAATGCTTTTTGTTTTCTTAAAAATATCAAAATAATATTTTGCCGCTTTACGCGATAAATTCATGATATGGGGATAAGCCAAAATATAGCTTGCGTTAATATCAAAATTACGAGCTTGCTCTACCGTTTTCACATAATGCTCGCGAATATAATCAATGGCTTTTTGCGTATTAGTGGTATCCGTAGACACACTTGAGCGTTTAGTATGGAAAGTACAATAAGTTAGTGGTTCATTAATTTTATAAGGGGTAAAACTTGGCTCTTGTAACAGTTTTAACAAGAAATCATAGTCTTCCAAAGAACGAAGTGCGGTGGATAATCCACCTATTTTTAAAAACATCTCTTTTTTAATTGCAACCATTGGCATGCCACCAATCTTATTGGCTAACAAAATACGTTCTGTCGAAATTTCTTGGGGTTCAATCGGTTGAGTCACATAACTAAACCCTTCATTGACCATTTCACATTTAGCTGGATGATAAATAAAATTAATGTCTGGGTTTTGCTCAATCACTTGTAGTATTTTTTCAGATTTTTCTGGCATAAAACGATCATCATCATCGAGAAAAAGCAACCAATCTCCCTTTGATGCACGCGCACCAATATTGCGACTTTCTGCTGCACCTTGATTGGTTTCGTTACGAATCACTGTAACTGGAAAAGAATAGCGTTGCTCAACGACTACCCTCTCTTTGGAGTAATCATCCACAATAATTACTTCAAAATTACTCGATGTTTGTTGAGTTAAACTTTCTAATAAAGCTGGCACTTCTGCTTTTCGATTATAAGAAGGCACAATAATGCTTAACATAATTCCTTCCTTTAATTAGCCAAATTTTTCTTAATCGCAAAGATTTTTTTCAATGGATATTTCATTAATTTTTTAAGTAAATTATTGGATAAAGATCCACGAACACTTTCTAAATTACTGATCAATACAGGATTTTCAATGACCATGAGAGGGCGAACCACTTTATTTCTTATATTAAAATCCTGTTCAAAGAGTAAAAAATCATCCGCTAACCAAAATGGTTTATTTTGAGAAATTTGCTGGATAAATCTTCTTGCCGCTGATTTTTTTATAAGATAGCCCACTGTGCCGGCAAAATAACTTTTATAAGGGAAAGCGTAATTTACATTGCCTGTTTTTTTGCATAGAAAAGAAAAAGTTGTGGGATAATTAATTTCTAAATCAGTATCATTGAAACTATTAATTTTTGACTGTCCAAGCAATATAATTTCAGCCTCAAGTTTTTCTGATAAAAGTGCGGTTAAATTTTGCTGAAAATCTGAGTGGAATAAAGCATCGTCTTCACAGACTAGTGCATAGCTATCTTCAGCAATATCGTTGTCTTCAATAATTTTTTGGTACACAGAAAGGTGGCTTAAAGTACAACCGATCTCGCCCTTAGTGACATTACGAAAATAATGTGCTTTAAATTGTTCAATATTAAAAATAGAGGCTAATTCATCCCAATCTTTTTGCATGGTATTAATGGCAGAAAAAATTTGGAAATCCTCGGTATTTTTTTGAGAAAAGAATAATTTCCGACGTTGAATATCTTTATCTAAAGAGATCAAATATTTTTTTAACATAAAATTATTCCTTATAAAATCCCTTTCCATTCTTCAATAATTTTCTCAATGCCATAATCTTCACTCATTAAACGAGATTTGTCTGACATTTGTTGATAAAGTTCAGGATTATTGATTAATAAATCTAAACCTTTAACCATTTCTTCAATATTATTTTTTTCACAAAGAAAACCATTTTCTTTATGTTCCACTAATTGCTTTACGCCAGGAGAACAATTAAAGGCAACAATAGGTAAGCCAAATGCCATCGCTTCAATAACGACTAAAGGCAAGCCTTCTGTTTGTGAAGGTAAACAATAAATTGAACTGCTTTCATAATAAAAAGAGACATCATTAGTACGAGGAGTAAAATTAACTGAATCTTCAATATCCAATGCTTTAGCAAGATTTTTTAAATTCTCTTCTTCCTCGCCAGAACCCACTATTTTTAAATTCCAATCTGGATATTTTTTTGCCAAAACTTGCCAAACTTTTAATAAATAATCAAAACCTTTATAAGAAAATAAATGCCCTACAGATAAAATAGTTTTATTTTCCCATTTTGCTAATTTGTTCTTTGGCAAAAGCGTATTTGGATTAGCAATAGTGATTATATTGTTCGTTTTAAATTTTTCTTGCCACAGCGTTTTTTCTGCTTCTGTCAATGTAACTATTTTATCGCAAGTTGTTACAGCTAAATATTTACCGAGCGTGCGAACGAGACGATTGCCCGTAAAATTAAAAGAATAATGCTCCCATAAAATATGTTTTATATTTAAATTAACCAACGCCAAAGCAGAAAAAAGCATAATTGCACCATCAACCACAATTAAGGTATCCAGCTGTAATTCTTTAACTAATTCTCTTAATTTTTTAGTGATAGAAAAATAATCTTTTTTCAATGAATAGGGCAATTTATTCATTGCGTAAATATTAATTTTTTCATCAACTTGGAAAAAAGGCTTGTTACCGCCAATGCTAATAAAAGAAACATCATATCCCTGTTTAGCAAGAGCATTAGCAACATTAATAGAAACGCGCTCCGTTCCCCCCGCACTTTCGATATTCATTATAAAGAAACCAATTTTTTTCATTTTAAATTTCCTTATATATCGTTAATCCAAGGTCTGAAAATGAATCGTAACAGAATTGCCATCTTGGAATACTCGTTCTAATAAAACGAATTTCTACATTAGGATGACTTAACAAATTAAATGCAACAGAACTGAAGAACGTATAAATAATTACTTTTTTATTTGATAAATGTTTAAATACGTAATCTTCAAAAATGAGTTCTGATTCAACATAATTTACCCCATCAACTCGATAATCTTCTGCTGGATGAGGGAAATAATAGCCAAAAGGAAGCTGATCTTTTAATTTTTTTATTAATGAGAGGTTTTCCTCTTTTGTATTTAACAATGGTTGCCCAATAAAAAATGAGACCTCGCCATCTATATCACCATCTATTTTATTATCCCATAAAGAAACTGGTTCAATATTAGAAACAATATTTTTGTAATTAGGATAAACCGTATAATGTTTTTTTATTTTTTTAAATAATTTATTTACACTATATTTATCGCCAATAAAGGCTTTAATCAGTTTATATTTAAATGTGTCAGGCTCTCTCAATAAATTAGGATGTGGGAAAATATTATCTGAACCATCATCAAAGGTATAAAGCTCTTTAAATGAAACATGACTAAGATAAGTTTGTAGCCATAATGAATTAAGATTGGCGAGAAAAACCTTATCAAAACCTTTGTGCGTAATTTTATTCTTAAGCTGGCGCATTAACTTGAGAAAATCGAAACCTTTTAGATCTTTTCCCGTATCAATATTCATCGAATCACTACAAACCTCCGCTAATTTACTCGCATACAAGGTTCTTTTTTTATCCCATACACCACCAAACATTACGCCAAAGAATTGCTCGTTAGGATGTAATTCAATTATTTTTCTCGCAATTAATACTTGCAATGGTGTACAACAAAGAATGAGATTCATAGGGTTTTACTCACTTTAGATGTCATAAAATAAAGAATAGGAATAATGGAAAGCGAACCAATAATTCCAGCATAAGGGATATATTTAATTTCTGTAAAAGTTAAAACTACAAGGCTCGCTACATAAATGATTGTAGATAAAACGGAACATTGGGAAATAAGTTTATTTTTCCCATAATAGAAAAGATAATTAACTAAAATCAAATAAGGAATACTTAATGTGGTCGAAATTAAAAATAAAATAAAATAATATTTCGTTCCCACAAATTGACTACCTAAAATCCAAACTAACACATCCTCAGGAATAATCCACATTATTAAGGCAGGAATAGGTATTAGCAAAAAGGAAAATAACGCCCATTTATGTAACTGTTGAATAACTAATTTTTTTTGTTTTAAGGCTTCATAAAAATAGGGGATAATCGCTTTATTAAGTGCTTGAATAGCAATAGAAACAATTAAAGCAAGTTGAGCCCCCATAGCATAAAGCCCTAAATCTGTTTCACTGAATTTGTGATAAATAAAAATACGGTCTAACTGCCCTTTTAAGAAAAAACTTGCATAATGTAAAATAAGCGGTAATCCAAATCCTAAAATATAAAATAATGCAGATTGATAATGTTTAAATTGATATTTTTTAGATGTCGTACTCTTTCTGTAAAGAAAATAAGAAAAAAACCAGACGACTAAATTGCTCAATAAAATTGCCAAAATTCTTTTTTCAACAAGATCATTTTGATAATACTCAAGCAATGCGACGGTAAATACAGCTCCCGTAACAGTAAGTGAAAATTGAATAAAAGCATAAGACCAAGCCTTTTTCTGGCATTGTCTTACACTTAGCTGAACATTTAAGAAAGATTGGAAAATTGAGGAAAGTGCAGCGTAAAATAATATTTCAGACTGAGCAATCCAACAACCCATTAAAATAATACTGCCGATTATCGTGGTATAAGCATAGCCGGTATTCACCACTAAATTTAATGAACGTTTTCCGTAAAAATAAAAATAACGGGAAATTGCGCCTTCTTGAGTTAAAGAAACCACAATTAAAAATAAACTTAAAAAAGTTTGATAATAAGAAAGTGAGCCATACCCTTCTACGCCCAATTTACGGGATAAATAAGGCAAAAGTAAAAAAGGAACTAACTTTGACGATAATTCCCCAACAAGGTAAATAGCACTATCTTTAAAAACTTTCATAAATATCACCGCACTTTTGATGAATTCGAGCGTTCGTTTATCAAAAAATAAGGGGGCTTATTTTAACAAAATCAACATAGACAAGCTATGACTAATCATTATAATGAAACTGCTCTACATCAAGGATCTTATCTATGTTAGAACTCGGAAAACTTCTTACCACACTTATCGCACCACCTCTTAATACCTTTGTATTACTGATTATTGCAGCGATTATTTATTGTGTTCATTTCAAAAAATTAGCCAAATTTCTTGCGATTATAAGTTTCACTTGGCTTTATATCATGAGTGTGCCTTTTACTGGTTTATTGCTAACAAATAATGATGATTCTCCAGCCCTTACGCTAGATGAGTATAAACAAGCTCAAGCCATCGTCATATTAGGCGGTGGATCTTACCAAACCAAAGAGCTGTATGCAGAAACGGCTTCTGGTGCACCACAACTAGAACGTTTACGTTATGCGGCATTTTTACAAAAGGAAACGGGCTTGCCTATTTTAACCACGGGCTATTCTTTGATAGGCATTTCTGAAGGCGATTTAATGGCAAAAGAACTTAACCAATTCTTTAATGTGCCAACACAATGGATCGAAAATAAAGCCCGTAATACGGAAGAAAATGCCAGTTTCACTAAAAATATTTTAGTGAAAGATCATATTCAAAAAATTATTTTAGTAACAAATCAATGGCATATGAAACGAGCCAAATATCTTTTTGAAAAACAAGGATTTGATGTTCTTCCTGCTGCAGCGGCAAGCTATGGCAGCAAAGGAAATCTATCTGCAAAATCTTTTATTCCTGACTTAGGTGCGTTAAATAGCAATATGGTTTTATTAAAAGAGTGGATTGGTTATTGGAAAGCCCATTATGTAGAATAATTTGCTTATAAAACTCGATGACTTGTTGTTTGAAAAGAAAATTATATTTGCTCATAAAAAAATCTGCACCTTAGTTAGTTGTTTAGTCCAACTTTTGGGGTGCAGATCAATTCAAGGCTTTTTTATTATATTTCAACATTTTATCTATAAGAAAAACCGAATCCCATAGAGATTCGGCTTTAATTATGTTGTGTTTGAAAATTATTCTTTATGTATTATGACTTACGCTAATTCCGCACGTAATTTTTTGGTTACATCCACCATCACTTTTAATTGGTCGATGGTTTCTGTCCAGCCACGCGTTTTTAAACCGCAGTCTGGGTTTACCCATAAGCGTTCTTTTGGAATTACATTTAATGCTTTACGTAATAAATGTTCCACTTCCGCCGCCGTTGGTACACGAGGGCTGTGAATATCGTAAACACCTGGGCCAATATCATTTGGATATTTGAAATCTGCAAATGCCGTTAATAATTCCATATCTGAACGTGAAGTTTCGATGGTAATCACGTCTGCATCTAATGCCGCAATGGCAGGTAAGATGTCGTTAAACTCGGAATAACACATGTGAGTGTGAATTTGCGTATCATCTTGCACGCCCATTGAGCTTAAACGGAATGCTTCGCCTGCCCATTGTAAGTATGCGTCCCAATCTGCACGTTTAAGCGGTAAACCTTCACGAATGGCTGGTTCGTCAATTTGAATGACTTTAATGCCTGCTGCTTCTAAATCTAACACTTCATCAGATAATGCTACGCCGATTTGTTTACATACGGTTGAACGTGGAATATCGTTACGCACGAATGACCATTGTAAAATAGTCACAGGGCCTGTGAGCATTCCTTTCATTACACGGTTTGTGAGGCTTTGTGCATATTGAGACCAGCGTACTGTCATTGGCTCTGGGCGAGTTACATCACCGTAAATCACTGGTGGTTTTACACAACGTGAACCATAGCTTTGTACCCAACCAAATTTAGTGAATGCGAAACCATCTAATAATTCCCCAAAGTATTCCACCATGTCGTTACGTTCTGCTTCACCGTGAACTAACACATCTAAATCTAATTCTTCTTGGCGACGTACTACATATTCGATCTCTTTTTTCATTGCCGCTTCGTAATCTGCAAGAGATAACTCGCCTTTTTTGAAACTTGCACGTGCGTGACGAATTTCAGTAGTTTGTGGGAATGAACCAATGTTTGTAGTTGGCAGAAGCGGTAAATTTAACCACGCATTTTGCTTAACGATACGTTCTGCAAATGGCGATTTACGTTGATCCGCACCTTTTGGCAAGTTTGCTAAACGTTCTGCCACTTCAGGGCGATGAATTTCTTTTGAGGTTGCACGTGCATCTGCTGCCGCTTGGCTTGCATCTAATGCTGCTTGTACAGACGCTCTGCCATTATTTAACGCTTGTTTTAATACGTTTAATTCTTCTACTTTTTGTAGCGTGAAAGATAACCAGCTGTAAAGTGCGGTATTTTTTTCTTTTAATTGTACTTCCACTTCTAAATCAAATGGGGTATGCAATAATGAACAGCTTGGTGCAATCCATAAACGCTCACCTAATTTTGCTTTTAATGGCTCTAATACATCTAACACTTTGTTTAAGTTTGCACGCCAGATATTACGACCTTCAATCACACCAGCTGATAACACTTTGCTGTAATCTTCAAATGCCGCAAGTTGTTCTGGTGCACGAACTAAATCTAAATGCAAGCCTGCAACAGGTAAGGCTTTTAATAATTCAGCGTGTTCTGCAACTGAACCAAAATAAGTGGCTAATAATAATTTTGCGTTCACTTTGCTTAATTCAGCGTAAACAGATTTATAGGCTTCAACCCATTCTGCTGGTAAATCTAATGCTAATGCAGGTTCATCAATTTGAATCCATTCTGCCCCTTCAGCCACTAATGCATTTAAAATTTCAACATAAACAGGCACTAATTGATTTAATAAATCGAAACGGTTAAATGCTTCGCCTTTTTCTTTACCTAACCATAAGAATGTTAATGGGCCAACAATCACAGGTTTGAAGTTTAAGCCTAAGGCTTTTGCTTCACGGATTTGGTTTACATAATGTGCTGGATTAGCTTTGAAAGCGGTCGATTTTTGGAACTCAGGCACAAGATAGTGATAGTTCGTATCAAACCATTTGGTCATTTCAATTGCGAATTGATCTTTGTTACCACGTGCAAGTTGGAAATATTGATCAAGGGTTAAATTTTGGCTATCAAAACCAAAACGAGCAGGAATTGCCCCTGTTGCCACTTGTAAATCTAAAATATGATCGTAGAACGTGAAATCGCCCACTGCAACGAAATCCGCATTGGCAGCCGCTTGATGTTTCCAGTTTTTTTCACGCAATGCTTTCGCTAAATCTAATAAATCTTGCTCTGCTAATTCTTTACGCCAATAACGTTCTTGTGCAAATTTTAATTCACGTTTTGCCCCTACACGAGGAAAGCCTAAAATATGTGATGTTGTCATAATAACTCCCAATTTAAAGTAATTTTTTTAATCATTTAGACGGCTAAACGTCTATACCAATATAGAATGCTTGATCTTCATTTATTATGCAAACTTATTATTTTCAGGATTTACATTAAATAAATTCATAATCAAGCATTCTTTTATCTATCAAATAACGATGAATCAATTCAGCTAACTTATTTCCTTAAAATTAATCTCGCTTACGACTTAATAACCACCAAATCATTACAATGAAAAGCAAGCTCGGGATCAATGCACCAAAAATAGCAGGAATACCGTAAACTACACTCGTTTGTCCTAAAATTTCATTAACAACATAAAATAAGAATCCTACACAAATCCCAGTAACTATCCTTGCACCTGCAGTCACACTGCGTAGCGAGCCAAAAATAAAAGATAAGGCTAATAACATCATTACGCCAACGGATACAGGCTGGAAAATTTTACGCCAAAACGTGAGTTCAAAACGACTCACATCTTGCCCTGTTTCACGCAGAAATGAAATGTAATGATATAAACCTGAGATAGATAATGATGTCGGACGCAAAGAAACCGCACCTAATTTATCTGGCGTCAAACTAGTTTCCCAAGTTTCTGATAAATGATTCGTTGTGATGATTTCATCTTTCATAATCGTTGAATGATTAACTTGACGCAATGTCCATTTAGCTTCATCTTCAGAATAACTCGCCTGGTTTGCATGTTTTAATTTTATTAAATTATGCTGTTGATCAAAGGTATAAATATAAATATCGTCTAATTTTGTATCATCCGTCACACGCCTAACAAATACAAAATGATGACCATCTTTCGCCCACACACCATTTTTAATTGAAAGTATTGAACCACCAGAAAGAGCCTTAGCGCGCATATCTCGTGCAAATTGTTCTGTTTGTGGAATTCCCCACTCCCCAATAATCATTGTAAATACTACTAATGGTAATGCAGTTTTCATTACCGCTATACCTATTTTAAAGCGAGAAAATCCAGCTGATTGCATAATAACAAGTTCGCTTCTGCTAGCAAGATTACCTAGTGCAATTAATGCCCCAAGCAATGCTGCCATAGGAAAGAAAGTTTCAATATCTTTCGGTATAGTTAAACCAGTAAAAATTACCGCTTGCCAAATATCATAAGTGCCTTTACCTACACTACGAAATTGTTCGACAAATTTAATAATCGCCGACAATCCCACTAAAGTCATTAAAGTAGCAAAAATCGTGCCAAGAATACTTTTTCCAATATAACGATCAAGGGTATTTATCATTTTGCCGATCCTTTCTTACTGAATAAATAGCGAAATTTATACATTATTTCACTGTCCCAGCTATTCAACACCACAGCAAGTAAGAAAAATCCGATATTAACAAGCGGCATTAAAAGTTCAGCCTCTAATTTTCCCGCTGAACCTGCAGATTTAAAAGAGCTTTGTAACAAGAAATAAATTAAATAGAGTAAAAGTGCGGGTAAAATTTTGGCAAATCTACCTTGTCGAGGATTTACGCGACTTAATGGTACAGCAATCAATGCCATTAATGGCACTGCCAAAATTAAGGTAATACGCCAATGCAATTCAGCTTTCGCAGAAGAAGAATCTAAATCGATAAGTTGAGACAATGTTAATTCTGCTACTTCATCATTGGTATTTTCTGCGGATTGATAACCTAAATAGGCGTGATATTCATCAAAATGCGTAATGCGAAAATCTGGCAAAGCGGAGGTTCCTTCAACCCGTTTTGTATTTTTCAAATTTAAGACTTGATCACCATTTGGCAACGCAATTAATTCCCCTTTTTCAGCTGTTATCACTGAAGGTTTTGTTTGTTTTTGAGGTGTCATTTGAAATAAATAAACATTGCGGATTTGATTATCTTTAATCTTATCAATAAATAACACAACGTTATTATTGTTGGTAGAAATAAACTGACCTGAAGACAGCACGCCAACGGTTGGATTAGCCTTTGCATCTTCCACCATATTCACTTGTTTTTGAATTGCCCAAGGCGAAAGCCATAATGCGTTATAAGCGGCAATACCTGCCGTTAATAAAGACATAATCAGTGCCACTTTAACCAAAATCCGTTGCCCCACACCGCACGCGCGCATCACTGTGATTTCACTTTCAGCGTAAAGGCGACCAAAAGTCAGTAAAATCGCAATAAATAAACATAGTGGCAACATCAACTGCGCCATTGTCGGCATTCCTAAGCCTAATAAAGAGAAAACCAAATCAGCTGGCACATTCCCATTTGCCGCCGCACCTAATACACGCACAAACTGCTGACTAAAAAAAATCAATAGCAAAATTAGTAAAATTGCGATTTGGCTTTTGAAAACTTCTTTTATTAAATATCGAATTAAAATCATCTTATTTCGTTTGTTTTTCTAAATCTAAAACGGAGGAAAACTGGATAAAATCGGTCGCATATGATAACTTATTTTCGCTGAATTAAACAGAAATTTAAGGACAACAAATGAAATATCAAGCAAAAAATACCGCACTTTCTCAAGCCACTGATTGCATTGTTTTAGGCATCTATGAAAATAATAAATTTTCAAAAAGTTTTAATGAAATCGATCAATTAACCCAAGGTTATTTAAACGATTTAGTGAAATCAGGTGAGCTCACTGGCAAATTAGCCCAAACCATTTTACTTCGTGATCTTCAAGGTTTATCTGCTAAACGCCTATTAATCGTTGGCTGTGGCAAAAAAGGAGAACTCACAGAGCGTCAATATAAACAAATCATCCAAGCTGTATTAAAGACACTAAAAGAAACCAACACGCGTGAAGTCATTTCTTATTTAACTGAAATTGAATTAAAAGATCGCGATCTTTATTGGAATATCCGCTTTGCCATTGAAACGATTGAACACACCAATTATCAATTTGATCATTTCAAATCTCAAAAAGCAGAAACCTCTGTTTTAGAATCTTTCATCTTTAATACGGATTGTAATCAAGCACAACAAGCTATTTCTCACGCCAATGCCATTAGCTCAGGCATAAAAGCAGCACGTGACATCGCAAATATGCCACCAAATATTTGTAATCCAGCTTATCTTGCTGAGCAAGCAAAAAATTTAGCAGAAAATTCTACCGCACTTTCATTGAAAGTTGTGGATGAAGAAGAAATGGCTAAACTTGGAATGAACGCTTATCTTGCCGTCTCAAAAGGCTCTGAAAACCGTGCTTATATGTCTGTTTTAACATTCAATAATGCGCCAGATAAAAACGCCAAACCCATTGTACTTGTAGGCAAAGGATTAACCTTTGATGCTGGCGGTATTTCACTTAAACCCGCCGCAGATATGGATGAAATGAAATATGATATGTGCGGTGCAGCCTCTGTCTTCGGCACAATGAAAGCCATTGCACAGTTGAACTTACCATTAAACGTTATTGGTGTTTTAGCAGGTTGTGAAAATCTGCCAGATGGCAATGCTTATCGCCCAGGCGATATTCTTACCACTATGAATGGTTTAACTGTAGAAGTTCTTAATACTGATGCAGAAGGTCGATTAGTGCTTTGTGATGCACTTACTTATGTTGAGCGTTTTGAACCTGAGCTTGTTATTGATGTTGCAACCTTGACTGGTGCTTGTGTGGTTGCACTAGGGCAACACAATAGCGGCTTAGTTTCTACAGATAACAATCTTGCCAATGCACTACTCCAAGCCGCAACAGAAACCACTGACAAAGCGTGGCGTTTACCATTAAGCGAAGAATATCAAGAGCAACTTAAATCGCCTTTCGCCGACCTTGCCAACATTGGTGGTCGCTGGGGTGGCGCAATTACAGCGGGTGCATTTTTGTCTAACTTCACGAAAAAATATCGCTGGGCACATTTAGACATCGCAGGCACTGCTTGGTTACAAGGCGCAAATAAAGGTGCAACAGGTCGCCCTGTTTCGCTATTAACCCAATTTTTGATTAATCAAGTTAAATAACCACAAAACTGGCACACGTTGCACCTTTAAATCGATTACTCTGCTAGTTCGGTTTGCTCGTGTGCCATCAGTTCCTGACCCACATCATCAAGCAAACTTAGATAACGTTCATATTGTTTCAACATATCGGCAATCAATTCATCTTGATCCATATATTGAACATCGTAACCGACTCGTCCATCAAAAAAATAAGTGTAAGGCTCGTAAGTAACACTATGCTGAATGTGCGGTAAATTTTCATCGTTAATTAATTGCTCTGACACTTCTCGCCCAACAGATTTAATACCATACATAAAATCTCGCATTGATTCTTTATGAATTACCAATTCCAAAGCTGGCTCTTCTTGTTCAAATAATGTGTTGATTTCTACACTTAAATTATATTTTCCTGTTAATTCTTGACGTAATTCTCGCATAGCGGGTAACGCCGTATTTTTAAGGAAACGTAAAATATCTTTCTCTTGCGTTTGGTTCATCATTTGCTCTAAATGTGATTTCCATTTATCGCCGCTCCAGAAAATACTAGTTGGATTGACTTTAGTAGAAAAATATTTTTTATCCGCAATTAAGCCTTTCCATAAACTAAAACACATTACCAACATCAATAAAGCAAAAGGCAAGGCAACAATTAATGTCATTGTTTGCAAATTAGCAAGTCCACCAGATTGCATTAGCACAATTGCAACAACTGACATCAAAGTGCCCCACATTATGGCTTGCCACGCAGGAGAAGCTAAACTTTTATCTCGAGATGCAATGTTATTTAACACATAAATACCTGAATCCGCTGAAGTGATAAAAAACAATGAAATCACTAATAAGCTCACAAAGCCTGTTATTGTTGGTAAAGGCAGATAATTTAAAAATTTAAATAATAAAATTTCTGGGGAAGAAATAAATTCGCCAAGCCCGCCCGCAGCAATGCCATCATTTAGCCATACTGCTGTATTACCAAAAACAGTAAACCATAAAATACCAAATAAACTTGGAATAACTAATACGCCAAAAATAAATTCACGGATAGTTCGCCCTTTAGAAATACGCGCAATAAATAAACCCACAAACGGAGCCCAAGAACACCACCAAGCCCAATAAAGCACAGTCCATCCGCTAAACCAGCTAGTATGTTCTTGTTCATAAGCATAGGTTTTAAAACTGAGTTGCACTAAATTGCTGAAATAATTACCAATATTGTCGCTAAATGCAGATAAAAGGTATAACGTAGGGCCTGAAATTAAAACAAAAAGAAGTAAACAAAATGCTAAAGTTAAGTTAATTTCACTTAATATTTTCACGCCTTTTCCAATACCAGAAATAGCAGAAAACACCGCTAAACACATCACCACAACAATAACGCCAACTTGTAAGGCAAAGCTGTTCTGACTTATCCAACCTATTTGTTCAAGCCCTGCACCAAGCTGTGATGAACCAAAACCTAATGTAGTAATAATCCCAAATAATGTGGCAAGTAATGCCATAACATCAATCGCATCGCCAATTTTGCCATTAATACGATCTTTTAATAAAGGATAAAAACAAGAGCGCAACGCTAAAGGTAATTTATAACGAAACCCAAAATAAGCTAATGCTAAAGCAATGGTGCCATATACTGCCCACGCGTGAATTCCCCAGTGGAACAAAGTATGAAGTAAAGCCTCTTGTTGTTTATGTTCTGCAGAACCTACTGTAATGTCAGAAAGATAATGGGTTAATGGTTCTGCTACGCCAAAAAACATCAGCCCAACCCCCATTCCAGCGGCAAATAACATCGCAAGCCAAGATAAGAAACTAAATTCAGGTTCTTCTTCATCTTGCCCTAGTTTTATATTGCCAAGACTACTTACTGATAAAATTAATAAAAATCCTAAAAACACTGAAAAAGTGAGTACATAAAACCAACTAAAATTAGCAAAAATACCACTTTTAGCTTGATTCAATAATGCTTGAGTTTGCTCTGGCGCAATAAAAATCATTGCCATCAGTAACAATATAAAAAATAACGTAACGCCAATTACCAAAGGATTAAATGACGTTCGCTTTGTCATAAATTGAGATAAAGACAAACTTTTCCCCTTAACGATTAAATGAATAGATTAAAAATAGATTTAATAAACATTGCCTAGAGGCAAAAATGTGTAATGGAACCACTACAAAGGACAGCACATAGAAGTGCGATTTTGAAGGAAACGTTCAGTAGGAATTGAAGGATTGTTTCCAAAAACTTGTGTATACTAACAAAATACAGTCATTATTTCAAATTAGTGAAAGCTAAACTAAAAAATGCGGTAAAATTTACAAAATAATTTACCGCACAAATATCATTTATTTTAAAGCCATTTCTACAAGGATATTATTGCTTTTAAGCCAATTCTTCTCCCCTCTTTTACAACATTTTCTAACCGCACTTTAAATCCGTGTAATTCCGCAATTCGCATAACAATAGAAAGTCCCAAGCCACTTCCCTTTTCATTTTGCCCAGCTGGACGATAAAAACGCTGTCCAAGTTTTTTCAAATCTTCAGGTTCAACGCCACCACCATTGTCCTCAATAATAATCTGTGAGGATGAAATTTTTACTGAAACGATTGTATCTTCAGGACAATATTTAATAGCATTGTCGAGTAAATTTCTAAGCATCAATGAAACTAAAATTGATTGCCCTTGTTTTTGCTTTGGTTCAGATTCTTTCTCAAAAACCAAGGTAATTTTACGTTTTTCTGCCACAAAATAACGCTCAGAAATTAATGATTGAACAATAGCTTCCCAATCAAGCAGCTGTAGTGTTTCTAAGGCTTGCAAATTATCCAAGCGGGAAAGCGTTAATAATTGTTCAATCAATTGCGAAGCCCGATCAATGCCTTGCGTTAAATGTAAAAGTGCTTGTTCTCGTAACGCTACATCATCGCCAGCTAGTTGCGCAACTTCAGTTTGAATACGCAATGCCGCCAATGGACTACGCAATTCGTGAGCTGCATCAGAAGTAAAACGGCGTTCGCGTTGCAACATAGCTGAAGTGCGGTCAAAAAATTGATTTAAATTTTTTACTAAGGGTAAAATCTCAACGGGTAGCCCCTCCGTATTCAGCAATGACACATCGCCAGATTTTCTCGTTTGTACTTCTTGGCTTAAACGTTTAATCGGTCGAAGTTCTTTATGAATCAACCATCCTAAAACAATGATCAAAATAGGCAAACTGGCAAACCAAATCCACATTTGCCCCAAAATCATTTCTTCAATTAAATCTTCACGGTAATCTAATTCTTGCCCTACTGCGATAACTAATTCTCCATTAGCTGCCATACGCCAAAAAATTCGCCATTTATCGTCATCATCATAAATATTCGCATTATAAAACCCCGTTTTATAATTAAAAATAAAATCTTTTCCATTTCGTCCATCACTGAATAAAAGTTTCCCAGTTTTAGAAAAAATAGCAAAGGCTAAGGCATCATCGTCATAACTTTTTTTTAATACCGACTGTGAATTTTTATTTAGCGTTGTGCTAGATTCCAACAAAATAGTACTTAAATCTGAATTTGCGAGCCGTTCAGCAAAGAGAACTTGTTGTGCATCAAAAACTTTATTCACATCGTGGCGAACTTGCCACCAAGCCACAAGCGTAGAACCCAGCCAAACAAAAAGTGCGGTTAAACAAAGCACAGAAATAAGACGCAACGTAAGGCTTCTATTTTTCATTTTTCAACTTGTCCCAAAGCATATCCAACACCGTGTACCGTGCGAATAAATTGTTTCCCCAATTTTTGGCGTAAATTATAAATATGCACATCCAATGCGCCACTGCTAATTTCCTCATCCCAACTGGATAATTTTTCTTCAATGGATGAGCGAGACAATACGCGATCTTTATTCAGCATAAATAATTCAAGCAATTTATATTCACGGCTTGTTAAAGAAATGGGTTGATTATTCAGCCAAACAGAACGTTGATTCTGATCTAGCTTAACACCAGCCTGTTCTATCACAGAATGATGATATCCATAACGACGACGAATAAGGGCTTGTAAACGTGCGGCGACTTCAGCCAAAGCAAAAGGCTTGCAAAGATAATCATCTGCACCACTTTGTAAACCTTTAACTCGTTCATCTAAAGTATCACGAGCAGTCAAAATTAATACGGGAACATCTTGATGATTAGATCGCCATTGTTGCAATACATCTAATCCATCAAGTTTAGGCAAGGTTAAATCCAATACCACCGCATCATAAGATGCAGAGGTTAAAGCAGCCATTCCTGTTTTTCCATCGGTAAACCAATCCACCGCAAAACCAAGTTTAGTTAAACCAATCTGCAACCCATTGCCGATTAGATTATCGTCTTCTATCAATAAAATTCTCATAAAAAATTGACCGCACTTTATAGACAAAAATAGCGAGCTAACGCCCGCTATCTTCAAAGATAATTATTCTGCTTTTTCAACGCGCAATACATCAAGTTCTGCTTTCTCAAAGGCTTCGTTATCCAATTTTCCATAAATTTTCACTTTATCCTTTGAATCTACGTTTAAACCATTCCAAACGCGTTTTTTGATTTCAATCTTGATTTGCCCTGTCCCATCAGTAAACCAAAATTCATCGTCATCAATTTGTTGTGTAATATTACCCACCAAAGTAATCATTGAATTATCAGCCGCAGATAAAGCTTGTTTTACGCTAATTGCAGCAGGGGCTGTTTGTTGAAAACCACCTTGACTATTATTGCCATTAAAACCAGCAAATGCTGAAGTGGTTGCTAATGCGAAGATTGTTGCTAATGCAAATTTTTTCATAACGTTTCCTTTTTAAGTTAGTTAATTTCAAGCACCATTGCTTGGATGTGTGTATTAAAACAAATAAATCTTAATAAAAGATTAAGAGGACTATACTTTTTTGGTAAGACTTTATCAAGGCAATTTTGCGACCACTGCATAGCCTTCAATTAAGCCGTCCACTTCATAAGAAGCATTTGCAGTAATAAAAGCAACCTCACCTTGTTTCAAAGAAAGTGCGGTCGTTTCTGAGCGTAAATTTAACTGCCCTTTCATTACTAATAAAATACTCGCACTTTGTGCTTTTAAATGATGTGTTTCGCCACATTCATATTGAATATTTTGCAAATCGAAATCTTTTGCTGGCGTGGCGTAAGTAAATATGCGTGCGTCTTGAGGGGCTGTTGGAATAATTTTAGGCTCCACTTCACGGCAATCGACAATTTTAAGCAATTCTGGAATATCGACATATTTAGGCGTTAAACCACCTCGAATTACATTATCTGAACAAGCCATCAGTTCAATATTTTGCCCACGCAAATAAGCGTGTGGAATGCCAGCATCTTGGGAAATTCCCTCGCCTTTTTTGAGATGTACAATATTAAACAAATAGAAACAAATTAAACCTGCATCTAATTTATCTAAAGAAATATTCATCGCATCAATAGTGTAAAGCACCCAATAATCTGGATTAATTAAATCAAGATTGTTAGCCTCATAAGCTGCTTGATTCTCTAACAGAATTGGGGAAAACCATTGGTACAATAGCGTTTGATCTGCCTACATAATATCAGCATAAAAATCAGGTAAATCTTGTTCCTGCAATTTTTTTGCAAGCTTCTATAATATCCGATTTATTTTTAAAACCATGCAACAACCAGAAATCAGATAAAGCAATCATCATTTCAGGTTTATGATTGTTATCTTTATAAGTACGTGTTGATGCTTTTAAATCAATGCCTTTCGCATTTTCTTCCGCAAAACCTATTTCAGCTTGCGTTTTTGTTGGATGAAGTTGAATGGAAAGAGGTTGGGCGACATCAAGAATTTTTAATAAATACGGTAATTCATCAGCAGGAATATTCAGTAATTCTGGAATATATTGATGCCCTCCCCATACGTAATTTTGGAGTGAGCCTGTAAGTTTATAAATCATTATTTATTTCTATTTTAACTAGCGTAACCGTGGGTAAGTATACCCACGGCTAGTTATAGTCGTTCCTCTTTGAGGAATCTCACACTACCCCAACGGGGTAGCCTTAAAATTAGCCTAGGATATACCTACCCTAGGCAATTTGTCTTCCCCTAGATTATTTATTTAACCGCAGGTAAGTATACCCACGGTTAGTTATAGTAGCTCCTCTTTGAGGAATCTCACACTACCCCAACGGGGTAGTATTGAGATTAACCTAGGGTATACCTACCCTAGGCAATTTGTCTTCCCCTAGATTATTTATTTAACCGCAGGTAACTATAATAAATAAAAAATCCGCACAAAGGCGGACTTTTTTTTATCGTAAACAAATTATTTCTTTAAGGCTAATACTACTGATTCTCCAGCCACTACTTCGCCTGATTTTTTTACGATACAAGAAATTTCATCCATATTTGAAATTACGATTGGTGTTAAGACAGATTTTGCTTTTGATTCTAATAAAGGAAGATCAAATTCAATCACGGTATCACCACGCTTAATAGATTGACCTTCTTGTGCAATACGAGTAAAGCCTTCGCCTTTCAACTCAACAGTATCAATACCAAAGTGTACAAATAATTCTACGCCTTCTTTTGATTCCATTGAAAAAGCGTGATTGGTTTCAAAAATTTTACCAATCACACCATCCACTGGCGCAACGATTTTGTTACCAATAGGACGAACAGCAATACCATCGCCAACGATTTTTTCAGAGAAAACCACATCAGGAACATCTTCAATATTAACGATCTCGCCAGAGATCGGTGCATAAATTTCAACTTCCACAGATTTGTTTTCTTTTGAACCAAATAACTTGTCAAATAAGCCCATTTTAATCTCCTATCCATTCAAGATGGATGCTATTTTAACGTAAAATCAAATACTTTTGTTTAATTTAATGAATTTTCCAGCAAAAATTCTTCAATTAATTGATCAATTTCTGCAGCGGTCGGTTTTTGTAATGCGGCATCAGCAAGCGCTTTTGCATCTTGGAAATTTACATTACGGATTAATTTTTTAATGCGAGGTACAGAAATCGCACTCATGCTAAATTCATCTAATCCCATACCAAGTAACAATAAAGTCGCGCGTTCATCCCCTGCTAATTCCCCACACATTCCCGTCCATTTTCCTTCTGTGTGAGAGGCATCAATCACTTGTTTAATTAAACCAAGCACAGAAGGGTGCATTGGATTATAAAGATGGGAAATAAACTCATTACCGCGATCTACAGCCAAAGTATATTGAGTTAAATCATTAGTTCCGATACTAAAGAAATCTACTTCTTTTGCTAAAAATTTTGCATTTACCGCCGCAGAGGGAGTTTCAACCATGACACCCACTTGTATGTTATTATCAAAAACTCTCCCTTCTTCACGTAATTCCGCCTTTAATGTTTCAATAACCGCTTTTAATTCTCGAATTTCTTCTACCGAAATAATCATCGGGAACATCACTGCCAATTTACCAAAAGCTGAAGCACGCAATACCGCACGTAATTGTGCATTTAAAATTTCACGACGATCTAACGCAATGCGAATTGCACGCCATCCCAAGAATGGATTCATTTCTTTTGGTAAATCTAAATATGAAAGCTCTTTATCGCCGCCAATATCCATCGTACGAAGCACAGTTAAGCGTCCGTTCATTGCTTCTACCACTTGTTTATAGGCAATAAATTGTTCTTCTTCTGTGGGAAGCTGTTCACGATCCATAAATAAAAATTCAGTTCGGTATAGCCCAATCCCTTCCGCTCCATTACGTTCTGCGCCGTCACAATCACGAATCGTCCCGATATTCGCGACGATATCAACCTTATGTCCATCCAATGTAATAGCTGGAAGATCTTTTAATTTAGCTAACTCTGCTTTTTCCTCAGAAATTTTCGCTTCAAGTGCTTTTAATTCATCAATTTGAGATGCCGTTGGATTAATATAAACTTGATTATTTATCGCATCTAAAATTAAGTAATCGCCCGTATTGACTAATTTAGTCACTTTATTTGTGCCGACAATCGCTGGCAATTCTAAAGAACGTGCCATAATCGAAGTATGGGAAGTTCTGCCACCAATATCAGTGACAACCCCTAATACTTTTTCGAGATTAAGTTGGGCGGTTTCTGAGGGAGTCAGATCATAAGCAACAAGAATAGATTCTTCCTGAATATCGCCAAGATCAACAATGTGCATGCCCAAAATATTTTTAACTAAACGGTTAGCAATATCCCGAATATCGCCTGCACGTTCTTTCAAATATTCATCATCAATTTCAGATAACATTGTCACTTGTTGATCTAAAATTTTACTCGCTGCAACCCCTGCATTCACTTTATTTGAACGAAGATAATCAAGAATTTCTTCTTCTAATTCTTCATCCTCAAGAATCATCAAGTGACCTTCAAAGATTGCGGCTTTTTCCTCGCCTAAAGAAATTAATGCACGTTCTCTAATTGAATTAAGTTGTTCTACCGCCGCAGCACGCCCTTCATAAAATCGAGCAACTTCTTCATCAATTTGATCATCTGTAATTTTTTGCGTATCAAGAACAATCTTTTCTTCTTTAAGAACAAGTGCCTTACCAAAGGCAATACCTGGGGATGCGAGAATGCCAGAAATCATAGATACCTTCCGAAACAATTAACAAAGTAATAAATAAACAATAGCCATAAAATTTCACAATTTTATGGCTAAGTAAGAATTATTCTAAAGTAGGAATTAACGCAACTAAATGTTCAACTGCCTGTTGCTCGTCTTCTCCATCAGCAGAAATGGTAAGTATTGTTCCCTGCGTTAAAACTAATGTTTGCAACTTAAATAAGCTCTTTGCACTTGCACTTTTCCCCCCTGAGGTTACTGTAATTTCAGAAGAAAATGCTTTCGCTTCTTTCACAAATTGTGCAGCAGGGCGCGTGTGTAAACCGTTTGGTGCAATAATTTCCACATCTTTTGAATACATAATGCTACCTCGACTAATCAATAATTAAAAATATAAAACCAGAAAATTGCCCTAGTATCCTTTTTCAAAACAAAATAATCAAGAATAAACACTAAAAAGCCTGAATTAAATCATAAAAATAAGCTAAATAGTTTATTTATTATTCACAATCTCAATCGTTAAACTAATGAAAAATGACGTTGTGATTTTGTTTCACTTAAACTTTCAATTAATCGATGATAGCTATCATAACGAACAGGCGAAATTTTGCCTTGCTCAACGGCTTCACGCAACGCACATCCGGGGTCGCTCAAATGTTTACAATCACGGAATTTACAGGTGCCCAAAACATATTGAAATTCTCGATAGCCTTTTGTGATTTGCTCTGCATCTAAATGCCAAAGGCCAAATTCTCTAATTCCGGGCGAATCAATTAAATTACCGCCTTGTGGCAAATGGTAAAGACGTGACGATGTCGTGGTATGCTGCCCTAAGCCTGATGTTTCGCTCACATCCCCTACTTGAGCGTTTACGCTAGGCAAAATATGATTAATTAAACTCGATTTACCAACACCAGATTGCCCAACAAAAATCGCCGTGCCTTGTGCCAAAAGTGCGGTCAATTTTTCCATATTTTCACCGCTCTTTGCTGAAATCATTAAAATTTCATAGCCAATATCTTGGTAAATTTTAAGTTGGTCTTCAATTTCTTGACGCTGTTCTTGTGCCAATAAATCCACTTTATTCAAAACAATGAGAGGCGTGATTCCCGCAATTTCACACACAACAAGATAACGATCGATAATATTTAAGGAAAGCGTTGGCAACACCGCTGATACAATAATAATACGATCAATATTCGCCGCAATAGGTTTCAAACCATCATAATAATCAGGGCGGGAAATTTCATTTTCTCGGGGATGGATCGCCTCAATCACGCCACTCACACCTTGTAATTGTTCATTGCCTTTACGCCAAACAACTTTATCTCCCACCACCAAACTCGACAAGGTACGACGCAAATTACAACGATAAATTTCGCCTTGTTCATTTTCGACATCTGCGTGAATAGAATAACGTGTGACCACAACGCCTTCTTGTGATTCGCCAAGCATTTCATCTGACCATTCAATGTCTTTTTTCTTATGGCGATGTAATGTTTTCGCATTATTCGATTGAATTCTTCTAGTTTGGTTTTGAGTTAATTTACGTTTAGCCATAAAAGTGCGGTCGTTTTTTCCCTTGTTTTTGGTAAAATGAAAAAAATTTTTGCATAGGATACCTGATATTATGCCATTCGATAAACAAAATCTTATTTGGATTGATTTAGAAATGACCGGTTTAGATCCGGAAAAAGAACGTATTATTGAAATTGCGACTATTGTGACAGATAAAAATTTAAATATTTTGGCAGAGGGCCCAGTATTAGCGGTTCATCAGTCTGATGAATTACTCAATAAAATGAATGATTGGTGCCAAAAAACGCATAGTGAAAACGGCTTAATTGAACGCGTAAAAGCCAGCAAACTTACCGAACGAGCAGCAGAATTACAAACCTTAGACTTTTTAAAAAAGTGGGTTCCCAAAGGTGCATCGCCAATTTGCGGTAACAGCATTGCCCAAGATAAACGCTTCTTAGTGAAATATATGCCAGATTTAGCCGATTATTTTCATTATCGCCATTTAGACGTGAGCACATTAAAAGAACTTGCTGCACGTTGGAAACCTGAAATTTTAGAAGGCTTTAAAAAAGAGAATACGCATTTAGCGCTAGATGACATTCGAGAATCCATTAAAGAGCTGGCTTATTATCGCGAACACTTCATGAAATTAGATTGACGAAAACTTCAACAAAAAATTTCTTTTTATGAAATTGCCCTTGCAAGCCCTAAAAATATTTGTATAATTCGGGCTCATTCACTGATGTGAACTGCGGGAATAGCTCAGTTGGTAGAGCACAACCTTGCCAAGGTTGGGGTCGCGAGTTCGAGCCTCGTTTCCCGCTCCAATTTCACATTATAAAAGCATTATTGCGGGAATAGCTCAGTTGGTAGAGCACGACCTTGCCAAGGTCGGGGTCGCGAGTTCGAGCCTCGTTTCCCGCTCCAAATTTCAATCCTTAGCCAAAAGGCTGGGGATTTTTTCTATCTACAAAAATAGATCATCAAAATGTTAAAAAGTGCGGTGAATTTTCTCAAAAAATAAAGGCTTGTGATTTAATAACACAAGCCTTTATTTTTATGCTTTCTTCAACCGTTTGGCACGACGTTTCATTCTTCTTACCCAACGGGTAATTCGCCATGCATGCGTAATTGAATAGACATAAAGGAAAAATAAAATGAAAAAGCCAACAAACATCGCCCATTCATTCACATAATAAACTTCCCCTAAAATACCGATAGTTGCACAAACTGCAGAAACAAACGTAATCAATAAAAAGGCTTGTCTTGATGTTAAACCCGCTCTTACCATTAAATGATGAACATGTAAACGATCTGGACGGAATGGGCTTTTACCTTTACGTACACGGCGATAAATAATCGCAACCATATCAATCAAAGGAATCGCAATAATCCAAAGTGCGGTTACTGGATTCATAGGATGCCCTTTTCCTTGCGTACTTAATAACAAAATCCAAATAATGGTAAAGCCAATTAATGTACTCCCGGCATCCCCCATAAACACCTTATATTTTGGTCCAAATGGAATCCCTAGATTGAGCATCAAATAAGGTAAAATCGATACGATTAAAGCAAAACTCCAATGCGCCATATCCATTTGCCCATCTCGATACATTAAAATACCAATCGCCGCAAAAGAAACACAAGAGAGTCCCCCAAGCAATCCATCAATACCATCAATCATATTAAAGGCATTAATAATCGCAATAGTGGCAAAGACGGTAATAATCAAACCAATTGAACCAAGCGTTAATTGGAAAGGCCCTAAAATTTGACCAAGATGATCAAGATAAATATTCCCAAGATCGATCATTAAAATCGCCAATATTGCTTGAATGCCTGCTCTTAAAAAAGGGCTAATATCAAAGCGATCATCTAAAATCCCAATCGCCAATAAAACAAAAATACTGAACAAATAAAGATACGGTAATCGAAGTTGATCCCATTCCATCAGATAATAGCAAAGATTACCAACAAAAAGCGATACGCCACCGATTAGTGGAATTGTGCCTTGATGACGTTTACGATAGTTTGGTTTATCGACTAATCCAATCCAATTGGCAAGTGGTCGCATCACAATCAATGTTAAAAACGCGCCAAGAAAAGTAACAAAAATACTCAGCATAGTGTGACCCTAAAATTTTTTGTAAAGGATAACATAAGGCAAATTTACCTAGAAATATATTTTTATAAAAAGGACTATCCAATATTTCGATACAGCACGTTACGTAATATTTCTCTTTGTTGAGAATCCAGAGCTTGCCCAAATTGGTTCGTCAAAATAAAAAAATCCTCGGCTTTTTCGCCTACGGTGGTAATTTTCGCATTTAATAAATTTAGATTTAACTCAGTAAAAATCTGGCTCACTTGGGCTAATAACCCTGCTTTATCCAAGGCAACCAGTTCCATTTGAGTATGTTCTTTTTTGTTTTCCTGTAAAAAACGCACGTCGGTTTGTACAGTAAAATGTTGAAGCTGGCGATTAGGCACAATAGAAAGTGCGGGCAATTTTTCACTTTGAAGGGCTAATGTTAGGGCTTGCTCTAATTCTCGGCGACGATCAAATTCAACCAATTCTCCGTTAAGTTCTGTGATGATAAAGCTATCAAAAACATAACCATCTTGTGTCGTAATAATCTGTGCATCGTGGATACTGAATTTTTTTGCGCCAATGGTACTCACCACTTTATTAAATAAGTGCGGTTGGTCTTGGCAATAAATAAACACTTCTGTGCCGCCAAGTGAAAAGCGATTACTAATTTTCACTAATAATGCCTCAACGAAATCCACCAGCAAACTTGTATGCCACGCAATTTGTTTTGGCGTATTACGCACAAAATAATCTTCTGGACAACGAGCCCATAATTGCTCAATCGAAATTGGCGTAATATCAGAATAATCCCGCATTAAAATTTGTTGTGCAAGTTTTCGGTTTTCTGCCGATTTTTCTGAATAATCAAGCAATTCTTTCATGCCTTGTGAAAATTGCCGTCCTGTAAATTCATATAAAGAGGCAAAAAGCGAACGTTTCCAGCTATTCCATAAATTACCATTGGTTGCACAAATATCCGCCACCGTTAAACAGGTCAGATAATCTAATCGAACTTGATTTTGCACGGCTTCCGCAAAATTCATGACGACTTCAGGATCATGAATATCACGGCGTTGCGCCGTAATTGACATCAGCAAATGGGATTTTACGAGCCAAGCAAGGGTATCAATTTCTCGACGATCTAAACCATGTAATTGTGCAAAGTCTGCAATATCCACAGCACCAAGTTCTGCGTGATCACCACCTCGCCCTTTTGCAATATCGTGGAACAACGCCGCAATATAAAGCAAAGTGCGGTCAGAAAGTTGGCTAAAAATTCGATGAGCAATGGGATGTTCTTGCGCACTTTCCTGTGACAGAAAACTTTCCAATTTCAACATCACGCGCAATGTATGCTCATCCACCGTATAAATGTGGAACAAATCAAATTGCATTAAGCCCTCAATGGCTTGCCATTGCGGAAGATACGCAGTTAATACACCATATTGGTGCATCGGCATAAACGCACGTTTAATTGCATTAGGTTGATTAAATAAACGTAGAAATTTTTCCCGAGCGGCAGGAATTTCGCATAATTTTTGTGATAATTGATCTAAGGAAATTTGTAATTGACGCAAAGTATCAGAATGAATATTGGCATGTTCGTACTGCGTTAAATAAAAGAATAGATCTAAAATTCGCGCTGGTTTTTCTTGAAAAACAAAGCTATTACGCAAACATAAGCATTGGTTAATCAGTTGAAAATCATCGTCTAATTGGTCAATTACAGTATCCTGATTTGATGGAAGCACATTTTCTCGATAATGCTGAATCAGTAAATTACTAATCAGCGAAATTCGGTGCAATGCTTGGAAAAAACATTTCATCATTTTTTCCACAGCTGGATTGCCTTCCCCTCGGAAACCCAATAATTCACTGACTTTAATTTGACGATCAAACAACAGACGATTATCGTAACGTTTCAAAATCAAATGCAAAGCGAACCGCACTTTAAATAAAAATGCACGACTTTCTTGTAGTTGCTGATATTCTTGAGGATAAATAAAACCACTTTGTAAAATAGCCTCAAGGGTCAAAGCCCCAGAATGGCGCAACGCCACCCAATACAACAAATGCAAATCACGCAAGCCTCCAGGGCTGTACTTAATATCTGGCTCAAGGTTATAAGCCGTATTGTGATAACGCTGATAACGTTCTATTTGCTCTTGCACTTTGGCATTAAAAAAATCTTCTTTCGACCAAAAATCTGCACGTTTTACCAATTCATTTAATGCATCAAAGTGCGGTCGATTTCCAGCAAGAAATCTTGCTTCTAATAAATTGGTGGCAATCGTAATATCTTGTTTCCCTTCCGATTCGCATTGTTCTAAGGTTCGAACACTATTTCCCACCTCAAAACCGCAATCCCATAAAAACTGGATAAATTGAGTAATCTTTTCTTCAATCTCAGGGCTTGGGGTTTGCTCGACTAAAATCAAAAAATCTAAATCCGACAAAGGAAACATCTCACGCCGTCCATAACCGCCCACCGCAATTAAAGCAATCCCCAGTTGTTCACTTAATTCTATTTCCTGCCAAAGTTGAATCAATAAGGCATCATAAAAATCACAGCGATTTTCAATAAGCTCAAAAATGGAATAACGAGAAAAATTCTCGAGCTCAAATTGCTTGAGATTTTCTCGTTCAATTTTGACCGCACTTGGCGTTAAAGGAGAAGATAGTGTCGGAGAAAACAGCATATGAATTGCCTTTTGTTAGATCGAAGTCGTTTTATTATAAAGAAAAACAAAAAGGGCGTATATCTACGCCCTTATCTTATAATTTTATGTCAATTACACATTCACCATAATCCGCGAAATTCGACCTTCTGCAATTTCTTCATCGCGGATAGTCATTACTTCACAACCAGTTTCCGTGACAACAAGTTGATGTTCGTATTGTGCTGAATGGCTGCGATCTTTGGTTTTTACTGTCCAACCATCTCCCATTACGCGCACTTCTTTTTTGCCTGCGTTAATCATTGGCTCAATAGTAAACACCATTCCGGGTTTTAAAATCACGCCGCCATCATCGGCGTAATAATGCAATACTTGAGGTTCGCAGTGAAATTCCGTACCAACGCCGTGTCCGCAATATTCACGCACAACGCTGAAAGTCTGGCTTTCCGTATATTTTTGCACGGCTTTACCTATTTCATTTAAACGAATATCGGGTTTTACAGTGCGTATCCCAACATATAATGCTTCTTGTGCCGCTTCCACTAATTTTTTACTACGAATATTCGTTTCGCCACCCACGATATACATTTTTGAGTTATCGCCAAAATAACCGTCTTTAATCACGGTAACATCAATATTCACAATATCGCCATTTTTTAACACTTTATCGTCACTTGGAATACCGTGACAAACGACTTCGTTAATGGAAATACAGGTCGCCTTTGGGAAACCGTGATAATTCAAACACGCAGGGATAACCTTTTGTTCATTTACCATATATTCATGGCAAATGCGATCAAGTTCGCCTGTGGTTACGCCTGCTTTTACGTAAGGTTCAATCATTACCAGCACATCGGAAGCCAATTTGCATGCCTCACGTAACTTTACAATTTCTTTTTCAGTTCTAATTGGAATAGCCATTTTTATCTCACTTTTTTGAAAAAACTTTGCGAGATTATAGCACGATTTCTAGGAAAAAACTGGATTGCACTTGAATGGAGTAAAGGGTTATTAGATAATGGCGGGATTGAAATTTTAGGAAAGTAGGAAATAGTTATGATAGATGATATGGCGGTGCCACTGACATTTACTGATGCAGCGGCAAATAAAGTAAAAAGTTTAATCAGCGAAGAAGAAAATACTAATTTGAAATTACGCGTGTATATCACAGGGGGTGGTTGCAGCGGTTTCCAATATGGTTTTACCTTTGATGAAAAAGTCAATGACGGCGATTTAACCATTGAAAAATCAGGGGTTCAACTTGTGATTGACCCGATGAGCTTACAATATTTAATCGGCGGTACAGTCGATTATACTGAGGGTTTAGAGGGTTCACGTTTTACTGTAAATAATCCAAATGCTACCAGCACTTGTGGCTGTGGTTCATCCTTTAGTATCTAAGATGGATTTTCAATTTACACATTATCAAGGCAATGTATCCGTCAAATGTTCGATGGAACACATTGCCCTTGCTAACTGGTTCAACACAGAAGTGCGGTCAAATTCAGACAAGATTTTAACCGCACTTTCTACTGCAAAATCACTTATTGAAAATCAAGAAAAAGTCTTAGTCGGTGCGGAATATACGTTATTTTTAAATGCTGATGAAGTAATGGTGCGCGCCAACAATCTCGCCATTGAATCAGATGAAATTTTAGAACAAGATTTCCATTATTATGATGAAGAAAGCCTTGCTTTTTGCGGTACGCAAGATTTTATTCATTTTCTCCAATCTTATGTTGATTTTATTGCTTAACTCACTATGACTTCTCAACACTCCGCTAAAAAATCATCGAAAAACACGCCAAAAAATAACCGCACTTTTAAAGGTTTTTTACTTAAATTTAGCTTCACTGCACTTGTCTTAACGATTTTTTACGGCGGTTATCTCGATTGGCAAATTCGTTCTAAAATGGACGGTCAAATTTGGCATTTGCCTGCGGAAGTTTATAGTCGCTTAGAAAGTGTGAAAATTGCCGATAATCTCGCTTTTGATGAAGTCATTCAAATTTTATTAGATAACGAATATCGCCAAACTACAATGGTTGCCGCACCTGGCGATTTCAAATTAGAAGATGATAGCATTGTAATACTTCGCCGTGCTTTTCCTTTCCCCGATAAAGCAGAGCCTCAGCGAGTTTTGCGCTTGCGTTTTAGCCATAATAAGTTATCTCGCATTGAAGATTTAGTCACAGTCAAAACTGTTGATGAATTTCGTCTTGCACCAAAGTTGATTGCGATGTTGCAATCAGACAACGAAGATCGTTTAGCTATTCCTTTACAAAATTATCCCCGTTTATTAATTGATACATTAATTTTAACGGAAGATCGCCGCTTTTATGAACATAATGGCATTAATCCAGTGGGGATTTTACGCGCATTAATTGCGAATATTCGTGCAGGTCAAACGGTACAGGGCGGAAGTACGCTCACTCAACAATTAGTCAAAAATTTATTTTTATCGCGCGAACGCACCATTACACGTAAAGCCAACGAAGCCTTGATGTCATTGGTTTTAGATTGGCGTTACGATAAAAATCGCATTCTCGAAACCTATCTTAATGAAATTTATCTCGGGCAAAATGGCGATACGCAAATTCACGGTTTTGAATTAGCCAGCCAATTTTATTTTGGTCGTTCGATTCGTGAAATTAGCTTAGATCAAATTGCCCTTTTAGTGGGGATGGTCAAAGGCCCTTCACTTTATAATCCTTGGCGTAATCCACAAAACGCACTCGAACGTCGCAACATTGTTTTAAGGCTAATGCTTGAACATAAAATGATCGGCGATGAACTTTATCAATTATTAAGTCAGCGACCTTTAGGTGTGCAAAAGAAAGGGCAAATCTCGCGTAAATACCCTGCATTTATTCAAACTTTACAAGCAGATTTACGCCGTGAACTGGGCGAACACAAAATATCCAGTTTACTTGGCGCACGTATTTTTTCCACAATGGATTTAAAACAACAAGCTCAAGCAGAAAATGCAGTGGTCAATACCGTTTCGCAATTACAACTGAAAATGAAAAATCCCCATTTAGAGGGAGCGATGATTATAACGGATTATCGCACAGGCGAAATTCGTGCAGTAGTTGGCGGTTTACAAACGCAATATGCAGGCTTTAATCGTGCATTAATGGCAAAACGTCAGATTGGTTCTTTAGTAAAACCTTCTATTTATTTGACCGCACTTTCTAACCCAGAACAGTTCCGTTTGAATACCCCAATTAATAACCAACCAATAACAATTAATGTCAAAGGTAGCCCGCCGTGGCAGCCACGCAACTATGACAAAAAATATAGTGATTCAGTAATGTTAATGGATGCCTTAGCCCGTTCTTTAAATATTCCCACTGTAAATATTGGTATGAAAGTTGGCTTGAGCAAAGTCATTGACACGCAAAAAGCGATGGGCTGGGACAACGTGGAAATTCCTAAAGTGCCTGCGATGTTGCTCGGTTCTTATAGCATTTCGCCTTATGATGTCACAAAACTTTATCAAACCCTTGCCAATCAAGGTGGGAGAATTGCGCTTACAACCGTCGATAGTATTGCAGATCGTCAAGGTAACCTAATTTTTCAACACGATAAAAGTGCAAAACAAGTGGTGCCACAAGAAGCGGCATTCCAAACCTTATTTGCAATGCAACAAACTGTTGAACGTGGTACAGCTCGCAGTTTGCAAAAGGATTACGCTGATTTACATTTAGCAGGCAAAACAGGCACAACCAATGAATCACGCGATACGTGGTTTGTGGGAATTGACGGAAAAAATATCAGCACCGTCTGGCTTGGTCGCGATGATAATGGCGAAACAAAACTGACTGGTGCTTCTGGCGCATTGCAAATTTATAAAGATTATTTAAACCGTACAAATATTGAAAAATTAGCAATTACTCCCCCTACAACAGTGAAATGGGTGGGGATAAATCAATACGGTGACTGGGATTGTGAGAGTTATCGAACAATTCCTGTTTGGCTAAATAATGGTCAGAATTTCTGTGGCGAAACATCATCTCCCTCTCTCACGCCAACAACTGAAACAGAAACACCACCACAAGAAAGCCTGTGGGACGTATTGGATAATCCCAATCCACCCGCTCAATAATTAAGCCGTAGGATTTACTAAATTTCCAATAATAAACATTTTCCCCCTATACTTCCCCTAACATTTCAGAGGATTTTTATTTCTTTTTAAAAAATAGCAAACGTTTGCTTTATTTGATTTAAAAGTGCGGTACAATACGCACCAGTTTTTACTTTCATACAGGTGCAAAACAATGACACAACAACTCCCCATTTTAAGTCTAAAAAAAATATATTCAGGCAAAGTACGCGATCTCTATGAAATCGATGATAAACGCATGCTAATGGTTGCTTCTGACCGCTTATCTGCCTTTGATGTTATTTTAGATGATCCCATTCCACGAAAAGGCGAAATCCTAACTCAAATTTCCAATTTTTGGTTTAATAAACTTGCTCACATTATGCCCAATCATTTCACTGGCGACAGCGTTTATGATGTGTTACCAAAAGAAGAAGCGGATTTAATCAGAGATCGCACCGTCGTGTGTAAACGTTTGAATCCCATTAAAATTGAATCTATCGTACGTGGTTATTTAACTGGCAGTGGTTTAAAAGATTACAAACAAACTGGCACGATTTGCGGATTAAAATTGCCTGAAGGCTTGGTGGAAGCGAGTAAATTACCCGAAGCTATTTTCACGCCATCAAGCAAAGAAGAAGTTGGCAACCACGATATAAATATTAGCTATGCAGAATGCGAAAAACTTATCGGAGCTGATTTAGCCGCACAAGTAAAAGAAAAAGCTATCGCACTTTATACCGTGGCTGCAGAATATGCACTCACTAAAGGGATTATTATTTGTGACACAAAATTTGAATTTGGTTTAGATGAAAATGGCACGCTCACTTTAATGGACGAAGTATTAACGCCAGATTCTAGCCGTTTTTGGTCTGTGGATACTTACCAAGCAGGAACAAATCCCCCATCATTCGATAAACAATTTGTGCGCGATTGGTTAGAAAATAGCGGCTGGAATAAACAAGCTCCCGCACCAAAAGTGCCAGAAAATATTATTCAGAAAACCGTTGATAAATATCAAGAAGCACTGGATTTATTAACAAAATGAAAATTAGGATTTTTTATGCACAAAGCTAAATAAAGATTTTTGCTTTTAATGCACAAAACACTAGACAAAGAGGAAAAGTGCGGTTATACTCTATCGAATTTTTATTCACAAAAATCGATTATTTATTCAATTCTAATTATTAGTAAGGAAAATATATGTCAAATACTATTCTACAGAATTTACCTAAAGGACAAAAAGTAGGGATCGCTTTCTCTGGTGGTTTAGACACTAGTGCAGCATTACTTTGGATGCGTCAAAAAGGCGCAGTGCCTTATGCCTACACCGCTAATTTAGGGCAACCCGATGAAGATGATTACAATGCAATCCCTAAAAAAGCCATGGCGTATGGTGCTGAAAATGCTCGATTAATTGATTGCCGCTCTCAACTTGCTCATGAAGGCATTGCCGCAATTCAATGTGGTGCATTCCATATTTCTACAGGCGGCATTCCTTACTTCAATACAACGCCTCTTGGTCGCGCCGTAACAGGCACAATGCTTGTAGCAGCAATGAAAGAAGATGATGTAAACATTTGGGGCGACGGCTCCACTTTCAAAGGGAATGATATTGAACGTTTCTATCGTTATGGTTTATTAACGAACCCGAATTTAAAAATCTATAAACCTTGGTTAGATGTACAATTTATTGAAGAACTTGGCGGTCGTTTAGAAATGTCTCAATTTCTTATTGAAAATGGTTTTGACTATAAAATGTCCGTTGAAAAAGCCTATTCCACTGATTCCAATATGCTCGGCGCAACCCATGAAGCAAAAGACTTAGAACAATTAAGCACAGGAATGAAAATTGTTAAGCCGATTATGGGTGTCGCATTTTGGGATGAAAAGGTTGAAATTAAACCTGAAACAGTCACAGTCACTTTTGAAGATGGCGTGCCTGTGGCATTAAATGGCAAACATTTTGATAATGCTGTTGATCTTATTCTAGAAGCCAATCGTATTGGTGGGCGTCACGGTTTAGGAATGTCAGACCAAATCGAAAATCGTATTATTGAAGCCAAATCTCGTGGTATTTATGAAGCACCAGGAATGGCATTATTGCATATCGCTTACGAACGTTTAGTCACAGGTATTCACAATGAAGATACCATCGAACAATATCGTATTAATGGCATTCGCTTAGGTCGTTTGTTATATCAAGGTCGTTGGTTTGATCCGCAAGCATTAATGTTGCGTGAAACAGCACAACGTTGGGTGGCAAAAGCAATTACAGGCACAGTAACCCTTGAACTTCGTCGTGGTAACGACTTCACAATTTTAAATACCGAATCGCCAAACTTAACCTACGAAGCAGAGCGTTTAAGTATGGAAAAAGTGGAAGATGCGCCATTTGATCCAGTTGATCGTATCGGTCAATTAACAATGCGTAATTTAGATGTATCAGACACCCGAGGTAAACTTGGCATCTATGCACAAACAGGTTTATTAAGCGCAATTAAAGATTCCGTATTGCCACAATTAGGCAAAAAATAAATAATAAAATCTGCATTTCAATGACTGATATTTAACATCATGAAATGCAGATCCTTTCACAAAATATTAGTTAGCTAAAAAAACTAGAAATATAAGAAATAATCGTTTTTCCACTTAATATTGCCATAATAATCACAACAAACCAGCCTGAAAAAGCTAAAAAAACAGGGTGTTTATAAGTGCCAACAATATCACTTCTGTAAGCAGCTAACAAAATTAATGCCAATGCAATCGGCAATATTAAGCCATTTAATGTTCCCACAAAGACTAATACCGCAGCAGGCTTTCCCACAGTGACTAAAACAACAGTAGAAATCACAATAAAAGCAATAATCCAACGATTACGATTGCGTTCAATGGTTGGACAAAGGGTCGTTAAGAAAGAAACTGAAGTATAAGCCGCACCAATAACAGATGTGACAGACGCTGCCCAAATAACCACTCCAAATAACACTTGACCAAAATTGCCTGCTACATATTCAAAAGGCGTTTCAGCTGGATTTTTAGGATTAAGAGACACACCTTTTGACACCACGCCAAGCACCGCAAGAAATAATACAACACGCATTGTTGAAGCAATTAAAATGGCTGATACAGAACTACGGCTCACTTCAGCCATTGCTTTTTCGCCTTGAATGCCCGCATCTAATAAACGATGCGCGCCTGCAAAAGTAATATAACCGCCTACGGTTCCCCCCACTAATGTAACAATAGCAATAGGATCAATTTTTTCTGGAATAAAGGAATGATACGCTGCTTCAGCCACAGGTGGTTCAGTTTTAAACATTACATAAAATGTGAGCGCAACCATAATAAAGCCCATTAATTGCGCAAAACGATCCATTAATAAGCCTGCTTCTTTACGCAAAAAAATCAAAATAGCAATAATACCACTAATCACTGCGCCCATTTCTGGTGCTATACCAAAAATAGAATTTAAACCAAGCCCCGCGCCGCCAACATTGCCAATGTTAAAAGCCAGCCCGCCCATCACAATCAGCGCAGCAAGAAAATACCCTGCTTTCGGAAAAACCGCATTAGAAATATCTTGCGCGCGTTTGCCAGACACAATAACAATTCGCCAAATATTAAGTTGAGCCCCAATATCTAACAAAATTGATAATAAAATAACAAAGCCAAAACTCGCTAATAAAGTATTTGTAAAGGTTGCGGTTTGAGTTAAAAATCCAGGGCCTATGGCGGATGTCGCCATTAAGAAAGCTGCCCCTAAAACCGCATTTCGTCTGTGAGTAATTGATGCCATAAAGCACCTCCATTGTTAAGTTGATGTTATGTGTTTATTCGGCTTATGCCGTTATTTTGATATGATTTTTTTCTAATTCTTCCACAATGCGTTTAGCAAATTGTAAAGAATGTTGATTATCGCCGTGTAAGCAAATACTTTCTGCTTTTACAGGCACAAGGCTTCCATCAATGGCATTGACTTGCCCCTTTGTTACCATTTGTAACACTTGTTGAATGGCTTCCTTATCAGATTCCACCATTGCATTTGGTTGAGAACGAGGCACCAAACTCCCATCAGGCATATAATGTCGATCGGCAAAAACTTCAGAAATCGTTTGCAATTTTTCTTCCTCTGCGATGCGCAACATTAAACTGCCTGCTAACCCCATTAATTTCAAATTCGGATCAAATTGATAAACGGTTTGTGCAATTACACGCGCTATTTTTTCATCTTTTGCTGCTTGGTTATATAACGCACCGTGAGGTTTAACATAACTAATTACCGCCCCCTCGCCATCACAAATCGCTTTTAATGCCCCCAATTGATAACGCAAATGTGCGATTAATTCCTGTGAAGACAACGCCATTGCCGTACGACCAAAATTTTCGCGATCAGGAAAACTAGGATGTGCACCAATACGCACCTTATTTTCTTTCGCAAATTTGACCGCACTTTGCATTTCCTTTGCGCCCCCAGCGTGTAAGCCACAAGCAATATTTGCAGAAGAAAGCAACTGCAATAAACTTTCATCAAAAGGAAAACCCTCTGCAATATCTGCATTTAAATCAATTTTTTTCATCAACAATTCTCCTAATTTGATCAAGGTATATTTCATTTTTACGGCGTAATTTAGCAGCCTCTTGTAAGCTAACCGCTTCAAATTTAATCGTTGAACCTAAACGTACCTGTGCCAAAGCCCCAAGATCAGCATCAATCACATTAGCGATTTTAGGATAACCGCCTGTGGTTTGCGCATCAGCCATCAAAATAATAGGCTGACCACTTGGTGGAACTTGCACACTACCAAACTGAATGGCGTGAGATAGCATTTCCAACGGCTGCTTTAATTCTAATGTCTGACCTTGAAAACGATAACCCATACGATCACTGTTACTTTGCAACGTCCATTCATTTCGCCACCAATAATATTGGGATTTTCGTTTAAACGCCTGATATTCAGAAGATGGCAAAGCACGAATAACATCTCGAAGCGGAATCGGTGCAATACCAATTTCGCTACGCAAAATATGATCATTTGCCGTTTGTAGTTGATCGCCCGCCTGCAAACAACGCCCCTCAATGCCCCCTATTTCCGCTCTCAAATCCGTGCTGCAAGAATTCAATGCTTGAGGCAAAACAAAACCACCTTGAACACATAAATAACCATACATTCCAATTTTTGCACGTGTCATTTTTAATATTTGACCTGCTCGCACTTGATAACGCCAATAAGCAAAAACGGGCTTATCATCTAACATCATTTCATAAAAAGCACCAGTCACACAAAAATTCATATCTTGCTGAAATTGCAATGTAATACCGCCTAAAGGCACTTCAATGGCAGGAACATTCTCTGCATTGCCCAATAAAATATTGCCTGCGCGTAATGCTAATTTATCCATTGCCCCACAATGGCTAATGCCAAATCGGCGTAAACCAAAACGCCCTAAATCTTGAATGGTGGCGCGGGATTTCACATCAAGAATATCAATCATAGTTCAATCCCATCCACAATAAATTTCACAGTATCGCCAGCTTGTAATAAGGTTGGTTGTGCTTGATTTTTATCAAAAAGTGCTTGTTTAGTATAACCGATCAACTGCCACCCACCTGGCGAAGAAAAAGGATAAATCCCCGTTTGCGCACCCCCAATACCAACAGAACCAGCAGGAACAACCGTTCTTGGCGTGGCGCGACGCGGCGTGTGTAAATTTTCAGGTAAACCACCCAAATAAGGAAAGCCCGCTTGGAAGCCAATCATATACACAGTATAAATAGGCTCACTGTGCATCTGAATAATCCGCTTTGGTGTTGTCTGATGAAATTTCGCTACATCAGATAAATCCTGACCTCGCTCTCCCCCATAAATAACAGGAATTTCAATATGACGCCCTTGAAAATCCGATACTTTCAACTCAGCCCAAAGTTGTTCTAAACGTTGCACAAGCGGCTTAAAATCCACGAAAAAATCGGTAAAAACCGTAAGATTATTCATTCCCAAGACAACTTCTACAATATCTTGTTCTGATTGCAATTGACGAGCAAACGCCCATAATTGGCGTTGTTGTTGAATGGAAGCTGGGGGTGGCAAAGAGCAAACCACCGCCGATTCACTGATCGGAACGATATTCATAAGATACCCTTTATATGATGTTATGTGATTTGTTATTTTTTTGTTACAGCTCTTTTAAAGGATATTTATAGGTTTTGTCAAGTCTTTATTTTTTATTTAAAATAAGGTTTAGGTTTGTTTATCTTTTATTTCTTTTTAGCAAGAAAAAAGATTAATCTTGACCCATTTTAGGTGTTTTTTGTTGAAAAGTGCGGTAAAAATTAAAAGAAAAACCTGCTTTCTGGCATTGAAAGCAGGTTTTAGGCAAAAGGGAACGGCAATTTATTGAAGTATTTCGCCCACAATACTGCGAGTTGCTTCTTTCACTTCTGTGAGTTTCACTTTCACAATGTCGCCTATTTTGTAAGTGCGTTCGCCTTTAATATAAAGGGCAATCTCATCTGAATTCACCTGCATTTCTTCTTTATTATTATGTAAAGTGGACGCAGGTATAAACATTGAGGCGCCATTTTCTAATAATTGCACACGTAATCCACCACGCATTACATCTTGCACTTCTGCATTAAATTCCACATTTTCAGCCACTTTCGGTGCAAGATAACGGCAATATAGCCAATCTGCAATATCACGTTCTACGAGGCGATTTTGGCGGCGAGCCTCTTGCAAACGTGCCAACACGTCATTTTGTGTTTTTTCATAAGGCTGTTTTGCCAGCACGGCTTTGATTAAGCGATGATTAACCATATCTGAATATTTGCGGATGGGCGATGTCCAAGTGGCATAGCCTTCTAAACCAAGACCAAAGTGCGGTGCTAATTCTGATTTAAATTCGGCGAAAGTTAAATAACGGCGTAAACGCAGTTCTAAATAATCGCTTTCGATGGGTTCAATATCGTGGCGCATTTGGCAATAGCCGTTTAAGGTTGCTAAGTTTTCTACTGAATAACGTTCTGCCAGTTCAGTTTGATTTTGTTCATTGGCTAAATTTGCCATTAAGAAATGGTGTGCGTTCTCTAAGAATTTTTTATCAAAACCGCTGTGGGTGTTGAAAATGCCTGTTTTTGCCTGTTCGTGTAAAAATTGTGCGGCGCAGATGTTGGCAATAATCATTGCTTCTTCCACAATTTGATTGGCAATGCGGCGATATTCTGCTTTGATTTCTTGCACTTTGCCGTTTTCTGCCAGCACAAAGGCATAATCGGGTTTTTCTTTAAAGAGTAAGGAATGGGTTTTGTGCCATTGAATGCGGGCTTTGGTAAATTGATGTAGCCAGTGAATTTGTTGTGCTGTTTCTGGCGTTTCTGGCTGCCATGCATTGTCTGCCTGTTCTAAATAATCCGACACTTTGTTATAAGCCAGTTTGGCTTTAGATTGTACATAAGCGGAAACAAAATGCGGTTTGGCTGTGATGTTGCCTGCAAGATCGGTTTCGATATAACAGACAAGTGCGGGGCGGGTTTCATTGGCGATTAAGGAACATAATTCATCGGATAATTCACGGGGTAACATTGGAATGTTAAAGCCCGGTAAATAATTTGTGAAGCAACGCTGTTTGGCTTCTTGTTCAATTTGAGAATCTAAGGCGATGTAAGCGGTTGGGTCAGCAATGGCGACCACTAATTTCCAGCCTGTTTGTGTGCTGTTTTGTGCTATGGGTTCGATATATAAGGCATCGTCCATATCCATTGTGCTTTCGGAATCAATGGTTACAAAATGAAGTGCGGTCAGATTTTCGCGTGTTTTTTGATCTAACATTTCATAATGTTCTGCGCCTTGCACGGGATAGCGCGATTGTTCGTGGCGTGCCAATGTGACCCACCAAGGGGCTAATTCATCGTCAGCTCGGCAAATAAACTGATTAATTGTGGCGTAGAAAAAGCGATCGTCACGTAATGGATGGGTTTTTAAATTTGCGACGACCCAGTCGCCCTCTTGCAATTCTTCTTTTACCGATTTCGCCTGTTGTGCACCAATGGGTTGATTAATGCTTGGGTGATCCACCAGCACTTGTAATTTCTTGTCTTTATTGAACCGCACTTTTGCGATAAAACGTGTGAGCATTGGCTCAATTAAGGCTTCTGGCTCGGCTTGTTCTTTGTCGCCTTGTTTTTCAATAGTGGCTTTGATTTTGTCGCCGTGCATCACTTTTTTCATTGATGGCGGTGCGATGAAATAGGTTTTTTTATCGCACTCTAAAAAACCGTAGGCTTTATCTGTGCTTTTTACCACGCCCTCAACCTGTTCTTTGCTGTCGTGGATTTGTTGTTTAAGTTGTGCGAGTAGAGGATTATCTTGAAACATAATTATCTTGAAACATAGTTATTTTGAAACATCGTTATATTTTAAAAAAGCGAAAAGGCAGACTGAAAAGCCTGCCTAAAAAAGAATGTAAGAAAAATTATTCTTCGCCTAATTCGCCCATTGCAGTGATGCTGAAACCTGCATCAACGTGAACGATTTCGCCTGTAATGCCCGATGCTAAATCAGAGCATAAAAATGCCGCTGAGTTACCCACATCTTCGATAGTGACAGTGCGACGTAATGCAGCCGTTTTCTCAAAGGTGGAAAGCATTTTTTTGAAGTTTTTAATGCCTGATGCGGCTAAGGTGCGGATTGGGCCTGCAGAGATTGCATTCACACGAATACCTTCTTTCCCTAAATCAGCAGCCATCACGCGCGTTGCAGCTTCAAGAGAGGCTTTTGCTAGGCACATTACGTTGTAGTTAGGAATTGCACGTTCTGCACCTAAATAAGAAAGCGTTAATAATGCGGCATTTGGATTTAAGTAAGGACGTGCCGCTTGTGCCATTGCAACAAAGCTGTATGCGCTAATATCATGAGCGATACGATAGCCTTCACGAGTTGCCGCATTTACGTAATCGCCGTCTAATTGATCACCTGGTGCAAATGCGATTGCGTGAATAAAACCATCAAATTTATCCCAACGCTTACTTAATTCTGCAAAGCAGTTTTGGATGCTTTCATCGGTTGCCACATCTAAAGGAAGCACGATATCAGAACCAAATTCTTTGGCAAATTCTTCTACGCGCGGTTGTAATTTATCGTTTAAATAAGTGAAAGCAAGTTCTGCACCTTGTTCTTTCATTGATTTTGCGATCCCGTAAGCGATGGAACGATTGCTTGCAAGACCTGTGACTAAAATGCGTTTACCTGTTAAGAAACCCATAATTTTTCCTATGTTGTTAGCGTAAAAAACTTGCGTAGTATAAGCGAAAATTTGTCTTTGTACAAAGCAGACCAATATTTCTAAGAAAACCAACCGCACTTTATTTACAAATTCGTTTGAGCAAAAACCTAAAATCAGGGAAAATAGCCCACATTTTTAATTGAACAAAGAAGAAACAATGAGTTATCCATTAGAAGAAGTTAATAAACGTCGCACTTTTGCGATTATTTCCCACCCTGATGCGGGTAAAACAACGATTACTGAAAAAGTACTTTTATACGGCAATGCAATTCAAACTGCAGGTTCTGTAAAAGGCAAAGGCTCGGCGGCTCACGCGAAATCTGACTGGATGGAAATGGAAAAACAACGTGGGATTTCGATTACCACTTCTGTGATGCAATTTCCTTATAATAATTGTTTAGTGAATTTGCTTGATACCCCCGGACACGAAGATTTCTCTGAAGATACTTACCGCACTTTAACCGCTGTGGATAGCTGTTTGATGGTTATTGACTCTGCCAAAGGGGTGGAGGAACGTACGATTAAGTTGATGGAAGTCACACGTTTACGTGATACGCCCATTATTACGTTTATGAATAAACTCGACCGTGATATTCGTGATCCGATGGAATTGTTGGACGAGGTGGAAAATGTGTTGAAAATTCGTTGTGCGCCAATTACTTGGCCAATTGGCTGTGGGAAGTTGTTTAAGGGCGTTTATCATCTTGCAAAAGATGAAACCTATTTATATCAATCAGGGCAGGGTTCAACCATTCAGGCAGTGCGTGTTGTTAAAGGCTTGAATAATCCTGAATTAGATGTTGCTGTTGGCGATGATTTAGCACAACAGCTTCGTGATGAATTGGAATTGGTGCAAGGCGCAAGTAATGAATTTGAGCAAGATGCCTTTATTAAGGGCGAGCTTACCCCTGTATTTTTCGGGACAGCATTAGGTAATTTTGGGGTGGATCATTTTCTTGATGGCTTAACACAATGGGCGCCGAAACCGCAATCTCGTCAAGCGGATACAAGAACGGTGGAAAGTGCGGAAGAAAAATTCAGTGGTTTTGTGTTTAAAATTCAAGCCAATATGGATCCGAAACACCGTGACAGAGTGGCGTTTATGCGTGTGGTTTCGGGCAAATATGAAAAAGGGATGAAACTTAAACACGTCCGTATTGGAAAAGATGTGGTTATTTCTGATGCGCTGACTTTTATGGCGGGCGACCGTGCTCACGCCGAAGAAGCTTACGCTGGTGATATTATTGGTTTACATAATCACGGTACGATTCAAATTGGCGATACGTTCACGCAAGGCGAAACGCTGAAATTTACAGGCATTCCAAATTTTGCGCCAGAGTTGTTCCGTCGTATTCGTTTGAAAGATCCGCTTAAACAAAAACAACTGTTAAAAGGCTTGGTGCAACTTTCTGAAGAGGGTGCAGTGCAAGTGTTTCGTCCATTATTAAACAACGATTTAATTGTGGGGGCTGTGGGTGTGTTGCAGTTTGATGTGGTGGTTTCGCGTTTAAAAACTGAATATAACGTGGAAGCGATTTATGAAAATGTGAACGTTGCCACGGCTCGTTGGGTGGAATGTGCCGATGGAAAAAAATTTGAAGAATTTAAACGTAAAAACGAGCAAAATTTAGCCTTAGATGGCGGCGATAATTTAACCTATATTGCACCAACAATGGTAAATCTAAATTTAGCTCAAGAACGTTATCCTGATGTCGTTTTTTACAAAACTCGCGAACATTAAAATGACAAAGTGCGGTAAAATTCTACCGCACTTTTCCAGAAAAAAAGCGTTGAAATTTAATTCAACGCTTTTCTTTTATTTAGAGAGATTTTCTTGTTTTAATCGCCAAAGTTGATAAATATTTACCACAACTAAAAAGGCATTTAATAATGCAACGGGGTATGCTGTGATAATTACGCTGTAAATAACAAATAAAATCGCGCCGATACTATTTACAATGCGTAAATACACAATAGATTTAAATAAAAAAGATACAGCAACAAAAAAAGTCGCCATATAACCTAAAAACTCAATAAAATTAAAATCCATTATTTTGTTCTCTTTGATTAAAAATAAAAACGGTGGGTATGATAAAAGATTTTTAACGTAAGGAAAAGATAAGAAAAAGAAGCAACCGTTTGCAAGGGAAATTTATATAAAAATAAGTTGAACGAGAGCCATATAGAAAAGCGTACCAACAGCAATAGATAGAAACATATTTTTCTTCCAGAAATGTAAGCCAAGCACGACTATCCCTGCAAGCAAATCAGGAATACCGTGATAGCCAGTTAAAATCTCAATATTTTTATAGCAATAAACGACAAGCATACCAAACATTGCAGGGGGTAAAACTTTTCCAAGATAACGGATATATTGTGGAATGGGGCGATTAACAGGAAATACAAAAAATGGTAATAAACGTGTAAATTGTACCGCCACTATACAAATTCCAATGGTAATGATTTGTTCTGTTAATGTCATTTTAAAGATTCCAATTTTGTTTCTAATTTAGTTATGCGCATAGTTAGAATTAACCAAATGCCAATTAATGTTGGAATTAAAAAATATTCTTTTCCTATAATAAGTAAAAAAGCAAATGCAATCCCTAAACCTAAGAGAGAGCTTTCGTGGGATTTTTCTTTTAGCCAATTTTCTGCAAAAATAACTAAGAATAGTGCTGTCATTGAAAATTCCACACCTTTTAAATTAAAAGGTAAAACAGTACCAAATAAATTCCCCATTGCTGCGCCAAGTACCCAATAAATATGCAAATATAAGCTCACAAAAAACATATACCAACCTTTATCTAAGTGCTGTGGGATTTTTGCCATATAATTTAGGGAAAAAGATTCATCTACAAGTGTTGTGATTAAATACCAACGTTTTTTTCCTATATGTATGCCATATTTTTCTAGCATTGATATGCCATAAAAAATTTGGCGGGCACTAATCATTAAGGTAATTAATAATACGCTGATTGGAGAGAAAGGTGCAATAAGTGCGCCTGCTGCAATAAATTCAACAGAACCCGCATAAATAAGTAAAGCCATCAAAGTAGGATATAAAAATCCGAAACCAAGTGCTTTCATATAAATACCGTATGCTATGCCAAGAAATAAAAATCCTGCAATCATTGGTACGCTGTAGGGAAAAGCAGCCTTAGCCGCTTCAGTAATTGGGTTAGAGTGTTGATTTTGTTGAGATAAATTCATTAATTATGTCTATAAATTTAAAACAGAAAGTCCGGGTAAAGTTGAGAAACTTTGAGATTTGACTGTTTGATAAAAATCTTCTAAATAAGAAAGGGATTCATCTTCTTTGCGAATCGCCGCATATAGATTGCTATATAAACCTTCTTTTGTGACTTTTCTTGCCACGACATAACCCTTTTCCAAATAAGGCAGCGCAGCCCAATAAGGGATAGTCGCAATACCACGACGACTCGCAACAAGTTGAATCATTGCAATAGTAAGTTCTGTTGTACGGCGAGTAGGATTAATGCCTTTTGATTTAAGCACTTTACGCCATAGATCTAACATATCGTCAGGTACGGGGTAAGTTACCCAAGTTTCATCAATAAAATCTTCCGCTTCCCAAATATCTTTTTCTGCTAAAGAATGATTTTTTGAGCAAATCCCAACCATTTCATAAGAAAAGAGCGGTTTAAAAATGACATCATCATTATGCTCTATTTCTGATACTATCGCCCAATCTGCTCGATGGGAAAGTAATAAACCAACGGGATCAGTATGAAAGCCAGATACAATATCCAGTTCTACTAGCCCCCAATGCTGACGGAATTCATCCATCGCTGGCATTAACCAATCAAAACAAGTATGGCATTCCACCGCTATACGTAACTGTCCTGCATCGCCGTGTTTTACCCTTGCAAGATCACGTTCAGCATCAATCACTTTCGGCATTACTTCATTCGCAAGACGAATTAAACGCTCTCCCGCTGAAGTAAAACGAAGTGGATTACTTTTACGCTCAAATAAAGGCAAGCCAAATTGTTCTTCTATTAATTTAATTTGGTGAGAAAGGGCTGATTGGGTTAGATATACGTGCTTTGCAGCTAGAGAAACGCTGCCTGTCTCTTTTAAAGCCAATAAAGTTTTAAGATGTCTAAATTCTAGAAAGGTTGGTTTCATTAATAATATTCATATAAAATTAAGAATTAGGGAACCAGTATAATACATTAAAATTAGAAATATGCTAATTAATAAAATTAATTATTTAGATAATTATTTTAGTTAAAATACAAAACCCCAGTCCTTAAACTGGGGTTCTATATTTATTCTTTATCTAATTTGTTTAATTCTGTTTTTACTTAATTTAATTTTATCTATCTTAGATAAATTTATATTTAGATTTTTTATTTGGTAACCTGGCGGTGCCCTACTCTCACATGGGGAAACCCCACACTACCATCGGCATTACAGCGTTTCACTTCTGAGTTCGGTATGGTCTCAGGTGGGTCCACCGCACTATCGCCGCCAGGATAATTCTTTGATAACTCGTCTTCTCTTTTATCTCTCGTCTCTTTTATCTCTCGTTACTCAGTCTTTCCTCTACCTTTCACTCGTTCTTATTGGTCACAAGCTGAACTCAATTTTCTTTCTATTAAGTCTTCTATACTTACTTTTCTTTGTTTAGTCTTTTACTTCGGTTTCCGCTCTACTTTTATTTGCTTCGCTTTTCATCTCTTACTTCACTTAGCTCCCAAAAACACTTGAGCGTTGTATAGTTAAGCCTCTCGGGCAATTAGTATCTGTTAGCTCAATGTATCACTACACTTACACACCTGACCTATCTACGTCGTAGTCTACAACAACCCTTACTGACTTAAAGTCAGGGATGACTCATCTCTTGGCAAGTTTCGTGCTTAGATGCTTTCAGCACTTATCTCTTCCGCATTTAGCTACCCAGCAATGCCTCTGGCGAGACAACTGGAACACCAGTGATGCGTCCACTCCGGTCCTCTCGTACTAGGAGCAGCCCCAATCAATCATCCAACGCCCACGGCAGATAGGGACCGAACTGTCTCACGACGTTCTAAACCCAGCTCGCGTACCACTTTAAATGGCGAACAGCCATACCCTTGGGACCTACTTCAGCCCCAGGATGTGATGAGCCGACATCGAGGTGCCAAACACCGCCGTCGATATGAACTCTTGGGCGGTATCAGCCTGTTATCCCCGGAGTACCTTTTATCCGTTGAGCGATGGCCCTTCCATTCAGAACCACCGGATCACTATGACCTACTTTCGTACCTGCTCGACTTGTCTGTCTCGCAGTTAAGCTTGCTTATACCATTGCACTAACCTCACGATGTCCGACCGTGATTAGCAAACCTTCGTGCTCCTCCGTTACGCTTTGGGAGGAGACCGCCCCAGTCAAACTACCCACCAGACACTGTCCGAGACCACGTTTCGTCATCTTCGTTAGAACATCAAACGTTAAAGGGTGGTATTTCAAGGTCGCCTCCACAATGACTGGCGTCACTGCTTCAAAGGCTCCCACCTATCCTACACATCAAAATTCAATGTTCAGTGTCAAGCTATAGTAAAGGTTCACGGGGTCTTTCCGTCTAGCCGCGGGTACACCGCATCTTCACGGCGATTTCAATTTCACTGAGTCTCGGGTGGAGACAGCCTGGCCATCATTATGCCATTCGTGCAGGTCGGAACTTACCCGACAAGGAATTTCGCTACCTTAGGACCGTTATAGTTACGGCCGCCGTTTACTGGGGCTTCGATCAGGTGCTTCTCTTGCGATGACACCATCAATTAACCTTCCAGCACCGGGCAGGCATCACACCCTATACGTCCACTTTCGTGTTTGCAGAGTGCTGTGTTTTTAATAAACAGTTGCAGCCAGCTGGTATCTTCGACCGGTTCAACCTTCGCCCGCTAGGGACTACAATCTACGCCGGCGCACCTTCTCCCGAAGTTACGGTGCTATTTTGCCTAGTTCCTTCACCCGAGTTCTCTCAAGCGCCTGAGTATTCTCTACCTGACCACCTGTGTCGGTTTTCAGTACGGTTTAGTAAAGCCTTTCGCTTAGTGGCTTTTCCTGGAAGTGTGGTATCAGTTACTTCAGCTCCGTAGAGCCTCGTCATCATCTCTCTGTGTTAAGGAAGTCCGGATTTGCCTAAACTTCCCACCTACCAACTTAAACGCACATATCCAACAGTGCGATAACCTAACCTACTCCGTCCCCACATCGCAGCTTTACCAAGTACAGGAATATTAACCTGTTTCCCATCGACTACGCTTTTCAGCCTCGCCTTAGGAGCCGACTCACCCTGCCCCGATTAACGTTGGACAGGAACCCTTGGTCTTCCGGCGAACGGGTTTTTCACCCGTTTTATCGTTACTTATGTCAGCATTCGCACTTGTGATACGTCCAGCTAACCTCTCGATTAACCTTCATCCGCTTACACAACGCTCCCCTACCCAACAGGCGTATCACTAATAATCCTTACTTCAAAAATACCCCGACTCAACGTTCGGGTTGCTTGAACAACCTTTCATGCCGCTTCGCGCCATTCTAGCTTGTTAATCGTAAGGCGTATTAGTGATACGCCTGATGCCGCAGCTTCGGTGCTATATTTCAGCCCCGTTACATCTTCCGCGCAGGCCGACTCGACTAGTGAGCTATTACGCTTTCTTTAAATGATGGCTGCTTCTAAGCCAACATCCTAGCTGTCTAAGCCTTCCCACTTCGTTTCCCACTTAATATAGACTTGGGGACCTTAGCTGGCGGTCTGGGTTGTTTCCCTCTCCACGACGGACGTTAGCACCCGCCGTGTGTCTCCTGAGTATCACTCTTTGGTATTCGTAGTTTGCATCGGGTTGGTAATCCGGGATGGACCCCTAGCCGAAACAGTGCTCTACCCCCAAAGGTGTCACCTCAAGGCTCTACCTAAATAGATTTCGGGGAGAACCAGCTATCTCCCGGTTTGATTGGCCTTTCACCCCCAGCCACAAGTCATCCGCTAATTTTTCAACATTAGTCGGTTCGGTCCTCCAGTTAGTGTTACCCAACCTTCAACCTGCCCATGGCTAGATCACCGGGTTTCGGGTCTATACCTTGCAACTATTCGCCCAGTTAAGACTCGGTTTCCCTTCGGCTCCCCTATTCGGTTAACCTCGCTACAAAATATAAGTCGCTGACCCATTATACAAAAGGTACGCAGTCACCCCATCACTTAATCCCACTGCTTCTTTTGGGTGGTTTGACTCGCTTCGCTCCTCTTACCATTGTTTAAGTGCGGTTGCTTTTCATCACCTTCCAATCGGATTAAGTGATGGGGCTCCCACTGCTTGTACGTACAAGGTTTCAGGTTCTATTTCACTCCCCTCACCGGGGTTCTTTTCGCCTTTCCTTCACAGTACTGGTTCACTATCGGTCAATCAGGAGTATTTAGCCTTGGAGGATGGTCCCCCCTTCTTCAAACAGGATATCACGTGTCCCGCCCTACTTCTCGTTAGCTTAGTACCACAATATGGTTTTTAGATACGGGATTATCACCCTCTTTGATTGTGCTTCCCAACACATTCTCCTAACCATACTGTTATCACTTACTGGCTCTTTCGCTTTCGCTCGCCGCTACTGACGAAATCTCGGTTGATTTCTTTTCCTCGGGGTACTTAGATGTTTCAGTTCTCCCGGTTTGCCTCAACAAGCTATGAATTCACTTGTTGATAGTAGATTCTTCATCTACTGGGTTTCCCCATTCGGATATCTTGGATTAAACGCCTCTTATCGACTCATCCAAGCTTTTCGCAGATTAGCACGTCCTTCTTCGCCTCTGATTGCCAAGGCATCCACCTTGTACGCTTAGTCACTTAACTATACAACCTCAAATGTTTTCAATCACTTTAAGTTTTCACTTCAAAGTGCGGTCAATTTGATGCGTATTTTCATTCAACTAAACACTTGATTGCTTTTGTTCAATCAAGATTTTATGCAAAACAGGTTTTGTTTTTAGAGTTCCCTTTTCAGTTCCCTCCTCTCACTTTCCTATCTTGCCTACTCAGACTTTCTCTCGAAAATCTCTTGTTTTCAGCTTGTTTCCAATTTTTTAAAGAACAGTTGATAAAACTTTTCAGTTATCATCGTTAAATAAACTAAAACTAAAACAAAATTAAATTTAAAATTAAACTTAAAATAACCTAATATTTAAAATAGCTTCATCACTACCTTAATACTTTATTAATTTGTCTTTTTCTAATTTATTTAACGATGATAAGTGGTGGAGATAAGCGGGATCGAACCGCTGACCTCCTGCGTGCAAGGCAGGCGCTCTCCCAGCTGAGCTATATCCCCATTTCATCATAATTTAATAACTAATTATTTACCTTTTAGTTATTATTTATTTACACTACACCTTTCGCTTCACTCACTCTCAGAGTGGTGGGTCTGAGTGGACTTGAACCACCGACCTCACCCTTATCAGGGGTGCGCTCTAACCACCTGAGCTACAGACCCAAGGGTAATGTTTTCTTCTGCTCATTTGTCTACAACTATCAGCCAATCTGTGTGAGCACTCGCTGTCTCTCGTCTTTGGTAAGGAGGTGATCCAACCGCAGGTTCCCCTACGGTTACCTTGTTACGACTTCACCCCAGTCATGAATCATACCGTGGTAAACGCCCTCCAAAAGGTTAAGCTATCTACTTCTGGTACAACCCACTCCCATGGTGTGACGGGCGGTGTGTACAAGGCCCGGGAACGTATTCACCGCGACATTCTGATTCGCGATTACTAGCGATTCCGACTTCATGGAGTCGAGTTGCAGACTCCAATCCGGACTTAGACGTACTTTATGAGATTCGCTCCACCTCGCAGCTTCGCTTCCCTCTGTATACGCCATTGTAGCACGTGTGTAGCCCTACTCGTAAGGGCCATGATGACTTGACGTCATCCCCACCTTCCTCCAGTTTATCACTGGCAGTCTCCTTTGAGTTCCCGACCAAGTCGCTGGCAACAAAGGATAAGGGTTGCGCTCGTTGCGGGACTTAACCCAACATTTCACAACACGAGCTGACGACAGCCATGCAGCACCTGTCTCTAAGTTCCCGAAGGCACAAGCTCATCTCTGAGCTCTTCTTAGGATGTCAAGAGTAGGTAAGGTTCTTCGCGTTGCATCGAATTAAACCACATGCTCCACCGCTTGTGCGGGCCCCCGTCAATTCATTTGAGTTTTAACCTTGCGGCCGTACTCCCCAGGCGGTCGATTTATCACGTTAGCTACGGGTGCCAGAGTTAAACCCCAACCCCCAAATCGACAGCGTTTACAGCGTGGACTACCAGGGTATCTAATCCTGTTTGCTCCCCACGCTTTCGCACATGAGCGTCAGTACATTCCCAAGGGGCTGCCTTCGCCTTCGGTATTCCTCCACATCTCTACGCATTTCACCGCTACACGTGGAATTCTACCCCTCCCTAAAGTACTCTAGTTACCCAGTCTGAAATGCAATTCCCAGGTTAAGCCCGGGGCTTTCACACCTCACTTAAATAACCGCCTGCGTGCCCTTTACGCCCAGTTATTCCGATTAACGCTCGCACCCTCCGTATTACCGCGGCTGCTGGCACGGAGTTAGCCGGTGCTTCTTCTGTATTTAACGTCAATTTGATGTGCTATTAACACATCAACCTTCCTCAATACCGAAAGAACTTTACAACCCGAAGGCCTTCTTCATTCACGCGGCATGGCTGCGTCAGGGTTCCCCCCATTGCGCAATATTCCCCACTGCTGCCTCCCGTAGGAGTCTGGACCGTGTCTCAGTTCCAGTGTGGCTGGTCATCCTCTCAGACCAGCTAGAGATCGCAGGCTTGGTAGGCATTTACCCCACCAACTACCTAATCCCACTTGGGCTCATCCTATGGCATGCGGCCTCTCAGTCCCGCACTTTCATCTTCCGATAATACGCGGTATTAGCGACAGTTTCCCGTCGTTATCCCCCTCCATAAGCCAGATTCCCAAGCATTACTCACCCGTCCGCCACTCGTCAGCAAGAAAGCAAGCTTTCTCCTGCTACCGTTCGACTTGCATGTGTTAAGCCTGCCGCCAGCGTTCAATCTGAGCCATGATCAAACTCTTCAATTCAAGTTCAATCGCTCAATAAACTGCTTAGCTATAAATAAAACACTACTTAAAAAAGTAATGATGAATTTTCAGTTAAGCACCTATTAAGACTTCAAAATTAAAATATTTTTAAAACAAGTCAATCAACAAGTGCCCACACAGATTGTCTGATATATTGTTAAAGAGCAAAAAATAACGACGCACTTGGAAACTTAAAAAACTTCACAACAGTGCGTCGTTGTGTGCGGTGCATTATAGGGATTTTCAAATCCCTTGCAAGTACTTTTTGCAAAAATTTTTGAAAAGCTCGACCGTTTGTTGAAAATACATACGTAAAATACATAATTCCGCCAACAAACGGTTGATTTTTGATCTCAATTTATAAATTAAAGTTTACTTAGATCAACCAAAGCCTCTGGTTTAATATCGACAATAGTACGATTGCTGGTTAATGTCATCGCTACGCGCATCTCTTTTTTGAAAATGTCGAGCATATTTTCAACACCTTGACGACCTGCTGCCCCTAAAGCATAAACAAATGCTCGACCTAACATTGTTGCATCTGCCCCTAATGCCAACATACGGACTATATCTAAACCATTGCGAATACCTGAATCGGCAATAATTTTAATATCCCCTTTCACTGCATCGGCAATCGGTGGCAACGCTCTTGCACTTGAAAGCACGCCATCTAACTGACGGCCACCGTGATTTGAAACGACAATTCCATCAGCACCGAAACGCACCGCATCTTTCGCATCTTCAGGGTCGAGAATGCCTTTAATGACCATTGGACCTTCCCAAAACTCACGGATCCACTCTAAATCTTTCCACGAAATTGATGGATCAAAGTTTTCTGTTAGCCAGCCAATATAGTCATCTAAACCTATTTGTCTACCCATATAAGTTGAAACATTACCCAAGGTGTGCGGTTTGCCTTTGATACCCACATCATACGCCCAGAATGGGTGTGTAAAGCCTTGTAATACACGGCGAATTTCTTTGTAAGGCCCACTCATACCTGAGTGCATATCACGATAACGCGCACCTGGAGTAGGCATATCGACCGTAAACACTAAAGTAGAACAGCCTGCTGCTTTCGCACGCTCAAGTGCGTTTTTCATAAAACCACGATCTTTTAACACATAAAGCTGAAACCACATTGGACGCTTAATCGCAGGGGCGACTTCTTCAATTGGACAAATTGATACTGTTGAAAGGGTAAACGGCACACCTTTATTATCTGCCGCTTGTGCTGCTTGTACTTCTCCACGACGTGCATACATTCCGCACGCCCCAACTGGTGCAAGAATAGTTGGCATTGAAAGTTTTTCACCAAATAATTCTATACTAGTATCCAATTCAGACATATCTTTTAAGACACGTTGTCTTAAAGCAATATTTTCCAAATCACTCACATTACGCGCAAGTGTTTGCTCGGCATAAGAACCGCCATCGGCATAATGGAACATAAAGGGAGGAACACGGCGGCGCGCCGCTTCACGATAATCGCTAGCTGATGAAATAATCATTTTTACCTCTTATTCAATAAAATAGTGAGAAACCTGAGAGGCATTATAACACTATTTTAACAAATTCAATAAAAATCATAATTATTTTGAGAACTAGATCACAATTTATTTTAAAAAAGTGACATATAGAAATGATATAAGTAGAAAAATCACCTATAAAATTAGGAAAAATTGTGAATTTATCAATATCACACAATTAATCTATTAACTTTTAATCTATTTTGATTACTTCCAAAGATTCAAATCCCCATAGATGTAAAGCTTTTTTAAATTGAGATTCTTCGGGAAAATGTGCGGTGCAAAACATTTGATTATATTTTTCATTTTGCACTTGTAGATTTTTATCATCAAGTAAATATTTGATCCGTTTAGCAATTGCTGCGCTCGGATCCATAAAATATTTAACTTGTGGCAAGCATAACTGAATTTCATCTTTGATGAGAGGAAAGTGAGTACAACCTAAAACTAATGTATCCAAATCTGCCATGCCTGCCCACGAAGATAACTCATCTTTTAAACTAATGAGATCAACGGAATGACCACGAATTTTTTGCTCCGCAATTTCGACTAATTTTGTCGTTCCCAGTCTCTCAACAATACAATCTTGCGCAAATTTATCAATCAACTCATCGATATAATGACGCTTTACTGTACCCTTTGTAGCTAATAAACCAATATGTTTTGTCTTTGTTATTTCTGATGCAGGTTTAATAGCGGGAACAGTCCCAATGATAGGAATATCAAAAGCAGCTCGCAAAGGCGGAAGCACAACAGTACTCGCTGTATTGCAAGCTATCACGATTGCATCTAATGGATAACGTTGATTAATAAGCTGACACGCCGCTAAAGTGCGGTGAATAATACTTTCTTCTTCGCGTTCTGAATAAGGGAATCCCGCATTATCAAAGCAATAGAGATAATGCCAATTGGGTAATAATTTTTTAGCTTCACGGTATACGCTAAACCCACCCACTCCAGAGTCAAAAAAAAGTACAGTTGGGCGTTTTTCTTTTTTATCCATTTAAAACTCTTTGAAAATTGACCGCACTTTTAAGCGTTCGAGTAAATTTCTTTATTATTGAGCCAGCGACAGATTAGGCTTTCTGCCACATCAGGGTATTTTTGGATAAGTGATTTCGCATAATGTTGCACCGTTGGTATCATTTTTCTATCTCGCATTAAATTTGCTATTCGCAATTCAGCAATTCCCGTTTGTTTCGTTCCAAGTACTTCACCTGGCCCACGAATTTCTAAATCTTTTTCCGAAATAACAAACCCATCTTGGCTATCTCTTAGCACTTGCAAACGCTTTTGCGAAACTTTACCTAGCGGAGGTTTATACATTAGTACACAAAAAGAAGCCGTGCTGCCTCGACCGACGCGCCCTCGTAACTGATGAAGCTGCGATAAACCTAAACGTTCTGCATTTTCGATAATCATCAAACTTGCATTCGGAACATCAACCCCCACTTCGATGACTGTCGTCGCCACCAATAAATCCAATTCTGCATTTTTAAAACGCATCATGACATCTTGTTTTTCTTGGGGTTTCATGCGCCCGTGCACTAAACCAATATTTAACATCGGTAACGCTTTCGTTAAATCTTCCCAAATCGCTTCAGCTGCTTGAGCTTCTAACACCTCTGATTCATCAATTAACGTACACACCCAATAGGCTTGACGTTTTTCATTAACACAAGCGTTTTTTACACGCATCACAATTTCAGCGCGACGTTCTTCAGAAACCACTACGGTTGTTATCGGCGTACGACCTGGAGGCAATTCATCAATAATTGATGTATCCAAATCTGCATATACGGTCATTGCCAACGTTCTCGGAATCGGTGTGGCCGTCATAATTAACTGATGGGGATGAAATCCCGCTTTTTCGCCTTTTTCACGCAACATTAATCGTTGATGCACCCCAAAACGATGTTGTTCATCAATAATCACTAATGCTAAGTCGGAAAACTCGACTTCTTCTTGGAATAAAGCATGCGTCCCCACCACCATTTGCACGGCACCAGTTTTGATTTTTTCAAGCTCTGCTTGTCTTGATTTTCCTTTTACTTTACCTGCCAACCAGCCAACTTCAATACCGAAAGGCTCAAACCACCGTCTAAAATTATTCGCATGCTGTTCTGCAAGAATTTCTGTTGGCGCCATTAAGGCGACTTGTTTGCCATTATCAATTGCAGTTAAAGCAGCCAATGCGGCAACCAATGTTTTTCCCGAGCCTACATCCCCTTGCACTAAGCGCATCATCGGATAATCTTTGATAAGATCTTGTTCAATATCGGACACTACTCGCTTTTGCGCATTAGTTGGTTGAAATGGCAAGGTGGCTAAAAATCGCTGTTTCAAATCTGTTTGATAATGTAGCGGTAAGGCAGAAAATTGTTGCGTTCCTAACCGCACTTTTTGCATAGCTAAATTATGTGCCAGAAGCTCTTCAAAAATTAATCGTTGTTGTGCAGGATGCTTACCTTGCTCTAACATTTCTAATGAAATATCTGGCGGCGGACGATGCAATAATCGCAATGCCTCTTTTAAGCTATATTGATGTGGATTAAATTCATTAGGCAAAATTTCTGCAATCTGAACCTTGTCGAGTAATGTCAAAGCCTGATCCGTTAATTTTCGTAATGAATTTTGTTTTAACCCCTCCGTTGTGGAATAAATCGGCGTTAGGGTTTCTTCCAATACTATGGGCGCATTATCTCGCACAATTTGATATTCTGGATGATGAATTTCTGGCATATGGCGACCACGTTTCACTTCGCCAAAGGCCTTTACTCGCACACCTGCTTGAAAACTATTACGCATTCCCGCATTAAAATTGAAAAAACGTAACATAATTTTCGATGTGCCGTCTGACAAACTTACCGATAAAATCGGGCGACGGCCAAAAGCGACTTCACAGGTTTGTACAATTCCCTCTATAGTAAAATATTGTTCAGGGCGAAGATTAGCGATTGGCGTAATTCGCGTACGATCTTCATAGCGAATAGGTAAATGAAAGAGTAAATCTTGCAGATTCTGAATGCCGATTTTAGCCAGTTTATTAGAAATGGCAGCCCCCACACCAGAAAGGCTGGTCAAAGGCACGGCATCGAGAAGTTCAAGGCTCATAGCTCATTAATATTGCGTTTGACATTAACGACGCCAGTGATGCCTTTAATACGATGAACGATATTGGCAAGGTGTTTGATATCTTTTACACAAACCTGCAAAATCACAAGCAATAAATTGTTCTCTAATTCTTCCGTCCAAATATTTTGGAGACTGCTTTCGCTCGCTGAAATTGCGGTCATTAAACTAAGCAAGGCATTCTGCTCATTCAATATTTCTATTTGTAATTCAGCCTCAAAATTCACCGCACTTTGAACGTTATCCCATTTAGCCAACGATTGACGACAAGCATTTTTCAAACTTGCACAATGTTGATGGTGTACCACAACTGTATTTTTTTCTGTACAACATCCCACAATAGGATCACCTAGGATTGGATGGCAACATTGCGCAAATTGTGTTTTACCCACTTGCATTGGTGCAATAGTGAGTATTTTTGATTCAAATTCGAGATTCTTAGTATTAGCAGATTCTAACGGCACGCCCACAAATTGATGCGCAATCATGGAGGCTGACTGATTACCTAAACCAATTTCTCGTAATAATTCATCTAAAGAAGAAAGGGCTAAAGCATCTAATACAGTGCTAATTTGTTGAATAGAAAAATCACCTAAATTATGCGGCTGCAATGCTACATTAAGCTCAACTTCGCCTAATTTCACCGCATCCTCTTCACAACGCTGTTTGAGATAATGGCGAATCCGTGTTTTCGCACGAGCCGTTACCACAAAATTTAACCATGCGACTTCAGGATGCGCATTTGGATCAGTAATAATATTGACTGTTTGCCCTGATTCAAGGGCTTTTGAAAGTGGATAAGGTTTATGCTCAACAGTCACGCCAACACAAGTATTCCCCACATCTGAATGCACAGCATAAGCGAAATCTACTGCTGTTGCGCCCATTGGTAATTCAACAATTCGACCTTTTGGCGTAAAAACATAAATTTCTTTCGGGAAAAACTCTGATTTTACATTCTCAATAAACTCAAACGAATTACCTACACTTTGTTGAATTTCGACCAAACTTTGCAACCAGCGTTGTACGCGGATTTGTGCGGTTGTACTATCGTTTTTACCATTTTCTTTATAAACCCAATGTGCAGTAATGCCCATTTCAGCGACTTGTTCCATATCCTCAGTATGGATATGAACTTCTACGGGAACTCCTTTCGGCCCAATCATTGAAGTTTGCAAAGATTGATAGCCATTTGCTTTAGGTACGGCGATATAATCCTTAACTCGGCCTGGACGTGGCTTATAAAGATTATGCATTTGCCCCAAAATGCGATAACAATCATCAACATTTTTCACAATCACACGGAACGCATAAATATCCATAATAGAGTGGAATTCTTGATCCTTTATACGCATTTTTTGATAGATCTTATAAAGATGTTTTTCACGTCCCCACACTCGGGCAAAAATGCCTGCGTTTTCTAACCGCACTTTAATCTCTTGTGAAATACGTTCGATTAAATCTTGTCGATTACTCCGTGCCACATCAACGAGTTTTTTTAACACCTCATAACGATGTGGATGCATTGCTTGAAAAGATAAGTCTTCTAATTCATTTTTGATATGCTCAATACCTAAACGATGAGCAAGCGGACAATAGATTTCAAGCGTTTCTTTCGCAATACGGCGACGTTTATCTGGTCGTAACGAACCAAGCGTGCGCATATTATGCGTGCGGTCAGCAAGCTTGATTAACACAACACGAATATCGCGCGTCATCGCCAAAATCATTTTGCGAAAATTCTCGACTTGTGCTTCTTGGCGAGTACGAAATTTCAACTTATCGAGTTTTGATACACCGTCCACAATTTCAGCTACACTGGCACCGAACTCTTCTTTCAGTTGGTTTTCCGTATAAGGTGTATCTTCAATAACATCGTGCAAAAGCGCAGCCATTACCGCTTCGTGATCTAAGTGAAGTTGAGCAATAATGGAGGCTACCGCCACAGGATGGGTAATGTAAGGTTCGCCGCTGGAGCGAAATTGTCCTTCGTGCGCATCTCTTGCAATCACAAACGCACGCTTGATGAGTTCAATTTTATCTGCGGGCAAATACCCTTGAATAATTCGATCTAAATCCGCAAACAGTTCCAAAGGAGACCTACTTATCGTTGAAAGAGAAAGTGCAGTTAAAATATCGTGATTTTTTACCGCACTTTTAAAAGATTATTCTGTAATTAATGCAACAGCTGCTTCTTCCGTTTCTTGCACTTTCGCCATTTTTTGGAATTCTTGTGCATCCATAATATCTTGATTAATCAAACCTTTTTCGATTTCACGTAATGCGATTACTGTTGGTTTGTCATTATCTTCTGGCACTAATGGTGCACTTTGATTAAGTTGTAATTGTCTTGCACGACGTGCAGCCGTTAAAATTAAATCAAAACGGTTACCAATTTTTTCTACTGCATCTTGCACAGTAACACGAGCCATAATTTACTCCGATTTGTCAAAAATTACTCTATTGAAAGGGCGTTATAATACTCAATTTCGCCCTATTTTGCTAGTAGCTGTTGAATTAACATTGCATTTTGTTTTTGTTGATAATCTTTAGTTAAGCGTTCCGATTGCAAAATACTTTGTAAATCTTTTAATGTTTTCTCAAAATCATCATTCACAATGACATAATCATATTCGTCATAATGCGAAATTTCACTTATCGCTTTTGACATTCGTTCGGCAATAACCTCTTCACTATCTTGCCCACGACCAATTAAACGACGCTCTAATTCAGGCAATGAAGGCGGTAAAATAAAAATGCTTTTTACTGAAGGCACTTTTTTACGGATTTGTTGGGCACCCTGCCAATCAATATCTAAAAATACATCAATGCCTTTTGCTAAATTTTCTTCAATCGCAGGTAAAGAGGTTCCATAATAATTGCCACCAAAAACTTTGGCATATTCTAGAAATAAATCTTGTTCAATGAGTGATTCAAACTCTTCTTTTGATACAAAATAATAGTGTACGCCTTCAACTTCACCTGGGCGTGGGGCACGGGTCGTATGTGACACAGAAACCATTTTTTGAGTTGAACTATCTGATGCCAATAACGCAGAAATTAATGAAGATTTTCCTGCGCCACTTGGTGCAGATAAAATATAAAGATTACCTTGAGACATAGAATATTTAACCTTCTCTAACAACTTCAGTCTATTATGCAGATTTCTCTATAAAAAATCATCAAAAGTGCGGTGATTTTTTACGGTACTTTTTCATTCTAATGATGATTTGATATAGATCACAAAAAAGTAGTAGGGTTTATAGTTTTATAAAAATGCTCGTGCTATACTCTGTGCGTTGTCTTACTGAGTGAGCAGTATTACTCAAAGCAAACAGATTTGTTTAACTTAAATAAAAGGTGAAAATCTTATGGCAATTAAAATTGGTATCAATGGTTTTGGTCGTATCGGCCGTATCGTATTCCGTGCAGCACAACATCGTGATGACATTGAAGTTGTAGGTATTAACGACTTAATCGACGTTGAATACATGGCTTATATGTTGAAATATGATTCAACTCACGGTCGTTTCGACGGCACTGTTGAAGTGAAAGATGGTAACTTAGTGGTTAATGGTAAAACTATCCGTGTCACTGCAGAACGTGATCCAGCAAACTTAAACTGGGGTGCAATCGGTGTTGATATCGCTGTTGAAGCGACTGGTTTATTCTTAACTGATGAAACTGCTCGTAAACATATCACTGCAGGCGCAAAAAAAGTTGTATTAACTGGCCCATCTAAAGATGCAACCCCTATGTTCGTTCGTGGTGTAAACTTCAACGCATACGCAGGTCAAGATATCGTTTCTAACGCATCTTGTACAACAAACTGTTTAGCTCCTTTAGCACGTGTTGTTCATGAAACTTTCGGTATCAAAGATGGTTTAATGACCACTGTTCACGCAACGACTGCAACTCAAAAAACTGTGGATGGTCCATCAGCTAAAGACTGGCGCGGCGGCCGCGGTGCATCACAAAACATCATTCCATCTTCAACAGGTGCAGCGAAAGCAGTAGGTAAAGTATTACCTGCATTAAACGGTAAATTAACTGGTATGGCTTTCCGTGTTCCAACGCCAAACGTATCTGTTGTTGATTTAACAGTTAATCTTGAAAAACCAGCTTCTTATGATGCAATCAAACAAGCAATCAAAGATGCAGCGGAAGGTAAAACGTTCAATGGCGAATTAAAAGGCGTATTAGGTTACACTGAAGATGCTGTTGTTTCTACTGACTTCAACGGTTGTGCTTTAACTTCTGTATTTGATGCAGAAGCAGGTATCGCATTAACAGATTCTTTCGTTAAATTGGTATCTTGGTACGATAACGAAACGGGTTACTCAAACAAAGTATTAGACTTAGTAGCTCATATCTACAACTACAAAGGCTAGTTAAAACTTTGAAAAAATTAACCGCTCTTCAGAGCGGTTTTTTATTATCTAGAATTTAGTTTACGCTCTAAAAATGAACAAGGGATCACTAAAAATAATTTAAAACAATCAATATTCTTCTAGCTTTTATTCCTATTTAAGATTATATTAGCGCACAACTGTTCGCTCAATGAAATCAAAAAATAGGGTTAATATGAATCTCGATCTCCATTTTGTTCATCGTATTCAACAACAAGCCAAGACTCGTGCAAATATGACCGCACTTCGCTATAAAGAACACGGCTTGTGGCGAGACATTTCTTGGAAAAATTTTCAAGAGCAACTCAATCAACTTTCTCGAGCATTGCTTACTCACAATATTGACGTACAAGATAAAATCGCCATTTTTGCCCATAATATGGAACGTTGGACAATCGCTGACATTGCAACCTTACAAATTCGAGCAATCACAGTGCCTATTTACTCAACCAATACAGCCCAGCAAGCAGAATTTATCCTAAATCACGCCGATGTAAAAATTCTCTTCGTCGGCGATCAAGAGCAATACGATCAAGCATTGGAAATTGCTCATCATTGTCCAAAATTACAAAAAATTGTGGCAATGAAATCTACAATTCAATTACAACAAGATCCTCTTTCTTGCACTTGGGAAAGTTTTATTGAAACAGGTTCAAACGCCCAACAAGATGAACTGACTCAACGCTTAAACCAAAAACAATTATCGGATTTATTTACGATTATTTATACCTCAGGCACAACGGGAGAGCCTAAAGGTGTCATGTTAGATTACGCTAATCTCGCGCATCAATTAGAAACGCACGATCTTTCACTTAATGTGACAGATCAGGATATTTCACTTTCTTTTTTACCATTCTCTCATATTTTTGAACGGGCATGGGCGGCTTATATTCTTCATAGAGGCGCAATACTTTGCTATTTAGAAGACACCAATCAAGTACGGTCAGCTTTAACGGAAATTCGCCCAACTTTAATGTGTGCCGTCCCACGTTTTTACGAAAAAATTTATGCAGCCGTGCTGGATAAAGTTCAAAAAGCACCAAAACTTCGCCAAATAATGTTCCATTGGACAATTTCTGTAGGACAAAAACATTTTGATTTACGTGCGAATAACAAAGCTATTCCGTTCTTATTGAAGAAACAATTTGCTTTAGCGGATAAATTAGTACTCTCAAAACTTCGCCAATTATTGGGTGGGCGTATAAAAATGATGCCTTGCGGAGGAGCAAAATTAGAACCGGCTATTGGGTTATTTTTCCACGCCATTGGTATCAACATCAAATTAGGCTATGGCATGACAGAAACAACCGCAACCGTTTCTTGCTGGCATGATTTCCAATTTAACCCAAATTCAATCGGCACACTCATGCCAAAAGCGGAAGTTAAAATTGGGGAAAATAATGAAATCCTCGTGCGTGGCAAAATGGTAATGAAAGGCTATTACAAGAAGCCAGAAGAAACGGCTCAAGCCTTCACAAAAGATGGTTTCTTAAAAACTGGCGATGCGGGAGAGTTTGACGAACAAGGAAATTTATTTATTACCGATCGTATCAAAGAATTAATGAAAACCTCAAACGGTAAATATATCGCGCCACAATATATCGAAAGCAAAATCGGTAAAGATAAATTTATCGAACAAATTGCAATCATCGCAGATGCGAAAAAATATGTGTCCGCACTGATTGTGCCTTGCTTTGATAGTTTGGAAGAGTACGCTAAACAGATCAATATTAAATATCATGACCGTTTAGAATTATTAAAAAATTCTGACATTCTGAAAATGTTTGAGCAACGTATTAATGCGGTGCAAAAAGAATTGGCTCACTTTGAGCAAGTAAAGAAATTCACGCTACTCTCTCAAGCATTCAGCATTAAATTAGGCGAAATTACACCAACATTAAAATTGCGTAGAAAAGTGATTTTGGAACGTTATCGCAAGCAAATTGAAGCAATGTATCATTCACAAGAAGCATAACCAAAAGGCTCTCAATTGAGAGCCTTTCTTTTCTAATTATTCAGGAAACTTTTCTTCTAAAATCAATGCAAGTCCATCTTCATTATTGGTTGCCGTAATCACATTTGCCGCTTGTTTAATTTCATCTGGCGCATTTCCCATTGCCACCCCAAGTCCTGCGTGTTGTAGCATATCCAAATCATTAAAATTATCGCCAAATGCAATCACTTCATTGGTTTGTACGCCAAAATAATCTTCCAAAAAACGCACCGCACTTCCTTTGGTTGCATTCTTGTGCATTACCTCTAAAAAATTAGCGTGGGAACGGCAAATACTTAAATGTGGAAATTTTTTCTTTAAAAGAACTTCAATCTCAATGATTTCTTCTGCTTCCCCAATAATTTGAATTTTATGTGGCGAACTTGTCGCTACTTCATCAAAAGGATGAATCTCAATTTTGGTCACGCTGCATTCATAAATCACCCATTTATTTTCTACGTCACGAGCATGGCAATCATTATTTGTATAATAATTCACGCCAAGCAAAGGATGTTCCGCCAAAACGGTATTAATCTCTAAAATATCTTTTGGATCGATTTGTACGCTATAAATTGGTTCGAGATTTTGGTTCAAAATAAGCGCGCCACTAAATGCAACAAGCACATTATTCGTTTCAAGCTGTTTCCAATAAGGCAAAATACCTAGAGGAGAACGCGCCGAAATTGGCACAAAAGGAATGCCATTCGCCGTTAAACGCTTAATTACCGCAACAGTTCGAGGGGAAATGGTATGTTGAGAGGTTAATAAGGTGCCATCAAAATCACTAAATACTGCTTTATACATCATTACTCCGAATAAAGATTATTTCTCTGCTAAATAAGGATCATCAAAGCCTAATCCTTGCATAATTTGGGTTTCTAAACTTTCCATTTCTTCCGCTTCATCGTCTTCAATATGATCATAACCGAGTAAATGTAAACAACCATGCACGACCATATGCGCCCAATGCGCCATTAATGGTTTCTCTTGTTCTGCAGCTTCTCGCTCCACGACTTGACGACAAATAACGAGATCCCCTAACAATGGCAACTCCACCTCATCGGGGCATTCAAATGGAAATGAAAGCACGTTAGTCGGGCGATCCTTTCCACGATAAGTTAAATTTAATTCATGGCTTTCGGCTTCATCCACAATACGCACCGTCATTTCGACTTCATTCCCTTCTGGTTGAACAGCACCTGTTGCCCACTGCACAATCTGCTCTTCTGTTGGCAAACCCTCTATATTTTCTGTGGCAATTTGCAAATCAACCAATACACTTCCCATTCTATTCTCCTAAATTCTTTTCAATTTCTAACCGCACTTTTGCACTTATTGAATACATATAACAAACGGGTGGGCTTATGACCACTTTTGTATGTATAAAAATGAGGGGAATTATACAATAATAAACCCACCAATCCCCTAAATTTAGATTACATAATTTATGTTTACCGCTAATTTACTCTATTTTTAACATACAAAGAGACAAATCACGCTATTTCCTTAATCAACACAAAACCTCAAATCTCTCGCTCTTAGTTGGGGTTAATTGTGAAGTCGTTGATGCCCACTATAAATATTTCCTTTTCCTTCCCTAGCAAAACCAATTAAAGTCAAATTATGTTTCTCTGCCATTGTTACTGCTAAATCCGTTGCGGCGGAAATCGTGACTAACATTTCCACCCCGCAAGCCACTGTTTTTTGCACCATTTCATAACTCGCTCGACTGGAGGCTAAAATAAAACCTCTAGGCTTACCCGATTTTGCGTGCCAACCAAGCAATTTATCTAACGCAACGTGGCGACCTACATCTTCGTAAATAGCTAACATATTTCCATATAAATCGAAAAATGCACAAGCATGGGTAGCACCAGTTTTACATCCAAGTAATTGATTTTTTTGAAGATCAATAAGACAACTATCTAGCAAATTTAAATCAAATTGAAAAGTACAGTCTAATTTTGGAAAAGTTTTATATACTTGATTCAATTGTTCTGTACCACAAATACCACAGCCTGTACGCCCCGTAAGATTACGACGATGCTCTTTTAATGCCATAAATTTACGGCTGGAAAGTTCAATTTGCACTTCAATACCATTGCAAACTTCTACAACATCAATGCCATAAATATCTTCTGGTTTATCAATAATTCCCTCTGTTATAGAAAAGCCTAAAGCAAAATCCTCTAAATTGTTTGGGGAACACATCATAACTGCGTGAGAAATCCCGTTATATACTAAAGAAACTGGCATCTCAACAGCCAGTATGTCCTCTTTTTGTTGCAAAAGTGCGGTCAATTTTTCTGTATTTTTTGTCTTTCTAAAAAAGTTGATAGTTTGTCGAATCCAGCACTGCATTTATTACCAGTCCATTAGTTAAATGTAAAAAGTCTGTTAAATTATTTTTATATTTATGATCTAGATCACAATATTTGTTGAAGCTAATGTCATTTGATTATGGATTTATCGTTAAAAAATCGTTACTCTAGCCATCCAATAAATCAACGTTTTTACGATGATTTATATACTAGAGAGTGTTATTTTAACGAAATCAACATAATCTAGCTACTAAACGAATTTTATTACTATCTATAATATCTCAACAACTTGTTGTTGAAAGGAGTGATTATGCAGGTCTCAAGAAGAAAATTCTTCAAGATCTGTGCAGGAGGTATGGCGGGAACGTCAGCTGCAATGTTGGGCTTTGCTCCAGCAAACGTATTAGCTGCGCCACGCGAATATAAATTATTACGCGCGTTTGAATCCCGTAACACCTGTACATATTGCGCTGTAAGTTGCGGTATGTTGTTATATAGCACAGGCAAACCTTACAATTCATTAAGCAGCCATACTGGCACAAATACTCGTTCAAAACTCTTTCATATTGAGGGTGATCCAGATCATCCAGTCAGTCGTGGTGCGCTTTGCCCGAAAGGTGCTGGCTCACTCGATTATGTCAATAGTGAAAGCCGTTCTTTATATCCTCAATATCGTGCGCCAGGTTCTGATAAATGGGAACGAATTTCTTGGAAAGATGCCATTAAACGTATTGCTCGTTTAATGAAAGATGACCGAGATGCCAACTTTGTTGAAAAAGATTCAAATGGAAAAACGGTTAATCGTTGGGCAACGACAGGAATTATGACTGCATCAGCAATGAGCAATGAAGCTGCGTTATTAACACAAAAGTGGATTAGAATGCTCGGTATGGTGCCAGTATGTAACCAAGCGAATACTTGACACGGACCAACGGTAGCAAGTCTTGCTCCATCATTTGGTCGCGGTGCCATGACAAATAACTGGGTTGATATTAAAAATGCCAACTTAATCATCGTTCAAGGCGGTAACCCTGCAGAAGCCCATCCTGTTGGCTTCCGTTGGGCAATTGAAGCGAAGAAAAACGGTGCGAAAATCATCGTTATTGATCCGCGTTTTAACCGTACAGCATCCGTTGCTGATCTTCATGCGCCAATTCGTTCTGGTTCTGATATTACGTTCTTAATGGGCGTGATCCGTTACCTATTGGAAACAAACCAAATTCAACACGAATATGTTAAACACTATACCAACGCATCATTCTTAATTGATGAAGGTTTCAAATTTGAAGATGGTTTATTTGTAGGGTATAACGAAGAAAAACGTAACTACGATAAATCTAAATGGAACTACCAATTTGATGAAAATGGTCACGCTAAACGTGATATGACATTACAACATCCTCGTTGTGTCATTAACATCTTAAAAGAGCACGTTTCTCGTTATACCCCAGAAATGGTTGAACGTATTACAGGCGTAAAACAAAAACTCTTCTTACAAATCTGTGAAGAAATTGGTAAAACCTCTGTGCCAAATAAAACGATGACGCATCTATATGCATTAGGTTTTACAGAGCATTCAATCGGTACACAAAATATTCGCTCAATGGCGATAATCCAGTTACTTTTAGGTAATATGGGGATGCCAGGTGGCGGTATTAACGCATTACGTGGACACTCCAATGTGCAAGGTACGACAGATATGGGCTTATTGCCAATGTCTTTACCAGGTTATATGCGTTTGCCAAACGATAGAGATACCTCTTACGATCAATACATTAACGCAATTACACCAAAAGATATCGTTCCAAACCAAGTGAACTATTATCGTCATACTTCAAAATTCTTTGTTAGTATGATGAAAACTTTCTACGGAGATAATGCCACTAAGGAAAATGGCTGGGGATTCGATTTCTTACCAAAAGCAGATCGCTTATATGATCCGATTACTCACGTTAAATTGATGAATGAAGGCAAATTACACGGTTGGATTTTACAAGGTTTTAACGTATTAAATGCACTACCAAATAAAAATAAAACGTTATCTGGTATGAGTAAACTGAAATACTTAGTCGTTATGGATCCATTACAAACTGAATCATCAGAATTTTGGAGAAATTTTGGTGAGTCAAATGATGTAAATCCTGCGGAAATTCAAACAGAAGTTTTCCGTTTACCAACTACTTGTTTCGCAGAAGAAGAAGGATCAATCGTTAATTCTGGTCGCTGGGCTCAATGGCACTGGAAAGGTTGCGATCAACCGGGAGAAGCCTTACCTGATGTTGATATTCTTTCTATGCTACGCGAAGAAATGCACGAACTTTATAAAAAAGAGGGTGGTCAAGGCATTGAATCTTTTGAAGCAATGACTTGGAATTATGCTCAACCACACTCACCAAGTGCGCTTGAATTAGCCAAAGAATTAAACGGTTACGCACTTGAAGATCTTTATGATCCAAACGGTAACTTGATGTACAAGAAAGGTCAATTACTCAATGGATTTGCACATTTACGTGATGATGGTACAACAACATCAGGTAACTGGTTATATGTTGGTCAATGGACTGAAAAAGGCAACCAAACTGCTAATCGCGATAATTCAGATCCATCGGGTTTAGGTTGTACTATTGGCTGGGGCTTTGCATGGCCTGCAAACCGCCGCGTACTTTATAGCCGTGCATCATTAGATATCAATGGTAATCCTTGGGATAAAAACCGCCAATTAATCAAATGGAACGGTAAAAACTGGAACTGGTTTGATATTGCTGACTACGGCACGCAACCACCAGGTTCTGATACTGGGCCGTTCATTATGTCCGCAGAAGGCGTAGGACGTTTATTTGCCGTTGATAAAATTGCAAATGGCCCAATGCCAGAACACTATGAACCAGTTGAAAGCCCAATTGATACAAACCCACTTCATCCAAATGTAGTGACCGATCCAACTTTACGTATCTATAAAGAAGATCGTGAATTTATTGGTTCAAATAAAGAGTATCCATTTGTAGCAACAACTTATCGTTTAACCGAGCATTTCCACAGCTGGACTGCACAATCTGCATTAAATATCATCGCACAACCACAACAATTTGTGGAAATTGGCGAAAAATTAGCGGCAGAAAAAGGCATCCAAAAAGGCGATATGGTAAAAATTACTTCTCGTCGTGGCTATATTAAAGCGGTCGCCGTGGTTACAAAACGTCTTAAAGATCTCGAAATTGATGGACGTGTCGTACACCATATAGGTCTTCCAATTCACTGGAATATGAAGGCATTAAATGGCAAAGGTAACCGTGGATTCTCTACGAATACCTTAACACCATCTTGGGGTGAGGCAATCACGCAAACACCAGAATACAAAACATTCTTGGTAAATATTGAAAAAGTTGGGGAGGCATAATATGGCTGGAACTGCTCAAGGCGTTCAAACGCAAGACGTTATTAAAATCTCCGCAACATCTGGTTTAACACCAGCACCACAAGCGAGAGATCATAAAGTTGAAGTCGCAAAATTAATTGATGTTTCAACTTGTATAGGATGTAAAGCCTGTCAAGTGGGTTGTTCAGAGTGGAATGATATTCGCTCTGATATCAATGCACAATGTGTTGGGGTTTATGACAATCCAGTTGATCTTGATGCAAAAGCATGGACGGTGATGCGTTTTAACGAAGTTGAAGAAAACGATCGTTTAGAATGGCTGATTCGTAAAGATGGCTGTATGCACTGCACAGAACCTGGTTGTTTAAAGGCTTGTCCTGCACCCGGTGCAATCATTCAATATGCTAACGGTATTGTAGATTTCCAATCCGATAAATGTATTGGTTGTGGTTATTGTATTGCAGGCTGTCCATTCAATATTCCACGAATGAATCCTGAAGACAATCGTGTATACAAATGTACTCTTTGTGTGGATCGTGTTTCTGTGGGACAAGAGCCAGCTTGCGTGAAAACCTGTCCAACAGGTGCTATTCGTTTCGGCTCTAAAGAAGAAATGAAAATTTACGCAGAACAACGCGTGGCAGATTTAAAATCCCGTGGTTATGAAAACGCAGGACTTTACGATCCTCCAGGTGTAGGCGGTACACACGTAATGTATGTGTTGCATCACGCAGATAAACCTGAGCTTTACAATGGTCTTCCAAAAGATCCTCAAATTGATTTGAGTGTGACCTTATGGAAAGATGTATTGAAACCAGTCGCTGCAGTTGCAATGGGTGGTCTAGCTCTAGCAGAAGTTGCGCACTACTTAACCGTTGGCCCAAATGTAGAAGAAGATGTGGAAGATCATCATCACGAATTTGAAGAAAATAAACCATCCAAGGGGGAAAATAATGAGTAAAATTGAAATTAGCAACGATACTCGCGTTATCCGCCATAGAACCCCAGCACGTATCAGTCACTGGATGTTGGTTATTTGCTTTTTTATGACGATGTTCACTGGTGTTGCATTTTTCTTCCCTGACTTTGCTTGGCTCACAGAAATTTTGGGTACACCACAAATTGCACGCGCCATTCATCCATTTACAGGGATTTTAATGTTCTTCGCTTTCATCTACTTAGCGTTATTGTACTGGGATCACAATATTCCAGAAAAAAACGATATTCGCTGGGCAAAAGGTGTTATTGAAGTTCTTAAAGGGAATGAACACGCGGTTGCTGATAATGGCAAATATAACCTTGGTCAAAAAATGCTCTTTTGGACATTAAACTTGGCAATGGTAACGTTATTAGTCACTGGCATCATTATGTGGCGTCAATATTTTTCACATTACTTCTCAATCCCAGTATTGCGAATTGCTATTTTACTCCACTCTGCAAGTGCTTTTATGTTATTCACTGGTATCTTAGTGCATATATATATGGCATTTTGGGTTAAAGGATCAATTCGTGGTATTGTTGAAGGTTGGGTAACCGTTCGTTGGGCGAAAAAACACCACCCAAGATGGTATCGTGAAGAAGTTTTATCAAAACTTGAGGAAGATTTACTCAACGAGCAATCTGGCAAAGTAGGTAAAACCAAAGTCTTATTTAAAGGATTTGGCAAATAAGCTGAAATCCTGAAAAAGAAAAAGTGCGGTTAAAATTGACCGCACTTTTTATTATAAAAGTGAGAGAATATGAGTATCAAAATCTTATCTGAATCAGAAATTAAACAAGTAGCAAATTCATATCAAGCCCCAGCGGTTTTATTTGCCAATCCTAAAAATCTTTACCAACGCAGAGCGAAACGTTTAAGAGACTTAGCACAAAATCATCCTCTATCTGATTATTTATTATTTGCTGCAGACATAGTTGAAAGCCAACTTTCCACGTTAGAAAAAAATCCTTTACCGCCACAACAGCTTGAACAGTTAAATGCTATCGAGCCACTAAATGCCAAAACCTTTAAGAGAGACAGTATCTGGCGTGAATACTTAACTGAAATTCTTGATGAAATAAAGCCCAAAGCTAACGAGCAAATTGCTGCAACAATTGAATTTCTTGAAAAAGCCTCTTCTGCTGAATTAGAGGAAATGGCAAATAAGCTCTTAGCACAAGAATTTAATTTAGTCAGCAGTGATAAAGCCGTCTTTATTTGGGCTGCACTTTCTCTTTATTGGTTACAAGCAGCTCAACAAATTCCCCATAATAGCCAAGTTGAAAACGCTGAAAATTTACATCACTGCCCTGTTTGTGGTTCTTTACCTGTTGCAAGTATTGTACAGATTGGTACATCACAAGGTTTACGCTACTTACATTGTAATTTATGTGAAAGTGAATGGAATTTGGTACGCGCACAATGCACCAATTGTAATAGTCATGACAAACTTGAAATGTGGTCATTAAATGAAGAACTTGCGCTTGTTCGTGCCGAAACCTGTGGTAGCTGTGAAAGTTACTTGAAAATGATGTTCCAAGAAAAAGATCCTTACGTAGAACCTGTAGCCGATGATTTGGCTTCTATTTTCTTAGACATTGAAATGGAAGAAAAAGGTTTCGCACGCAGCGGATTAAATCCATTTATTTTTCCAGCAGAAGACGCATAAAAATATAGCCTAGGATAAACATCCTAGGCTATATCATTTGTATCTATAAATAACAGGCCATTACTACGGCATTTTCTCGTCCACCGCTGGGCTTTGGATAATAATTTTTTCGAATATCGACTTCATTAAAACCAATTTTTTCATACAAGAAACGAGCAGGGTTAGACTCTCTAACTTCTAGCCATAAGGTCTGTACACCTTTTTCTTTCAATCGAGCGATTAACTCATTCAACAATAATTTCCCCAATCCATTACCTTGATGAGAGGGTACAATAGCAATATTAAACAAAGTCGCTTCATCTAATACGGTTTGGCAAATAGCAAAACCGATAATCTGATTATTCTCTATTAATTTTAAATTGAGATAACGCTCACCTTGATTATTTTTTAACGTACCAAATGACCAAGGCACCAGATGTGCTTGCTGTTCGATTTCATACAATCGCTCGAAATCACAGGCTTCAATTTGAGAAATAATAGACATAATTAAGGCTGCTGAATTTGTTGCCACAACGCTCGTTTGGCTTGATGATTAGATTGAAATTGCTGCCAACTTGGCGAGCGATAAACCTGCTCAGCCTGCTTGCAAAATGGCAAAGTGCGGTCAATTTGGTCGTTATTTTCTGATAGTAACCAGTAACGAATAGGCTGCTTACATTCCATATGCTGGATTTGATCGTAATTCAAACATAAACAATTTTCTTTTTTAAGATTAAGGCTTAACAGCACATCAGCCAACAAAGGCGAGCTACTGATATTTTCATTGGAAACAGTGATAAAGCGAATATTCTCTGCCACACTAATTCCTACTGAACCTTGCAGTACCTCGGGGCGATATAATTCCCACTGGGAAATGCCCATTTCTTGTAAAAGAAGATCGCGTCTGTTCATAAGTGAATTTTTAAAAACGTTGCTTGAAAAATAGTGTTAATTTCTTTTATTAATCTTTGCTAAAATGGTGCGTAATTTTAACCAATAACCCACAGGATTCAAAGCGTGATTTCTCTAGAAAGCCAAGTTTTAGAACGCCATCTTTCATTTTTTGATGGTAAATCGGTATTATTTGCTGGCGGTATTTCTGATAATTTTCCTCAAACATTAGCCTCTAAATGCTCATCAATCCAAATTTGGAGTTGCTATTTTGACTATGCAAGAACACAAAGTGCGGTCAATTTTTCCGTTGAATTTCAAGGTCAAGCCGATTTAATCGTTTATTATTGGACTAAAAACAAACAAGAAGTCAATTTCCAACTGATTCAACTATTAGCTCAAGCATCTATTGGTCAAGAAATATTAATTATTGGTGAAAACCGTTGTGGCGTGCGTTCAGTAGAAAAAACATTAGCACCCTATGGAGAAATAGCAAAAATTGACTCTGCTCGTCGTTGCGGTTTATATCATTTTTCACTCCAAAATAAACCGCACTTTGAACTTAAAAATTTCTGGAAAACCTACCAACATCCTACGATACAAGACTTAACTATATATAGTTTACCTGGTGTATTTAGTGCAGCGGAATTAGATACGGGCACAGAACTGTTACTTTCAACCATTGATAATAAAATAAAAGGAAAAGTACTCGATCTTGGCTGTGGGGCGGGAGTAATTGGCTCTGTGATAAAAAAAAGCTCTACTAACGCACAAATTACCATGACTGATATTCATGCGATGGCGTTAGAATCAGCGCATAAAACACTTTCTGAAAATCAATTACAAGGCGAGGTTTACGCCAGTGATGTCTTTTCTGATATAGAAGGAAAATTTGATTTGATCATTTCAAATCCACCATTCCATGATGGTATTGATACTGCCTACCGAGCAGTGACAGAACTCATCACTCAAGCAAAATGGCACCTCAATCAAGGTGGAGAATTACGCATTGTCGCCAATGCATTTTTGCCTTATCCCGAATTACTTAGACAACATTTCGGTGATTACGAAATTCTTGCTCAAACAGGAAAATTTAAAGTGTATTCAGTGAAAAATTAGAAACAAAAAAATCCCCATCGCAATAATGGGGATTTTTCTATTTATTACTTATGGATTTCACCGCACTTTATTCATCCATATATCCTAAACTACGCAATGCACGTTCATCATCTGCCCAACCTGACTTCACTTTCACCCAAAGTTCGAGGTGAACTTTGTTATCAAATAAACGTTCCATATCAGCACGCGCTTCCATACCAATAGTTTTAATTTTTTGACCGCCCGCACCAATTACCATTTTTTTCTGACCTTCACGTTCAACGAGAATTAAGCCATTGATTTCATAAGTGCCACGTTCATTCACTTTAAATTGTTCAATTTCAACAGTAACAGAGTAAGGCAATTCTTCACCGGTAAAACGCATTAATTTTTCACGGATTATTTCCGATGCCATAAAACGTTGCGAACGGTCTGTGACATAATCTTCTGGAAAATGATGCACACCTTCGCGTAAAGATTGGCGTACAATTTTCTCTAATTCATGAATATTATTACCACGCTGTGCAGAAATTGGCACAATGTGAGCAAAGTTAAATTTACCGCTAAGATCTGTAATAAACGGTAACAAATCATCTTTATTTTTGATGTTATCTACTTTGTTGATAGCAAGCACAACGGGTGCTTTTGCATTACGTAGTTTGTTTAGCACCATCTCATCATCTGCATTCCAATGTGTACCATCTACGACAAAAATAATTAAATCAACATCGCCGATAGCACTACTTGCTGCACGGTTCATTAAACGGTTAATCGCACGCTTCTCTTCAATATGAAGTCCTGGAGTATCCACATAGATTTCTTGATACGCACCTTCAGTTTTAATCCCAACAATGCGGTGACGGGTGGTTTGTGCTTTACGTGATGTAATTGAAATTTTTTGTCCTAAAATTTTATTTAAGAGCGTTGATTTACCCACATTTGGGCGACCTACGATAGCAATAAAGCCGCAATAGGTTTTGTCGAATTGTTCGGTCATTTGATGTCCAGTTCTTTTAAAATTTGTTCTGCTGCCGCTTGTTCAGCTTTACGACGGCTAGATCCTTTTGCCACAAAAGTGCGGTCAATTTTCTCCGCACTTTTCACTTTGCATTCAACAGTGAAAATTTGGCAATGGGCTTCCCCTTGAATATTTACCACTTCATAAGTTGGCAATGGCAAATGTTTGCCTTGTAAATATTCTTGTAAACGCGTTTTCGCATCTTTTTGATTATCGCCTGGTTTAATTTCTGCCAATAACTGTTGATACCAATTTCGTATCACTTGGGTCGTCACAGCCAATCCTTGATCCAAAGACATTGCGCCAATAATCGCTTCTACACAATCGGCAAGAATAGATTCACGGCGAAAACCACCGTTCTTTAGCTCGCCAGAACCAAGCGACATATAATCGCCTAATTCAAATTGGCGCGCTAAAATCGCTAAAGTGGGTTCGCGTACCAAAGTAGCACGCATACGGCTCAGTTCTCCTTCATTACAACGTGGAAACTGATGATAAAGTGCTTCAGCGATAGTGAAATTAAGAATGGAATCGCCTAGGAATTCTAGGCGTTCATTATGTTGAGTTGCCGCACTTCGATGCGTAAGTGCCTGCTTTAAGAGCGCAATATCATTAAAACGATAGCCGATTTTACGCTCAAGTCGATCTAAATGATTCATCTTATTTTATTGCTGTAAAGAAACGCTCAAAACGGAAACCTGTTGGCCATTCATTCGCTTCTTTTTCTAAGCTCATCCAAATATAAGTGGCTTTACCCACAATATTTTTTTCAGGTACAAAGCCCCAGAAACGACTGTCATCGCTGTGATCGCGATGATCCCCCATCACAAAATACTGCCCCTCTGGCACAAGCCATTCTGCAGTTTGCATTCCCTCTTGTGGGAAAAATTCAAGGTCTGAATAACGACGATACTCACTAATTAACACGTTATGTGTTACATCGCCTTTTTCAGTCAATTCTAATTCATTTGGAAAAGCAGGATTTGTTGGATTTTGTGTATATTCAAACGCCTTAGTTTCGCAATCAATTTCACAAGGTTTACCTTCTTTACCATATACCACTTTTAGCGTTTTTTGTTCCGCATCAAAAATGATGCGATCTCCGCCCTTTCCAATAATACGTTTAATATAATCCACACCAGACATATTATCTTTTGAACTTAACGCTAAATTTTCTGCAAAGGCTGCTCGTGTTGCACCAAGACCAGTACGAATTAACGCTTGTTGTGGTGCTTTAAACACAATCACATCGCCACGTTGTGGTTTTTCGCCCTCAATAATGGTGTTTTGGAAAATCGGATCTTTCACACCATAAGCATATTTATTCACAACTAAAAAATCGCCAACACGTAAAGTGGATTCCATTGAGCCAGAGGGAATTTGAAACGGTTCAAACAAAAAAGAACGAACCAAAAATACCACTGCAAGCACAGGAAAAAGTGAAGACAAAAATTCTGAAGCCTCAGAAATCGGTTCAATTTTGGCTTTTTCTTCCTCACTTAAGGTTTTACCAGAACGTTGTTCTGCACGTGCCACTTGACGATGACGTTTTGGCAGCACCACAAAACGATGATAACACCATAATACGCCAGAAAGTGCGGTCAAAATTAGTAACAAAATACTAAAAGTATTTGGCAACTGAAAATAATCTAAAACTTTCCACACACCAAAGCCGACAGCCAATAAAATCACAAAAAATAAATTTGACATAATTTTCCTTATTTATCTTTTCCTACGTGTAAAATTGCTAAAAACGCCTCTTGCGGCACTTCTACGTTACCTAAAGATTTCATACGTTTTTTCCCTTCTTTCTGCTTCTGTAAGAGCTTTTTCTTACGGCTCACGTCACCACCATAACATTTTGCTAATACGTTTTTACGTAATTGTTTCACCGTAGAACGGGCAATAATGTGGTTACCAATCGCGGCTTGAATAGCAATATCAAATTGCTGACGAGGAATTAACTCTCGCATTTTTTCAACCAATTCACGACCACGATATTGTGAATTATCTTTATGAACAATTAAAGCTAAAGCATCTACTCGTTCGCTGTTAATCATAATATCCACGCGAACCATATCTGCCGCTTGGAAACGTTTAAAACCGTAATCTAACGAAGCATAACCACGCGATGTTGATTTTAAACGGTCAAAGAAGTCTAGAACAACTTCGCCCATTGGAATTTCATAAGTCAGTGCGATCTGATTACCGTGATATACCATATTGGTTTGCACGCCACGTTTTTCAACGCAAAGGGTAATAACGTTACCTAAATATTCTTGTGGTACTAACATATTACATTCTGCGATTGGCTCGCGAATTTCAGCAATATTATTAAGTGGAGGCAATTTTGCAGGACTATCCACATAAACAACCTCCCCATTCGTTAATTGCACTTCGTAAATTACCGTTGGTGCAGTAGTGATAAGATCTAAATCATACTCACGCTCTAGACGCTCTTGAATGATTTCCATATGTAGAAGTCCAAGGAAACCACAACGGAAACCAAAGCCAAGTGCAGTCGAAGTTTCTGGTTCATAGAAAAGTGACGCATCGTTTAAACTTAATTTACCAAGTGCATCGCGAAACGCTTCATAATCATCAGAACTTACAGGAAAAAGCCCAGCATAAACCTGTGGTTTTACTTTTTTAAAACCTGGCAACACTTCAGCTGCAGAATTATGTTGATGGGTTAAGGTATCCCCAACTGGCGCACCTAAAATATCTTTAATCGCACAAACGACCCAACCCACTTCGCCACATTCTAAAACGGTGGAATCTTCTTGTTTTGGCGTGAAAATCCCTAAACGATCAACATTGTAAGTTTGCCCTGTGGACATCACTTTAATTTTATCGCCTTTACGTAATACCCCGTTTTTAATACGCACTAAAGATACCACGCCCAAATAGTTATCGAACCAAGAATCAATAATCAATGCTTGTAATGGCGCATTAGGATCGCCTTCTGGTGCGGGAATTTTTGCCACGATTTCTTCTAATACATCTTCGATACCGACACCCGTTTTAGCTGAGCATCGAACCGCTTCCATCGCATCAATTCCAACAATATCTTCAATTTCTTCCGCTACACGTTCAGGATCTGCGGCAGGCAAGTCGATTTTATTTAAAATCGGTACCACTTCTAAATCCATTTCGATTGCGGTATAACAGTTTGCCAGAGTTTGGGCTTCGACTCCTTGGCCAGCATCAACCACCAACAATGCCCCTTCACAAGCAGCAAGAGAGCGAGACACTTCATAGGAAAAGTCCACGTGTCCTGGGGTATCGATAAAGTTTAATTGATAAGTTTCGCCATCTTTGGCTTTATAATTTAAGGTAACACTTTGTGCTTTGATGGTAATTCCACGCTCACGCTCAAGATCCATTGAATCTAGCACTTGCGCTTCCATTTCACGATCCGAAAGGCCACCACAAGTTTGAATCAAACGGTCAGAAAGGGTCGATTTACCGTGGTCAATATGGGCAATAATAGAAAAGTTGCGAATATTCTTCATAAAAGATAGTTTTTCTCAAAAATCATTAAATTTAACTGGCGGATTCTACCTGAAAAGCATGTAAATCGCTATAGATGAAAAGGAAAAGTGCGGTCAAATTTTCAAACTTTTTAGATAAAACAAAACCCCGAATGACTTCGGGGTTTCTTTTTTCATTCAAAATGAAATTATAAGCTTTCAGTAAAAGTACGAGTGATAACGTCGCGTTGTTGTTCTGGCGTTAAAGAGTTGAAACGTACTGCGTAACCAGAAACACGGATAGTTAATTGTGGATATTTATCTGGGTTATTTACCGCATCTTCTAACGTTTCACGACGTAATACGTTCACGTTTAAATGTTGGCCACCTTCAACTTTAACAGTTGGTGCGACGTTTACTGGTAATTCACGGTATTCGATTTGACCTAATTCGCTCACTGCAACAACTTGGTCTTCAGCAAATTCGCCTTTTGCACACAAGCAACGCGCTTCATTTTTTTCGCTGTCTAATAACCAGAATGAATTAAGCAAATTGTCATTTGCTGCTTGAGTAATTTGAATACCTTTAATCATAATAGCCTCCTAATTGGCACGAAAATAATAATAAAACTGTACAAATTTTATCAAATCATTTTAATATTTCAAATTATTTTAGATTTATTTGATAAAGAGCAGGTTATTTTTTTAATTAATTTTTATAAATTTGATCTAAATTAAAATTTATTAATTTTTAAATAAAATTTATATCAATAATTTAACATTAATTTAACTTTTTATTGAATGAGTGTTTTTGTTTATAATGAATAAAAACTTATTAATAGGATAGAATAATGAAAAACTGGACAGACGTTATCGGAAAAGAAAAAGAACAACCTTACTTTCAACACGCTCTACAACAAGTTCATCTTGCAAGAGCAAACGGGAAAACAATTTATCCACCACAAGAAGAGGTATTTAATGCATTCAAATATACCGCTTTTGAAGATGTAAAAGTGGTAATTTTAGGTCAAGATCCTTATCACGGTGCAAACCAAGCGCACGGCTTGGCTTTTTCTGTAAAACCTGAAGTAGCAATTCCCCCTTCCCTATTAAATATGTATAAAGAACTCACACAAGATATTTCGGGATTCCAAATGCCATCACATGGTTATTTAGTCAAATGGGCAGAACAGGGCGTATTACTACTTAACACAGTGCTTACCGTAGAACGTGGTATGGCACATTCACACGCCAATTTAGGTTGGGAAAGGTTTACAGATAAAGTTATTGCAGTGCTTAATGAACATCGTGAAAAACTGGTGTTTTTACTTTGGGGCAGTCACGCACAAAAAAAAGGACAAATTATTGACCGCACTCGTCACCTTGTTTTAACGGCTCCGCACCCTTCCCCACTTTCAGCCCATCGAGGTTTTTTTGGCTGTCATCATTTTTCCAAAACAAATTCATATTTGGAAAGTAATGGAATGAAACCAATTGATTGGCAAATCTAAACCATATATCTCTAAAAAATAACCGCACTTTAATCTCTCAAAGTGCGGTTGAATATTTCAGCATTTTAATTAGCCGTGATAACGCCCTACGCCTAATTCATCTTCTTTACGTGTGCGATTCATCACTTCTTGTGGCGATTGTGCAATACGTAATCCCATTTCATCTTCAGTACGCACCACTTCGCCACGTAACGAATTAGTATAAACATCAGTAATTTTTACATCCACAAATTTACCGATCATTTCTGGAGAACCTTGGAAATTAACAATACGATTCGTTTCAGTACGTCCCGTCAATTCCATAATATCTTTCTTCGATGGGCCTTCAACTAACACGCGCTGCTCTGTGCCAAGCATACGACGGCTAAATTGTGCCGCTTGTTGATTAATACGCTCTTGTAGCACATAAAGACGCTGTTTCTTTTCATCTTCCGTCACATCATCTGGCATATCTGCTGCTGGCGTACCTGGTCGAGCGGAATAAACAAAACTGAAGCTCATATCAAAGTTTACTTGTGCAATCAAATTCATAGTTTGCTCAAAATCTTCCGACGTTTCCCCTGGGAAACCAACAATAAAGTCAGAGCTGATTTGAATATCTGGGCGCACAGCACGAAGTTTACGAATAATGGATTTATATTCTAATGCGGTATGAGCACGTTTCATCATAGTTAATACACGGTCAGAACCTGCTTGCACTGGAAGATGTAAGAAACTCACTAATTCAGGCGTATCACGATACACATCAATAATATCATCGGTAAATTCTATTGGATGGCTGGTTGTGAAACGTAAACGGTCAATACCATCGATAGAAGCCACGAGACGAAGCAACTCAGCAAAACTACAAATTTGACCATCATGCGTTGGCCCACGATAAGCATTTACATTTTGACCAAGTAGATTTACCTCACGCACACCTTGTTCCGCAAGTTGCGCAATTTCAAATAGCACATCATCTACGGGACGGCTAACTTCTTCTCCACGAGTATAAGGCACAACACAGAAAGTACAGTATTTATTACAGCCTTCCATAATGGAAACAAATGCCGTTGGGCCTTCTGCGCGAGGTTCAGGTAAGCGGTCAAATTTCTCAATTTCAGGAAAGCTCACATCAACCACAGAGCTTTTACCGCCACGAATTTGATTAATCATTTCAGGCAAGCGATGCAAAGTTTGCGGGCCAAAAATAATATCCACATAAGGCGCACGATGGCGAATATGTTCCCCTTCTTGAGAAGCCACACAGCCGCCCACACCAATCACTAAATTTGGATTATTTTTCTTTAATTCTTTCCAACGCCCAAGTTGGTGGAACACTTTTTCTTGTGCTTTTTCACGAATAGAACAGGTATTTAATAATAATACGTCTGCTTCTTCAGGTGCTTCCGTGAGTTCTAATCCGTGGGTGCTTAATAAAAGATCGGCCATTTTAGATGAATCGTATTCGTTCATCTGGCAGCCCCAAGTTTTAATATGTAATTTTTGAGTCATTTTCTACAATATCGTTAGGTGTTATAAATAATTAGTTAAATAAAGCAATGGGCTATTCTACAGGCTTGCGCTAATTCTGGCTAGTGAATATTCGGTGAAAGACACTAAACAGAATATTTTGATAAGCTAGAAAGGCTTGTAAATCATTAAAAAAATAAGATATTCATAAATATACTCAAGATATAATGCAGTATGAGGTAAATATTAGTTCATAAAATTAAAGGAAATACTAGCTTATCGCGATTACAACGATGTGTATATTCAAGGTAAACCAAAAGGATTAAGCCCTGTAGATTACAGGACTTAATCCTTAAATTAAATAGAGCTCACTTTTTAGTGAAAACGCAAGCATATATTTATAATCAACTACTTTGTCTACTACACCGTCAAAATAGCAGTTAAATTTAAAAAAGATTAGCTTATAACCAGCCTAAACTCATTAATAATTTCCACCATGCCATACCGATAGTTAGATGGATAATTAAACTACCAAAAGCAATGATCGCGCCAGTAATCCACCAAGATTTTATATCATTATAACCAGCACCGAATGCAATTGGACCTGGTCCGCCTCCGTAGTGAGTTACTGAACCACCATAAGAATTAGCAAAGACTAAGCCTAGAGCAAGCAATTCAGTAGGAGCGCCTGTTACATGTCCGACTGTTGCAAATACGGGTACCATTGCAGCTACATATGCACCGCCTGATGCGAATAAATAACGTACAGAGACACTTAAGGTAAGAATCACTATTAACGCCATCATACCATGCCCCTCAAACTGAAGTATGGTACTTAAGGTGTTTGCTAACCATTTGAAAAAGCCAGATTTTTCAAGCAAGCCAGACATACCGATGATACCACCATACCATACTAGGGTATTCCATGCGCCTTTGCTTTTTAAGATATCGTCCCAGGTGACGATACTTAATACAATACAAAGCACCATTACAATGATTGCAACAATGGTAGCATTGATATGAAGTGAATTAGAGAAAATCCAGCCGAATAATGCAATTACGAATAACACGCTGAGTGCTTTTTCACGAAAAGACATTGGACCTAATTCTTCTAAGCCTTTTTTCGCAATGGCTTTATTATCCACTTTTTTCAATTCTGGTGGAGATACCCAATAACAAATTAACGGAATTAAGAATAAGCAGAGTAAGCCGGGTACGGATGCAGCTAAGAACCATTTGATCCAAGTGGTTTCAAAACCAAGAATTGGTGCCATTAATGAAAGAGCTAAGGCATTAGGAGCCATTGCGGTTAAGAAAATATAAGAGGTAGTTTTAACCACCATATATACGTTCATCATCAAATAACGCCCTGCTTTTTTCGGGCTTTTTTCTGGATCTGAACCAAGAGCAACCACTACGCTATTAATGATTGGAAAGATAATCCCACCTGAACGCGCGGTGTTAGAGGGCGTTGCTGGCGAGAGTAAAAGATCTAAGAACATGGTAACATAGCCTAAGCGTAGGGTTGTGCTACCCATTGCACCGATCATATGATAGGCGATACGTTTACCTAGACCTGTGATTACAAATGCTGAACTCAAAGTGAATGCGGTAAAAATAAGCCATGTTGTGCCAGATTTATAACCATCCAACATATTGCCGACTTTAACCAATTCTTTCGCCCCTTCAGTATTACCGATGATAACGCCAGAAACTGCAATTGCAGCCAATAAGATAACGGGCTCGCCATAAGGTTTAAGCACAAGCCCAACGATAGTGGCGATATAAACACCAAGTAATCGCCAAGCAATCAAAGAAAGCCCATCAGGAGCAGGTAGTAAGAAAGTGATCAATGGGATAGCCATTAAAATCACCAGTTTTGTATTTTTGGATAATGCCATATTAATTACCTCTAAATGATAAAAAGAAAATTGTTAGTGCTAATAAATCAGCACTACCGCCCGAACTTAAATTACGTTCAATGCAGGCGGTATCAAATTTCATTAATGCTTGTGTCAGTGCTGTTTTATCTGTCACAAGGTGTTGATCTGTAAGCAGATCCTGTGCTGTTTGCTGTATGAAATGCAATCCCGCTAAACCACCTCGATGAACCACGTTAGTGTCGGAGTTAATTGCCATTAAATTCAATAACAAAATCAGTAAACGATGTTCCCATTCTAACTGATGGTACTCATCAAATTGTGGCAACAACGTTTGAATGAGATTAAAACCATTTTCTGCTTCGCCACGGACACCTGTTAAGCCATATTTTTGGAATAAACGCACTCCAGCCGTACTAGGCAAGTGTTCAGGATAATTTTTCAGTTCATCCGTTAAACCTTGAGTAAATTGTGCAACAAGTGAGCAGATTAATTTAACATCAAAATCTACCGCACTTTGAACCAAACTTTTTTGTGCCAATAATCGTCCAATTGCCGTACACACTAAACCAAAAGAAAAAATAGCACCTTTGTGGGTGTTTACGCCATCAGTAACTTTAAACATTGCTTTTTCTGCTAATAAACCTAAAGGACGAATTTCAGCGAGAATTTGATTTTCAGACAAATGCGCGGTCATCATGCCTTTGAGAACAAACTGCGTAAAAAAAGGTTTTAAACTAATCGCACTTTGCTCAAAAGTATGTAGGTTCATATCTTTGTGCGAACCGTTATTGATGGCATCCACTAAACCAGGTTTTGGCGATAAGCGAGCCTCTTGTATTAATGCCAGATAAACTTGTTCACCAATATGTTCTGCGAAATCATGATTCTGTGCGAGAGATTGAATTTTATCTACAATCTCATCAATCTCGTGCTTGCGGGTTCTCGCACAGATTTTTGCATTTTCTCCGCACACTAAACAAGTTCTTGGAGAAAGATCAAAATCTGTACGACTCAGTAGATTGCCTTTAGCATTAAACACATCTAAATCCCACAAACGAGCAAGAGGAATACTTTCTTCCAATTCAATCATCAGCACTTTTAGCGTACGAGCATCTATCGGTAATACAAAATAGGCTTCATGCCCCGTTTCTAACGGACGGACTATTTCTTTTACTGCTGTGATGTTTAACTGAGTAAAAAGTGCGGTCAGATTTTCTAGAGCTTTTGTAAAAACATAATCCAACAAAGCATTTTTTTTTACTCCACCCACAGCAGTTAAAGTGATGCAAAGTAAGGTTTGTCCATATTGTGTTATAAGCTGTTGTTGTAAAATTGCACGTTCCTCTCGAGCATTAAGCAATGCTTCAAGTGAAATTTTTGAACCCTCTGTAGAGAATGTCGTAAAAAAATGCTGCAAAATTTGACCGCTCTTTTGTATAAAAATAAATTTTCTTAACTCTTTCCATTTATATGGTGCTGGCGAAAGCTGAAAGAGCTAATTGAGTCCCTTTCAACTCTTTGGGCTCCTTTCCTGATAATCATGGGAAGACAAGAGTTAATTTTGGCTATTGAAAGTAGATCGCTTGTAATGCTGATTCTAGTCTTTAACTTGATACACCGTATCAATCACCGAACCATCACGATAACGAACAACAGCCACAGGTTTATTAGTAAACTCAATTTCTTTTGGTTTACCAGTAATGCTGTAAGCACGTTCACAAAGTTGTTCAATAGTAAACAATGGAATGTCTGTTTTGCTTAAAGCTTCAATCAAATCTGGACGTTTAGGATTTACTGCTACACCATGATCGGTAACGAGAATATCGACGTTTTCACCAGGTGTTACACAGGTAATCACGTTTTCCACCACGGTTGGAATACGACCACGAACTAATGGTGCCACAATGATTGCTACTTGTGCAGAAGCTGCGGTATCACAATGACCACCAGATGCACCGCGAATCACACCGTCAGAGCCAGTCAATACATTCACGTTAAATTTAGTGTCGATTTCTAAAGCAGAAAGAATCACCATATCTAAACGTTCAACAGATGCGCCTTTGGAACTGTAATTCGCATATTGGTTAGCGGAGACTTCAATATGATTTGGGTTACGGGCAAGTGATTCAGCTGCAACAGAATCAAAGCTTTGTACATCTAATAATTTTTTAATAAGACCAGTCTCATGTAATGCCACCATACTTGCAGTAATTCCGCCAAGTGCGAAATCTGCAGTGATATTTTCACGACGCATTTTTTCTTCTAGAAAGCGTGTAACAGCTAATGCTGCCCCCCCAGAACCAGTTTGTAATGAGAAGCCATCTTTAAAATAACCACTGGCAAAAATTACTTCTGCACATTTACGCGCAATGAGTAATTCGCGTGGATTGGTAGTCATTCGGGTTGCACCACCACCAATTTTTTTCGGGTCACCGACTGCTTCAACTTGCACGATTAAATCTACTTGATCTTGAGCTATGCTGATTGGGTAGTGCGGGTATTCAACAAATTCCTCTGTGAGCAACACAACTTTGTCAGCATATTCAGCATCGACACGCGCATAGCCTAGAGAGCCGCATTTACTTTTTCCAGTAAATCCATTGGCATTACCGAATGTGTCACAGCAAGGCACGCCTAAAAAAGCAACGTCAATTTTTAATTCGCCAGATTTTACTAAGTGAACACGTCCACCATGAGAATGAATATTTACAGGTTCATTCAATAAACCACGAGAGATTTGCTCTGCAAGTTCACCGCGTAAACCAGAAGAATAGATTTTGGTGACCACGCCATTTTTGATATATTCGACAATCGGGAAGTGGCTATCAATTAAAGATGAAGATGCAAGGGTCAGATTTTTGAAACCCATTTCGGCAATTTTATTCATCACCATATTCACCACAAAATCTCCGCCCCGAAAAGCATGATGAAATGAAACAGTCATACCATCTTTTAAGCCAGAGCGTTTAATCGCTTCTTCTAGAGAGGTACAAAGTTTGCGATCTTTCGCTGTACGAGAAAGGGATTCAGATTTAGGCACCGCCTGATAGACTGAGCGATCAGCGTGATATTTTTCAATACGTTGTTCTCTTGTTGTCATCTTTTTATCTCCCTTTACTCTTCACGAATACCTGATTTCGCACGTTCTAATACAAGTTTTGCGCGATCAATAATCGGTGCGTCAATCATTTTACCGTTTAACGAAACAACACCAGCCCCTTGTCGTTCAGCTTCTGCTGCCGCTTCAATAATGCGTTTTGCCTGCTCCACGTCTTTTTGTGTCGGTGCAAATAAGTTGTGTAACAATTCAATTTGGCGTGGGTTGATTAAGGATTTACCGTCAAAACCAAGCTGTTTAATTAACGCAGCCTCTTTTAAGAAGCCTTCTTCATTGTTCGCGTTAGAATATACGGTATCAAAAGCCTGAATGCCAGCCGCACGTGCCGCTTGTAAAATAGAACAACGAGCAAAAAGCAGTTCAATCCCCTCTGGTGAACGCTCGGTTTTTAAGTTACGTACGTAATCCTCTGCACCCAATGCGATACCAATTAAACGTTTAGAAGCGAAAGCGATTTGGTTGGCTTGAGTGATACCTAATGGCGATTCGATGGCTGCTAGCATTTTAGTCGAACCTGCTTCTCGACCGCAGGCTTTCTCAATCTCAGTAATGGCGTGATCCATATCCAACACATCTTGCGCGCTTTCAGTTTTTGGCATACGTACCACATCCACACCCGCACGCACTACCGAATTCAAATCCAATAAACCAAATTCAGAATCTAGCGGATTAACACGAACTACGGTCTCAATTTCTTTATAAAGCGGATGTTGAAGTGCATGAGCGACTAATAAACGAGCAGAATCTTTTTCTTTGAGCGCAACCGCATCTTCTAAGTCAAACATAATGGAATCTGGTTTATAAATAAAGCTATTACTCAACATGGCGGCATTTGAGCCCGGCACAAATAACATACTTCTTCTTAATTTCATAGCACAGCCTCCCAGTTAATCGTTTCATCAGTTGCACGCATTGCAGCAGCTTTTACTCGAGCTTGTAACACGCAATCTAACGCCCCTTTGTCTTCTACAATGACTTGTGCTGCTGTAATGCCTAGTTTTGCTAATACTTCACGAACTGTCGCTTCAATTTGTTCACCAAATTGTTTTGCTACTGAGCTATTGATTTCAATATCGAGTGAATCAAAAGGTTGAACCCGTACTTGAACATCACTGGATTCCAGTGTCCCTGCAACGGCTACTTTTGTTATTTTCATAGATTTTCCTTCCGTATATTGATGAATAAAAATGTATTTAAAAACGACCGCACTTTTGTAAATAATTTAACGTAGTCATAGGCACAAACTCTGCGAGTTGAGCCCAATTTTTTTCAGCCAAATGCTTTCGTACTGTAGAAGCAGAAATAATGTGGTTGCTTGCTGTTTTTCTAGGTATCTCGATAACATTTATTTTTGGTGCATTCATTTCGGCATCCATTAACCAATAATGCATTTGGCGATTATATTCGGCAGTGATGGGACAATTTAGCTCAGTACCAACAAAGCGATGTGTTATTCCCAAAGCTTGAGCAATATGTAAACGGAATAACTTCAGATCAATCTCAAAATAACTTTCATCTGTAATTAATTGATCTTTTAGGAAATAATTTGGAAATGTTGCACGAGAAATAATATAGTCAGAGCCAGAATGAAGAGTGATATTGGATAAATCGAAAATACCTTGTTGAATCATTTCAAATCGTTCAGTGTAAGAAAATTGCGATGCGTCTTCACCGACAATAAATAAATGCAGATGATCACATTGTTGTAATGCTTGCTCAATTAAATAACGATGACCTAAGGTAAATGGATTCGCGTTCATTACAATCGAGCCAATTCGATTACCATCCACACGCATTTTCTCCCATAATGAGCATTGTTTTTGTAAACGCGTAGCACTATTTTCTAACAATACTACATAAGGATTGGCATCAGAGATGATATAAAAACCACAAGATTTGAACAACGTTGCATATTCGGGTTTTGTATAAATAAAAAGGTGTGGGCGTTTTAGCGTGTAAGCTAAATCAACCAATTCAGTAATTAATTGCAAGGCAACACCGCTACCACGCAAAGACTCATCAATCGCAACACATTTTATGATATTGCCTGCTAAACCGCCACAGACAACGATTTGTTCGTTATCATTATAGCCAACAACAAAATACTCGATTTGTTCATCTAATTTAAGCGCATTTTGATGTAAAAATGTCTGAATGAGGGAAAGTTTTTTTTGTTCAGTAGAAATTCGCTCAAATTGCATCGACTCTCCAAAAAAGAAGAAAACATAACATCACTACCAAGTTAGTAGTATAGAGCTATTATAAGCGATGAGCAAATTACGATACAAGATAAGCTCATATTTTTCCCAACTTTATAATCTAATATTATCTTAACACTGCATTATACATTGAATAATTTATAGGCAATATTGGCGGTTATTCTGAGTTGTAAAAATAAACCGCACTTTTGTTGCAAGCAAAAAGTGCGGTTTAATTTAGCAGAATTTTAAATTATTTCACTAATCCGCCACTGGCTTGTAAATCAGCGTGATAAGAAGAACGAACAAATGGCCCACAAGCCGCATGTTCAAAGCCCATTTCATTGGCTTTATCACGGAATTCATCAAATTCAGTTGGCGGCACATAACGGGCAACAGGCAAATGATGGCGGCTAGGTTGAAGATATTGACCCAACGTGAGCATAGTCACACCGTTATCACGTAAATCTTGCATCACTTGCAAAATTTCCTCGTTGGTTTCGCCTAACCCAACCATTAAACCAGATTTGGTTGGGATATTTGGGAATATTTCTTTGAATTCACGCAATAATTTAAGTGACCATTCGTAATCCGCACCTGGACGAATTTCTTTATATAAGCGCGGTACGTTTTCTAAATTATGGTTAAAGACATCTGGCGGATTATCTTTTAATTTCTCTAAAGCCTGTGTAATGCGACCACGAAAATCAGGCACTAAAATTTCAATCTTAATGTTAGGATTAAGCTCGCGCACAGCTTTTACACATTCAGAAAAATGACCAGCACCACGATCAGGCAAGTCATCACGATCCACCGATGTGATTACCACATATTTAAGTTTCATATCTTGAATCGTTTCTGCCAATTTTTGTGGCTCTTCAGGATCAGGCGGTAATGGTTTACCGTGAGCCACATCACAGAATGGGCAACGGCGCGTACAAATTGCACCTAAAATCATAAAAGTGGCTGTGCCATGATTAAAACATTCGTGTAAATTTGGACAAGACGCTTCCTCACAAACAGAATGTAATCCGTGACGGCGCATTCCATTTTTAATGCTTTCAATTTTAGCTGAACTTGCTGGAAGTTTAATTTTCATCCATTCTGGTTTTTTTAATAACTCTTGATTAGGATCGATATTTTTTACGGGAATAATTGAGGTTTTTGCCGCATCGCGATATTTTACACCGCGTTCCATTTTGAAAGGCGTAGACATAGTATTTTCCTAAATAAAAATGCCCAAATTGGGCATTTAGTTTTTATAAAATGTTATAAAGTTGTTATATTATAGCCTAAAAGATCGGCGAAGTGTTTAATTAATTTTGCTGAAACATTATCGCAATCAGCTTCATCTTGATTAACAAAATCCGCTAACTGACACATTTCAAGCCCTGCATACCCACAAGGATTAATATAATGGAAAGGATTAAGATCCATATTAATATTCAATGCCAACCCGTGAAAAGAGCAACCACGACGAATACGTAATCCAAGAGAACAAATCTTTTTTCCATCCACATAAACACCTGGCGCATCAGGCTTTGGATAGCTTTCAATGCCATATTCAGCCAAAGTTTTAACCACCGTTTGTTCAAGTGCGGTAACTAATTGACGCACATTTAAGTTTTTATGGCGTTTAATGTCAATAAGCACATACATCACTTGCTGACCGGGTGCGTGATAGGTAATTTGCCCACCACGATCCGATTGCACCACAGGGATTTCACTACGTTGTAAAAGATGCTCTGGTTTACCTGCTTGCCCTTGGGTAAAAACAGGATAATGTTGTACTAACCAAATTTCGTCTTGCGTTTCAGCATTTCGAGTATCAGTAAAATCCTGCATTTTGTGCCAAATTTCTTGATAATCTTGCAATCCTAACTGACGAACGATAAGGGAATTGTTCATACTAAATAACCATTTTCACGCCTTCAACTTTAGCCAGTTCTTTATAGAGTGTTTCTACCTGATCAAAGTTTTCAGCAATAATATCAATTGAAACTGAATTATAAGTGCCTTTACTACTGCGCTTTTCTTTTGGAATATAATCGCCTTTAATATATTTTTGCACCACTTGTATAAGATCTTGTGCTAACCCTTCTCGATTAATTCCCGCAACTTTAAAAGTCATTTTTGCTGGAAATTCCATTAATTCCTTGAGTTTTGCATAATCGTTTTCTATTGTCATTTTCTTTCCTAAAAATAAAATAAATCAAAAAGTGCGGTCAATTTTCAACTTGTTTTTATGAGAATAACCCTTTCACAGTCAATACTAACCAATCCCATAGTTTACCAAAAATACCCGCTTCTCCCACATCATTCATCACTTGTAAATTGGCACTTGCAATATCCTTACCATCCAGTTGATAAACCACTTTACCAATCACTTGACCTTTTGCTAATGGTGCTTGTAAATTTTTATCTGCTAATTCATAACGAGCTTTAACCTCACTTTGTTTACCTTTAGGTATCGTAATAAAGTGATCCATTAAAGCACCAAGTTTTACTGAATTTTTATCGCCATAATAAACCCTTTGTTCTGAAATTTCTTTACCAGCCTCTAAAGTTTTAAATGTTTCGAAATTAGCAAAACCCCATTGTAAAAGTTTCTTACTTTCTACTTCACGACCTTTGTAAGTTGGCACACCCATTACTACAGAAATTAAACGCATATTGTTTGATGTAGTCGCTGAAGCGACTAAGTTATATCCTGCTTGGCTAGTATGCCCTGTCTTCATTCCATCAACATTGATAGTTTTATCCCATAATAGTCCATTACGGTTAGCTTGTTTGATTTTATTAAATGTAAAGTCTTTTTCGGAGTAAATTTTATATTCTTCAGGTAAATCACGAATAATATGCGCACCAATAATTGCCATATCACGCGCGGAAGAATATTGATTTGGATCGTCTAAACCATGGGGCGTGGTGAAATTTGTATTTTTCAAACCAAATTGTTGAACATATTTATTCATTGTTTCTACAAAGTTCGGTACATTGCCAGAAATATGTTCAGCTAATGCAACAGTCGCATCATTACCAGAAACAACAATCACACCTCGATTTAAATCTGCTACAGATACTTGTGTATTTAAATCTAAAAACATTTTTGATGAATCAGGGAAATTACGCCCCCACGCACTTTCACCAATGGTAACCATATCGGTATTATGGATTTTGCCTTGTTTTAATGCGACACCAACTACATAACTTGTCATCATTTTAGTCAGTGATGCTGGATATTGACGTTGATCTGGATTAAGTGCGGTCAAAATTGCACCTGAATTATAATCCATCAATACATACGTTTGAGCCGTAATTTGTGGTGGAGTTACGCCAAACTGCATATCCTCTGCAGATACCGAAAAAGCACTAAGTGCCACAAAACTTGATAAAAATGCGATTTTTGTTGTTCTTTTCAACATAGTGTGTTCCTACAATTAATTTTTATACGTATAAACAATTAATGGCTTATTATTTGCCATTTTTTGTAATTTAGTTCTCACTTGTGCCATTTTTGTTTTGTCATCAAAAGGCCCAATATAAATTTCATATTTATTTCCTGAGCGATTTACTTCAGTCTGAATATTCGCTAACGCAAGCTGCGTAATTAATTTATTTGCTTGGCTATGAGAGGTTAATTCAAGCATTTTCAAACAGTAAAATTCGGTTCCTTTTAGAGCATTTATTGACTTAGATGCGTTATCAAAAAGCGTGTTAGATTTTAATACTAAACGATCGGCAGCTTCCTGAGTTTTTGCTTGTTTAGCCAGTGTTTTTGTGGCTGCACCTGATAAATTCCCATTTTTAGCAACGTGCAACGCCTCAATTCTTACCTGCCCTATGCCGCGGGAAATTAAGCCAATTTCTTTTGCCGCAGCGTGTGAAAGATCAATTAAACGTTTATCACTAAAAGGCCCACGATCATTAATACGTACGATAACTTTACGATTGTTATGTAAATTTGTCACTAAAGCATAAGAATTTATTGGCAATGTTTTATGTGCTGCAGTAAATTGTTTTGAGTTATAAACATCGCCACTTGCTGTTTTTCGCCCATCAAATTTAAGATGATAATAACTTGCTAAACCTTCTTTAATATAAGATTTGGCTTCATTCCCACTTTTAGTGGTATAAGTTTGCCCTTTTACTGAATAAGTCCTTGGTGCAGGCATTTGAGTTGCGATAGAAAGATTATCCCCTCGAATACCATACATTTTTTGCGTATCAGCCTGCGCAGGAAAAGCTACGCTTATCATAAATAGCAAAAGTGCGGTCAAATTTAACCCAGTTTTTAATTTCATAAAATACTAACGCTTTTCATTTATTCTTTCTTTAAGAAAGAAAAAAATGAAATTAGCTCCTTTTCATAAATTGACTTTTATGCGTATGAATAGACATCAGTAAACCAAAACTTGCCATAATCGCAACATAAGAGGTACCACCATAACTAAATAAAGGTAATGGCACACCCACAACAGGCAAAATTCCGCTTACCATTCCAATATTCACAAATACATAAACAAAGAAAATTAATGTTGTTGCACCAGCAAGAATACGCCCAAAAGAAGTTTGAGCATTTACGGCAATCATTAAACCTCGCACAATAATAAACAAGTAAATCGCCATTAAAATCAAAAAACCAATCATTCCGTGCTCTTCACCCATTACCGCAAAAATAAAATCTGTATGAGGTTCGGGCAAAAATTCTAATTGTGATTGAGTCCCCTGCATCCAGCCTTTTCCGCTTAATCCACCAGAACCAATCGCAATCTTTGATTGTAAAATATGATAGCCAGCACCGAGAGGATCTTTTTCTGGGTCCAATAATGTGAGAACGCGAGTGCGTTGATAATCGTGCATTAGATATAACCACATGATCGGAATAAATCCAGCTAAGCCAATCACTGCAGCTAAAATAAGCCACCAGCTCATTCCTGCTAAAAACACGACAAATAAACCTGACGCACTGACCAAAATTGCTGTGCCTAAATCAGGCTGAATCGCCACAAGCAATGTTGGCAGTAGAATCATTGCAATCGCTATAAATGTTTCACTTAATTTAGGTGGAAGCGGACGATTACCTAAATACACCGCCACCATTAATGGCACAGCAAGTTTTACAATTTCAGAGGGTTGAAAACGAATAAATCCCAGATCAAGCCAACGCTGCGCACCTTTACTTGTCGTGCCAATAGCATCTACTAAGATCAACAACACAAAACCAATTAAATAAAGATAAGGTGCGATGCGTTGGTAAAATCTTGGTGGAAATTGAGCCATTAACAACATAACAATAAATCCAAGTAAAACCTGAATAATTCGGTTATTAAACATCATTTCACTGGCACCTGATGCACTATATAACACCAGCATACCATAAGCCGTTATTGCAAGAAGTCCGATAAACAGCCAAAAATCAATATGCAAACGTTGCCAAACACGCAACCAAAAAGGGATTTTATCTTCCATTTATTTGTTCGCTCTCTTGTGACAAATCTTTTTTTTGCTGAATAGGTACATTATATTTTTCAACTTGTGGTAAACGCTGATTTAAATAGTAATCCATCACTTTACGCGCTAACGGTGCGGCATTACTTGAACCACCACCTGCATTTTCTAAAATCACTGTCACAACCAATCTAGGGTTTTCATAAGGCGCATATGCGGTAAACCATGCGTGATCATGCAATTCTTTTTTCAATCCCACCGCATTGTATTTTTCATTTTCTTTTAAACTAAACACTTGAGCAGTACCAGATTTTCCTGCAACACGATAATTGGCATCTGCAAAGGCTTTTCGCCCAGTTCCATTTGCAGCATTAACAACATTGTACATACCGCGTTTCGCTGCCTCCCAAGCCGTCACTTTAGGTGTACTAATATCAGGATAAATTAACGGATCTTCATAAGGCTCTAGAACTGCCCCCTCAATTGCTTTCATCAAATGCGGCGTATTTACTTTGCCATTATTGACCAATATCGTCGTTGCTTTTGCTACTTGTAGTGGTGTTGCCGTCCAATAACCTTGACCAATCCCAACCGAAATCGTATCGCCTTGTACCCAAGGGCGTTTATAGCGTTTTTGTTTCCATTCTCGAGTTGGCATATTGGCAGCCGTTTCTTCTTGAATTTCAATCCCCGTTGGCATACCAAAACCAAAATCCTTCATCCAATTAGAAAGACGATCAATACCCATATTATAAGCCACTTGATAAAAATAAGTATCAGAGGATTCAGTAATCGCTTTATTCAAATCCGTATCTCCGTGGCCTGTTTTTTTCCAATCACGAAAACGTTTTGTGGAGTTAGGTAATACCCAATATCCCGGATCAAAAATCGTTGTGTTTGGTGTAATCACATTTTCAGTTTGTGCGGCTACTGCAATAAAAGGTTTGACTGTTGAAGCGGGCGGATACGCACCTTGTGTCGCACGACTATAAAGCGGACGAGCAGGATCATTTAATAAACGTTTATAATCTTCGGAGGAAATACCATCAACAAATAAATTATTGTCATAACTTGGTGTAGATACCATCGCTAATACACTACTATCTTTCGGATCAAGCACAACTACAGCACCTTTTAGTCCCGATAAAAGTTCAGTAATATAACGCTGTAATGCTAAATCAATAGTTAAATGAATACTTTTTCCCGCCACAGCAGGTCGGCTACGCAAAGTACGGATTACTTTGCCGCGATTATTAATTTCTACTTCTTCAAAACCCGTGGTACCTTGCAGTATATCCTCGTAATAACGTTCAATACCCAATTTTCCAATATCGTTCGTCCCCGCATAATTCGCAAATTTATCCTCTCGTTTCAAACGTTCTACATCTTTATCATTCATTTTACCTACATAGCCCAAAATATGCGCCATTGTTTCGCCATATAAATAATGGCGTTTGAAATAAGGACGTACCTCTAAACTCGGGTATTGGTAGCCATTTACCGCAAAGCGTGAAATTTGTTCTTCTGTTAAATTCGGCTTTAATAAAATCGGTGTATAACGCGTTCCGCGGAGACGTTCTTTTTTAAAATGTTCAATATCGTTATCCGTCAATCCCACAATGTAGCGTAATTCATCTAAAGTGCGGTCTAAATTTTCAGTTTTTTCCGGCACAATGTATAAACCAAAAAAAGTAAGATTTTCGGCTAATAATTTACCGTAACGATCATAGATTAAGCCACGCGTTGGCGGTAAAGGTAATAATTTAATTCGGTTACCATTAGAACGCGTTCGGTAAGTATCGAAATTAACAATCTGTAGCTGATAAATATTGGTGAATAAAACACCTGTTAGTAGCAAAATCCCCAAAAAAGCCACTAACGTTCGGCGTGCAAAAAGGTTACGCTCCGCTTTTTTATCGCGGAACGGCTCATGAGTTGGCGTATTGAAAAATTTTTTTAAATTCATCTGGCTAAAAATAAGGATGTATTATTCTCGATGATAAGGATGATTAGTAGTGAGCGACCACGCGCGATACAAACTTTCAGCCACTACAACACGAACAAGTGGGTGAGGTAATGTCAATGGCGAAAGCGACCAACTTTGCTCTGCAGCGGCTTTACATTCTGGCGAAAGCCCCTCAGGCCCACCAATCAACAAACAAACATCGCAACCATCATTTTTCCACGCTTCTAATTGCTCGGCTAGCTGCGGTGTCGTCCAAGGTTTACCAGGAATATCTAACGTCACAACTTTGCCTTTTCCACAGGCAGCTAACATCGCCTTACCTTCTTGCTCTAAAATACGTTTAATATCAGCATTTTTTCCACGCTTACCTGCTGGGATTTCAATCAGTTCAAAAGGCATATCTTTTGGGAAACGGCGTTGATATTCCTCAAAACCCGTTGTAACCCAAGAAGGCATTTTTGTTCCAACAGCAATTAACGTGATTTTCACAAGTCATCCTTATCTAAAAAGTGCGGTTATTTTTCACCGCACTTTACTAATATTTACGCCCAAAGTTTCTCTAATTGATACATTTCACGGGCGTCACGTTGCATGATATGTACGATAGCTTGACCAAGATCCACTACAATCCAATCTGCAGTATTTTTACCCTCTTCACCAAAAGTTTCAAAACCTGCTTTTTTACATTCTGTAATTAAATTATCTGCCATTGCAGAAACTTGGCGGCTCGATGTACCCGTGCAAATAATCATATTATCCGTAATCGATGATTTTCCACGTACATCAAAATGTACAATATCTGTTCCCTTTAACCCATCTAAGGTTTCCATCAAAAATTCAACTAACGCCATTTTGTTCTCACTTAGCAATAAAAGTGCGGAATTCTATCATTGAATACCCTCTTGCGCAAAATCCACGCAAAAAATAAGCGCGAAATTAACCGCGCTTTTTATGTCTAAATTGAAATTATTTTTACTATGCTGCCCATAATAACACTGCCAATAACTGTGGCGACATTATTCGCAAGAACATCACTAACGGATACACAGTGGCATAAGAAAGTGCTGCAGCACCGTTATCTTCTTTAATTTCATTAGCAAATGCTAAAGCGGGAGGATCCGTCATTGAACCTGCAAGTAAACCACAGATTGTAAGGTAATTCAGTTTGCCATATAGACGAGCCAAAATACCGGTAATCATTAATGGAATAAAGGTGATAAAAATACCGTATCCCATCCATTCAAGTCCCGAACCATTCACTAAAGTATCAAAGAAACTTCCGCCTGATTTTAAACCGACCACAGCCAAGAAAAGAACAATCCCAATTTCGCGTAACGCCAAGTTAGCACTAGGCGGCATAAACCAGTAAAGTTTACCAATCGTGCCAATTCTCGCTAAGATTAACGCAACCACCAATGGCCCGCCAGCAAGCCCTAATTTTAACGCAACAGGGAAACCTGGAATATAGAATGGAATCGAACCAACGAGTACTCCTAAACCAATGCCGATAAACACAGGTAACATTTGCACTTGAAGCAATTTTTGTTGTGCATTACCAATGACTGAAATAGCCTGATTTAGTACATCACTGCGTCCGACCATATGTAGCACATCGCCAAATTGCAGTGTGGTATTTCCCGTTGGAACTAACTCAATCCCTGCACGATTTAAACGTGAAATCACAACCCCATATTTTTGATGAATGCCTAAGGCACGGATCTTTTTGCCTAATACTTTTTCATTCGTTACCACCACACGCTCAGAACGAATTTCGCCACTATAGGCAACAGTTGGTGCATCAACTTCGTATCCGATAATTAAACGCATTTTGGCAAGCGAATTATCATCGCCCACTAATTGCAAAATATCGTTGATACGAATTTCAGTACTTGCCTTTGGAACAATTTCCATATCATCGCGTTTTAAACGTGAACATACGACTTCTTCATCACTAAATCCAGGAATTTGAATTAACGTCAGACCATCTAAATTTTGGTTCGTCACTTTTAAAGAAATATTATGTAAACTTTCTTTATCTTGACTGCTCTCCGCATTAAAACGTGCCGCTTCATCGTCCACTTTGACTTTAAAAAATAAGCGGATTAACCACATTGCAAGCAAAATACCGCAAATCCCGAATGGATAAGCCATTGCATAAGACACCCCCATAGTCACAGTGGTTTGAGGCACCCCTAATTCTGCTAAAATTTGCTGCCCTGCCCCCAACGCTGGCGTATTAGTAACAGCACCAGAATAAATACCTAAGGCAATATCCAGTGGAACATCCGCAATTTTATGTACAAGAACCACGGCAATTGACCCCAGCACAATAATCAAAATGGCAAAGGCATTTAGCTTTAAACCAGATTTTCGTAAAGAAGAAAAAAAGCCCGGCCCCACCTGAATACCAATAGTATAAACAAATAAAATTAAACCAAATTCTTGCACAAAATGCAGCGTATGCGCATCCAGTTTCAAGCCATATTGATTAGTGAAATGGGCAACAATAATGCCGCCAAACAGCACGCCACCAATGCCAAGCCCAACCCCGCGGATCTTCCAATGCCCGATCCATAAGCCGATTACGGCGACGAGGGCAAGAAGGCTAATCGTGATCGCAATATCACTCATATTGACCCCTTAAAAATGAAATTTAACTCCTTTGGATTATATCCAAGTTACTTTTTGAAAACCTTAACCAAACTCAAAAAATGATACGTTCGTCACATTTTTTCTTGCGAAATTGAGCATAGACTCTACAATACCGAAAATTTTTGACCCTTTTACAAAAAGTGCGGTTATTTTTCACCGCACTTTTATCTCGGATGGAATATTTATGGATTACAGCCAAGAAGCCATTACTTCTCTTATTTGGATTTTACAAACGCTAGCCATCACCTCAGTCGTCTTTAGTTTTGGCATTTTTCTTTTGGTGCGTTTTACTCAATGGGGAAGACAATTTTGGATGTTTGCAGGTGGTTATCTTTCGCCTAAACGTAGCATTAAACCTATCTTATTCTTTCTACTTATTGTTGCAATGACGCTACTTAGCGTACGTATCAGCCTTGTACATTCTGAGTGGTACAAAAATATGTACACATCATTGCAAGAATTTAATGAACATGTATTTTGGCAACAAATGGGCTTGTTCTGTGTCATTGCCGCAAGTTCTGTTTCAGCAGCATTAGTAAGCTATTATTTAGAGCAACGTTTCGTCATCAACTGGATTGAATGGCTTAACGAACAGCTTGTTGATAAATGGATGGCACATCGTGCCTATTACAAAACACAATATTTATCAGAAAATCTTGATAACCCCGATCAACGTATTCAACAAGATGTGCAATCTTATGTAAAAACCACGCTTTCTTTAAGCACTGGTGTCATTGATGCGGTAACCTCTATGATCTCTTATACGATTTTATTATGGGGATTAGCAGGTCCAATGATGGTACTTGGCGTGGAAATTCCGCATATGATGGTATTTTTAGTGTTTGGTTATGTCATCTTCACAACCCTCATCGCATTTTGGCTCGGTCGTCCATTAATATCCTTGAATTTTATTAATGAACTCCTAAACGCAAACTATCGTTATTCTTTAATTCGAATAAAAGAATATGCCGAAAGCATTGCTTTTTATGCGGGCGAAAAAGTCGAAAAAAATCAGCTTTATCAGCAGTTCAATGCCGTCATTCATAATATGTGGATTATTGTATTTAGAACACTAAAATTTTCAGGATTTAACTTAGTCGTAAGCCAAATTTCCGTGGTTTTTCCATTGTTAATTCAAGTTGGACGTTACTTTGAAAAACAAATAAAACTTGGCGATCTAATGCAAACCTTACAAGTATTTGGTCAGTTACACGCAAATCTTTCCTTCTTCCGCAATACTTATGATAATTTTGCAAGCTATAAAGCAACGCTAGATCGTTTAACTGGGTTCTGTTATGCCATTGAAAAAGCAAATAATAAATCACAAACACAGATCCACAATCATCCAACAGATGTGATTTTCAAAAATTTAAGTATTCAAAATCCATTAGGTCATACACTAATTAAACATCTAAACATTACCTTACCGCAAGGAACAAGTTTGCTTATTCAAGGAAAATCTGGAGCAGGAAAAACCACGCTTTTACGCACCATTGCGGGGCTTTGGAGCTATGCCGAGGGGGAAATAAATTGCCCTACGCACAATCAGCTTTTCTTGTCACAAAAGCCGTATGTGCCACAAGGAAATTTAATGTCAGCATTAGCTTATCCAAATAACGCTGACAATATTTCACATACACAAGCTGTAGAAATATTAAATAAAGTACAATTAGGACATTTGGCTGAACAATTAGAAAAAGAACAAGACTGGACGCGTATTCTTTCTCTTGGCGAACAACAGCGTTTGGCGTTTGCACGATTAATTCTACACAAACCAGCGGTGGCATTTTTAGATGAAGCCACAGCTAGTATGGATGAAGGTTTAGAATTTTCGATGTATCAATTGTTACAACAAGAACTACCACAAACGACAATCATCAGTGTGGGACACCGTTCAACCCTTAAAACCTTACATCAACAACAGTTAATTCTGCAAGACAAAGGGCAATGGCAAGTGCTATAAAAAACGCTAAAAAACACTGTAATCGCAACGCTTTTTTTGATACATTTAGTGCAATTTTTTGTATGTTTGACAAAGTCATTTTCTATTTTTTGTCAAACAAAACTAACTTTCATTTTAAACGGTATAATTATGTTATTTAAAAAAATTCGTGGGTTGTTTTCAAACGATCTTTCTATTGATTTAGGCACAGCTAATACTTTAATTTATGTCAAAAGACAAGGTATTGTACTTGATGAACCCTCTGTTGTTGCGATTCGTCAAGATCGCGTAGGCACATTAAAAAGCATTGCAGCTGTGGGTAAAGAAGCTAAATTAATGTTAGGTCGTACTCCCAAAAGTATTGTAGCAATTCGTCCGATGAAAGATGGCGTTATTGCAGACTTTTTTGTGACAGAAAAAATGTTGCAATACTTTATCAAACAAGTTCATAGCGGTAATTTTATGCGTCCAAGCCCGCGTGTATTAGTATGTGTGCCAGCTGGTGCAACACAAGTAGAACGCCGCGCAATTAAAGAATCAGCAATCGGTGCTGGTGCGCGTGAAGTATATTTAATTGAAGAACCAATGGCAGCTGCAATTGGGGCTAAATTACCCGTTTCTACTGCAGTTGGTTCTATGGTAATTGATATCGGTGGTGGTACGACAGAAGTGGCTGTAATTTCCTTAAATGGTATCGTATATTCTTCTTCCGTGCGTATCGGTGGTGACCGTTTCGACGAGGCGATTATTTCTTATGTTCGCCGCACTTTTGGCTCGGTTATCGGAGAACCTACCGCCGAACGCATCAAACAAGAAATTGGTTCTGCTTATATTCAAGAAGGTGACGAAATTAAAGAAATGGAAGTACACGGACATAATTTAGCCGAAGGTGCGCCACGTTCATTTACTTTAACATCACGTGATGTCCTAGAAGCCATTCAACAACCATTAAACGGTATTGTAGCAGCGGTTCGAACCGCACTTGAAGAATGCCAACCAGAACACGCAGCAGACATTTTCGAACGTGGTATGGTATTAACTGGTGGCGGTGCTTTATTACGTAATATTGATATTTTACTTTCTAAAGAATCTGGTGTCCCTGTTATCATCGCAGAAGATCCATTAACCTGTGTTGCTCGTGGTGGTGGCGAAGCATTAGAAATGATCGATATGCACGGCGGCGATATTTTTAGTGATGAAATTTAATTAGAATATGAACAAAAAGTGCGGTTAAAAATAACCGCACTTTTCCTTTCATTTTTTTCATTCAACAAGAGAAAGTTTAATGAAACCCATTTTCGGCAAAGCCCCTCCCCTAGGTATTCGTCTGCTTATCGCTATCTTTGCATCTATTGCCTTAATTTTAGCTGATGGACGTAATAGCTCAATAACGAAAGCACGTAGTGCAATGGAAACAGCAATAGGCGGTTTATATTATCTTGCAAATAGCCCTAGAAGCATCTTAGATGGCATTTCAGAAAATCTTGTTGATACCAATAAATTACAAATTGAAAACAAAGTACTACGCCAACAGCTTTTGGAAAAAAATGCAGATTTACTTTTACTTGATCAACTCAAAGTTGAAAATCAGCGATTACGTCTTTTATTAAATTCTCCGTTAAGAACCGATGAATACAAAAAAATTGCCGAAGTTCTTACTGCAGAAACAGATATTTATCGCCAACAAATTGTTATTAATCAAGGCAAAAAAGACGGTGCTTATATAGGTCAGCCTGTCATTGATGAAAAAGGCGTCATTGGACAAATTATTTCCGTGGGCGAAAATACTAGCCGAGTACTGCTACTCACAGACGTAACACACTCAATTCCAGTGCAAGTTCTACGCAATGATGTTCGTGTTATTGCGAGTGGGACTGGGCATACCGATGAACTAAGCCTCGATAACGTGCCTCGTTCCGTTGATATAGAAAAAGGCGATCTTCTCGTAACCTCTGGGCTTGGTGGACGTTTTCTTGAAGGCTATCCCGTAGCTGTTGTACAAAGCGTTTCGCGTGATAGCTCTAATTACTTTGCAATAGTTAAAGCTAAACCTTTAGCTTTATTAGAACGTTTACGTTATGTACTTTTACTTTGGCCAAGTAACCTAGATATATCAAAAGTAAAATCAATGTCGCCAGAAGAAGTTCGCAATCTGGTGCAAAAACGTTTAGAAAGCCAAGCTAATGAAGCAAATTATAGAGTGAAAAAAACACCCTTAACAGAAAAAGACTTTCTAGAAAATGAAGAAAAAACCATTATTGAACCAGATATTCCAACAGATTTTCTTCAAAATGAAGAAGATCTTCCCATAGAACAGCAAGAAGAAAGGATAGAAGACTAATGCAAACACGATTTATTTTACAATGGTTCACTATTTTAAGCTTCTTTGTTATTGCCTTTGTATTAGAACTTGCACCTTGGCCAGTTGGTTTCCAAATGCTAAAGCCTGCGTGGCTTGTACTTGTATTACTTTATTGGGTATTAGCTATTCCCAATAAAGTAAGTATAGGCTGGTCATTTTTACTCGGATTAACTTGGGATTTAATATTAGGCTCTACATTAGGCGTTCACGCTCTCGTACTTTCTACGAGCATGTACATCATTGCCAAAAACTATTTAATTCTGCGAAATTTATCACTTTGGTTCCAAAGTTTATTGGTTGTACTTTTCGTCTTCATTATAAGATTACTTATTTTCTTAGTTGAATTTTCACTCCATACTGCCTTTTTTCATTGGCAAGCCATCTTAGGCGCATTCGCTTCTGGTTTACTATGGCCGTGGGTATTTTTATTAATGCGCAAAATACGCAGAAAAGTTAAATTACATTAAAAAAGAGAGATAACTCTCTCTTTTTTATGATTTATGAATGTTTCAAACACCTAATTCAATGGCTTATTGCTATCCAGTAAAGAATCACATTCCCAACCGATATACTCTCCCGAAAATTGTTCAGCCAATTTTTCAAAACGTTCTACTTGTTCAAAAATTTCGCTATTTTCTAATGAAATTTCTTGCTCTAATTTTACCAAGAAATAAGGTTCGTCATCTTCATTAAACTGAATCGCTTGTGCAGAATATTGTAATGTCGTGAAAGAATAATCCCCTAAACTAAGCTCATCCATAAAAGGGAACATTTTCTGCTCTTCATCAAAATGAAAACTATGCTCTACTAAATAGGTATCACTTAAATTACGACCTTTACTTTTTAATAAATCAAGCAATTCTTCCGTTGCATTTAACTTAATCTCCAATGGAGAAGCGAGCAAAAAGTCAAAATAAGTATCCCAAATTAAATCCTTTTGCACATTAATATCTTTAACAAAATCAATTTGCTGTAAAGTTTCTACAATAAGATTTTCGTGCTTACAATAAAAATGTATTTTTATTTGAGAATTACAAATAAAATGCCCCGCAAAAAATACATTTGGAAGTGCGGTTAGTTGTGTCAAAATTTTAAATACACGGTTAATTAACTTATCGTATTCAACTTCTGAGGGTAAACCCGTTTCATCATCAGCCTGATAATCAATAGTAAACTGCACTATTTTATCGAGACCTTTACCGTGATATTTTTCAACATCTTCAATATTTGCGGTAAACACGGCAGGCATACCATTCACAGTAGAACGATAATTCTGCCAATTTGCCATATCCATTTCGCTTTCCTATTTAAATTCAGCCCAAATCGGTGCGTGATCAGACGGTTTTTCCATTGCTCGAATATCTAATGCAATGCCCACATCGACACATCGTTCAGCTAATTTTTGGCTTATCAAAATATGATCAATTCGTAAACCTCGATTATCATCAAAACCTTTAGAACGGTAATCAAACCACGAGAATTTATCATTTGCTGTTGGGTTCAGCTTACGAAAACTATCTTCTAATCCATAATCATACAAACGTTGATACCACGCTCTTTCTTCAGGTAAGAAAGAACATTTACCTGTGCGTAACCAACGTTTACGATTTTCATCTCCGATACCAATATCTAAATCACTTGGGCTAATATTCATATCGCCCATAATTAAAATCGGATTAGATCTGTCGTGTTCTTTTTCTAAATACTGTTGAAGATCTGCATAAAATTTCTCTTTAGCTGGAAATTTAGTCTCGTGCGCACGGCTTTCCCCCTGTGGGAAATAGCCATTAATGACGGTCAATAAACCAAATTCAGTTTCCAGATCAGCCATAATAATGCGTTTTTGTGCATCTTCATTGTCAGTTGGAAAACCACGACGAATCACTTTAGGTTCTTGTTTAGTCAATAATGCTACTCCATAATGACCTTTCTGACCATGATGAAATACGTGATAACCTAAGTTTTCTGTAATTTCATAGGGAAAAGCCTCGTCAGCAACTTTAATTTCCTGTAAGCCAATCACATCTGGCTGATATTTTTCAATAATGGCTTCAAGTTGATGTGGGCGAGCACGTAACCCATTTATATTGAAAGAAATAAATTTCATTTTTGTTCCTATTAAAGAGTGAAATTGGCTTTATTATACAGAGATTTCTATTTTGATAAAAACGGCTTTGTCAGATAAACCTGAATTTGCTCAAATACTGTAGGCTTAATCCAAAATTGACCTTGAGAAGGTAAACAAGTGACCGAAATAAAATCATTTAGATAATCAAATTCCAATTGAGTAGCGTGCAAATAAGTGCGGTCAATTTTTTCTGTGTTTTTACCATAAAGCCCATCGCCTAAAATCGGGCTACCTAAACTTTTCATCGCAACACGTAATTGATGCGTTTTCCCCGTTTGTGGTTTTAAAATAAATAAACGTAAATTAGGTTCACAGCTTACACTTGCAAAACGTGTAATTGCTGGATTTTCTTTGGTTTGACAAAGTTTCCATGCACCCTCTCGGGATTTCTTCATATCCCCGATAATCAAACCTTGTTTCTTTTTAGGCTTTTGGTTACTTAATGCCAGATACGTTTTATGTATTTTATGTTCAGAAAAAAGTCGTGAAAATTCAGCCGCACTTTCAGCATTTAACGCCAGAATTAACAAACCTGAAGTTACTTTATCTAAGCGATGAACCAACCATACTTTAGGCACATTCAGTTGTTTTGCAACAAGTTCTGTTAAGCCTTGCTCTTCTTGATCTTTATGAACGCTAATACCCTCAGACTTGTTGATAATAATAAAATCGCTATGTTGATAAACAACCTCGATTTCCATCAGATTTGCTCCTTTTTGTAAATTTTATTTTTACCGAGAACAATATCTTTTACCGAACTAAGTAATTCCTGTTGAATATGTGAGAGTTTTGGTTTTTCGTTTAATTGAAATGCTAACGGACGACAAAGTTCCATTGCTTTCACGCCTAATCTAGCAGTGAGTAATCCCACACCAATTCCTTGAGCGATACGTGTAGATAATTTTGCTGTCACATCTTGAGAAAGCCAATCCATTCCAATATCTTGTGCCACTTCGGTTGCTCCAGCAAAAGCGATATTGACCAATACCATTCTTAACAATCTAATACGTGAAAAATACCCTAATTCAATCCCATAAATTTCAGCAATCTTATTCATTAATCGAAGATTGCGCCACGCGATAAAAAACATATCCACTACAGCAAGTGGACTAATCGCGACAATCACAGCTGATTCAGCTGCCATTTTACTAATCAATTTTTTAGCTTGTGCATCAAAAGAAGACAAAACATGACGACTGAATAAATGAGCAATTTCTTGCGCCGAATAAGCTTCATTTAATTGGTGTTGCCATTGAATTACCGCTGGAGAATCATTTTCCAAACCTAAAGATTCTGCAATATCTAAGCAAAGAATTTTACTTTTTTCTGCGTTATGAACGGAAAAAACATCGCCATTTTTTACCGCACTTTCTAACCAAATCTGCTGACTTTGTTGTTGCCATTGCTCACGTTTTTTTAAACGAACTAAACGTCGCCACTCGCCAATAATCTCTTTAATCCCCAATAAAATGATAATCAAACTGACTAAAGCAAAAGCAAGATAAATCCATTGATGTTGTTGATAGCTATCCCAAATCCACTGCATGGATTGTGCAACCGTCGCCAAGCCAAATAAAAGTGCGGTAAATTTTAATAAAGTTTTTCTAAAACTGGATTTTGGTTTCAATGCTTGTTCAAGTTGAGCATCAAGTAACTCTCCATCCAACGCTTCATCTAGCTTTGCTTCCATATTATGGAATTCTTGCTTGGGCTGATAGTGTTCTTCCTCTACATTAACTGAATGTTCAAAAATTTGTTTTTCCATTGCCTATTCCAAAAAATAACCCCACTAAATAGTGGGGTCATAAAGTCAAAATTCAATCATTATTCATCACTTGAAAAGATAGAAAGTAATCTTAATAAACTCAAGAATAAATTGTAGATTGAAACATAGATGTTCACGGTTGCGCGAATGTAATTTGTTTCTCCACCGTGAATAATATTACTGGTTTCATACAAAATGGTCATTGTTGAGAACACTACAAATAATGCACTAATTGCGACCGATAACGCAGGAATTTGGAAGAAGAAACTCGCCACCATACCAAGCAATAACACAATAAATAATGCGAACATTGCGCTTGATAAAAATGACATATCTTTTTTCGTAGTCAATACATAAGCGGAACACGCAAAAAATACGATAGCAGTTCCTGCGAATGCAAGCATAATCAAATCTTCCATTCCACGTGCCACATACATATTTAAAATTGGCCCGATGGTGTATCCCATAAATCCAGTGAAAGCAAAGGCCGCCAAAATACCAGCAGGGCGATCAGCTAATTTATTGGTTAAGAAAAGTAAGCCATAAAAACCCACTAGTAACACAATAATATTTGGATAAGGCAAGTTTAAGCTCATTGAAATAAACGCAACAACCGCTGAAAAAGCCATTGTTAATCCCAGTAAAAAATACGTGTTACGCAACACTTTATGTGTGCTGAGTAACGATTCTTTTTGAGCATCCACAATAAGACGTGATTGCATAAAAGCTCCTTGTAAAATAAATAAAAAGTCTTCTGTAAAGTAAGGGCTAGGGATAAAAAAGTCAATGGTATTAATGGAATTAATTTCATCAAAATGAATAAATTATCATCATCTAAAGTTAAATCATCAAATTTCTATTTACATCAATAAAATATTCATTATACTACGCCCATCAATCACGGAGGAATGGTCGAGTGGTTGAAGGCACCGGTCTTGAAAACCGGCGAGGGTTTACGCCCTCCTAGGGTTCGAATCCCTATTCCTCCGCCATCAGAATTAAGAAATCCCTAAGTCACACGGCTTAGGGATTTTTACTTTGTATTACGTTATTTGGTCAATCCATTCACTAGTGAAATAACAGTCTGAATATCGCTATCAAACAATTTTCCTTCTTTCACAAATTTTACTTTTCCCGTTTTGTCTAACACGATAATTGCACTATCTTTAGAATTTAATCCCCAAGCATTTTTTACCGCACTTTTATCATCTAACACAACTTGACTATGTGGATTTTCCTGTTTGCCTTTTTGTGCACTATTTTTTACAAACATACCTGTACCAACAATCGCATCATCCGCATTAATAATAGTGGTTGTTTGGTATTTTACAGGATTAAAATGGGATGCTTTTATCGCATCAATCATCGACTGATTTTTCTCTTTTGCAGCCGTTCTACCCGCTAAATGATGAACAACACGCACTTTACCCGCTAATTCCGCAGAACCCCAAGGTTGAAACGCAGTATCTTTTCCTGAAAGCACAATTTCACCGTACTCCGTTACTTGCACTGCTGGTAAAGATTGCTCTAATTGCAAATTGTGTGCCCAAGTTGAACTACTAAACATTACGCCACAAACTAAGGCAAGAATTTGTTTTTTCATACATTTTCCTCAAAAATTTATCAAAAACTTTCACGCTTTGGCGAAAGACATCTTTTTGCTATACTCGTGCGCCTATTATATGTAATCAAGAAGGAAAACCCAATGGATCAAATGCCTAATTGCCCAAAATGTCAAAGTGAATACGTTTACCACGATTCAATTAATTTTGTTTGCCCTGATTGCGGTAATGAATGGGATAATAATGAAATTCAAGAATCAGATGACGATCAACTAATCGTAAAAGACAGCAATGGGAATTTGCTTGCAGAAGGCGACAATGTACTTTTGATTAAAGATTTAAAATTAAAAGGTTCATCAGAAGTATTGAAAAAAGGTACAAAATTCAAAAACATCCGCTTAGTAAATGGCGATCATAATGTCGATTGCGGCAAAATCATGTTGAAATCTGAGTTTTTGAAAAAGGCTTAATCGAAAAAACGCGGTCTAAATAGACCGCACTTTGCACTTTAAAGAAATAAATTTATTTAATAATCTCAATCACTTCTCTGACTAATCGTCCAATTTCATCCCAATTTTTGGATTGAATCAATTTTTTCTCCACAAACCAAGAGCCTCCACAAGCAACAATATTAGGAATAGCAAGATAATCCCTTATGTTATGAAGCCCTATACCACCAGTCGGCATTATCTGTAATTGAGCATAAGGACCGAGCAATGCTTTAATCATTTTCACTCCGCCTGAAGCCTCTGCAGGGAAAAATTTTACCGCCGAAATTCCCATTTCTAATGCAATTTCAATTGCCATAGGATTATTCACCCCTGGTGTTATTGGAAAATTTAAATCTTGACATAATTTCACAATTTTTGGATTAAATCCTGGTGTTACCACAAAATCCGCCCCACTACTTTTAGCTAAAACTACTTGTTCCGCAGTTAAAACTGTACCGGCAGCAATTAAAAAGTCAGGTCTATTTGCACGCAACAAACGGATCGCATCTGCCGCTGCTTCAGAGCGAAAAGTAATCTCTGCCACAGGTAAACCATTTTTAGCCAACGTATCTGCTAGCGGCAAAATATCGTCTGCATTATCCAACGCAATTACAGGCACAATTTTGAGTTCACGAAGTTTTTCAATAATTTGTTGAGTTGTGTATGACATAATTTTCCCTATTTAAAATAATTTTTTGCATTGTTGAAACAAATATCTTCAATCATTTTACCCAGTAATGAAATGTCATTTGGAGCTTCACCTTTTTCAACCCATCCACCAATCATTTCACACAAAATACGGCGGAAATACTCATGGCGAGTGTAAGATAAAAAACTACGTGAATCAGTTAGCATTCCAACAAATTGACTGAGTAACCCTAATTGAGAAAGCTGTTGTAACTGACGTTCCATTCCGTCTTTTTGATCGTTAAACCACCATCCAGAACCAAACTGTATTTTCCCTGCAATACCATCGCCTTGAAAGTTTCCGATCATACTAGCGATCATTTCATTATCTCGAGGATTTAAGCAATATAAAATAGTTTTAGGCAGTTGATTTTCCTTATCCATTGCATCTAACAAACGAGAGAGGGGATATGCATAAGTTCGATCACCAATGGAATCAAAGCCACTATCTGCACCGAGTAAAGCAAACATTCGACTATTATTGTTACGTATTGCACCAATATGCATTTGCATTACCCAGTGACGTTTACAATATTCCGAAGCCAACCAGACTAAAATTGCAGTACTAAATTGAGCAACTTCTTCTTCCAAGAGCGGTTGATTTTGCAAACGTTTTTGTAAAATACTATTCAATACTGATTCATCTGGAATAGCTGAAAAACGGACAATTTCCATACCATGATCAGCAGATTTACAACCTTGAGCATCAAAATATTCGAGACGTTTTAACAACGCTTTTTTTAAATCTGCAAACGTATAAATATCTACATCTGCAATTTCACTTAACTGTACAAGGTAGTCATTAAATTGTGGCAACTCAATTTTGAATACTTTATCAGGTCGCCAACTTGGTACAACATCAATATCAAAACTTTCATCATTCTTGATTGCTTGATGATATTGCAAAGAATCAATGGGATCATCTGTTGTCCCCACTAATTTCACGTTCATTTTCTGCATAATGCCTCGCGCAGAAAATTCAGGTTGTTGCAACATTTCATTACATTGATGCCAAATTTTTTCCGCATTTTGCGGATTAAATAACATATTGGTTATACCAAAAGGACGGCGTAATTCTAAATGTGTCCAGTGATAAATTGGATTACCAATACAAAGGGGGACTGTTTTCGCCCAAGCCAAATATTTTTGATAGTTAGTAGCCTTCCCTGTAATCAATTCTTCTGGTACTCCAGCTGTACGCAAAGCTCGCCATTTGTAGTGATCACCCTCTAGCCAAATTTCAGCTAAATCATTAAATTGACGATTTTCCGCCACTTCTCTTGGATTTAAATGACAGTGATAATCAAAAATAGGTTTATTTTTGGCATAATCATGATAGAGAATTTTTGCTGTATCCGTTGAAAGAAGGAAATTTTCATCCATAAATTGCTTCATTTTGCCCTCCTATACTCCACTATACGCAGAAAAACCGCCATCAACAGGTAAAACTACGCCATTGACAAAAGCAGAATAATTTTCATCTATTAAGAAAAGTAATGCACCGAGCAATTCTTCTGACTCACCAAAACGTCCCATTGGTGTGTTAGTGAGGATTTTATTTGCTCTATCTGTTGGTTTTCCTTCAGTATCAAATAATAAAGTGCGGTTTTGATTACTAACTAAAAATCCTGGTGCGATAGCATTACAACGAATACCAACTTTTGAGAAATATACAGCAAGCCATTGAGTAAAATTACTGATTGCAGCTTTTGTACCAGAGTAAGCAGGTATCTTTGTAAGTGGTGTAAAGGCATTCATACTGGAAATATTAATAATATTTGCCCCTTGTTTACCAAGCATATCTTTTGAAAAAACTTGGGTTGGTAATAATGAACCTAAGTAATTGAGATTAAATACAAATTCTATACCAGATTTATCTAAATCAAAGAATGTTCTTGTCGTTTCATTTAAATCAAATTGATGGAACTCATTATCTGTTGTCGCTTTTGGATTATTCCCACCAGCACCATTAATTAAAATATCACAAGTGCCAAAATCAATAGCTATTTGATCACGCACTTCTTTAATATTTTCAAGTTCTAACACATTAGTTTTATAAGCTTTTGCTTTTCCACCTGATTGGTTAATTTCTTTTGCTGCTTTGTCTGCTGCCTCGAAATTCAAATCTAACAAGGCAATATTAGCTTTAGTATACGCTAACTGCTTAGCTAGAAATGAACATAGCACTCCGCCAGCCCCCGTGATTATAATTAGTTTATTTTCTAAGTTATGGTTTGCTGCAATATTCATAGTAAACTCCATTAATTAAATTCAGATTGAAGATGAGACGTTGCGACTTTATCTATAATCGCACCTTTATATTGAATGATGATGCCAGCAATACGATTGCCTTGCTGACAACAAGTTTCGAGAGGTTTATTTCGTAAATAACCGTTCAGAAATCCAGCATTAAAAGAATCACCAGCAGAGGTTGTATCTACCACATTTAAAATAGGTTCAGTCATCACTTGCCCATATTGAGATAAATACCTATCTGAAAAAATAGCACCATTCTTACCGCACTTCACAATCACTTTTGGTATACCAATTTTATGTAATCGTTCTAAAGTATCCCTAGATGTTTTATCTTTCCATAATGCTTGTTCATCATCAAAAGTCACCAAAGCTATATTAACACTAGGTAAAAGCTGCAAATAACAATCTTGGGCTTCTTCTAATGAATCCCAAAGTGCAGGGCGATAATTACTATCAAAAACAATTTCTGCGCCTTTTTTAGCTAAAGAAGATAATTGCTCAATTAAAAAAGTGCGGTCATTTTTCGGTAAGATTGCTAATGAAATACCACTTAAATAAATCACATCAACTTGCTGAAGTTCTGCAATAACCTTAGCAAAATCCGGATGTTGAACCATATAATGTGCTGCAGATTGATTACGCCAATAAAGGAACGTGCGTTCGCCTTGAGCATCTAATTGGATTAGATAAAGACCTGGTTGATGCTGTTCATCCTGTAAAACCCAATTTGTTTGGATGCCATCAGCTTGCCAATATTTAAGCATTTGTTTACTTAAATTATCAGTTCCTAATGCAGAGACATAATGAACTTGAATCTCTTTTGATGAACTTACTCGACTAAGATAAGTTGCAGAATTTAAGGTATCACCACCATAACTTTGCCACATTTCCGCAAAGGGTTTCCCATTGAGTTCAATCATACACTCGCCGATAAATGCTATTTTTTTCATGATGCAACTTCCTAATAAATCAAGATAACCAATTCATTGGAACAATTACAATTTCAGGAAAAAATACGATCAACATCATAATAATTGCGTACACAAATAAGAATGGAGCAATTCCTTTGGATAATGCTCCTATCCCTAATTTTGATATCCCTGAGCCTACATACAAAACTGTTCCCACAGGCGGTGTTATTAATCCTATAGATAAATTAATCACCATCATGATTCCAAAATACGCAATATCAATATTATATGCTCTTAACACTGGTAATAAGACTGGAACAAAAATTAATACCGCAGGAATTAAATCCATTACACATCCAACAAGTAATAAAAATAGCATTATAATAAACATTAAAATTGTCGGACTATCAGTTAATCCTTTAATCGTTTGGACTAATTCTGTTGGAATTTGAGCAACTGTAATCGCAAAAGCAGATATCATTGCTGATGCAGCAACAAACATTACCATTGATGTTGTTTTGATGGTGCCAATGAAGACGTCTTTTAATTTAGAAAATGTTAAGCCTTTATAAGCAATACTTACTATGCCAGCATAAATTGCAGCAACAACTCCCGCTTCTGTTGGAGTAAAAATCCCTCCTCTTAATCCCACAATAATAATGATAGGTAATAATAAAGGCCAAAATGCTTTTTTAAAAGCAACCCATCTTTCTTTGCCAGTTTGTTTTCTTTCTAGACTTGTATCATTATTTCTATACAAAATTTTCCAAGTAACCCATAATCCAACGACCATTAATAAGCCTGGTACAGTTCCCCCCATAAATAATTTAGTGATGGATGCTCCAGCAGTAATACCGTAAATGATCATAGGAATGCTTGGAGGAATAACAACTGAAATAATACCTGCAGCACAAATTAATCCTATGGAACGAGCACCATCATATTTTTTAGAAATCATCATAGGAATTAGTATTGCACCTAACGCGGCCGTATCCGCTACCGCAGAACCAGATAACCCTGCAAATATCAACCCAGAAATGATCGCAACATAACCTAAACCACCTTTAATATGACCAACCATACTTGTTGCAAAATTAATGATTCGCTCAGAAATTCCACCATGCTTCATTATTTCTCCAGTAAGCATAAAGAAAGGAATAGCCATCAAAGGAAAATTATTCGTTCCCATCACAAAGTTTTCTGTAATTAATTGCGTATCAAACATATCAAGATGATATAGCATAATACTCGCACTCAACAGCATTGATAGTGCTACAGGTACACCAAGAAATAACAATAAGAATAAACTACACAAAAATAATAGTAACATTATAAGCTCCTATTTATCAGAGGATTCTTTATAATCTTTAATCATGCTAAACATGACAATAAAAAAGTAAGATACGGCAGATATAACAGCAGCTAAATATAAAAAAGATGAAGATATACCTGTAGCTGGCATTTGTTGAGTATAGGTCAAAGACATCAGTTGTAATGCACCATAAGCTATAAAAATCATTGCAATCAGAACGCATATATTTGCAACTATTAAGACTATTTTTCTATACTGCTCAGGTAACGCAGAAATAATAATATCAACAGTAAGATGAGCTTTATCCTTGGCAACAAGGATAATCCCAAAGAAAATCATATATACAAAACAAATCCTAGAAAACTCTTCAGAAAATGCAATTCCAGAATCAAAGAAGTACCTCAAGACAGAATTAAAAAACACGAGAGAAATCATAATAACTAATGCTAAGATAGAAAGATATTCTAATGCTTTGTCTAAATACTTTGCTATTTTCATAAAACAAGCTCCTTCTTTATCCCCCATGAGCAATTTATAAAATTGAACATAGGGGATCTTATTAATTATTTAGCTTCGTTAATTTTTTGGACTACATCCTTAGCCCAATCATATTTTTTATAAAAACTATCATAAAGCACCTTAGATGCATTCACCATGTCATTTTTAAATGCTTCACTTGGTACGATAATTTCATTTCCATGTTTAGCTAGATAATCTTTAACTTCTAATTCTGTTTTAATTGCTAATTCCCACTCTTTCTCTTGATACAATTTAGCTGCTTTTTCAAAAATAATTTGATCTTCTTTTGGAATTTTATTCCAAGTTTTTAAGCTAATTTGTAATAATCCTGGAGAGAAAATATGGTTACTTTGGATAATATATTTTTGTACTTCATATAACCCAGAGTCTTTAATTAACATATACGGATTTTCTTGACCATCAATTACCTTTTGTTCTAATGCAGTAAAAACTTCACTGAGCGGCATGCTTTGTGGATTTATATTCATTGCTTTAGCCCAATCAACAAAAAGTGAATTCAGCGGAACTCTTAAACGTAAACCTTTAAAATCGTCAAATTTCTCTAATTTTTTATTAGATGAAATAACACGAAATCCATTCATACCATAGGCAAGTAATTTAATTCCATACTTCTCCATTTTTTGACCAATTTTATTTGCGATTGGAGATTCCAATACTTTTTTAGCCTCTTGATTATCCTTAAATAAATAAGGCCATTCCCAAACTCCAAAAATAGGATCTACATTTTGCAATAATAAACCTGTAATACCTGCTTCTATAGTGCCATTACGTAATCCATTTACAATTTGATCTTCACCGCCAAGTTGATTATTAGGATAAAGTCTAATCTCATATCTATGATTTGTTTCATTTTCAATTGTTTTCTTAAAATATTCCTGTAATGCAATATGTGATGGATGTATATCAGAATTATAATGTCCTAACTTAATAATTGTTTTTCCAAATGCACTGCTACTAAACAATATACTTGAAGCAAGTAATAATTTACCTAAGCTTTTAATTGACTTCATAACTTTCTCCTTATTGATTATGTTTTTTAGAAAACTGCATTAATTTTTAAATAATTTTCTGGATGATCAGATAAATCAGAAATAAAACTAGGAATTTCTTCAAATTTGATACACTTAGTAATGATATGAGATGCATTAATTTTATTAGTAGCAAGCATATCCAATGCCTCCTCAAATTCCCCCTTGCTTGTTCTAGAACCATAAATATTCAATTCTTTAAAGGTAATTAAATTTGTTGGTAATGGAGTTTCTGTTTTTGGCCATCCTGTTAAAGCAATTCTTCCTGCAAAGGAGGTATAATGCAGAGTATTTTTGATAGAAATATTAGCACCAGATGCCTCCATAACAACTTCTGCCATACGACCACTTGTAATTTCCTTAATTCTTTTAATGTCATCCTCCTTATGCGGATTTACAATATGTTCAATTCCCAAGGATTTTGCATACTCAAGACGTTGTTCTAATATATCAACTAAAATTGGGATTGCTCCATATTGAACCGCTGCTAATGCTGCCATTAATCCAATTGCACCAGCTCCAATAATTACTATGTGTTCCCCTGATTTTAAAGTTGTTCTATGTAAAGCATGTAAAGCTATTGTTAAAGGTTCAGCTAAAGGTAATTGATGAATCGGTAGGTTATCTGGGACTTTAGTTAAAAGATGAGCGGGATGTCTAATTACCTCTTGCATACCTCCATCAATATGAACACCAATTACCTTTAATGATTCACAACAATTGGTTCTACCAATTGAACAAGGATAGCATTGACCACAAAAAACATAAGGATCAACAATTACTCGGTCTCCAACCCTCACCCTATCCGGCATACCAATTCCACTTTCAATTACTCTCCCTACAATTTCATGCCCAAGTATTCTTGGATAAGTTACTAATGGATTAGTTCCTCTATATGCACCAATATCAGAACCACAAATCCCCATTGATTCTACCTGAATAAGTACATCATTATCACTTTTCTCGGGATAAGGCACTTCTTTAACAACTACATTGTTTGGTTTTTCTAAGCATATTGCTTTGATTCGCTCCTTCATTTTTAGACTCCTTATATGCCATTGACAGAATAAAATTACTTGTTATGTTTAACTATGATATGATTATGAAACATAAAAACTCTTTTTGGAATACCAAATATCTATTTTTGTGAGCCGTATCACAAAAATAAAAAATTGGAATACCAATTTAAGGAAAAATATGGAAAATATAGTAAATAGAACATATACCCGAATCGGTCAATTGCTAAAACAAGATATTTCTCAAGGAATTTATAGCATTGGAGACAAACTCCCTACAGAACGAGAAATTTCTGAAAAATTTGGTGTAAGTAGAACTATTGTTAGAGAAGCAATGGTTATGTTAGAAGTAGAAAAATTAGTAGAGGTAAAAAAAGGGTCAGGCGTTTATGTAGTAAGAACCCCCGAATCAATACATATGGAACATTCAGATTTACCAGATGTAGGTCCATTTGAACTTTTACAAGCTAGACAACTATTAGAAAGTAGTATTGCTGAATTCGCAGCGTTACAAGCGACTAAAAAAGATATTTTAAATTTAAAACAAATACTGAATCGAGAGAAAGAATTACTTACTCAGAATCAAGATGACTATAGTGCAGACAAAGATTTTCATTTGGCACTTGCAGAAATTACACAAAATGATGTGTTAGTCAAATTACAAGAACAATTGTGGCAATATCGCTTTAATAGTGCGATGTGGGCACAATTACATTCTCGTATTTTACAAAATGATTATCATCATTTATGGATAGAAGATCATCAAACAATTTTATCTGCTATTCAAAAGAAAAATGCTAATGAAGCTAGAAAAGCTATGTGGCAACACTTAGAAAATGTAAAAGTAAAATTATTTGAATTATCTGATGTAGAAGATCCACATTTTGATGGATACCTATTCAATACAAATCCAGTTGTTGTAGGTATCTAAATACTTGTAATAACATAGGAGTTAAAAATGGAACAAGCATGGCGTTGGTATGGACCAAAAGATCCTGTTTCTTTATCTGATATTCGTCAAGCAGGCGCAACTGGTATAGTCACTGCACTTCACCATATTCCTAACGGTGAAGTGTGGAGTATCGAAGAAATTAAAAAACGCAAAACTGAAATAGAGAATGCTGGTTTAAGCTGGTCAGTAGTGGAAAGTGTACCAGTTCATGAAGAGATTAAAACTCAGACTGGAAATTATCAAAAATGGATTAATAACTATAAACAAACTCTTCGCAATCTTGCTCAATGCGGAATTGACACTGTTTGTTACAATTTTATGCCTGTTTTAGACTGGACTCGTACTGATCTCGCTTATGAATTACCAGATGGTTCTAAAGCATTGCGCTTTGATCATATCGCTTTCGCAGCATTTGAACTTCATATTTTAAAACGTCCTGATGCAGAAAAAGCCTATAATCAAGAAGAACAAGTTGCAGCAAGAACCTATTATGACAAGATGTCAGAGCAAGATATAACGCAATTAACGCGTAATATTATTGCGGGCTTACCCGGTGCAGAAGAAGGTTATACTCTTGATGAATTTCAAACTCAATTAGATCGCTATAAAGATATTTCACCCGAAAAATTCCGTACGCATTTGGCTTATTTTTTAAATGAGATCGTACCTGTTGCCCAAGAAGTAGGAATCAAAATGGCGATTCATCCAGATGATCCTCCACGCCCAATCTTAGGCTTACCGCGCATAGTTTCAACTATTGAAGATATGCAATGGTTTGTAGAAACTCAACCATTACCAGCAAATGGTTTTACAATGTGTACGGGTTCTTATGGCGTACGCTCCGATAATGATCTCGTAAAAATGACAGAACAATTTGCAGATCGTATTTACTTCGCACATTTACGTTCTACTCAACGTGAAGATAATCCACTAACCTTCCATGAAGCAGCTCATCTAGAAGGAGACGTAGATATGTTTAATGTGGTAAAAGCCTTATTAAATGAAGAATATCGTCGATTAAATCAAGGAGAAACGCGTTTAATCCCAATGCGCCCAGATCATGGGCATCAAATGTTGGATGACTTACGTAAAAAAACCAACCCTGGCTACTCTGCCATTGGTCGGTTAAAAGGTCTAGCTGAATTTCGCGGTTTAGAGATGGCACTAAAAAAAGTGTATTTCAATAAGTAAAAGAAAAAGTGCGGTCATAAAAAACATTATTTTTATCGACCGCACTTCTAATTTATTTCATCAATCTTCTCATTCGAATATTGATCATCTCGACCACAACAGAGAATCCCATTGCAAAATAGATGTAACCTTTCGGGATGTGAATATCCAAACTTTCTGCAATTAAACTAATTCCGACTAAAATTAAGAAAGCTAAAGCTAGAATTTTCAACGTTGGATGTGTATCTACAAAATTGCCGATTGGTTTTGCCGCAAACATCATCACCCCCACGGCAATCATAATCGCCAAAATCATCACAGGAAGGTGGCTTGCCATACCTACTGCTGTAATCACAGAATCTAAAGAAAAAACAATATCTAGCACTGCAATTTGAATTAATACGCCAAAATAACTCACTTTGTTTTTGCTTTCAGAATTATGGTGTTCTTGATGATTTATTGCCTCTTTAATTTCCCCAAAGCTTTTTATAATCAGGAATAAACCTCCGATTAATAAAATCAAATCACGCCCAGAAATTGCTTGATTAAACAGAGTAAATAATGGTGCAGTAAGTTTCATAATCCAAGCAAGTGACATTAAAAGTAAAATTCTTGTCAGCATTGCTAAACCAAGTCCAATAATACGACCAGACTGGCGTTGGCTTTCAGGTAAACGTCCAACTAGGATGTTAATAAAAATAATATTGTCGATTCCTAAAACGATCTCTAAAGCCGCAAGTGTCACAAGTGATATCCACGCTTCAGGATCTGCAATCCATTCAAACATAATTTTTCCTATAATTGAGTTAAATAAATCCGAAAATACAGATCATAATGGCTTTATGACGAAAAGCAATCGTTATTTATATTTGAGAAATGATTGATTAGTCGTTTTTAAGCGTTTCAAAAATCCTTTCAGCAAGTTTAGGGGAAATGCCCGGTACAGAGGCTATTTCATCTAAGGTCGCCTTTTTCACACCTTGTAAACCACCAAGATATTTCAGTAAAGCCTGACGACGTTTAGCTCCCACTCCTTCAATGGTTTCTAAACCACTTTGTGTAAAGGCTTTTTGACGTTTTTTACGGTGTCCGCTTATTGCGTGATTATGGCTTTCATCACGGATATGTTGAATCAAATGCAATGCCAAACTATCATCAGGCAAATGAATTTCGCGGTCTTGTTTGCTGATAATCAGTACTTCCTGCCCTGCTCGACGATCAACCCCTTTTGCCACGCCAATTAAGTGCGGTCTATTTTTATCCCATTTTACTTGAAGATGTTGGAACACGTTCAATGCTCGATTTAACTGCCCTTTTCCACCATCAATAAAAATAATATCGGGAATTTTATCTTCTTCTAAATCACGCTCATAACGTTTCTGCAACGCTTGTTCCATCGCAGCATAATCATCTCCGCCAGTAATGCCTTCAATATTAAAACGGCGATAATCAGATTTCAGTGGACCTTCTTTATTAAAAACAACACAAGATGCTACCGTTTGATTTCCCATCGTGTGGCTTATATCGAAACATTCCATACGCTTAATTTCAGGAAGATTTAACAGATCACACAACGCTTGATAACGCTCTGACATTCGTGAAGATTGTTTAAGTTGTACATTTAAAGCCGCTTTAGCATTAACTTGTGCGAGCTGTAAGTATTTACTCTTATCGCCTTTTACGCTTTCTTGAATCGTCACTTTTCTGCCCGCTTGCTCGCTAAGAAGTTGCTCAAGCTCTGATTTTTCAGCTAATTGACGATCCACAATAATGCTATTCGGGATACTTCGTCCTTGATGACCTTGTAAATAAAATTGCCCCACAAAAGTTTCGGTAAGTTCCGATAAATCCGTATTGGCGGGGACTTTTGGGAAATAACTGCGATTGCCTAGCACTTTTCCTTGACGAATAAACATTACCTGTACACAGGCTAACCCGTGTTGGTAAGCGATAGACATAATATCCATATCATCTAAACGCTCATTGGATACAAATTGTTTTTCTATAACCGAACGCACAGCCTGAATTTGATCGCGATAACGAGCAGCCTGTTCAAAATCTAAATTTCTGCTTGCCTGCTCCATTTTACCGATTAAATAATCTAACACCTGTTGATCTTTGCCTTGTAAAAATAAGCGGGCTAATTCAACTTGCTGATTATATTCTTCATCGGAAACATATCCCTGTACACAAGGCGCGGAACAACGCCCAATTTGATACTGCAAACAAGGACGAGAGCGGTTGGAATAAACGGAATTTTCACATTGGCGAACAGGAAAAAGTTTTTGCAAAAGCGACAAAGTTTCACGCACAGCCCCTGCGTGAGGATAAGGCCCGAAATATTCGCCTGCAAATTTTTTAGAACCACGATAAGAAGTAATTCTTGGGTGGCGTTCTTTGGTTAATAAAATAAATGGATAGGATTTATCATCACGCAATAATACGTTATAGCGAGGCTGATAAAGCTTGATGAAATTATGCTCTAGCAGTAAAGCTTCCGTTTCAGATGAAGTTAGCGTGGTGTCAATATGATGAATTGACGCAACCAACGCCTCTGTTTTTTTACTGCTCAGATTTTTACGAAAATAGCTTGAAAGACGTTTTTTTAAATCCTTTGCTTTCCCAACATAAATAACCTGATCTTTATCGTCATACATACGATAAACACCAGGTTCGTGAGAGACATCCGCGAGGAATTTTTTGGGATTGAACATAGAATATTTTACCAATAACAAAAGACATCTTGCCTTCCCTGCTTTCGGGGGAAAGAGCCTAAAGAGCAAAAGGGGGCTTGCGATGTTAAATTTATCCCCCCTCAGCCTTCGGCAGCTCCCCCCACAAGCAGGGGGAGCCAAGTATTTAATCCTTCGCCAAAATCAACCGCACTTTTTCCAAATCTTCAGCAGTATCCACCCCCACTGCAGGCACTTCTTTCGCAAGTTCTACGTGAATACGTTCGCCGTTATATAACACACGAAGCTGCTCAAGTTTTTCTAGATTTTCAAGTTGAGTCGGTGCCCATTGCACATATTGTTTTATAAAACCAGCACGATACGCGTAAATGCCAATATGACGTAAGTAAGCGTCAGAAAGCTGTACTTTCTGAATATCCTGTAAATTCATAAACTGATCACGATCGTAAGGAATAACCGAACGGGAAAAATACAGCACATAGCCATCTTTATCTGTTAATACTTTCACTGCATTTGGATTAAATAATTCCTCAGTATCATGAATTTTTACCGCAAGGCTTGCCATATTCACGTTAAATTTTGCTAAATTATCTGCCACTTGTCGCACGATAACGGGTGGAATCAAAGGCTCATCGCCTTGGATATTGACAATGATTTCATTGTCGGGAATCGCTAATTTTTCTACAACTTCCGCTAAACGCTCTGTACCAGAATTATGATTAACCGAAGTCATACAGACTTCAGCACCAAAACTTTTGGCAACATCAGCAACATTTTCATTATCGGTGGCAATAATCACTCGGCTCGCCCCAGACTGCAATGCTTTCTCAAATACATGTTGAATCATTGGCTTACCCACAATATCAGCAAGAGGTTTTCCAGGCAAACGACTTGATGCAAAACGAGCGGGGATAATCACGGTAAATGACATAGTTTATTCCTTATTCTTTAATATTTCAGCTTTATCGGCAAGCAATCAAAACAACTTGGGATTAATCTTTTCAGCCATTTCTATATTGCGCCACAAGTTTGTCTATTTTGCTCCAAAAGTGCGGTAAATTTTCACGTTGTTTTTCAGCCTCAATAATTTCTGCATCCACAGGGACATACCACCAATTATCTTTAGCAAAAGATTGGCATTTTACGGCATCTTTTTCCGTCATAAAGAGCGGTTGATTTTCAGCAAGTTTTTCTAATTGAGAGGCTTCAAAATGTTGATGATCTTGAAATGCTCGAGTTTGCTGTAACTGAATCCCTAACTTTTCTAGCATAGTGAAAAAACGCTGTGGATTGCCAATCCCTGCTATGGCAACACCTGATTGAAATTCATTTAATTGGCGTTTTTCATTGGTTTTTAAATTAATCGCGAAATGAGGCACAAGACGCATAACTGCATCTGAATACTGATTTTTTCCACCATTAGTGATCACAAAATCTACGGATTTTAATCGACTTGGTAATTCTCGCAATGGACCTGCTGGCAATACAAAACCATTTCCCAATGCGCGTTCAGCGTCCATTACTACAATTTCCAAATCACGCTGTAATTGATAATGCTGTAAACCATCATCAGAAATAATAATATCGCACTCTGCTTGGCTTAAGAGTAATTCAATCGCTTGTTGGCGATTCGGGGAAATCACGACTGGAGCATTAGTGCGTTTAGCAATCAATACAGGTTCATCACCACCTTCAATCGGATGCGTATTTTCAGTAACGCATAACGGATACGTTTTAGATTTGCTTCCATAACCACGAGAAATCACACCTACGCGCAAACCTCGTTTTTTTAATTCTTCCACAAGCCAAACAACCACAGGCGTTTTGCCATTTCCACCCACAGACAAATTTCCCACAATTATCACTGGTTTTGGTGCGCGATAAGAAGACTTCAGCCCCAAAGAGAATAAGGCGCGACGAAGTTGGCTAATCAACCAAAACAATAAAGAAAAAGGCGATAAGAGCCAAATAAGTTTGGAGTTGGAATACCAGAAGGGCATAGAAAATCCTTTCTAATAAGTGCGGATAAAATAACGCGAGTTTTTCAACTCGCGTTTTCGATAATCAATAAATTAGCCAGTAAACTGCATACTATGCAACTGTTTATAGGCACCATTTTGTTCAAGCAATGTTTTATGGTTGCCACGCTCACGAATTTCTCCGTGATCAATCACAAGAATTTCATCCGCATTTTCAATAGTAGATAATCGATGGGCAATCACAATAACCGTGCGATCTTTCTTTAATTCCTCTAATGCAGATTGGATTGCTCGTTCTGATTCCGTATCTAGTGCAGATGTAGCTTCATCTAAAATTAATACTGGCGAATTACGCAATAAAGCACGAGCAATCGCTAAACGCTGACGTTGCCCACCTGATAGGCTAGCGCCATTTTCGCCAATTACCGTATCAAAACCTTGCGGTAATTTTTCGATAAACTCTAAAGCATAAGCCGCTTTTGCTGCAGCGATAATTTCTTCGCGAGAATACTTATCTTGTGCTGCATAAGCAATATTATTCGCAATAGTATCGTTAAATAAATGGACTTGTTGAGAAACCACAGCGCAGTTTTCACGTAAATTAGATAAACGATAATCTTGGATATTTACGCCATCAAGTAAAATCTCGCCTTGCTCAATATCGTAAAAACGTGTCACTAAATTAGCAATGGTTGATTTGCCCGATCCAGAACGTCCCACTAGAGCTACGGTTTTTCCAGCTGGAACGCTAAAAGAAATATTATTTAATGCAAGTTCATCTTTTCCTTGATATGCAAAACTCACATTTTTAAATTCTAACTCGCCTTTCGCAGGTTCTGCTTTATAAGCCCCGTTATCTTTTTCTGGCTCTAAATCTAAAATGGCAAATAGCGTTTGACATGCTGCCATTCCACTTTGAAATTGTGCATTCACCGCAGTTAATGATTTTAACGGACGCATCATAGCTAACATTGAAGAAAATACCACTGTAAATGAGCCTGCACTCAAATTATCTTCTGCAATCAATGGAGTGGTAGCTAAATAGAGCACCGTAGCTAATGCGAGAGATGCAATAACTTGCACCACAGGATCAGAAATGGAATTTGCTGTCACCATTTTCATGCTTTTTCGACGCATATCATTACTAACATGATTAAAATGTACTTCTTCCACATGTTGCCCTCCGAAAGAAAGCACAACTTTATGACCTTTTAACATCTGTTCTGTAGCAGACGTAAGTTCACCCATTGAATCTTGTAAGTTCTTACTTAATCTACGAAAAATTTTTGATACCAAACGAATTAAAACAGCAATGATTGGACCTATAATAAAAAGCACAATTGTTAATTCCCAACTGGTATAAAACATCACTGCCAATAGCGAAATAATATATGCTCCTTCTCGCACAATTGTAATCAAAGATCCTGAAGAAGAACTTGCAATCATTTGGGAATCATAAGTAATCCGAGAAAGTAAACGCCCTGTTGAATTTTGATCAAAGAAACTCACTGGCATAAACATTAAATGTTTAAACAAGCGGCGACGCATTGTCATGACAACTTTGCCTGATACCCACGCCAAGCAATAATTAGAAATAAAGTTGGTAATGCCGCGTAAAATAATCATCCCAACGACGACAAAAGCCATCATTTTCAAAAATGAATGGTTTGCCTTACCAAAACCATCGTCCAACAACGGTTTTAACAAATAAATCAAGCCTGAGTCAGCCAATGCATTAAAAACTAACGCGACGCCAGAAACAATAAGCCCCGCTTTAAAAGGTTTAATCATTGGCCACAAACGCTTAAACGTTTGTAAGGTTGAAAAATCATTTTCTTGTAATTTTTGCTCTTGCATAATCGCTATCTAATAGTAAAAATTGCACGCATTGTACCTTTTATTCCTTTGATAATCCAATTACACGCGCATACCAAGGGGAAAATTTTGTGCGAGCTTGCTGGATTTCTAATCGGTCTTGAAAAAAATTTACCCGCACTTGCCCCGAAACAGCGGTATTTTCTACCGCACTTTTATAGCGATGAAGCCTTTCCATAACCGAATAATGAGGGAATTTCCACGGATTCCAACGCCCACTAGAAATAATCGCTACATCTGGTCTAACCTGAGAAAGCAAGTATTCACTTGTCGATGTTTTACTCCCATGATGCCCCACTTGCAACACATCGATTTTGCCTAAAGTGCGGGCAAAAATTTGCTCATTTTTTGCTTCAGCATCGCCAGTTAGCAAAACGCTATTCTTTCCATCATCGACTAAAATCACACAAGAATGGGGATTATCAGCTCGTGTCGCAACGTTGTGAGGAGAAAGTATTTGAAAATGCAACCCTTGCCAATGCCAATCACGCCCAGCAGTACAAAAAGTGCGGTAATTTTCCCCATAGTTTTTCCGTGAAGGGGTAATCAATTCCACATTGGGATACGCCTTTAAAATTGTCGAAGCACCACCTGCGTGATCGTTATCGTCGTGGCTTAAAATCAATTTTTCCAAAACAATCCCTTCTCTTTGTAAATAAGGCAAAATTTCCAACTCAGCCATACTTCCACCTCGCCAAGAAGAACCCGTATCATAAAGAATCCCTTTGCCATTTTTCACAATCAGCGTTGCCAAGCCCTGCCCCACATCTAAAGTATCTACCTGCCAAGTTGGCTTGCTCAATTGTTTAAACAACAAAATCATAAAACACATAAGAATAATGCCGAAAGAACATCGCAAAACGTTGATTCGATCAGTTTTTAGCAAAGGTTTACTGAGATTCAATGTAAAAAATCTTGGTCGTTTAATTTTCCAAGTTGATGATGAAACCTCTGGTTCTCGATAAATACTCCAAATAATTAACATAAAAATTCCTGCACAAAGTGCGGTTAAAACCAATGCTAAATTAAATGAAACATTAAACCAATTCCCTTGAAAAACAGAAATTAACCCAGTAATTCCTTCGGCTAACTTGTTTGCTAGTTGCCAAGAAAACATTGTGCCGTTAGTAAAAACGGCAAATAAAATTAATGGCACAAGCAAAAAACTATAAATTGGAACCGCCATAAGATTGGCTAAAAATCCACTTAACGATAAGCCATTAAATAGAAAAAGTTGCAAAGGCGTAAAAAAGAGCAATAACCCAAATTGCAAATGAAATAAACTAAAAATCCACCGCACTTTTGGAGCAAAAGGGCGATTTTTCCATTGAAAAAGTGAAAAAGGCACATAACGATACCAGAGGAGCAAACACCCAACCGCTCCACAAGAAAGCCAAAAACTGACCGAAAGCGGCATTAATGGATCGCAGAAAAGCAAGAATCCGACAACCAACGTAAAAAGCTGAATGGGCGAATAATGTCGCCTCATTATTTGAATAAATAAAACGAAAACAAGTGCTGAAATGGCACGAAAAGTTGGCACACTAAAACCAGCCAAATACGCATAAATTAAAGCAAATAAAACACCAAAAACTAAAGGAAAATAAGGATGAATAAAACGGGTGGGGCAAAAGACTTGCACAACACGCGCCAAGCAAAATCCAATTCCCATAGCCAACCCAATATGTAAGCCAGAAATAGCAATAAGATGCGCAGTATTGGTTTGTTGGTAAATTGACCAAGTGGTTTTATCTAACCAAGCCCGTTCGCCAAAAGCTAAGGCAATCAATAAACCTTGTAAGGACAACCCTTCTGTTTGTTTTTTCACTTGTTGCAATTTTTCTGCACGCAATGATGAAACATCCGCAATTTTCACCGCACTTTTTACCGTTCCAACAGCCGTAATTCCTTTTGAAAAATACCATTGTTGCCGATCAAACCCACCAAAATTTAATCGCGCAGAAAGGGGACGTAAAGAAATTTCAGCTTGCCAAATTTCCGATAATTGAGGCACCTCTTTCGCTTTCCAATTTAAGAAAATTCGTTGTTCTTGCAAATTATTCTCCAATGTTGCTGTGGCGATAAGCGTTTGATAATCCTGTTGGTGCAAAATTTCTTGAATCTTAAAAGTTACCACTTGATTTTGAGCGGTAATATTTTGAGCTTGTTGTGATAAACTCAAAGCCGAATAATGAAAATAGCCAAGAGAGGCAACAAAAAAAGCAAGGCTAACTAAGAAATTTCTACGCAAGAAAATAAAAAGAAAAATCAAAACAAGCGCAATAACGAGAGCAACTTGCCAAGGCAATAGCAACGGTTGCGGTAGAAATAACAACGTTAAATCCGCGACAATTAACAAGACAGCTAAAGTTATTAAGTTTAATTTCATTTTTATAAAAAATTAATTCCAGTCTCTCTAAGACTAGGCTAGTTTTATTTAAATATGCAAACGGTTGCTTCAAATTTTGCGATCCATATCGTAAAAATAAATTTTTCAGGAAAATTTACTTGCTAAAACAAACAACTTCTGATATTTATACCGCCCGCAAAAATTGGGTTCCTAAAATAGCAGTCAGGAACAAACTAAAATAACAAGACAGGAAGTCGTGAAGTCCACGCTTAATTCTGTATGTATTAGGAGTGAGAGATGTCAAAAGCATCATTGAGCTTGCTAGATTTAGCAGGCGTTAAGCCTTATCAAATGAAAAAAGATGAAGAATATATGAATGAAGAGCAAATTCTTCATTTCAGAAAAATTCTTAATGCTTGGCACGAGCAAATCGTGGAAGAAGCTTCTCGCACCGTTGCACATATGCAGGATGAAGTAACCAATTTCCCCGATCCTGCAGACCGAGCAACTCAAGAAGAGGAATTTAGTCTAGAATTACGTAATCGAGATCGCGAACGTAAACTAATGAAAAAAATCGAAGCAACCTTGAAGAAACTTGATACCGATGATTTTGGTTACTGCGATTGTTGTGGTGAAGAAATCGGCATTCGCCGTTTAGAAGCGCGCCCAACAGCAGATCTTTGCATTGATTGCAAAACTTTAGCTGAAATCCGCGAAAAACAAGTCGCTGGTTAATTCATTCTATTGAAAAATACAAAAGTGCGGTTAAAATTAGCCGCACTTTTTTGCATTTAAAAATGCAGGAAAATCCACTTGCCTTTTTCTTTACAAGAAAAGAGCCAAGTCATTTATTTCCAACAACAAAACGGAGTAAATTATTCTTACTTATATCAAAAATTTGTTTGGCAAGAAGACAAAAAAATCAAAAGAGGTTGCCAAAACAAGTGCTCATTCTAAACGAGTTGAGCGTTCTAATAGCCAAATGCCAAAAGCGCGAGCAAAAAAATCGGAACAAACACGTCGCTATGATAAAAATGTGATTAAAGCGGCTCAATTTGATATTTCTCCGAGTGATTTTAGCCGTAATGCTCTCAATGTAGTGGAAAAACTGCAACGTCAAGGTTTCGAGGCTTATATCGTCGGTGGATGTATCCGTGATTTATTGCTCGGTAAAAAACCAAAAGATTTTGATGTTGCAACAAATGCTCGCCCAGAGCAAATCCAAAACATTTTTCAACGCCAATGTCGTTTAGTGGGTCGCCGTTTCCGCTTAGCACATATTATGTTTGGTCGAGATATTATTGAAGTCGCCACTTTCCGTGCTAATCACAGTGATGCTCGCAATGAAAATCAAGCGAAACAGAGCAATGAAGGCATGTTACTGCGCGATAATGTTTACGGTACGATCGAACAAGATGCAGCACGCCGTGATTTTACGGTCAATGCACTGTATTACAATCCGCAAGATAATACGTTACGAGATTATTTCGAGGGCATTAAGGATCTCAAAGCAGGCAAGCTACGCTTAATTGGCGATCCTGTTACACGTTATCAAGAAGATCCTGTGCGCATGCTACGCTCAATTCGTTTTATGGCAAAACTTGATATGTTCCTTGAAAAACCAAGTGAACAGCCAATTCGTGAACTTGCACCTTTATTAAAAAATATTCCACCAGCTCGCTTATTTGACGAAAGTTTAAAATTATTGCAGGCAGGACAAGGGGTAAAAACCTATCGGTTATTACGCCAATATAGTTTATTTGAACAACTTTTCCCTGCATTAAGCGCATATTTTACAGAGAAAGAAGATAGCTTTGCAGAACGTATGATCGTTACCGCCCTTAGTTCGACAGATGAACGTGTTGCGGATAAACTTCGTATTAATCCTGCATTCTTATTTGCAGCATTTTTCTGGTATCCATTGTGCGAAAAAGTGGAAATTTTAAAAAATGAAGGTGGTTTAAATAATCATGATGCTTATGCTTTAGCAGGCAATGAAGTTTTAGACTTATTCTGCCGTGCTTTGGCTGCACCACGTCGTCATACTGCGGTCATTCGTGACATTTGGTTCTTACAATTGCAATTATTAAAACGTACTGGCTCAGCACCAATGCGTACCATGGAACATCCAAAATTCCGTGCTGGCTTTGATTTACTGGCTATGCGTGCAGAAATTGAAGGTGGCGAAACCATTGAATTAGCCAAATGGTGGCACGAATATCAATTTAGTAATGGTGAACAGCGCGAACAGTTGATACACGAGCAACAACGCTTACATCCTAAACCAAAGAAAAAATACTACCGTCCACGCCGTCGTAAAATAACACGTTCAGCAGAGTAAGGGGAGATATGATTACTGCATATATTGCTCTAGGTAGCAATTTAAACACACCAGTAGAACAATTACATGCTGCGCTTAAAGCGATAAGTCAGTTACCAAACACGCATTTAGTAACGACGAGCTCTTTTTATAAAAGCAAACCGCTCGGCCCACAAGATCAACCCGATTATGTGAATGCCGTTGCAAAAATTGAAACCGAACTTAGTCCGCTCAAGCTATTAGATGAATTACAACGTATTGAAAACGAGCAAGGTCGAGTGCGTTTACGTCGCTGGGGCGAACGCACGTTAGATTTAGATATTTTGCTCTACGGCAATGAAATTATTCAAAACGAACGCTTAATAATTCCCCATTATGATATGCATAACCGTGAGTTTGTCATTGTGCCGTTGTTTGAAATCGCATCGGATTTAGTTTTACCAAATAGTCAAATCATAACAGAGCTGGTCAAGCAATTTGCTGACCACAAAATGATAAAATTAAATCCCTAGAAATTTCACCGCACTTTTATGAACCTCAAAAGTGCGGTAGAATCAGCCCACATTTTTCTTCATTCATGACCCGTTATGGAAAGCTTAACTCAATATATCCCTGATGAATTTTCTATGCTTCGCTTCGGCAAAAAATTCGCAGAAATTCTTTTAAAATTGCATACCGAAAAAGCAATTATGGTTTATCTTAACGGTGATCTTGGGGCAGGAAAAACAACGCTAACGCGCGGAATGTTGCAAGGCATCGGTCATCAAGGTAATGTAAAAAGCCCAACTTATACGCTGGTTGAAGAATACAATATTGCAGGCAAAATGATTTATCATTTTGATTTATATCGTCTAGCAGATCCTGAAGAGCTCGAATTTATGGGCATTAGAGATTATTTTAATACAGATAGCATCTGCTTAATTGAATGGTCAGAAAAAGGTCAAGGCATATTGCCAGAAGCTGATATTTTAGTGAATATTGATTATTACGATGATGCACGAAATATTGAATTAATCGCACAAACAAATTTGGGTAAAAATATTATAAGCGCATTTTCTAATTAACTTATTTATGAAAACTAAAATTTTATTTTTTCTTTTTTTCTCGACATTTAGCTTTTCTATTTTTGCAGCTCCTATTACGATTGCAATTGACCCTGGTCACGGAGGAAAAGATCCTGGTGCAATCGGCCGAAATTTAGGTATTTATGAAAAAAATGTTACCCTTTCAATTGCAAAAGAATTAAAAGCCTTATTAGATAAAGATCCACATTTTCGTGGTGTATTAACGCGTAAAAGTGATTATTATATTTCCGTGCCAGAACGTTCAGAAATCGCACGTAAATTTAAAGCGAATTATCTTATTTCCATTCATGCCGATTCATCTAAATCACCTGATCGTCGCGGGGCTTCTGTTTGGGTATTGTCAAACCGTCGAGCCAATGATGAAATGGGTCAATGGTTAGAAGACGATGAAAAACGCTCGGAATTACTTGGTGGAGCGGGAAAGGTGCTTTCACACAATAATGACAAATATCTTGACCAGACTGTACTTGATCTGCAATTCGGACATAGCCAACGTACAGGCTATGTGTTAGGCGAACATATTTTGCACCATTTTGCTAAAGTAACAACATTAAGTCGCAGTACGCCACAACATGCAAGTCTGGGTGTTCTACGTTCGCCAGATATTCCTTCTGTGTTGGTAGAAACTGGATTTCTTTCCAATTCAGAAGAAGAAAAAAAACTTAATTCCCAAACTTATCGTCGCCGCATTGCTTATATGATTTATGAAGGCTTAGTTGCATTCCATAGCGGTAAAACCAACACTTTAGTTAAAGACAATTTAGTGCAAAACATCAAACAAAACGATATAAAAAAATCAGGGAAAAATAACCGCACTTCAGAACAAAATATAAATGAAGATAATATTAAAGACAGTGGCATTCGCCATATTGTAAAAAAAGGAGAAAGTTTAGGTAGCTTATCAAATAAATATCACGTAAAAGTCTCTGATATTATTAAATTAAATCAATTAAAGAGAAAAACACTTTGGCTAAATGAAAGTATTAAAATCCCTGATAATGTCGAGATAAAAAATAAATCATTAACAATTAAAGAAAATGATTTTCATAAAAAACAAAATAGCTTAGTAAATAATACCAATAAAGATTTAAAAAAAGAGAAAAATACACAAACTAATAATCAAAAAAATATAATTCCGCTCTATCATAAAGTAACAAAAAACCAAACACTTTATGCTATTTCGAGGGAATATAACATTCCAGTAAATATACTATTGAGCCTAAATCCACATTTAAAAAATGGCAAAGTTATTACAGGACAAAAAATAAAATTAAGAGAAAAATAAATGCCTATTAAAATTCTTTCCCCACAACTTGCTAACCAAATTGCTGCTGGAGAAGTGGTAGAACGCCCTGCATCAGTGGTAAAAGAATTAGTGGAAAATAGCCTTGATGCAGGTGCAAATAAAATCCAAATTGATATCGAAAATGGTGGGGCAAATTTAATCCGCATTCGTGACAATGGCTGTGGTATTCCAAAAGAAGAATTAAGCCTCGCTTTGGCACGACATGCCACGAGTAAAATAGCCGATCTTGATGATCTCGAAGCGATTTTAAGTTTAGGTTTTCGTGGCGAGGCATTAGCTAGTATCAGTTCCGTATCACGCCTAACCCTTACTTCTCGTACCGAAGAACAAACTGAAGCGTGGCAAGTTTATGCGCAAGGTCGTGATATGGAAACCACAATCAAACCCGCATCACATCCTGTCGGCACAACAGTTGAAGTTGCCAATCTTTTTTTCAACACGCCAGCCCGCCGAAAATTTTTGCGCACAGATAAAACAGAATTTGCGCATATTGATGAAGTCATTCGTCGTATTGCTTTAACGAAATTCAACACAGCATTTACATTAACGCATAATGGAAAAATTATCCGTCAATATCGTCCTGCTGAACAGCTCAATCAGCAACTAAAACGAGTCGCTGCTATTTGTGGGGATGATTTTGTCAAAAATGCCTTACGAATTGATTGGAAACACGATGATTTACACTTATCTGGCTGGGTAGCTACACCAAATTTTAGCCGAACTCAAAATGATTTAAGTTATTGCTATATTAATGGTCGAATGGTGAGAGATAAAGTGATCAGCCATGCTATTCGACAAGCCTATGCTCAATATTTACCAACCGATGCTTATCCTGCGTTTGTGTTGTTTATTGATTTAAACCCGCACGATGTAGATGTCAATGTTCATCCAACCAAACATGAAGTACGCTTTCATCAACAACGTCTGATTCATGATTTTATTTACGAAGGCATCAGCCATGCACTAAACAATCAAGAACAGCTTAATTGGCATACTGAACAAAGTGCGGTAGAAAATCACGAAGAAAATACGGTGCGTGAGCCCCAACCGAATTACAGCATTCGTCCTAATCGTGCAGCTGCGGGGCAAAATAGCTTTGCGCCACAATATCATGAAAAACCACAGCAAAATCAACCGCACTTTTCTAACACACCAGTGTTTCCAAATCATGTAAGTACTGGTTATCGAGATTACCGTTCTGATGCACCGAGTAAAACTGAGCAACGTTTATATGCTGAATTGTTACGCACGTTACCGCCTACAGCGCAAAAGGATATATCGAATACAGCACAACAAAATATTTCAGATACAGCTAAAATCATCTCAACTGAAATAATTGAGTGTTCATCACATCTACGAGCCCTTTCACTTATTGAAAATCGTGCGTTGTTATTACAACAGAACCAAGATTTCTTTTTGCTTTCATTGGAAAAATTACAACGCTTGCGATGGCAACTAGCGTTAAAACAAATACAGATTGAACAACAACCATTGTTGATTCCAATCGTGTTCCGATTAACCGAATCACAATTTCAAGCATGGCAACAATATTCAGATGACTTCAAAAAAATTGGCTTTGAATTTATCGAAAATCAAGCACAATTACGCTTAACCTTAAATAAAGTGCCAAGTGCATTACGCACACAAAATCTACAAAAATGCGTGATGGAAATGCTGACTAGAGATGAAAATTCATCATCATTTTTAACCGCACTTTGCGCACAATTAGAATGCAAAACCTTTAACGCTTTAGCGGATGCACTCAATTTATTGAGCGAGACGGAACGTTTACTCACGCAAACAAATCGCACAGCATTCACCCAATTACTCAAACCTGTTAATTGGCAGCCTTTATTAGACGAAATTTAGATTCTTCATGAAACCAACCGCAATTTTTTTAATGGGCCCTACGGCCTCAGGCAAAACGGATTTAGCCATTCAACTACGAAGCCAACTTCCAGTCGAAGTGATTAGTGTGGATTCAGCTCTTATTTATAAGGGAATGGATATTGGCACAGCGAAACCATCAAAAGAAGAACTTGCCCTTGCGCCTCACCGTTTAATTGATATTTTAGATCCATCAGAAAGCTATTCCGCAATGAATTTCCGCGATGATGCGCTACGCGAAATGGCGGATATTACCGCACAAGGCAAAATTCCGTTACTAGTGGGCGGCACGATGTTGTATTACAAAGCCTTAATCGAAGGGCTTTCTCCCTTGCCATCTGCTGATGAAAATATTCGCGCCGAGCTTGAACAAAAAGCAGCTCAACAAGGTTGGGCAGCATTGCATACAGAACTCGCCAAAATCGATCCTATTTCTGCCGCCCGAATTAATCCAAGTGATTCTCAACGAATCAATCGTGCTTTAGAGGTTTTTTATATCACGGGAAAATCACTCACTGAGCTAACAGAAGAAAAAGGCGAAGCCTTGCCTTATGATTTTGTGCAATTTGCAATTGCGCCGCAAGATCGTCATATTTTGCACGAACGCATCGAACAACGCTTTCATAAAATGATTGAACTGGGCTTTCAAGCTGAAGTGGAAAAACTTTATGCGCGTGGCGATTTAAATATTAATCTACCGTCGATTCGCTGTATAGGCTATCGTCAAATGTGGGAATATTTACAAGGCGATTACGATCACGAAGAAATGATTTTCCGTGGTATTTGTGCAACTCGCCAGCTAGCTAAACGCCAGCTCACTTGGCTGCGCGGCTGGAAAACACCAATACAATGGCTGGATAGTTTGCAACCTCAACAAGCGAAAGAAACCGTATTACGTCACTTAGATTCCTATCAAAAAGGTTAGAAAAAATGACCGCACTTTCTGCCCTCATTGAACAAAAATTACAATCTCTTGGCACAATTCTGTACCAATCTTTTCCAGAACTTTCCCCAGAAAAAATTCACGACGCCATTCAAAAAAATTCAAACCACCCTGAACTGCCTATTTACCAATTAGGCTATGCTATGGCAATGTCTGGCTTTGTGGAAAAAGTCTTGCAAAAATACCCGCACTTAGGGAAACAATGGTGGGAAAAATCCCCCAGTTTTGCAGATTGCTCTGCCTATACTGAACGTTTGAATAGAGAATTAGCCCATATACATGACGAAACCGCACTCTATCAAACATTACGCCAATTCCGTAACATTGAAATGGCAAAATTAAGTTTTTGCCAAAGTTTGAATCTTGCCACTGTAGAAGAAATTTTTGTTCAGCTTTCACAACTTGCAGAAAGTTTAATTATCGCTGCTCGCGGTTGGCTTTATCATCAAGCCTGTGCGGAAATGGGTACGCCAATGGATGAACAAGGCAACCCGCAACAGCTTTATATTCTAGGCATGGGGAAATTAGGCGGCTTTGAACTCAATTTTTCCTCGGATATTGATTTAATTTTCACTTATCCGTCACAAGGGGAAACTTGCATTAATAATACTAATGCTCGACGTCCTGTGGATAATGGAAAATTTTTTACGCGTTTAGGGCAACGCCTTATTTCTGCCTTAGATGAATTTACCGCTGAGGGTTTTGTATATCGAACCGATATGCGCTTGCGCCCATTTGGCGACAGTGGTGCGCTTGTTCTCAGCTTTGCGGCAATGGAACAATATTATCAAGATCAAGGTCGAGATTGGGAACGCTATGCGATGATTAAAGGGCGAGTATTGGACGCACAAACAAAGGATCCCAACGTACCTAAATTGCAAAAAATGTTACGCCCCTTTGTGTATCGTCGCTATATTGACTTTAGTGTGATTCAATCTTTACGAGAAATGAAAGGCAAAATTGAGCGAGAAGTACGCCGTCGTAGTTTGAAAGATAATATTAAATTGGGGGCAGGTGGAATTCGTGAAGTCGAATTTATCGTGCAAGTTTTTCAACTCATTCGAGGCGGGCGAGAAATCAGTCTGCAACAACATTCACTCTTAAAGATCTTGCCTGAAATTACCAAACTAGGATTAATTACCGAACAACAATTCCACGATTTACATGAAAGTTATATTTTTTTACGTCGCGTAGAAAACATTCTACAAGCTATTAACGATCAACAAACTCAAACACTACCAACCGATGAAATAGATCAAATTCGTTTAGTAGAAGCCTGTAAAAAATTTACTTGTTTAAATAAAAATAATCAAACCATTGAAAAATATTATCCAATAGAAAATTGGGACGATTTTTACCGCACTTTGCAACAAAAACAAGAAAAAGTGCGGGCTGTATTTACTCAATTAATCGGTAATGAACAAAATGAACCCTCGCCAACGGATAGCCAATGGCAAGATTTTTTAGAATCAGATTTTGAGGATATTGAACAAACATTATTAGATAGTAGTGTATCGGAAAATCATATTAATGAAATTTTAGAACAACTTGTTCAATTCAAAAATAACCTAAATCACAGAATTATAGGTTCACGTGGGCGTGATGTATTAAGTCATTTAATGCCAGCGATATTTACTCTTATTTTTGCTCAAGAAAATTACCGCACTTTGCTTCCCCGCATTCTAAATATTATTGAGAAAATTTCGAGCAGAACGACTTATTTAGAACTACTGTTGGAAAATCATCACGCACTTCAGCAAGTTATTGAACTTTGTGCGCAGTCTCAACTTATTTCAGAGCAGCTGGCCCGCCACCCTATCTTATTAGATGAATTACTTAATACAGAAGCACTACGCCATCCATTGCCATTTACCCAATATCCTGCAGAATTACACCAATATTTGCTTCGTTTACCACCTGATGATGAAGAACAGCTTATTGATGCTTTACGTCAATTTAAACAAGCAACCCTATTAAAAGTAGCAGCGGCAGATATTTTGGGGGCATTACCGGTAATGAAGGTAAGCGATCATTTAACCTATCTTGCTGAAGCAATTATTGAAGTGGTTGTGAATCTAGCTTGGAAACAAGTTTCCTCTAGATTTGGCGTGCCTGAACATTTACAAAATGATGAAAAAAGATTTCTAGTTATTGGTTATGGAAAACTGGGTGGTATTGAACTCGGTTACAAATCCGATTTAGACCTCGTATTTTTGTACGATGCCGTAGAAAGTCAAACAACAGGGGGCAAAAAAGTGATTGATAGCAATCAATTTTACCTACGCTTGGCACAAAAGATTGTGAGTATTTTCAGCATAAATACTTCCGCTGGCGTACTTTATGAGGCTGATATGCGCCTTCGCCCTTCTGGCAATGCTGGCTTAATTGGCTGCTCTCTTTCTGCATTTTCCCATTATCAATTGAATGACGCTTGGACATGGGAAAAACAAGCACTTGTGCGCGCTCGTCCAGTATTTGGCGAATCATCTCTTAAAGCTAAATTTGAGCATATCCGCCAACAAGTGCTTTCTGCATCACGAGATATTGAACAATTAAAACAAGATGTTGTTGAGATGCGAGAAAAAATGTTCACGCATTTGTCTCATTCAAAAGATAATGAATTTAATCTTAAAACAGATCGCGGTGGTATCACTGATATTGAATTTATCGCTCAATATTTAATGCTTGCTAATGCCCCACAAAACCCACAACTGACAAAATGGTCAGACAATGTTCGTATTTTCGATGATATGGCAGAGGCTAAAATTATTAGTCAAACAGACTGCGACGCTTTAAAACAAAGTTATGTCGATTTACGCAATACTATTCATCATTTGAATTTGTTGGGTAAATCTACCGTTGTGGAAGACAGTGAATTTGTTAAAGAGCGGTCATTTATTCAAGCATTTTGGGATAGGTTATTTGTATCCTAAAATATGGCTTGTGGACGTTTCAAAAATAGCCTTCATCACAAATCTTCTTGAAACCTCGCAAAAACTAAATATTCAATCCTATTTTTAATGAACCAAATCTAACATTTCCTGTGCATTGGCTAGAGCTAATTCTGTGATTTCACTTCCGCCCAAGAGTCTTGCCAAGGCTGGTACACGTTCAGCTTGTGAAAGTGCGGTCATTTTTGTTTCAGTTTTATTATCCACAGTAAATTTTTCCACATTAAACTGATGATGGCCATGACAAGCAACCTGTGGCAAGTGCGTTACGCATAATACTTGGCAGCGTTCACTTAATTGACGTAAAAGTTTTCCGACAACGCTTGCTGTTTTTCCGCTAATGCCCACGTCCACTTCATCGAAAATTAACGTTGGAATAGCCGATTGATCAGAAGTTAAAACTTGAATCGCTAAAGAAATACGAGAAAGCTCACCACCAGAGGCAATTTTAGCTAATGGCTGCGGTTGTTGTCCTAAATTACTACGCAAAGTGAAAATCACATTATCCGCACCATTTGCACTCACTTTATCTAAATCCGTATTCAACTCTACATAAAATTCAGCGTTTTCCATTGCAAGTTGTTTTATCGACTGTGTGACATTTTGCGCTAAGCGGGTTGCAGATTGCTGACGACTTGCTGTTAATGCTGTAGCCGTTGCTTGCATTTGTTCAAATGCTCGTTTTTCTTGCTCAATCAACATCTCTTCACTTTCAGAAAAATCCAAAAGTGCGGTTAATTCCGCTTTTAATTTTTTGTGCTGTTCTACAAGATCTTCAGGTTTAACTTGATGTTTACGAGCAAGTTGTAAAGCCTGACTAATTCGCTGTTCGATTTCCTGTAAAAGTTGAGGATCCTGCTCGATATTACTTGATAAATTTTGCACTTCACTGGTTGCTTCTTGCACTTGAATCAACGCATCATTCAACATATTTTGCACTTCAGCATATTGCGGATCAAGTTCAGCTAATTCATCAATATATTGTGTCGCACGATAAAGCAAACTATCGATATTTACGGTGTCATTTTCACTTAAAATTTGCAGGGCCGATTGAGAAAGTTGGGTTAGCTGTTCGCTGCTAGATAAACGACGTTGTTCATCTTCTAATTCCAAATATTCATTTGGTCGAAGGTTAAATTCATCTAACTCATCCACTTGATACTGTAAAAGTTGTTTACGTGCTTCATTTTCCGCCACTTTTTGTTGAAAGGTTTTAACTTGATTTTGAAGATTTTTCCATGTCTGATAATCTTCACGCATTTTCACAAGTAATTCAGGATGAGCGGCAAAATTATCAACTAACTGAAGCTGATAGTCATTTTTTAACAATAATTGAGAAGCGTGTTGCCCATTAATATGAACGAGATATTGAGCAATTTCTTTTAATTGAGAAGCGGATACTGGTGTACTATTAATAAAAGCCTTAGAACGTCCGTCTGCATTAATTATACGACGTAAAATACATTCAGTTGGATTATCTGGATCCTGTAATTCTTGCTCACTCAACCAGTGATAAGCAGGATTTTGCGATTCTAGTTGGAAAGTTGCACAAATTTCCGCACGCTCTTGCCCTTCACGCACCATTGAGGTTTCTACTCTTTGTCCGAAACATAAACCTAAAGCATCAATGGCGATAGATTTTCCAGCACCAGTTTCCCCTGTTATAACAGACATTCCTTTCGCCAATTCAATATCAAGCTGACGAACAATCGCAAAATTATTGATAGTAAGTTGAGTAAGCATAGCAAAATCCTTTAACTGTATATTTAATATGATATAACTGATTTAATTTACAGTAAAGGATTTTTTACAGTATTTTGTCAAATCTATTTCAATCGAAAATTTTTACCATAATCAAAATGATTTTAACCAACCTAATTTGCTACTTAACACATTGTAATAATTATAATTTTTCAGATGAAGCAATCGGAGTTTATGCTCGCTTTTTTGAATATGCACCACATCATCTGGGGTAAAAGGTAAGGTAATTTGACTATCACAGCCCACTTCTAATTGAGAGGTATTATGTTCAGCAAAACGAATCGATATTTTACTATCCCCATCAACAACAAGAGGGCGAGAAGTTAATGTATGTGGAAACATTGGCACTAATGCAATGGCATTAAGGTTTGGTGTCAAAATAGGTCCACCAGCGGAAAGAGAATAAGCCGTAGAACCTGTTGGAGTAGAAACAATTAATCCATCAGAACGTTGAGAAAATGCAAACTTATCATTGATATATACGTGAAAGTCAATCATATGTGCAATTTTGGCGGGATGAATAACCGCTTCATTTACCGCATTGCTGGTTGATACGATTTCACTTGCTCGTTCGATTTTTGCTTCCAATAAAAAACGTTCTTCCACAAAAAATTCGCCACGTTCTAAACAAGCTTCAAGCTGGGAATAGGCATTTTTCGGGTCAATATCCGTTAAAAATCCCAAATTACCACGATTAATACCAATCAATGGAATATCATATTTTGCTAATACCCGAGCGCGCCCTAGCATATTGCCGTCTCCACCAATCACAATGGCTAATTGGGCTCGGTGGCCTATTTCTTCTAACGTAGCAAGATGTTCAAAAGGTAACTCAAGTGTTATGGCGACTTCTTTTTCCACCAACACTTGATAACCACGTTCCATTAACCAATGAAATAAGTTTTTGTGCATTTGTAAGTTAATATCATTGCGAGGCTTACCTACAAGAGCAATGGTTTTAAAGGAACGATATAAATGATTCATAAAATGACCGCACTTGAATTTAACATTTTCGTCATTATATCGTTTTTTGCTACACTATGCCCAATTACGATTAATCAATTTTGTTTTACGGAGAAAAAAATGTCAGAACAAGAACAAAAAGTTGAAATCCCAGAAGTAGAAAATCAAGAAGAAGTCGTTGTGGAAGAAGCACAACAAGCAGATCCTTCTCAAGAATTTGATCCTTTAGAAGAAGCAATTGCTCGCGTGCAAGAGCTTGAAGAGCAGCTAAAAACTCAAATAGAAGAAGCGGCAAACAAAGAACAGGATATTTTACTTCGCTCTCGTGCTGAAATTGAAAATCTTCGTCGTCGTACTGAACAAGACGTAGAAAAAGCACATAAATTCGCTTTGGAAAAATTTTCAAAAGACATTTTGAATACTATCGATAACCTAGAGCGTGCGCTTGCCACTCCAGCAAATAAAGAAGATGAAAGCGTAAAAGCCTTATTTGACGGTGTAGAACTAACCTTAAAAGAATTAGTTTCAACCGTTGGGCGTTTTGGCGTGGAAGCTGTGGGAGTTGTCGGTGAAGCCTTTAATCCTGATTTACATCAAGCCATTTCAATGCAACCAGCTGAAGGCTTTGAAACCAATCAAATTAGCGTCGTATTGCAAAAAGGCTACACCTTAAGTGGTCGAGTCATTCGCCCAGCGATGGTAATGGTGGCGGCTTAATTTATATTTTGTCTAAAGAGCGGTCGGTTTTTCGACCGTTTTTTCTTTTTCCTGAATAACAACATAAACTTTACGGATAATTTCCCTAAAATCTTCGCTCGTTGTAGCCCAATCTAGAAGATCTACGCGCCACGGTAAATCTGATTCAGAAAAAGCTTCCTTTAATCTGTCACGAGCTAAAAAATCTAAAGGCTCCTCAGAGATAATCGCAAGGTCAAGATCGGAATATTTTTTTGCTTTTCCCTTTACACGAGAACCGAAAGCCCATACGGTATAATCAGGTACGAATTGTTGTAAAATAGTTTTCACAATCGCCAATTCTTCAGATTTTATATCAAGCTGTGCAAAACTAGTCATATTGATTTCTCTGACGTAATTGTTCCAATAGGAAACAACTTTCTATTAAAAAATCATCAATTTGTGCATAAACAGCCATGGCTTTTTCCTGATCATAAGTATGTGATGTAATATTACGCATATCACGATAAACAACCCATTTTGACATATCTTCAATCAAACCAAATCTCAATGCTTCTCGCAAAATATCCTTAAATCCATAAGCCCCAATATCATCGGTATTAATTGCATCTTGTTGAAGTTGGCGTTTCATCATTTTTAAACTTAACTCATAAACAAATTCAAATTTCTGAATTGCACCTGCAATTAAGGTATCTTGTACAATAGAGGGTTGCATATCAAACCAATTTCTGTCTGAAATTTGTACTACGGTTTGCTCTAACGAATAAAATGCAGCGTCTAATACATTTAAATTTAGCTTATCAGTCATCATTTTTACCTCTGTTAAATACTCATCTATTTTACCATAGACTATTTTTTCTCAAAACCTATAACCCCAAAAGTAAACATTGTGATATTGATCACAAAATCAAAAATATTTGAGAAAAGCTCTCAACAACTTAATGTGATATTTTTCTAATAAAATCAATCTTTAACAAAATTATCTTACGACAAAAAGGTCTAAAACACTACATATTGTGTGTTGATTATCTTTTTAGATCTATATATAGTGCAATCCGCATTTCAAAAACACTATATATTGGAGCTATATCATGAGTAACTTTGGGGTCATCAAGCGCGATGGTTCTCGTGCGGAGTTTGAGATTCAACGTATCATTAATGCCATTAAAAAAGCCGCAAGTGCGGTCAATATTTCCGATGAATTTTATTGCCACCAAATTGGGCAAGAAGTAGGGAATGAAATTTTCACCCGTCATCAAGGCGAGATTGATATTAATCAGATTCAAAAAGTCGTTGAAGATAAATTGATGGCAAGTCGTTATCCTGAGATTGCTCGTGCGTATATCGAATATCGTCATGATCGTGATTTAGCGCGAGAAAAACGTAGCCAGCTAACAAAAGAAATTGAAGGTTTGATTGAACAAAGCAACGTAGAATTACTTAATGAAAACGCCAATAAAGACGCGAAAGTGATTCCAACGCAACGTGATTTGCTTGCTGGAATTGTGGCAAAACATTATGCCAAGCACCATATTCTTCCACGCGATGTGGTAGAGGCTCACGAAAAAGGTGAAATTCATTATCACGATTTAGATTACGCGCCGTTCTTTCCAATGTTTAACTGTATGTTAGTTGATTTAGAAGGGATGCTTTCTCGTGGTTTCAAAATGGGCAATGCGGAAATCGAACCCCCTAAATCTATCGGCACCGCAACGGCAGTGACAGCACAAATTATCGCCCAAGTTGCCAGCCATATTTACGGCGGCACAACCATTAATCGTATTGATGAAGTGCTTTCCCCTTATGTGCAAATCAGTTACGAAAAACATCTCAAACATGCCCAAGAATGGAACGTGCCTGATGTTGAAGGTTATGCCAAAGCATTGATTGAAAAAGAATGTTTCGATGCCTTCCAATCCTTAGAATATGAAGTTAATACACTACATACTTCAAATGGGCAAACACCATTTGTGACCTTTGGTTTTGGTTTAGGTACAAGCTGGCAATCCCGCTTAATTCAGCAAGCTATTTTAAAAAATCGGATTCGTGGACTCGGAAAAAATCATAAAACGCCTGTATTTCCAAAACTTGTTTTCACCATCAAAAAAGGTTTGAACCAAAATAAAGGCGATCCGAATTACGATATCAAACAACTCGCATTAGAATGCGCATCAAAACGTATGTATCCAGATATTCTCAATTACGATCAAGTTGTCAAAGTCACAGGCTCTTTTAAAGCCCCAATGGGATGTCGTAGCTTTTTAGGTGCATACGAAGAAAATAGTCATGAAATTCACGATGGGCGTAATAATCTTGGCGTAGTGAGTTTGAATTTACCGCGTATCGCGTTGGAGTCCAAAAACGAAGAAGATTTCTACCGCACTTTAGATGAACGTTTGGCTATTGCGAAAAAAGCATTAATGACGCGTGTTGCCCGCCTTGAGAATACCAAAGCTCGCGTTGCTCCCATTCTTTATATGGAAGGTGCATGCGGAGTGCGGTTAAAAGCGGATGAAAATGTGGCACAAATTTTCAAAAATGGACGCGCCTCTATTTCCCTTGGCTATATCGGTATTCATGAAACCATTAATGCGCTATATAAAAAAGGGCATATTTTTGATGATGAACAATTACGCGAAAAAGGCATTGCGATTGTTCGCCACCTTAGCGAGGCAGTAAAACGCTGGCAAAAAGAAACTGGCTATGCCTTCAGCCTTTACTCCACGCCAAGCGAAAACTTATGCGACCGCTTCTGCCGTCTAGATACCAAAAAATTTGGCGTGATTGAAGGCATCACGGATAAGGGCTACTACACGAACAGTTACCACTTAGATGTAGAAAAGAAAGTGAATCCTTACGACAAACTGGATTTTGAAATGTCATATCCCCCACTCGCCAGCGGCGGTTTTATTTGCTACGGCGAATATCCAAATATTCAACACAACTTAAAAGCATTGGAAGATGTGTGGGATTATAGCTACGATCGCGTACCTTACTACGGCACAAACACACCGATTGACGAATGTTATGAATGTGGTTTCACTGGCGAGTTTGAATGTACCAGCAAAGGTTTTGTTTGCCCAAAATGTGGCAATCACGACAGCACAAAAGTGTCTGTCACTCGCCGCGTCTGTGGCTATCTAGGCAGCCCTGATGCCCGCCCATTTAATGCGGGAAAACAGGAAGAAGTGAAGAGAAGAGTTAAACACCTTTGATTTAACTCCCTAGCAAAAGCACGCATTTTTTAATGCGTGCTTTTTGTTACCAACTTTGGCATTCCCCAAAATCTCCGCTAAAATAACCGCACTTTTTCTTATCTTCTAGGAAAGCAATATGTCAGATATTCTCAATAACCTCATTCATCTTCTTAAACTTGAAAAAATTGATGATTTAATCTTTCGTGGTGAAAGCCAAGATTTAGGTTTTCGTCAAGTATTTGGCGGGCAAGTAGTGGCACAGGCGTTATCTGCAGCAATGCAGGTGGCGCCAGAAGATCGCATTTTACATTCTTGTCATGCCTATTTTCTTGCCCCAGGAGACAGCCAATATCCGATTATTTACGATGTGGAAACCTTGCGTGAAGGGCGTAATTTTTCTGCATTACGCGTAAAAGCCATTCAACATAAAAATACCATTTGTCATGTAACCACTTCTTTCCAAGTGCTGGAAAAAGGTTTTGAACATCAAAATTCAATGCCAAATGTTGGCGCGCCTGAAGACTTTACAGATGAAAATGTGATGCTACAAAAAGTGGCTCAAACCTTGCCAGAACCACTCAATGAAAAATTTGCGGCAGAGCGTCCATTTGAGGTACGTACCAAATATTTGAATAACCCATTTAACGGGACAAAATTGCCAGCCGAGCAATATTCTTGGTTTAAAACCAATGGTGAAACGCCGCTTGATATAAAAATTCAGCAATGTTTATTGGCTTATTTTTCCGATTTTTATAAGTTCGCAAAACTTTTTGCATAAAGTTGGGATTTATTTTGCATAAGCGTTTTAGTATTATGCAAAATAAATCACAGATTAAACCTAGACAAAAAACGCCCTTTAAATCATCATTAAAGGGCGTTTAAATTTTACACTTTAGATAAACCCGCACAACATAACTGTTCCTAAAAAAGCAAGATAATTTCCTTTTCTTGCTTTTTTCATTTAGTGAAATGGCGTTACATATCTGCACTTATTTAGCCGTCCATACCTCCCCAGTCTAATTCGACCGCAGTCAGTCGTTTTGCCGCAATGATGACTTGCTATGCCTGCCGAAGAGAGTAATCCTGTGACCAACTTAAACAAGCACAGGAAACCACAAAATGACAAACTTTAGAATGAGAACCGAGCAAGAAATGATGATGGAATTAGCCCTTATTGCAGTGAAAGAACACGACGGTTTTATTGTAGACGGTTCGCAATATTCACTGCCTAACGGACGGGGGCAAACCTTTGTGTATAACACAGCGTTTTTAGATGTGCGGTTTGTGGAAGACGGGCATAAAGATTGTGTAGTCAGATTTACGTCCACACTTGCCCCTTTCGCCCCACCGTTTTATTGTTTGCTTTCCGAATTAGAAGACTAAAACAAAGGCTTCGTGATCACGCGAAGCCTTTTTCATAGCTAAAATTTATAGACTAAATTGTCCTCGTACGCCACTTGGTAGTTCAGCTTGGCATTGACCGTAATCCGTTTGGCGTTTTCAAACGCCTGCCAATTATCCACCTTATCTTCCAGCATATAATTCACAAAGCGAATAAACTCCGACTTCGTCGAGCTAAAGAACACATACGGTGGTCGCGTAATATTGACCAGTCGCAAGAAATCAATCAAATCAAAATAGGTGGCTTGTTTGTAGCTTTCCTGCTTGGTGCAAAGGTAAGGCGGATCTAACACAAACAACGCTTTCGGATCATCGCTAAACTTAGGCAAAAGCGTGTGGAATGATTCTTTCACAATCTCTACGCCGTCCAAATAGCCATCAGCCTTTGGATAATCAGACTGACGAATACAATGCCAGAAATTATGTTGGAATAAGTCATCAAACGTTGCCACTTGTTGCCCACTGAACAATAACCAACTCGCTAAGCAATTTAAATCTTTATACCCTTTGAAGTTTTGAATGATTTTGATGCATTCTGCTTTACAATCCTTCGTCATGCGTTTATTTTTTGGTGTAGCGTTACCAACTACAGAGTAAAGCTCGGCTCGCAACTGGTTAATATCATCAATGTGTGCCAATCGCTCCGCATAGCCATCAAAATCATTGTAAATGATGCGGGCTTTCGGTTTTAACCGTTTGGCGGTGTGGCTGAGTAAGCCCGAACCGCCGAATGTATCAATAATCGTCCAGCCTTCGCCATTACCTTTAATATTCTCATTTAAAACTGTTTCAAAATGCTTAAGAAACATTCGTTTTTGTCCGATAAACGGCAACGGGGCTTGTTTAAAGGTGTTTTGATTTGCCATAGTTTTTCCTTTCTATTCTATGGCGTTCCGATGCTCAAGGCATTCTGACACTCAAATCAAATTAACGTGTAGTATTAACGGTTTTGCAACGAGGGCATTTGATTTCTAAATAACCAACTATCCCCACTTTTGCCAATAATTTGTTACAAAATGTGCAACGGATTGCTTTAATTGACTGCATATATTTCTCCTAATCAAAAGATTTGTTACAATCCGCCCGCCTTGCGCAAGGTAGGCGGCGTATGGCTATATGCAGGCTCGTTCTGCGTAGCTGGTAACAACGAGCATTCCCAGTGCCGTTGTTATCGCCGTCTTTTCTTTATTGAATTAAACTTTGTGCAGGGTAAACTCTCCTTTAAATTCTTCTTTTATTGAACATTACGGCAAGCTGATTCGGGCTAAACCGCCAGCCTTGGTCAGTATTTCTGAGGGCATTAAAACACCATTCGCTACAAAAATACTTAGAGCGTTTTTGTTTGATGCCAAGCACGATTCCTAGCGCGCCCCACCAGTCGTATTTTTTGCCAGAAGTGCGGCTAAAATAGGCTTTGATTTGTTCCTCAGTAACATCGTTGAGTGGGATTAAATCCCACTTCAAGCTATCAGAAACATCAATTTCTTTACAACGCACGCCACCGTCACGAATTGAAGACGAATAACACTCGTACGTCACTTCTGTTTCATAGTGATGCCCGCTGACAAACGTTTCTTTCATTACTGCAATTTCACAATGTGAATACGCGCCTTTTGTTAATTTTCTTGTAAGCCAATCGCTCAAACGCGCTAATAAGTCTTTCGGTTTTTTACCAGACTTCTTTCCTTTATATAATGCTAAGTAGATTTTAGTCCCAATCATTGTTGCGCCTCTGCTAATGCTTTCATTTTTCTGATAATGTCATTATGAATTTGCTGTAATTCTTCTTCACTCAATTCTTCGTGCTTGAGCTCATACTTACGCATACGCTGCACCGCGAGTTGTTCTTGCAGTGTTCGTAATCCTTCAGCCTGTTTTAAAATTAGCAATGTTGCTGATTTATTATCAAGTCCTGCGACAGTTGCAAAACTTGATATATAGATGCTTACTTCGCCAGTAAAATTCGCTTCTTTAAATGCCAGAGCTGCAGATTCACGTTCTTTGTATTCCTCGGAAAAACGCGTCCACTTCGCACTAATACTAGCTGCTGTATCATCAATGCTATCAACTAGTATTTTAATGAGTTCACGCTTAACTTCAGTTTGCTTCTCCTCATCAATAACCCAGCTATTTCCATTCCATATGTGTAATTCTGTTGGTTGTCTATCAACTAGAATGTATTGACTTTTAAAATTAATAAGTTGTTTAGTCTCAAGCTCTGATTCGTTTTCTACTTCCATTTCCACAAAATCATTTAAGTTTTGCGGAATAGGGAAAATTTGATAACTATTCAAATTTTCTTTTAAAAAATAGACTTTCATTTAACGCTCCTTTATCGGATATCGATACGTTTTACAAAATAACCAGAAAGGTCTACAATATTTATTGTTGTACCGTTTCCATCAACAGACACAGAGAATGTATCGACTTCTACATGACTTACCGCATAATTTCTCGAGTTGTATGCAGTTACTTTACGAATAGTCTGCCAATAAGATACGCCGCCTCTTTTACCTTCAATTTCTGCACCCACTTCAAAACTGACAAGTTCAATATTGTTATTATCATCAAGACTGTGGCCTGATGATGACTGAAGATACAAAATAAGTGTTTTACCAAAACACTTTTCTGAAATATCAATACGCCCAGAACTTACATTACCTTGCCACACTGTTTTTAATGTACTAATTTGAGATAAACTCTCTTTCGCCTGCAAAAATTGCTGATTTATATCAGATTTTGCAGTGTTTATTTCTCGTAAAGTATATTGTTTATTTTCTTCTATTTCTTGGTCAACCCTCGCAGATAACGCTTGCATATTTTGTGCAAGTGTACCCGCATCTAAAGCCCCAACATTTTCAACAACACCGAATGCTTTAACCCAAAATTGCACGTCATCAAATGTGTTTTTTGCTTTTATACAAAGTTTGAGAATAAGCGATTTAGGGCGAGTTTCATCTCCACCTGTTGCCATCGGGGTATCTAAAAGCGGATGCATAAATCCATTATCACTGAGATTATCATCGGTTGTAGTTGCAGTGCGTAATCGTGAATCTATAACAGTTTTCGTTTTGTCATAAAAAATACTACTATCAGATGAATCAGCCCAGTGTGTTCTCACTCTGTGAACGTGCTTTTTAATCTCGTCACTTTGTGTCTGACCGATATTTAACCCATTCCCTGTATTTCTAATAAATCGGTCTTCCGCAAGTGGTACATTTGAAATAGAGCTATATTTATCAACAAGATATTGATATAACTCTGGGTAATTTTGCTGTGTGACTGTTGAGCGAATGCTATCAAAGGCAATCCACCCAGAAGGGATATTATCCACGGCAAAATAAGCTGTCATCCCCACATCACTACGGGTTAAATCAGGAAGTTGGTTGCTGTCGCCCAAAGTGCGGTATAAATCGGGAAAGGTTTGTTGGCTGAATGTTGAACCATCAGCACGTAAAAAACCAACGGGATTGGTTACTGCGCGAGGAAATGACACTACGGCACCAATAGGCACGCCGTCGCCGCCTGCATCTTTCCATTCTGACCAATTTGAGCCATTAAAAAAGCGTGTTTTGATTTTGTTATCATTCGCTTTACGTGCAATTTGACGCACCGCATTTGTTGCCCCACCGCTAACAACTTCAATATGCCATTCCCCATTTTCGGGTAGATTTTGACCACTTGCTAAGTAATAATTGCCATCGGTTTTATAGCCATTGGCATCGCCCTGCCCTTGTTCTACTTTAAAATTCCCAATACCATAGCCTGCAAGTGTATTAGGCTTGCCTTCAATATCCGTATTAAATTGCGGTTTTGCCCCAGCGTGATAGATTTTTTGATTGTTATATGACAATTCCCCATTTGCCCGAATACGAATGGTGCCGATAACTCGGTTACTTTTTTTATACTCTATCCAGCCGTCGCCATCATTTGCCCCCATATTTAAGAGGTGATTAGCATTTGCATAAGTTTGCGAATCAGCCACCCCAATGCCACGAAACCCAATGATTTTAGATTCAAAACTTTTGGTACCTTGAATCGATTCATTGCCCCTTAATCCTACTTTGCTCTCTGCGGTAGTTTTGGCGTCTACTGCTTTATCATAGGCGGTTTTAACCGCTTTTGAGGTTGCCGCTTGGGTTTCACTGTTGCTGTTAGTGGACGAACTAAGCTGAACTTCTCCTTTTTGAGTTAAACTTGCCGTCTTTCGGTTGTCATCAATAATCTTAACAATCGCCTCATAAAGCTGAGTTTGCTTATTTTCTACGGGCTGGAACCCCGCTTTTTGCAACACATAATGGGCTTCCGCTTGTACATCGCGTACTCGGTCTTGCAAATTATTAAGCCACGTATCGGTTACTCGTGTGCCTTGTTCACCTGTTGCTGGATTACCATTGTGAAAAAGGCCATCATTTGAATCAATTTGAGGCATTAAACTTTTCATATATTAAGATCCTGTTTGATAAGCAAAATAACAGTAAGTATGTGCAGGTTTTAAATCTCGGAAGAATTCCTCAATAATTGGGTCGCCAAATTCCACTAAATGATTACCCGCAAAGGAGGTGCCTGCACGAAAATACACAATATTGTCATCCCCATTAAGCACCGATACTCGCCACATAAAAATCAAGTTATCGCGCGCTTCATTGCGAAATTGAACCAAATCTCCCGTCGTTGGTAAGTCATTCGCAAGGGGAGAAAACTCTTTAATTTCGATGCGATATCCAATACTTTCCGCAATACGTTTAAAATAGGGAATGGATAAGCCCCCAATTGCATTTAACTTGGCAATAACACGTTTTACTCGTGCTTGATAGTTATTGGTATAATCTGTTTTTATGCCGCATAAACGTTCCCAATCAGACAACATCGTATTGGAGGTGGAAGGTTCAATAATTTGCAATAAATCCACCGCACTTTTTTGTAATCGGTCAAAGGCATTACCATCCACCTCACACTGTGCTAAAAAACGCTCTCCATTTACGTCGTATGAAACAGGCGGATAAAGTTTTGCTAACACCTTTTTGTGGTCATTTTGCATCATTCCATCTCCGTAACGGTGATTTGACCTAACCGAAACCACTCAATTTTTGTACGCACATCTGCTTTTAGATTAGTGATAGGTGCCGTAAACTTACGATCAACCACACCGACCAAGTTATTTACCACCGCTTCACATTGCGACACAATCAAATCATCGCCTGGGATTAACGTATTAAAATAATCCACAAGTGCGGTGGAAATCGCTGCCTTAATTTCGGGTAAGGTCACGCCACTGATTTTTACCTGAATATTAAAATTGACTTTTGTTACATCAGGTTTCACCACTTTGCTTTCTCGCGCGGTCACAGGGCGCACATCGTCAATATATTCTTGGCAGCGACGTATTGTTTCATCGCTTGGCACATCGTTATTTGATGTGATCGCAATATCTACCGTACCAAGCCCACGACGCAATGGGTAAACATAAGCAGCATCCACGCCATCCACCGATAATGCCCATGTACGATAGTCATAACGATTGCCCCCAGCAGGTGGTCGGCGAATAATCTCAAGCAAACGTTCGAGCAAAGACGCATCGCTTTCCGCGTCCGTTGCACCAATTACATCATTTAGCACCACATCGGATTGCACGCCTAAAGGTGCTGCCATAAAGTTTGCTTTTGTCGCAGTTTTAATATTTTGGCTGGCACCTGTCGCAAGACTTCGCACGGTAACAACGGCAGAACCGCTTGCAGAAATCACCGCACTTTCGGTGGTTTCGTAAAATCGGTTATCGTCTGTTTTAATTTGTAATCCAACTTTAATCACCGCATCAGGGGTACCTGTCACTGTTGCGCCACGCCCACTAGCATAAGTCGCATTACGACGGCGAATACCACGCAAGCCAGCATGTTTTTCAAGAAAATCTGTGTCGGCAGTATCGGGAAAGAATTGTTTAATAATCCATTTTTGATGAGCATAAATACCTTCCGCTACAGCAGCAAGGCTACTGGCACGTGCATAATAGTCACTATCTATGCTCACATCAGCACTCGGCTCTAATGACTGCACATCGCGCAAAATCGCTTGGCGAATATCTTCTAAACTCGGCACAATAAACATGGTTTAAACCCTTTTTAAATGACTTTTACCGGGTGTTTAAAATGATAGGTTTCGCCCCGGTTATCTCGGATGGATATATCTAAAATCAATACACCGTTATGTGGTTGGGTATGATTGACAATAATTTCGTCCGCACGTCCATCATCAATCAAGGGTTGCAAGGCTTCTTCGGCATATTGTTGTGCAATTAAACCTATGCGTGACAAATCTTTTTCGCGCGGAATAAGATGAAGCAGAGAGCCTACACGCCCATCTGCCCACCAAGAGCCTAATGGTGTGGTCAATCTGATATACGCTGCATTGGCAAGCGTACTGATTTGTTTACTTGTATAGTCCCCGGTAAGCGGGCTGATCTCTCTGTCCATATTGACAGGATAAGATAAGAGGTAAAAAGAAAGGAGATGCAGGGTTTCAGCATCTCCTTTAAGGTTAGATTATTCAGGTTTACTGGTTTTGCCTCCGCTATCGCCAGTATGTTTGTGGTTACTTAACGAAATTATACCTGCTTTCACGTCGCCGTCGGTCGTAAAGCTACCGCCACTTTGCTGTACATTACCAGTAAAGCTCGCACCGCTGCCACCTTGCACAGCCATACCACCATTACCATTGATTTGCCCTTGGGCGGTAAAAACCTGATCGGTTTCAACCAATGGACTTGATATATCCACTTTTGTTGTAGCGTTAATCTTTAATACATCACAATCAATTTCAATCAACCGCCCTTTTTTTAATACAATGCTAGAGCCACTTTCATCATAAATAGCGACTTCGCCGCCTTGCAGATTTTTCAAGCGGAAAGAACCGTTCTCGGTCGCAATCACAATACCGTGGGTAGTTTGTCCGCCAATGGGTAAAATCACTGCTTGCGTGTTTGCCGGAGGCACAGAGGTAAAACCAAACTGCTGCATCAACTCCACATCTTGCAAGGTTTCATCCGCAAGCCCTGATGCCTGAACTTTCTGAATATTGTCCGCACTTTTCACTAAGTGCAACACACCGCGAAAGGCTTGACGGATTTCGTCCACCGCACCTTGCGCCCTTTGTTGAATGGCTTGGCTTAATCGTCTCATGTTGTCCCCTTAATTCGCAGCCACCCAGCTGCCATGTCCATTAGTCGCCATTAATTTCTTGCCTTTGCGCTTGCGAGCTTTTTCTGCTTTTGCACTGTAAGCATCTGGTGTCCAGATGCCGTCTTGTTTAAAGCGTAGTTCCGTTTGTGTGCCAGCGTTTCGGCTCAGCGTAAAACGTCGCCCCATTAAAAAGAAAATGGCATCAATATCATATTCCTCGCAAATTACATGCACACGTTGCCCTGGTTGCCATAATGTACCGTCTTGCATTTTGTGATCGGGTACGACGATAGTAAGGGTAAAACCTTCTAGCATACTGTCCGCAATGTATTTTTTCGCCCATTTTTGCAAGGCTTCCAAATTATCCACATCAGACACCACCACGGTTTTCGGCTTGTAGGTAGTCATTTCAGGATCGTGATAAACCCATTTCAGATCGTTTTTGTTGTCTTGCCCTTGCTTGCCGTGGCTTTGTGCAAGAAAAGTGACTTCGCTAAACCGATTTGATACATCAAACGTTAAATCCGACTGCTCAAAGTTGTTTCGCTTACCATCTTTCATGCAACACAAGGTCGCCACAGGTGGCGTGCTGTAATCCGCACCGCCCACAATCAGCTCTCCATTTGGCTCAAACCACAAGTGCAAGCCTGCCGAGTTCGCACAACGCATTGCCGCATTCCAAGCTGTTTCGCCTACGTCAATATCGACTTTATCTAATGTTGGATTATTTTCCGCACGCAATGCCACTTTTTTAATACCAAGTGGTTCAACAATTTTTTTTACCGCATCTAACACAGTCAAGCCTTTTACATTGGTAATGGGGGCAGAGCAATCCACAAGGATACTCGCACGGTCACGCCCATTGAGGCTATAAGTGCGGTTAGTTTTACTCATAGTATGCTGTGTCGTATCCACGATGCCTGTCATCACCAATTCGCCATTAATGCACACTTTCACTTCAGCCCCCGAAAAGTCAGGTAAAACCGTACTATTTGAAGGCACGCCCAAATCAAATTTAAAGGCGTCGGCAGGGATTAAAAAGTCACTATCAATATCATAACTTTTCCAGCTATTGTGGGCTTTACCGTCCACTTCCAGAATGACATCATTTTCATAAGGGTAATTATTTGACATAGCTATTTAACCACTCCCCACGCTCAACAAAATTCGGATAACGGATCTGCGGATTCAATCTTAATAATTCATCTGCACGTTTGTGATCCTGAAAAAATGCATGTGCAATTTGTTGCACAGTACCGCTAAATGGCACCTCACGCACCATTAAAGGCGGTTTACGATTAATTGCTGCAAGGGCAAGTTGAGTAAACTTATGCGCTTTATTGCGTAATTGCTCTGCTGTATTGTGCGCAGCCGTATAAAAACTCGTATTAGGTGTGCTTAATACCGTGATATTTTCCCCACGATGTTCATCGTCCACTTGTTTGCGTAACAATTGTAAATTATCCATAATTTGTGACCGCACTTGAGTCGTGATGTAATCAATATCCTGTGGCAATAAATCATCGCCCTCTACCAATTCAGTGGCAATACGCAACAAAGCAACACTGGAGGCTAACTGCATCATTAAATGCACAGATTCTGTATCATCCTTACTAAAAGAGGTCGTTAATGATTTCAACGCCGCTTGTTCTTTGGCAGATTTAATATTCTTACCACTCACTAAATCTGCAGGGATATGCTTAATTTGACGTATTGTGCGGAGTACCTCATCAAATTTTGTTCGGGTAGTTAAGTCCTTGCGCGCAGCAATTTGGCGCAACCCTGAATCAATCATTGTCACCAAATCACGCACAGCACGGCTAGATTTTGCTTTAAAGTTATCTTGTGTCACGACAGGCGACACACCATACTTGGTTTTGTCAAAATCAAATAACCCGCGCACTTGCTCAAAACAACCAAATAATGCGCCATAAACACCCAACAAACGTGATTTTGTATTAGCGGCAAAGGCAACAATCTCCATAAATTCGCCATACAATGCCATCACATCATCAACAAAGTTTTCTAATTCAGTCAGTAAGGCATCTATTTTTGCCAATAGGGAATAATTAAAGACAAAAATCGGTTTAGCTGGCGTAGATTCAATAAAAGTCAAATCTAACGCCACATAATCAATCATTTCTGCTTCGTGGTGAAAACTCGCCCCGGTGCAAATCATATTTTGCAAACGCCCACGAATCGGATGCACTAATGTTGCCGCCCCTGATTTTTGTAACACGCTTAAAAACTTCTTAAAGTCCGTGTAATAGCCTGTCCCATAAAATACGGCTTGCATACGCACGGTTAATGGATTTAATCCCAAATCTTCCACGTCTGCGCCATTGACGAAAGGATAAGCATGCTCAATGGTCGAGCGATAGACATCATCATCCACCGAAAGCACATCGAAATGCACGCCGCGAAAACTTGCACGTTGCACAGGCATTGTCCAACCCATAGTTACCCCCGTTTCATTGATTGATAGATATTTTCAGCAACCCCTTCATAAACAGGTCGCCCATCCATATCAATCTTAATTTGATTTTGAATTGTAAAATTTTGGCTTTCAATGGCGGTTTTTAATCCATCACTAATGGTTTGCCCAAAATGCTGAAAATCCGCTTGATAGTTAGCCAAGCTAGATAAATCTCCCAGTGTGCGACTTAAAGCGGAGTCGGTGTCATTAGCCGCTACAGCTAAGCCTGAATAGCCTTTCCCCTGATTGCGAATTTCCGCAATTTTCACCGCACTTTGACGCATACGTTCGTTGTATTCGGCTTGATTCAATGTGCCACGCTCTAAACGCACCTTTGCCACTTCATCTTTACGTGCAATTTCAGCCACTTCGCCCGAGCGAGAAGCCGTCCCCCAGACTGAATTTTTGTTATAACCGAAACCTTGCGGTGCGTAATGGGTTGTGGTCGGTTTATTGCCACCGTAAGCATTGGCATAAAATTGGTTTTCTAACTGCTTTTCTTGCGCAGTTTTGGCTTCGGCTTTTTCTTCAGCTTTCGCTTCTTCCGTTGTAAGTTGTTCTCCAGCAATCATTAAACCACCTACAACCATTGCTGCACCAGTTGCAGTAGCGACTTTTCCGCCTATATTGAGTAATTTGCCAGCTCCATTCGCAATCGCTGATGTTGCTGCGCCTTGGGTCACTTTACCTAAAGCACCGCCCCCCATTTTCCCGCCCGTTAATAAATTAACTAGAGAAAACCCAGCAAGTCCTGCACTGAAAATTTGTAACGCGTCAGTCGCACCAACAACGGCTTTGGTTAAATTTGGAAATTCTTCTATATTTTCACTTAACCAATCTGCGGCATTTCCTAATCTATCATTTGCACCATTCCAGTTTTCAATTGAATTCATTTCCTGTTTGTTTTTAGCAATCTGAAAACGAACTGAATTTTGTTGGCGCATAAAATCAAAATCTTCTTTGTTGAAGTTGCCTTTTTCAGCAATGGCATATTGCTCATCTACATTTTGAGCCGTATTTTTATCACGACGCATTGCAAACATTGCCGTGCCTGCTTGAATATCTGGCATCACTTCAGCAAGTTTTGTGGTTTCCACATATTTCGCTATACGCTCTGCAATAGCTTGAGCTTCTTTATCGTCTTTTGCGTTATTAAGTTTTTTTAGCAGTTTTTGATACGTTCTATCGCTTGCAAGCACCTGATCAATTATGCTCATAAAAGCTTCAACCGCATTTTTGCCTGTTTTCATTTCGTTGGTCATGGATTTTTCAAAATCAATGCCATGGGTTTTCTTGGTTTTGGGATCATAAACTTCTAATTTTTCAAATTTTTTTGCTGTATCACTAGAACGCAGTTTTGAAAAGAAATTGACTAGGTTAGTTGAGGATTGCCCCGTACCACCTGATACCTTATAAACCTGTTGCGCACCTTTAAACACCTGTTTTAAGTCTTCCAATCCCCCCAAGCCAGTATTGCCTGCGGCTGAAAGAAATTCAGGGGCATAACGCGCCATATCTTTTAATTCAAAACCGCCCGCTTTACCTGACGCACTGGCATAATCAAGTGCTTGTTGAATATCATCAACTTTAATGCCGAAATTCAGCAATGAATTGACTAATGCGGAAATATCATCAGTGCTTGCCCCAGTTGCAGTAGCGTTCATTTGTATCGTTGGCAAAAGTTTTAATGCGTCCTCAACCGAAACATTGCCTTCACCAATTAAACGTCCAACAGCCCCTAATGCATCTTCTTTTGTGCCGCCATAATTTAGTGACGCTTTAATTGCGCCATGGATTTTTTCTTTACCTTTTGTCTTTTCTTCTATACTTGCACCTGAATAAGCTGTATTTGCAATTTTTGCCACTTCAAGATCATAATCTGCCGCCTTTCTAATTTTGGGTACAGCAACCGCTGCACCAGCGGCAACACCTACCGTTGCACCCGCAATATTTCGACCAACATTGCCTAATCGTTGCCCCCACGTGGTTTTCCCCATTTCCGCATTAAGCCCAGCAATTTTTGAGCGCGTCGCTTCAGCCGCACGCGCTAATTCGCGACTAGTGGCTGTGCCACTACGTTTTAATCGGTTATAAGCGGCAATGGTATGATTAATTTCTTGTTGGATTTTATGTTCACTTCGCACGCCTAACCTTTCACGCGCTTGCGCCATAGCACGTGTGCTTTGCGTAATCTGCGATTGCGCTCGTCGAAACACACGACTTGCTTGGTCTTGCGCTTTCAGCTTCAACGCTAAATTCAACTCAGCCATTTTTAAACCCTCTTTAAACTCATTTTAAATCCACAAAAAAAGGGGCTTACGCCCCCTTAGTTTTACGACGCATAAGGTTGTAATGCACCGTGTTGCCTTTTTCTGACTGAGTTTTAATACCTTGCGAATATTGCCAACTTGCCACCCACGCAGCAACTTCAGCGTGACACATTGCTCGTACTTCTTCAGCAGTAAACCCAAATTTAGCCAATAAAATAACCGCACTTCGGTAATTCTTCTCGGCATCAAACACAACGTAATGTTGTTTTATTCGGTTTCGGCTTTGCTCGGGTTTTCCCCAGCGTCGATGTGCTTTTTTCGCAGTTCTGCGATAGCTTGGGTAATCAGCACATAATCATCCGTGGCAAGGTTATCCAGTAAAAACTGTGGCGTGAGCTTATCTTGCGCAAGACCGATAATATCAAGCTGTTCAGATAAATAAGCCAAGTCCACGAGCATTTGCTCCGCTTTCGTGAGGTTTTCTTTCTCATCTAAACCAAGCTCGGCGACTTTCTCAAGGGCAGCACATTCGCCACCCAAGGTTAGTAATCGCACGCCAAAGTCAAAATAACGCTTGTCTTCATAAGAGATACCAAGAAGTAAACGCATTATTCTTTTACCTCTTTAAGCGCATTCATCTGGATATCAATAACGGCTTCGTTATCCACCGTGTATTTCTCGCCTACTTGCGTAGTAAAGCAGCCAAGGTAGGACGTACGCTTATCTTCTTGATTAAGCGGATATACCGTGATTTTCGCATCACTGATACCAGCCCAATCAATCTCTGAACCATCAATCGGCAGCGCAGCAGTCACTGACAGCTCCCAGGTCGTAATGCCTTTGGCAAAACCACGTGCACGTCCTTCAGAGTTCATGGTTTTGACTAATTTACGCCCAGTTTGTTTTGTGACATTTAAATCGGTAATTTCAAATTCAACGCCATTTACTTCTAACACCGCCATTCCAGCATATTTTTCCATTTACGCCCCCTATAAAATTAAATCAATTCGGTTAGCGACAACGTGCAAGCCATTTACCACATCGGCTGGGATTGCCGTATCTAAACGATTTGGATCTTTGCCATTGCGAACAACAAGCAATTTACCCTTGTTCGCATCCACATTTTCTAAAATCTCTTGTTGCTCTAAACGATAGAGCACATCAAGGATTTCCGACCGCACTTTTGGTGGGGTGCGATTAGATAATTTCGCACGAGGGAAACGTAACTCAATACGCTGTTCAATGGCTTTACGCGTATAATCAAGTGTACGAATTGTGGTTAAGTCTAACCACGCAGGATCATCTACATTCGCCGGTGACTTGGTATAAGTCGTAATTGCACGCATAATTTGCACACGATTATTTACCACTGTAATAGGGGTTAAACCGTGGAATAACGCCTGATTGACTTCGGTTTTTAACGGTGATTGAGTGGCATCAACAGGGGTTAAACCTTTAATCTCAAGTGTATTTAACGGTTTAGCTGGGTCTTCTTCGCCTGCAATAACCGCCCCATATCCCGCAGCGATTAAGGCATTAGATTCCACCGCCCCTTTATACCAACCCACTGTAATACGGTTAGCATTAATTTTCTCGGTATAAGTGGTACCGCTTGCCAACGTACCATTAAAACCTAATACGCCAACACCTGGTTTTTTCTCAACAGGACTTGCGACCGACTCTAAATGTTCGCGCAAGGCTTTCGCATTTTTATCATCCGCAAAAGGGGAGATAATCACGTGATAATGCTGACCAGCTACAGATGCTAATGCCGCTGCTAAATCGGCATTTTCGGCACCATTTGCAAGGGCAGAAACATTCACTGCCATATCATTTACGCTTAATGTGGCATTGACACTAATCTCATTGCCAATTTCGCCTTTACATTTCGCAGTAAGCGTAACAGTACCTTCATTGACTGTTGCACTGACAGGACAATATTCCCCCGCATTAATCACTGCATTTAAACGGGCGGCAATGGTGGCAGCAGTTTCCGATTTAGCAATTGCCACCGCATAATCAAGACCACCAATGATAACTTTAAGCGCCCCTGCATTGCTTGCTGTGCCTGTTAGCGTAATGGTGCCAGTTGCCGCCACACCTGAATCACTCTCTTTTAAACCAATCACCGTTAAACGGATCATGGCATTATTTTGGATAGCAATACGCGCCATTAAGTGAGCCCAAGACCCAGCACCAAATGTATTTTTCGCATCTACATCTGAATAAATCGGTGTCGGTGCGCTAAATGCTTTTGTTGCATTTAACATCGGTGCCACAATTAAGACATTTTGCTCATTTGTTGGCAAAGTACTCACTGCATTGCGTGAGTTGTATTCTGTATAAACACCCGGTTTACGAAGACTCGTCGGGATATTATCAAAATCAATATTCGTTTCATCCATTGTCTTTCTCCTGTTCTTTGCGTGAACGTGTTTCTGTGATTACAATCAAATCGCCATCATTAATACGACGTTGATAATAAATCGACGGCTCTACCTCTACCGGTACTTGTTCAATATAGGTATAAGGCTGATGTTCCATCGGCACCTTAATGCCTATTGCTGCTTTCACTTTCATTTTGTGTCTCCACCTCAAACGGCACTTTGGCACCGCTTATTGGGTCATAAATGTTGTTACCAATACGTTCTAACATCGGCTCTGGTGGCGATAGCTCACCATGATAATGCGTAAACAAATAATCAGGATTTTTGCTATCCTGTGTCATTTCAGGATAACGTCCATCTTCTAACGGGCTTAAATCCTCATAGACTGCGTCATACTCAATCGCATAAGCTGTTATCGCCCCACCTTTAAAAGTGGCATTATTAAAGAGCGTACGCACCCTGGTCGGTTTCAATGGCTTGACTAATTGCCCTAAGGTTTGCGCATCTAACAAACGGCGTACGGCTGTAATCAACTGATTAACGCCCACCTCTCGTTTATCCGCTCCGCCTTGTCGTGCCGCAATATTGCTACGCAAGCTATTTACTGCCACGATAATGACAAAGTTTGCTGTGGATTGATGACGCTTCAAATTAGTGCCCATACGTTCGATACGTGCGCCCCCAAAAGTGACTAAACACATCGGCAAACGTGATGTCCCAAGACTTTCATCATCGAGCTCGCCACCGTAGCTTTTAACGGTATTGACTAAACGCCCTAAGCCACGCTGTAGGCGTTCTACAAGGGCATTTTCAATTTGAGTGATCACGCGCAAAAATCCTGTTTTTCGGATTAGTAAAAATCACACCATTGTCGTGTTCGTTGGCATCATTATTCTCTGTAGGCGGCAACCCCAGTGAAATCTTACCCACACTGATATCCTCAAGTTCTTTTAAACTTAATTTATAGCGTGTAATGATTTCTTCTGGAATCGTCACATGAGACATACTCGCTAAACGATAACGTGCCAAATCACAACAAAGTCGCACCAAGTTTTGTGGCACACTCACAAGAGGGAGGGTATAACGTGCTGCCAAATAACCATCAATTTGGCTTGAGCTATCAGACAATGCAACATCAAGCAAATTGTCATTAACTTGCCCAGTCAAATCACGGTCGGTCAGTTCAATGGCTTGCACTTCCCCTACACGTAACACAAAATCTTCTGCACTGGCGTAATGCATCACTCATCCTTATTTATCGCAGATGGGAATAAGTTCTAACCAGGGATCTTCAGCAAGCATAATGACTTGCTCACCCGTCAAGTTTTCAACTGGAATTTCCACCGCACTTTCTTTGTTAAAACGATAGCCGCAGCGACCATAAGAGGCTTGCGGATGAATTGCACGTAACGTCACTGCATAGGCAATAGGATGAATCACATCACTGCCTTTGGGCGCGTCATCCGGCTTATCTAAAGTGCGGTCAGTTTCTGCAGTATTTTCGGACGTGTCGGTTTTCACTTCATCGTCTTTCTTGTTTTGCTGTTTCTTTGCCATAACTTCCTCCTAGTCATTTCTTGCTTTCCCTCGCAAGCGAGGGAAGGCAAGGAAAGAGACGGATTACTCCACAATCTGTGAAGACACCATCACTTTAAGCGTCCCTTTCAACACATTGCTGGTACCGTTGATAATATCGGCTTCCACTAAACGTTTTGCTGTATATTCAAGTGCAGGTGGCACTAATAAGATATTCGGACGAATATTTAACAACTTGCCGCCATCGCCTTTTAAGGATTTCATTTTTGCCAACACGCCCATTAAGACATCTTCAGTTAATTCGCTGTCTTCCACACGATGAGCAAGTTGCCAGAATGCAAAACCTGCATTACCACGCGCACGCACGCCCCAAATATAGGTATCTTCCATAAATACCGTATCGGATTTAGACGGATCAAATTTCGTCTCAATTTCAGGGGTTAAGCGTTCTTGCCAAATAAATGGCTTCACGGCATTCGTCGTATCCAACAAATAAAACGCTGGTTTTCCTGCTGCACTGCCTTTGGTAATATTACTTTGCGTGGTTTGATTTCCTGTGCCATCGACTTCCGCAAAAACAGGATGATCGTCATCAAAGAAATTCTGCCCGTCATAGCAAAGGGTGCTTTTACCTTGTTTAATTAAGCCAAATACTAAATCATCAGGTAATTCCGCCGCACTTTGTCCCATTTGTTTTACCATCGGACTAAATAAGCCGACCTGGTCGTCTTCAATATTGGTGCGAGGGATAGCAACAGTGCTTTCAAACAACTTATTCGATACTTGCATACCTTGCGCTTGCATTTTGCGTAAACGACGTTTACCCACCCATTCTTGCAATTTTGGGAAATGCCCTAACCAACCGTAAGTATTGGTTTCGGTAGAACTTGCAATTTTCATAGCAATTTCTGACCATTGAGGATTAATCACGTTTAAACCGCTCGCAAAGTCTTTTTTAAAGGCTTCATCAAGGGCTTTTAAAAGTTCCGATTTTTTGAATTTATCCATTATTTTTGCTCCTTATAGGTTGCCATATAATCTTTTTCGCTTAAGCCTAACGCTTTTGCTGCGGCACTCTCTGCAGCACTTAACGCCACCACTTTCTGCTCTGGATCGCCTTTTGCTTGTGGCTCACCACTTAATGCGGCCATTGCAGGTGCTTTTTCTAAGTAAGCACTTAATGCCTCAACAGATAAACTTTGCGCCCAATCTTTTAATGCAGGAGCCAGTTTACCTTGCGATAATGCTGCTGTGATTAATGCCGCTTTCTTGTCTGCTTCTACAGATGTTTTAAGCGCATTAAAATCAGCCTGTAATGCGGCTACCTGTTCGACTGGCACAAATTTAGCAGGATCAGGGTTGCCCACTTGTGTGGATAACGCTGCCACTGATTGTTCTTTTTCAGCTAATTTTGCGTAAACATCTAACACGTCCACAGCGCTATCGCCTTTAGCTGCCGAAAGTGCGGTCACTTTCTCCGTAATATCAGCTTCACTTGCATCTGCTTTTAAAGCAAACAGTGCGCATAATGCTGCCAATAATTTTTTATTCATTGGATTGTCCTCTTGTAACAAATTCACGCTGGCTGCCACCATTGCTTCCTCCATACCATCTAAAGCAGGCGTATTGGTTAATGCAGCATGAAAGATCTTGCGAACATAGCCCTCTGTGTCGTAAGCAAACACAGCCGAGATATAACGATATTCGCCATTTTTGATATAGTCCGCGGCTTTATCAGTCCAACGCACATCAGCAAAAATCCCTTGTGGGGTAAAATAGAAATATTCCATCCAGCCCGCACTCGGTGCTTCTTTGCCGTTTTTTAGGGAGTGAATAATTTGGTGTTCATAGTCAATAGGAAGGGGATTGCGTTGATTATTTGCCAACGCCACCACATCCGCGCCATTTGTATCTGTTACATACCATGCCTCCACATCGGTTGGTCTGCCGTCTGCGGCACGAAATTTGCCATAAGGTAAAAGTTGGATACGACCATACTTCGCCTTGTTAATTTCAAAACTACAAGCGGCAACTGTTAATTTCATCTGAAACCATCCTTAAAAACTCAATCTAGGATGGCAGAATATCGAATTGAACAAGATAACAAGAGATGACTGGCTTCAGCGCAACCAAATAATTTGAAATTTTAGACAATGAGGAACAAGCCTCACATTAAAGACGTGAAAGATTGAATGATTGAAAACAACCCAAACCCATTTTAAAACGCTTTAAAACCGTTTTAAATTGTTTTAAAAATTTAAAGATGAAATCTTATACCCTAAAAGTAAAAAATCGCCCTACGTGCGATTTAGGGCGATTTTCTGATTTATTTAATTAAGCGTTGGAAGTAGTCTTGTATATCTTCCAAAATATCTGCCTCATCTTGAGGTGTTAAAGCCAAAAAAGGACGTGCCGGAATCTCTACTTTACGACCTCGTCCAGCTTTACCCCCGAATTGATGGATAGCTGCGTAAGGCTCATTCGTCCCTACAATGGCTTCATTGTTATTATATTCAGAAGTGATGCTCTCCATCAAGTTTTCAGTATCCACCAAAGGCGTACCTTGGCGAAGCTTTAATTTCTTCCACTCAGGACGACCACCCACTTCAAAGTTCTGCGTGACAGCCGATTCCATTGTGCCTGCAATGCTACGCATTAAAGGCGCACGATGTGCTGTAGCTTGCGCTAATCGTTCAAGCAAGGCGGTAACTTCTTGCGCATTATTGATTTCAATGTCTATCATAATCGTTGATTTTTAAATTTTAAAGGGGTATATTCACCAAAGCCACTAGAAAAGCGATGAATCTCGAAGATCGCGGGCGAAGAGGTGAAATAGACTCGGGACTGTGTGCGGTGGGTTCGAGCCCCGCCTAGTGGCTTATTCTTTAAATGCCTTTTTCCATTGCTTATCACTCACCAATCTGAACGATTGCACAAAAATTTCGTTTTCTCGACTTAAAACTTTCAATACAGCTAACAATTTCTTACCATTTACATCTTTATAAAATTGGTAGCCGAATTCATCTACAATAATTTTATCCGGTGAATTGACAATATCCGGCAAATCCGCATATTCATCAATCCCAAAATCTTGCCCATCACGACTATTAAATTGCTTAATTAAAGTATCATCAGAAAGCCACACTGTGCCAGTTTTGCTTTTCAATAAATCCTTACTTTCCGCACTCAAGACACCTGCTGCAAATTTAAAGTTTTTGGTTAGGCTATCACGCACCTGTAACATCTGCTCAGCAGTGAGTTTTTTTCCATCTGGGCTGAGCGTTTGTTTCATCTCCGCCACATGCTTTGCCAACAATTCAAAATCGTGCTTAAACTCCCCACCTTTCATTTCAACCGTGGCAAACGCATGTGCCAGTTTTTCAGGATAAAGATCCAAATTAGGCTTGTAGTTTAATCGCCCTACATTGTAATCAAAGCCTTTATCTGTCACACGTACCGTGCCATCAGGTAATTTAAACCCTACCGTCTTTTCACGATTACCTTGCTTATCCGCAGGGCGTTCTACTTCCACCAAAAATTCAGAACTATCGTCAGGCTTATCAATCCCACGGCGTTTCAAATCTCTATCGCCTAATGCAATCACCGTACAGCGACAATTAAACCCATTGGGCGGGTAGAAGGTTGCCCAAAACGGATCATCATAACGATACACCTTACCGCTCAATGCTAAATGGGCAGGGCGAGTACGCGCATCACCCACGGCGGAATATTGCCAATAAGGGCGATTATCCACGTTATCACGCAAGCGTTGATAACGCGCAGCCGAATAAGCTGACTGCATATTGACACGATAAATCGTATTTAACCGACGCGGCGTGCCAAAATATTCCCCTGTTTTTGGATCTGCCAGTAAATGCCCATCAATACCACGAATAGATGGATCTTTCCCAAAAATCCAACCTTTGCGTTCAAATTCACTCACCAGTTCTTTTTTCCAAGCGTGAAAGCCTTTGCCCTCACGCATAGCGGTTTCTAAAGATTGGTAAATATCCTTTGTCATATCAAGACTTGTTAAGCGCGCAATCGTCGTGGCACGTGCCAATGCGCTATCCTGCATTTCTTTTACTAACACCTTGCTGGCAAGCATTTTCTTTTGGCGCAAAAACTCAATGGCTTGTTTGAGTTCTACGCCAATGGCAAACTTAGGTACGCTCGGCATTGGCTGCTCCTAATAAATCAGCTAAAAATACCGCACTTGCCAAATAGGCTTGATGGCTTTCACTGGTTAAATCAGGATAAAGTGCGATCAGTTTTTCCTGTGCTTCATCATAGCTTTCACTTGCCATGATCACGCCTACAATTTGTTTCATCATAGGATCAAGTTGTTGATTAAAATCCGCATTTGCCAGTGCATCATCAATCAAACCGTCCAGTTCATCTTGTTCGTCCTTTTTACCATTCTGCGCCGACAACGCAGCAGCACGACAGCCGCAAGAACAGTCTTTGCCATGGTTAAATACGGCAGAAAGTGCGGTCGTTTTTTCGTCCGTTTTCTCGCCTTGCGGTATGCTTAAAATCAACTCGCCTTCCTGCGGTTCAGGAATCCCTAATTTATCCCGCACCCAACTTTCAGAAATCTGCACGCCAATGCCGGTAAGTTTAGGAATGGCTTCTGCAAAGACCGATAAATCTTCATATTCTTTTGTGTCAAACTCAAAATAAGGGATACGATGTGGCGCAATATTCGGATCAACATTAATTTGCAAATACGGCAAAATGATTTGTTGAGTAATGGTTTGCGCAATCTGTTTCGCATCGCTAATCATCAAATCACGACGCACTTCATTATGCACATTACCTAACGCATTGGTGGAGCTTTTACCATCCGCCCCCGATGTTAAGGTTTGCCCCAAAATCAACCGAGCGATAGATTTCTCGCACCAATCAACCATTTGTAAAAATGGATTATTACCCGATGCAGCACCTGCATTAGCGACATTATGCAGTTCAATCTGCATCGATTCAGGCATAATGCCTGCCGCGTTATGCCCAATTTCAGCCAACGCACGCAGTAAAGTGCGTTTCTCCGCATTAGTGGCGCCAGCACCATATTTACCAATGCGAATCGGCATACCATAAAGCTCTAAAAACTCGGCAAAATCACGCACAGAATAATGCTTATACATATAAAGCCATGCCAATGTGCGATATAAGCCATCACGAGCTAACTGTGTCGAACGAGATTTATGGCGATGTACCACCCAGCCAAAAGGACGTAAAGGCTCGCCCATTTGATTCGCTGGCGTGCGTAATAATAAACTATCGTCTTTATCCAATTTAAACCAAGACTGCGGACAAGGTCTAAAGCCTTTTGGAACCCATTTGCCATCCACCTGCGCCCATTGAATTTCCAACGCCGAAAAACCGTGTCCCACGGCATCCATTAAATCGATAAACAAGTCTTCAAGATTGGGATATTGATAAAATAACTCATCAATTTCTGCTTGCAATTTTTCTTCTGCAGGGGTTGCATTACGTGGTTCAACAATACGCCAATCTAGCGTTAAAACTGAACGCTTACGTGTCATCATATTGGCGGCAATGCTGCTATCTTGCTCTTCAATATCCATGAAAAGTTGATGCTGCGCCTGAATATCGCCGTTTTCGGCATCCTCTAAAATCTGCTTTAATTTTGAAGGCGTAATTTTTGCAGAGGGGTGATCATCTAATACACGCCCCGTTGCAGTTACTTCTGCATCATCGGTTTGTGTTGGCTCTGTTTCATTACCTTTTAAAAGGTTTTTAACCTTATCAATAAATCCCATTTAATCCGCCTTTAATGTTTCCATATTGAATAAAGATCGTCTTCATCTTCGTATTCATCTGATTCAATCTCATTCAGTTGATTTAACCCAATCCACTCAATCGCTGCCGAGCTGCCCACTGCATTACGCCACAACATTTCTAGCGCATCTGGGCCATCATCATGGTCTGCTTTCGGGAAATGGCGTAACTGGGAAATCAGTGTAGTTTGCGAGCTATGCAACAAAATTAAACTATTCGCCATGTGGGGTTGTAGGCTCTCAATACGCAACATTTTGTCTGTATTTGGCTTCGTCGCCGTCGCTGGAACAGGAATGCCACGTTGCGCAGAGCGTTTCACTAATTCATCTTTTAAAAACTCTTGGAATTGCACCGTTTCAACAAACCAACGCTGACAGTGGTATTGCTTCTGCATACGGATCACATCTTCAATAATTAAATCAGGCAGACGTTTTTTCACTTGCGCTTCCACCACATATAACTTGCCTGTTTCTCGGTGATAGCCGCCCACTAAAATGGCAGAGGGGTCTCTGCTTGCCCCTGCTTTTCCTAAGGATGGGTCAAGCGCACCGAAATAAATTAAATTTGCTGGCAATTCCGTCCAATAAGTCAAACTATTGGCAAACATCGCATCATCACTGCTTAACGGGTCATTTTGATATTCAGAATCAAAGGTGGCATGCCCATCACGAGCGCGAATCTTCATCAAGGTTAAAATCGGGCGAGCAGCCCAGCTTACTACCGCACCTTTATCCATTGCCGCTTGATTTTGCGTATAGAAAGCATCAGCTACCGCTTCGCCTTCGTTTAAGTAGAAGTCTTCCCACTTATCCCATAGGCTCATATCATCAGGCTGACGAATTAAGGCTTTAAACTTGGCTGTCTTCCACGCTTTACTCGATAAAGTGCGGTTTAAAACACTGTCGTAATGGAGAATAGTCCCGATATACACTACATCTAACTTATCTCCAGCCGCCCCTAACGGAAGGACGGTTTTCTTCAACCAATCGTGTAATTTGTCACGCTGTTCAGGGCTACGCACTTGTTCGTCATTTTCAATATCGTCAAGCACCACTAAATCAGGTCGATAAGCACCGTGGCGTAAACCACGCAATTTCTTGCCAGAGCCCGCTACCTGCACTTTCTGGTTAGCTTTCGTGATAATGGTTGCCGCTTGCCAAACACGCCCTTGTCCTGCTATTTCAGGGAAATCAATGCGCAAACGTTGGTTAAATTCCAACTCTACTTTAATGGCTTCCAACATTGGATAGGCTTGGTCGATACTATCCATCACAATCAACGCATAGCGTTTTTTCTGTGTCACAAGACAGTAAAGTGTAAAGAGCTGGGAAACCAAGGTCGATTTAGCTTCACCACGTGGCGCAGCAATGGCTAAATGCACTGATGATGGCTGTTGTAATACTTGTGGCAACTGCTCAAAAAGATAGTTATGCAACTGCGAACGAGAGCGAGAACGCACATAATGCGGAAAGTAATTCGACACAAAAAAGTCATAGCCCGAAACAGGATCTAGCACCTTTTTGCGTCGCTCACTAATGGCAGCAAGAGAATCGTCCCACCCCTCAAACTTTGCCTCGACCTTTTGTCGCAAGCTGTCCGAATAGGCTTTTAATTCTGCTAATAATTCTTTATTTTTCATATATCTCCGCTGTTTACCCAGGGTAGGTATACCCTGGTTTACGCATAATGCACCCCGATGGGGTAGGTTAGCGTTCCCCAAAGGGGAACCACTATGACTATAATTAGCCGTGGGTATACCTACCCACGGTAACTATCACGCCTTAAATTCCTTATTCAACAACTCCCCAAACCCTTCCAATAAGTCCGCAAACTCATTAATCAACTCAGGCTTATTGGCTTGTATATAATCTCCAAACATCGTGATGGTCTTTATTGCCGTCGCCATTTCCGACACTTCAGGCAATAATCGCTTACTGCTTGCCACCATTTTCGAATAGCTATCGCCCAGCCCCTGAATCAACTTCGCTTTTTCACTCACAGGCAATGCTTCCGCGCGCTTAATCTCATCCATTGTGTTTTCAAAATAAAGCACAAACGCAGTCAGCATGCCGCGCGCCACATCTTCTACTTTGCCACTAGCCATCGTATTTGCATCACGCACTTTATCCCAATTATCGCCTTTGGCTTCGGCTTCACGTTTCCAGCGGCGTGCCGTGTTGTAAGATACCCCTGCTTTTTCAGCGGCAATTTCCAGTGTTAAGCAATCAAACACATAATAACGACGCACGCTTACTTTGGTTTTATCATCATGCGCCATCTTAACCCCCGAATTTTGCTTTAATCAGCTCAAACCCAACAGAGACGACCAAGCCACTTAACCCGCCAATAACCGCAGCACGCACACCTAATTTCGCCAAACTTTCTTCTACCTTTGCCAAGCGAGTATCAATATCATCCACTCGACCGTCTAAACGGTCGATTTTATGGTTCGCTTGTCGGCTTAAAGCCAGAATCTCATCTAATTTGGCATTAATTTCTTGTTTTTCTGCCAATTGCTCTAATCGTTTTCGCTCTCTTGCTGACATTATTTATCCACCTTTTTATCTAACTTCTGATTGATTTCTTTCAACTGATCGCGCACCTCTTTCAAAATGCTTTCAAAGTGTTTATTTTTTACTTCAGCAAGCTCTTTACTCTGAAAATCCTGTTGCATTTGCTTTTCTAAGGCTTTAATCGCATGCTCATTTTCAGCCACTTTATCGTTTACCGATTTCCACGCCCAGCCGACTAATGTCATAATCAACGTTGTGCCAATCCCAATAAACACTTTATCGTCAATCATTTTGACTCCTTACTTTCGGCACAAATCTCACGATAAGTCGCATTATGTACCGCAATTTGCCGCAAGGTTTCCGTGCTATCTTGTCGGCTGGCAGTGATAATGCCAAATCCACTACAACTTGGATTAATCACGGAGATCGCCTGATTGCTGCAGGCGGTTAATGACATCATCACGGCTAGTGTTACGAGTGTTTTCTTCATTTTTCTTTCTCACTTCAAAATGTTTTACTTGAGTTTCAGCCACGGCTTTTTGCGTTTGCAACTGGGCATTGGTTTTTAATAACTGCTCAATCTCACGGTGTGCATGTTTCAGCTTAAACATCACATACGCACCCAATAGCACGAAAATCCCAAGTCCCGCTAAAATAATCTGCATACTCATCAAATCCCCCTTGGTCTATCCGTTTGTTCTGGCTCCACATAGGTTTCACTGGTAATCTGTTCTTCTGGCTTGGTTTGTTTGGCTTGAAAAGCCATCACCGCCCCTTTGGTTGCGGCAGAACCACCACAAAAACAAGCAAAATAAAAGAACAAATCTGTCACCGTAGAACGGTCAAGATAGACCGCATAAATCAGCACACCCGCCATCACCAAAAAGCCGAAAAACTGAATAAAACCTGTGGTGCTGGCGCGCCCGTTGTCATTGGTGAAGAGTTCAAAAAACTTTTTCATGAACAAAGTCTCAACATTAATTCAATTGCCGGTGTCATCTTGCCGTTGCCGACATAACTCCACGCATTTTTGCTATAAAAGTGAGGTCGATATTTGGTTTGTTTTCCTCTCAAGCCGAACCAATCAAAAACCCATGTTAAAATGTCTGAAAACTTAAACTTCATTGTCTTGTGCTCCATATCTTAAGTTTTGTGCCACACGATTCACCCAGCCTTTGCCGTATCGGTCAAAGTTCTTTAATCGGGTGTAAAAATTAAGGCGTTCGCCGTTTAACACCATCAACGTGTCAGAGATTGGATTGCGATTGATGGCCTCAAGAGAGTATTTACCGATAATGCCGTCATCTAACACACCAACCGCACGTTGCAACATACGGCTTGCATTGCCTAATCCATGATTTACCGCTGCATCAAAAAACTGGAAAGCCACCGCTTCGGGCATCTTGTCGCATTGATAACGTAACCAAAAGGCGGAGTAGTAGATTTTAAAAGCCTGATCACGCGTCATTGCTCGCATACTGCCTTGATAACCATTTGCCTGAGCTGTGCGTTTAGTAATCCCCCAATTGGTTTCCCCGCCTGGGTCGCGAGGGTCATTAACATAACCGCCCTCATGCCCAATTAAGCGGTTAAAAATATCTAGAAAAGTTAAAGTAGACATAAAAAATACCCTTAATCTATTGAGATTAAGGGTATTGTCTTAAAATCGGAGTAAAGAGAAGAGAGGAGCGGTTTCAGCACTAAAACAAGGCAAGATTATGGGGTTCTTCAGGATGGCGCACCTGTGCCAAAATCTCCCAACCACTCCGATCAGAAAGTTGATATTTCGGACAAAGCTCAAGCATAGCCATACGCCCTGATTTATTTAAATGCTGGGTAAGATAATCATAATCGGCTTTAAAACGATAATTACGCAACACACGCAATGCCGTTTGACAACGAGGAATATACAGCCACTCCCCACGAAAAACCTCTCGTAATTTCACCGCACTTTCCAAACCAATTAATGCTTTAAGCTTAGGAAAATAATGCACCCCATCAGTAAATCGAAAGGTAGCCCCACCAAAATTTGTAATAATTTTCTCCACCGCAGCAAAGCCCACCAAATCCACCATCTGCTGCACCGTTTCAGGCAGTAATTCAGCCACATCTTCCAAAGATTCAACCATAAACACCTCCGTAAATTGTTTTACGCAATTCTCACACGGAAATTTTAAAAAGGCGGTATTTTGCAGAAATTTTTTTGAAAAATTGTTATACGTTATGATTTTCGCGATAAAAGTATCGAATATTAGCTCTTCCTCCAGGAAAAAAAGGGGGAATTTGAATAACCTGATTATTTTTAATTGGAGAGATTATGAATGATTGAACAATTCTCTCTTCCTCATCATCACCGACAAAGGATAGTTTAGGCTTTTTTATAAATTTATCATCCAAAGATGATAAATATTCTGGAGTATATCGTTCAAAATCTCTTAAGGCGTAAGATCTCATAATAACTGAATGACATAGAAGCTCTATTTTCAACTCTTGATACTCATCATTCTCCTTCCAGCCCTTTTCTATCATTCTATCCCTTAGCTCGGGCTGTAAATCTTCATAAGCGATATTCTGTTTGAAAAACACTTCTAATTCAGCACGAAGTTTAGGATATTCTTGATACCCCTTTCGCCCTAGAATATCTTTCATATTTTTAACTGTTAACTTCTTAGTCGCTTCATCTAAGTCGGTAGGATAAAGTTTCCCCTTAACAAACCAACGATTCCACATATATGGATATATAGATATACTTTGAAATCGCTCTAACCATTCATCAAACCACGACCAATTCATTAAAATATCACGAGTTTTAAGAGCTTTTCCTAGCTGATAAAATCCTCCAATACGATGCGTCCAAAGTAACTCATAAACATCATCTTTATCAATATTGATAAATTTAATGTCATGTGTAATTTGTTCAAAGGCTTCTTTGAAACGGCGTTTTTCTTGAGGATCTTCAGGTTTAGGGCGGTTATCTATTTCAATAGATACAGTGAAGCGAGGTAATTCTAGATTAGTTGTAGAGTTATGTAGCTCGTATTCTGTTATAACCTCAGGTTTAGGCTTAGAATTAGAAGTGAAACGTTGAAATAATTTAGATAGAAACTTTATCATAGGAAATAAAAAAGGCTCCAAAGAGCCTTCAATTTACACCTGATAATTTCATCTTACAATGCTTTTTTATTCCGATCATACACTGCCAACATCTGCACCACCTTTTTCAACTGCCACGGCTGTAACCAATGCACAAAATCCACTTTAAACGAACGTTTCGCAATACCATCTGCATATTCTTTCGGTAAACCATGTTTTGCTAAAAGTGCGGTAATTTTTGCCAAATAAATTTTCTTATCTTCACGTGGTGCCGCACGATTTCCCCAAAAATGACGACTGGATTTAAACCCCTTTTGCACCATAACATTTAACACCTGTTGCAATTCACTTTCCGTCATTTCAGTACAACTTGTTTTCCCCGTTGTGCTTACCAATAATTGACGATAGGTTTCATCATCAAGACCTAATTGGCTTTTCCCAATATGGATTCGAGCGATTAAATTTTTACGCAACATAGCCTTTCTCCTGTTCCGCTTTCCAGGCTTTCCAAACCGCAAACTCAGGCATATTTTCCACAAATTGCAACTGCCCAATGGAGGCATAACGTTCAATATATTGAATGGCTGCCATACGTTTATCCTCTTCTTGTGCCGCAACGCTTTGCATTTCAGCTTTGCCTTCATTACGCACTACCGCAAACAAGGGTTTCGCCCCTTCATACACTTTCTTCAAATAGTTATGATTCGATAACACCTGAATATTGCGAGTTTCCCGACGGTTTTTCATCACCGCTTGCACCGTTTCATTCAATGCATGGGCGAGTAGCGGACTGGGTTGATACATCTCCAACACATCTTTCATTAATCTCAACTCCCGCCCATTAGATAGTGCCGATTTTTCAGGGCGAAACAGACCAATATAACTTACCAACGCACGGGCATTGCGACCACCTAAGTTGGATATTAACCCCAACATCTCACGCCCCGCATCATCTTCCAACAACGCATCCAAATGGATATCACTGTGGCAAATAGGGCAACGGCATAGTTTCATTCTTTCGTCTCCTTAGTTACATCAGCAACAGCCCATTTTAAAAATGCTTTGATTGATATAGTTTTCAATGTCGCTTTTAAACCATCTTTAAGCCATTTCATTTCACAATATGTTACACTTTCATTAGCACGATTAACTTTAAAAATACGTCTCCAGCTTACTAAATTGCCTTTATATATTTTTACGTTATTTGATACATAATCATGATCTTCAAGTAAATCGCTTTCTTTTAACATTGTTGCTCCTTTAGTTAATAAAACACATTACTCAGCCCACTTCATCTCACTTATCCCCCTCTTTTGTAAAGAGGGGCTAGGGGAGATTTGAATGGGCTGTAAATGGGTTTTAATAATCTCGTGCCTTTTGCACATCAATCGTAATTTTCCCCACTCCAATCATGTCATCATCTTTCCAACGAATCACATCTGCTAGAGTAATATTCAATCCAAGTTCTCTAAGCTTTTCGGCTTCGGTTCTCGCTTGTTTTTGAAAATGGAACCATTCTTTGAAATCTGCTAAGAATCGTTCAAACTGTTTTTCATCAAGCACTAAAATATCGGTTACATTCTTAAATTCGTAAATTTGTTCACTCATTATCTATTTCCCCTGTAACATTAAAAATTCACTTTGTTTTATTTCTGTTAAACATTCCGGAATTGCCGGGAAGCCATCCCCACCAAAGCCCTCTGATTTAACTGGTATTGAAACGATAAAGTAGTCACTTGCAACACCGCATACAGATACATAACCAGTGCGTGCGCCAAGCACCCAGCAATTAAGTTTTAATTTTCGTAGCATAAAATCATTAAAGCTTGGGTATTGATTTAAAATATCTCTAACGCTTTGGATTTTATCGTTAAATGCCTTACCGGCTTTTGTTCTGCCATTGCCAGTGATGACAACTTTCTCATTTTCAACTATTTCAAATTTATAGGTCTTATCCTCTTTTATTTTGGCAAATTCATCGCTATCTAAACTACAAACAATTCCAAATATATTACTTTCACTTCCTCTCCAGCATTCATAAAATGGGATAGTGTCAAAAATAGCGTCAAGTTTTTTATCTCTGAGCTCTCTATCTTTTCGCCATTGCTCATCTAATGATTTAATAGGCTCAACGCTTAATGCGCATTTAAAATATCTAAATTCAGGTCTCATATTTGCTCCTTTGTTGTTAAAACCTATTATGAATGCCCCTCATCCCATCCCCCTCTTTGTAAAGAGGGGGATGGGGAGATTTAAAGGGCATTTAAATAAGTTTTATAAATTCTTAAACATCAAATATGCTAACCACGCATATAGTGCAAAAAGACAAATTACAACGATGCCAGACTCACTCATCTACGCCCCCGCTACATCTAACGCAATCGGCACATACTGATCGCTTTCGCCCACACGCTCATAAAGTCGCACATAAGCCTTACTACTCACCACTTGTACGCTTTCACTAATCGCCTGCATCGCGTTTTGCCAACGTTCATCTTGAATATCTACCCGTCGCAAACCTAAAATGCGAGAAGTATTTAAATTACCTTCCTTGTCCACATTAAACGCACGTTCAATTAACGCTTTTAGTTCAGGGCGAGAGCCTTCGCTCCATTCATTCAAGCACTCATCAATCAACACTTTTGCCGCCTGAATACGTTCATCAAATTGCAAGTGGTCGTTAATCGCACGTTGGATTTTGTATTTGCCGTCGTAGCTATAAAGCGTGATATTGCCTTTACTACCGCCCACTTTTGCATTGTATTTTTCAGCTGAAAGTTCAATAAACGCCTGAATATCGCCGAAAATGCCATCTTTAAAATTGCGCATCTCCTTATTTAAGGACACGCCTTTTTCCACCCATTCACGCACGAGCACATCACGTGCTTTGTCGATGTCTTTCACCAACTCAGCTGGCGTTAAATTTCCTCTTGCATCACGCCAGTATTCTTTCCCCTCAATCATCACCTTCATTTAGAGTTCCTCTTTATCTAACTTAATCACCACAAGTCGCTTACCTTTATCACGTTTACATCGGGCGACTGTTGCCGAGCTGTAAATCGTTTTTTCGCTCACATTGAGTTTCTTTGCTAATTCTTCCGCAGTCCCGTCACCCAAATTCTCTTCGCCACGATAGACTGCATAAATTTGCCGACGCGTTGCCATTCATCCTCCTAGTTCAAATATTTTCGCCAAACCACTCGGATACCTTCCACCGTAAATTGCGCTTCTTGGTATCGACCCACATCACGCCCCACGTGATACACATAAGCCAATTGGTCTTTCTCTAACTGTTCTGTTACTGCATTATTCATCACACGCACAGTCGGTCTTATCTTCTCAAAGTGCACATTAATCACCGTAAGCCCCATTTCATTTAAGCGTCTCACGGCTTTTTCTACTTGTTCTAAATAAGCCAACATCACGGCATTGTTTTTGTTTAATTGTTTAGTTGTATTGGGTTGTAACATTTTGGTCTCCTTAGCCAATCAATACTTTGCTGTATTCTTCAACCATTTCATAAGTGATTTCACACTCATTAATTTCAGCCAATCGCACCACACCTTTAATGAGGTTACTTAATCGACGTGCATTGCCCTTACTAAACTTAATAAAAGGCGCATTAAATTCAGCCGTGCCGAGTGCTGTTTCCGTTAATAACGCTAAATCTTTCTCTGGAAGGGCATTGCCTAAATCAAACGGTCGAGTTACACGGCTATATAACTGTGCCAGTTCGTTGTTTTTACCGCACAAATTCACCATTAAACGCGGCATACCAGCAAGCACCACGCCAATATTGGTTTTATCTCGTAATCGTCGAACAAACTCTAAAGAACGTGTAGAAAGCAACTCCGCTTCGTCAATCACTAATAACCGTTCTGAATTTTCCAAACGCTCCACTATCTTCTCGAAAAAGTCATTGTTTACGCCTTGCACAACCACACCACAAGCCTCCGCAATCTTGCGTAATAAGACTTTGGTGGTATAACTTGGATCGGTTTCAATCAACATTGCAGAAGGGTGCGTACGCACATATTCTTTTAACAACTGGGTTTTGCCTAACCCTGCCGCACCATAAATCACTACCATCTCGCCTTCCGTATGCGCATATTCCATCGCTTCCATCCCTTTACGTGCGAGAAACGTTGGCACAAATTGCTTGTTGTAACGCGCATTTAAAATTTTCTGATCTTGGCGTGCCAAATACTCCGCCACCTTGTCATCAAGGCGTTGCACATCGCCTGCGTATTGTCCTTTCAAATAAAGACTAATTGTCCCCACTGATACCGCTAACGCTTGCGCAATCTGCTTTTGTGTCATGCCGCTATTGGTCATAAACCGTTGCAGTTCTTTGTTTTTCATTTTTAACCTCGTTATAATTCTGTTTTAAACCTACCTAAACCAAGGAGAACCTTATGTCGCAAACTCAACTCGAAGACTTACAGCAACAACTTTCTGCCCTAAACGGTCGGCTTGCTGTACAACAGATTTTAATTCGCTCGCTAATTGTTCAACTTGCCGAGCAGGATCAACTTGCGCTGCTTCAATTTCAGGGCGATTCGCACGATCAGCTTCGTCTTTTGTTACAAAGCACTGATGTGCCTGATTTTGTTGCGACGGATATGAAGGCGTACCTTGATTCATATCTAGAGCCGTTGATTGCGATGCTAAATTTGGGGCAACGCCACTAGGGGTTAAAATCCAAACTGGGAAATCGTTTATTTTCGACCAATCTCTTTTAATCAACGTTTTAGCGCGTTTAAATCGTCTTTTGCTGCGCGCTTTACGTTCTTTTTCAATAAAATTCTTCATCTTGTTCTCCTTATTCATTCACCAACTTTGCCTGTTCCGCTTCCCATTCTTCTTTCTCCGTTAAGTTATGGAAAATCGGCTTGGCTGGGATTTTTTGCTTCACTTTTGGCACTAACACTGCAAAATCTGGCTGATACTCAATCGTGATCACCGGATTAAGTTCAGCCAAGGTTTCATCAACATTGCGTTGAATCCGTTTCAATTTGCTGTCTGCGCGTTTTTGGCGTTGTTGTTCCACCATTGAAACCGAGAATGCTTCGCGGGCGTGCCCTTCAAATTTTGCATTGCAAATAAACTGTCCGGATTTCGTCCGCACTTGCACAAAATCTGCATTGTGAATATCCACCGCCACCACCACTTCACTGCCTTGGTGATTCAATAAATCCAAATGGAAATATTGGTGATTATTCCACTGCACCAAACCACGCTGCGTTTTGCGAATAAAGTGCGGTCGTTCTATATCGCGTAATTCCGGTTCAGAAAGCATCACAATCAAATCGTCTTGCGTCACTCGGCGATATTTCTCTGCTGGTGTGCAATTGATTTCACTATGCACATGTTCGTTGTTATACCAATCGATCACTTGTTCAATGGCTTTCATTAATTCATCCCACGTAGGCAACATTGCTTTTGCCTTGCGTTGTTTTGGCGTTAATTTTGCCCCTTGTTTGGCGCCGGCAAGAGAGACCATAGATTGCAACATTCGCCGCGTGGTATCCTGATCCGCACTGCTGCCGTAATAAGTGGGAAACATCTGTGCAATGCGTTTTCCCACGGTGCGGTTAAGCCGCTCAATAATCCCGCGCCCTTGCGGATTGCCTGCAATCCCTGTGGCGTGGTGAATGCCAAAGCGCGGTAAAATCCCCGTGACGTCTGCATCCAGCATTTTGTTCTTTTCACCGCCACCGTTGTCCGAGTAATAAATACAGGGTACACCGTGTCGGCTAATGGCATGTCGCAAGGCATCTAACACTGCAAAACCGCTTTCTGATAATGCCAGCGACCAACCCACGATTTTTCGGCTTGCGCCGTCCACAATCATTGTCAGTTCTGGCGTAAACGGACTGCCGTGGATAGGGTGGGCGACTTTCAATTTCAAAGAATGTCCGTCGCCAATCCAAATATCGTTAGCTTTAAACAAGTCCCATTTACGTTCCACATAAGGCAACAAATTCTTATATTTTGAGCCAGTTAAACGCCCTAATTCGCGAATATGCACGGGCAATTTGCCAAAGGCGGTACGAACTTGATCGGGGCTTGGTAACATCGACATAAAAGTCGGATCATCGCCATAACGTCCCACATATTCTGCCTCAAACATTCGATAGGCATCTGCAAAAGTCAGCCCTGACGTTTGTCGATAGCACCCCATAAACCAAGGCAAATACCACACATTTTCTGGTTCAACCCGCTTGCGCTTGCCGGGGGCTAACACCATCAAACGTTGTTCCGCTGTCTCACATTGGTGATATGCCAATACCCACTTATACAGCGTGCGATGTCCCAATACGCGCCCATTGCCTTGTTTATTATTCGCCAAGGCAATCCACGCCATTTGTGTATCGCTTAATTCCCCTTGCTTGGCTTGCTCAAGTAGGCATTTCATCGCCTGATTGCGCGAGCCTAACGCCGCTTCTAATTCATTCACATACAACACTAACGCCATCCGCGCATCTGCCGCTTTGCGTTGCGCCGTGGTGAGCTGTTTTAAGTCGTCAGCTTTTACTACAGGGAGTGCTTTAGGTTTAGCATTGATAATCTCCATCGCGAATTTAGTGCGAATCTCAGTTTGAATTTCTTGCGGTAAAGATGCCAAGGCATATTCTTTTCCACCACCTTTGCCAACTCTTTTTTGAGTTACCCAACCATTCTTCTTAGCTTGATAAATAATTCCTTGCACCGAATTAGGTAAACAGGATAAACTTAAATCAAGTAGTTCCTTGGCTGAGTAGTGTGTTTTTAGGTTGTCGTTTCTCATAAATAACCTCAAAACTATCTATCAGCGTATTTTTTATGGTTACGTTGCTCATAACGTGATGCCCAAATAACTTCGGCAGGAACGCCAATAGCTTCAGCTATGATACGTTCACCTTTGAGCCAAGGACGGTCTAGTGCGTTTTTTAATGTGCTACCGTTGCTATAACCATGCTTTAAAGAGAGTTGGCGCAATGACCAACCTTTTTTTGCTAGTGCAGCTTTGATGTCTTCTCGATGCCAATCAATAGCTGTTTTTTTAGCTTCCATTAATGTCCTCATTAGATAACCTCATTTGTTAATCTGATGAGGATATTAAACCATAAAAACAACTAATACAACTTTTAAAAGTTTATTTTAAAGTTAATCGATTAAAAATTAACCATTGGATTAATAGTTATTTAATCTATCTATTTGAAATAAATAACTTTTAATTCAACTTTAAAAAAGTTAAATTTTTCATAGGAGTTTTTTAAAGTTATGAGAGTTAAGTTTAAAAACAACTCATCCATAGGAAATCGGATTAGAGAGTTAAGAGAGTTTAAAAAAGTTTCAAGAAATGCTATGGCGGAAAAGCTGGGACTTTCACTATCTGCATTGCAGAATTGGGAAACAAATCAAACTGAACCTGTAGCTTCAATGATTATTACCCTTGCTGAAGAGTTAGAGGTTTCGCCTAACTATTTATTGACTGGAGAGACCAATGCAACACTAGATGAAAATTCCAATAGAATTACCCTGCGCGAAAGCGAGAATTCGCGTAGCGTTGCCGATGACGAAGGGTTTGAATGGATTGATGATTGTCGTGATGTTATCGTAACGGCTGGTTATGGTGGCATAAACAGCGATTACCTAGAGGTAAAAAAGACCAAGATAGAGCGCGAATGGCTCCGTGCTAGAGGGTTAAAAGCGGAAGACTGCGGAAAGTATAAAGTATGCGGCGATAGCATGGACGACACGCTAAAAGACGGCGAGGACATTATCGTCAATCATGCCAGTAAAACTTTAATTGATGGCAAAATCTTTGTTTTAAACAATCAAGGATCAATGCTGATAAAACGCATTCAACGTACATTTAGCGGGGTAGAGTTAATCAGCGACAATAACGCATACCGCCCGATAAAACTCACAGCAGAAGAGGCAGACAGCCTGCTTGTGATTGGTCAAGTTGTATTAGGCTACCGCAATTTTTAATATGTTACCGACATCAATGTCGGTAACATCCACAGAAACCGCATTACAAGCGCTTTCTTAATATTAAGCACAAAGGCAAGGAAGCCTGTGTTCCTTTCAAATACCGCCAAATAATGGCGCATTTTCGCAAATTCTACCCATAATCACACACAACAAACCGCTAGATTTCATCTAAACGCACCAAAATCGCCCCAAAAATCAACAAAAAAGGCGATTTCTGCCACTGAAACCGCCTTTTCTCCTAGCTTTTACCAAAACAACCATAAAAAACCTCACTTAAATACACCACCTCTATTTCATCTTCCTGCAATTTCCACCCCGATTTTAAAGCTGAATTTAAACCCACTTTAAAACGAACTTTAAAATTTTAAAAATGTTTAAAACCTAACAATTCACCGCCAACTTTTATGCAAAATAAAACCCAATTTTCGACCATTTTCCCCCAATCCCCACCATTTTCCATTTTTGCATAAACTTTCCCCCTAAAAACGCTAAAGCCCCACAAACAGGGGCTCCAGCCAATTTTTTCCCACCAAATTTTTTCTTTTTCCTTATGCAAATATTGTCACTACCCCACATTTTCACTGTATTTTGACCGCACTTCATCCGCACGAAAAAGGCTTTTTACAAAAAGGAATGAAAGTGGCAACCATTGATCATAGTATTTGGTTCCATCGTCCGTTTGATTTAAATCACTGGCATTTGCACGCAATTGAAAGCAATAATGCTTTTGGAGGGCGAGGCTTAGCTCGCGGGCAAATTTTCTCGCAAGATGGTCAATTAATCGCGACAACACAACAAGAAGGTTTGATCCGTTTTAATGAATAAGAGAGAAAAAATGACCGCACTTATTACACAATTTTGGCAACAGGTTGAAACCGAGCAAACCTTGAAATCTTATATTAAGAAATGATGAAAAAATAAAAAGACTAAGTTCTATTACATTCTGAACTTAGTCTTTTTAATGAAATTAATTTAACGTTTAAATTTATTGCTTACGCCAAGTTGTTCCATTCGGCCCATCTTCTAATACGATGCCCATAGCGATAAGCTCATTACGCGCAGCATCAGCAGTAGCCCAATCTTTAGCAGCGCGGGCCTCATTGCGTTGTTTAATCAGTGCTTCAATTTTTGCCACTTCATCATCGTCAGAACCTGCTTGTAAGAATTTTTCTGGATCTTGTTGAAGTAATCCTAAAATCGCCCCCAATTCACGCAAACGCGCGGCAAGTCCATTGGCTTTCTCAGCATCCTCTGTTTTTAACTTGTTAATTTCACGCGCCATTTCGAATAAAACAGAAAGTGCATTTGGCGTATTAAAATCATCGTCCATTGCTTCACGGAAGGTTTCCACAAAATTTTCTCCGCCAAAAACAACCGCACTTTGATCCGTTCCACGTAAAGCCGTGTATAAACGTTCCAACGCACCTTGCGCTAAATTCAAGTTTTCTTCGCTGTAATTTAGCTGGCTACGATAATGTGCCGTTAATAAGAAATAACGTACAGCTTCTGCATTGTAATGGTTTAATACATCACGAATTGTGAAGAAATTGCCGAGAGATTTCGACATTTTTTCTTTATCCACCATAATCATGCCAGAATGGATCCAATAATTCACATATTGGCCACCATGCGCACAGCAAGATTGTGCAATTTCATTTTCGTGGTGTGGGAACATTAAATCAGAGCCACCACCGTGAATATCAAAATGTTCGCCAAGCTGTTTGCAGTTCATAGCCGAACATTCAATATGCCAGCCAGGACGACCTGCACCCCAAGGGGAAGCCCAACTTGGTTCGTTTTCTTTCGACATTTTCCAAAGCACGAAATCCATTGGATTTTTCTTGATTTCATTGATTTCAATACGTGCACCAGCTTGTAATTGCTCAAGATCTTGACGGGATAATTTGCCGTATTCTTTGAAGCTTTCTACATCAAACATCACATCGCCATTATCTGCAACATAAGCATGTCCACGTTTAATCAATTTTTCCACAATTTCAATAATTTCAGGAATATGATGGGTTGCGCGAGGCTCAAAATCAGGGCGTAATACATTAAGTGCATCAAAATCTTTATACATTTCCTGCACCATACGATCCACTAGCTGATCGCAGGTTTCTTTGTTTTCTAATGCACGTTTGATGATTTTGTCATCTACGTCCGTAATATTGCGCACATAAGTTAAATCGTAACCCAAAGAACGTAAATAACGGGCAATCACATCAAAACACACAAAAGTGCGTCCATGACCGATATGGCACAAATCATAAACAGTGACGCCACAAACATACATTCCCACTTTATTTTCGTGGATAGGTTTAAAGATTTCTTTTTCTCTCGTTAAGGTATTGAAAATTTTTAGCATTTTTAAGCTCGTAAAATGAAATAAAAACAAACCGCACTTTTATAGCACTTTTACCTCGATTGTGGAATAATACGACCCTTAATTTTTTAGAGGGAAAACAAAATGGTTACATTACACACAAATTTTGGCGACATTAAAATTAAATTGGATTTTGATAAAGCTCCAGTTACAGCAGAAAATTTCTTAAATTACTGCAAAGAAGGTTTTTATAATAACACAATTTTTCATCGTGTTATTGATGGCTTTATGATTCAAGGTGGCGGTATGGAAAGCGGTATGCATGAAAAAGCAACCAAAGCACCAATCCAAAATGAAGCGAACAATCGTTTAAGCAACAAACGTGGAACCATTGCAATGGCACGCACGTCAGATCCACATTCAGCGACCGCACAATTTTTCATTAACGTGGCAGACAATGATTTCTTAAATTATCGTTCAAAAGAAATGTTTGGTCGAGAAGTCGTTCAAGAATGGGGCTATGCGGTATTTGGTGAAGTGGTTGAAGGGATGGATGTTGTTGATAAAATCAAAAAAGTGAAAACAGGCAACAAAGGCTTTCATCAAGATGTTCCTACTGAAGATGTAGTGATTACATTGGTTTCTATTGAGTAACAAATGAGCATAAAACAACATCGCCCTAAAGTTGGAGAAATTCTAGAATGTGATTATGGTCAATTTTCGCATACCTGTCACGTTGATGGACATATTCCACCTGAAATGGTTAAAAAACGTTTAGTTGTTGTTTTGAATGCGAAACTGAACGGGCTTATTTTAGTTGCACCAATTTCATCTACAATTAATTTAGATGGTATAAAAAATGGCTATCATATTGAAATAGATTCAGAATTAATAAAAGCAACAAGCTTTTATGATAAAAGGACTCGCTGGATTAAATCTGAATTAATTCAATCAGTAAGTCGTCTCCGTCTGTATCATATTTATGATAAAGGAACTAAAATTACTCAATATTTGCCAAGGGATGTTGTAACAAAAGTTCAAAGAGCTATCATAAAAGCAATCAATGCAAGCTCATTACTTGACAAGTAGATAGAATACAGTATAGACTTCCGAGCGTAACGCCTTAGAGCGATCATCATCGAAAGATGAGTTTTTAAACGCCATTGAGCGATGAATCCCCTGATTAGCGATAATCAGGGGATTTTTTATAGAATTTAGATAAAGATATTTATGCACTTCTTCGACACTCACACGCATCTTGATTATCTCCAACAATTTACTGGGGAACCGTTGTCACAACTTATTGATAATGCTAAGCAAGCCGATGTGCAAAAAATACTGGTTGTGGCGGTGAAAGAAGCTGATTTTAAAACAATCCAAAATATGACCGCACTTTTTCCTGATAATTTGTGCTATGGGCTTGGGCTCCATCCTCTTTATATTCAAGAACACGCCGAAAATGATTTGATTCTGTTAGAACAAGCCTTAAAAAATCGTGATGCAAATTGCTCAGCGGTGGCAGAAATTGGTTTAGAACGCGCGATTCCTGATTTGCTCACCGATGAACTTTGGGCAAAGCAATGTCATTTTTTTGAAAGCCAACTTTATTTGGCAAAGCAATTTAATTTACCCGTCAATATTCACAGTCGAAAAACCCATGATCAAATTTTTACTTTTTTAAAACGTATTCCATTATCTAAACTTGGCGTGGTACACGGTTTTTCAGGAAGTTACGATCAAGCAAAACACTTTGTTGATTTAGGCTATAAAATCGGAGTTGGCGGCACTATCACTTATGAACGAGCCAATAAAACTCGTCAAGCAATCGCGAAGTTGCCGCTTGATGCCTTAGTGTTGGAAACAGACAGTCCAGATATGCCTGTATTTGGTTTTCAAGGCCAACCTAATCGACCAGAACGTATTGTGGAAAGTTTTAAAGCCCTTTGCACCTTAAGAAATGAACCTGCTGAATTGATTAAAAAACTTACATGGGAAAATGCTTGCCAGATTTTTTCTTGATCCACGTCACATTACTGAAATTATTTTGAATTAAATTGCAGTATTCAATGGCTTAACTTTTGAAGCCGATAGCTGGAATGGCTTAGGTATGCGTAGCAATGTTTCTTGCTTTATGCGCATGACCGATATGCCATTAGATCGTAGCTGGCGTGTAGCGTGGAACTCTCCCCTAATTACATGTATGCCATGGCAACTGGAGCAAAGATGAAAGCGTATTATTGTGCGGGTCTTATACATCATTAGTGAATTTATTTGCATCGGCATTGCCTGATATTTTAATGCTCGAATTTTCTACGCCAAGTGCGGGAGAATTAAGTTCGTTATTAGAAAGTGAAATCTTAAGACAAAAAAATTGCCCCATTAAGGGGCAATCTTATCAATGCGCTAAAGTTACTTATAGCTTTAAACAACGATTAAATATGTTGGTTAATGAAGTTAGCCAATTGAGTTTTTGCTAATGCACCAACTTGAGTTGCTACAACTTGACCATTTTTAATCAATAATAATGTTGGGATACTACGAACACCAAATTGTGCTGGCGTTGCTTGGTTGTCATCCACATTCATTTTCACGATTTTAACTTTACCTGCAAATTCAGGTGCAAGTTCATCTAACACTGGAGCAATCATTTTGCAAGGACCACACCAAGGTGCCCAAAAGTCTAATAAAACGGGGATATCTGAATTAACTACAACACTTTCAAAATCTGCGTCATTAATGTGTAATACTTCGCTCATTTTGTTTTCCTTATTTTGTGAATGGAATCCCTATATAAGGGCTTTTTTTAAACTTACAAGTGCGGTGCAGAATAACACCGTTTTAAAAAATGTAAACTAATCGTTTTAATTGCCAAAAACTAAGACGGCAAAACAATATTTTCACACACTTTACCCGATTTCAATTTATAAATGTTTGATAAAGTCACATCCGCAATATTGGTTAGTGCCTCTTCCGTTAAAAACGCTTGGTGACCTGTTAGCAATACATTATGGCAAGAAGATAAACGGCGGAAAATATCATCTTGAATCACTTCGTTAGACTTATCTTCAAAGAACAAATCTCGTTCATTCTCGTAAACATCCATACCTAACGCACCGATTTTACGCTGTTTTAACGCATCAATTGCAGCTTGAGTATCAATCAAAGAACCGCGACTCGTATTAACGATCATCACGCCATCTTTCATTTTTGCAAAAGCCTCGCGATTTAATAAATGATAGTTTTCTGGCGTTGCTGGGCAATGAAGTGTAATCACATGAGATTTAGCATAAAGCTCATCTAATTCAACATATTGTCCCCCCAGTTCTTCCACCACTGGATTTTTAAAAGGATCGTACGCCAAGATATTCATGCCAAAACCTTTCAAAATTCGCATCACTGCGATCCCGATTTTTCCTGTTCCGATTACGCCGACTGTGCGTCCGTACATATTGAAACCAATTAACCCCTCAAGAGAGAAATTCGCTTCTCGGGTACGCTGATAAGCACGATGAATTCGACGATTCAGTGTCATCATCAAACCGATGGTATGTTCCGCCACCGCTTCAGGCGAATAAGCTGGAACGCGGACAACTTGGATGCCTAAGTCTTGAGCTGCTTTTAAATCAACATTATTGAAGCCAGAACAACGCAAAGCCACAATTTTCACACCAAGTGCGGCTAATTTTTCTAATACTTTTCGGCTACCATTATCATTCACGAAAATGCATACTACTTCGCAATGTTCTGCCAAACGCACAGTGCTCTCGTTCAACATAAAATCAAAAAATTCTAAATCGAAATTATATTTCGCGTTAATGAGCTCAATATATTTTCTGTCATAACTTTTAGTGCTATAGATTGCAATTTTCATGGTTTGCTCCAATTATTTTAAGTTTGCAAAAGCTTGTAATAAGTCCGCTTTAATATCTTCTACATCTTCAATACCGACTGAAAAACGCAACAAGGTATTAGTAATCCCACGAGCTACACGCTCGGATTCTGGAATATCCATATGAGTTTGAGTGGCAGGATAAGTAATAAAACTTTCTGTGCCGCCTAGACTTTCTGCAAAAGTAATCAATTTGATGGATTTTAAAAATGTATTAACCCAAGCTTCATCTTGCAAACGGAAAGACAACATCCCACCTTTATTCGGATAAAGCACCGATTCCACTTGTGGTTGAGCTTTTAAAAATTCCGCAATAGCTTGTGCATTTTCTTGATGGCGTTTCATACGCAAAGAAAGGGTCTTCATACCACGAATAGTCAGCCAAGAATCAAAAGGAGAAAGCACCGCCCCTGCACCATTTTGAATATAAGCAATGCGATCACAAAGTTCTTGCCCTTTCGCAACAATTAAACCAACAAGTGCATCATTATGCCCAGCAATATATTTAGTTCCGCTGTGAATTACCACATCCGCACCTAAATCTAATGGACGAGAAAGCACAGGCGTTAAAAACGTATTATCCACGATCAACATTAAGTTATGTTTTTTCGCAAGTTTTGCAATTTCAACCACATCACATTCTTCCATTAAAGGATTCGATGGGGTTTCAATAAAAATCGCTTTCGTATTTGGGTTAATGGCAGCCTCAATTGCTGAAGCAGATGCTGTATTAACATAAACAGGTTTTACACTATTGTTATTTTTATAAGAAAAATCTAATAATCGATAAGTACCACCATACACATCGCTAGAAACAATCCATTCATCTGGGGCGGTAAAAAGCGTCATCAAAACTTGAATTGCAGCCATACCAGAAGAAAACGCAAAACCACGATCTCCATTCTCTAATTTAGCTATCGTTTCTTCTAATACTGTGCGAGTTGGATTTTTGGTACGTGTGTAATCAAATCCCGTACTTTCACCGATACCACAATGACCATAAGCCGTAGAAAGAAAAATTGGTGCAGAAACCGCGCCCGTACGCTCATCACTGCGATTGCCAGCTTGAGCTAATAAAGTATCAATAGCATATTGTTGTGTCATAACATCCTCTAAAAATAATGAAAAAATTGACCGCACTTTACGTGTTAAAAAACGTTTAGCATTTTGGCACAAAGGAAAAAGTGATAAAAGTAGAAATTAGAAAATTACATAAAATTTCATTTTTCCATCATTTTCTGTGATTTATTTGAACAAAATGAACTTTTTTTAAACGGTTAGACAATTTTTTTAAATCTGTAATTGACAGTTATCTGAATTTCCGTAAAATGCGCACCACTAACAGCGAATGCGGGAATAGCTCAGTTGGTAGAGCACGACCTTGCCAAGGTCGGGGTCGCGAGTTCGAGCCTCGTTTCCCGCTCCAATTCGTGGCGTGTTAGCAAAGCGGTTATGCACTGGATTGCAAATCCATGTAGCTCGGTTCGACTCCGGGACACGCCTCCATAATACGCAAATGTTAGTTGTCTATGTGCCCGAGTGGTGGAATCGGTAGACACAAGGGATTTAAAATCCCTCGCCTTTCGAGGCGTGCCAGTTCAAGTCTGGCTTCGGGCACCATTTAAAATACCAATCCAAAGATTTTAAAATTTACTTTAAAATCATCTAATTGGGTCGTTAGCTCAGTCGGTAGAGCAGCGGACTTTTAATCCGTTGGTCGAAGGTTCGAATCCTTCACGACCCACCACTTAAAAATAAAGTAATCACCGAAAAGGTATTTTTTTATTGCCTAAATTTAATACTACTTTTTCAAATCACTGTCTTATTGATAAATAGCTATTCTTTCTATTAATGTAAAATTAATTAGTTAATATATCCTTATTTTTTTATCTCTATACCCTATTTTCTAAAAATAAAATAGCACCTGAAAATCAGATGCTATCCAAAACACAATAAAAATTTACCGCACTTTATGACTTCAATAAGTAAGCCCGTAGTTGTGCAAAATCATTATCCATTTCATCTGAAAGCAATGGTAGCTGATTATGTTTATCCAGTGTTTCAGGTAATGGAAGCTGAATACCAAGAATACGTTCTACGGATTCTTTAAATTTCGCAGGATGCGCCGTACACAAGAAGATTCCTGTTTCACTCGCTTTAAGTTGCTCTTTCAACACCTGATAAGCTATCGCACCGTGAGGTTCACATAAATAACCTTTCGACTGCATCGCTTTTAAGGTATCTTCTGTTTCGCTATCACTTAGCATCCCCGAACCTAAATCAGTTAAATCCCAACCATTTCGTTTAAACAATTCTTCCACTCTCGGCCAATTGTTTGGGCGACTTACATCCATTGCATTAGAAAGGGTTGCAACTGTCGTTTTAGGATCCCAATTACCCGATTTCAAATAACGTGGCACAGTATCATTTGCGTTTGTTGAGGCGACAAAGCGTTTTATCGGCAAGCCTAAGGTTTTTGCAATTAATCCCGCCGTTAAGTTACCAAAATTACCACTTGGCACAGAAACCACGACATTATCACGTTTTTCTTTTGGCAATTGTGCGACAGCCTCAAAGTAATAACAAACTTGAGCTAATAAACGGCTGATATTAATAGAATTTGCAGAGTTCAGCCCGATAGCTTGGCGCAATTCAACATCATCAAAGGCTTGCTTAACCAAAGCCTGACACGCATCGAAATCAGCGTTAATCGCAACAGTACGAATATTCCCACCTAAAGTACAGAATAGCTTTTCTTGTAATGGGCTAATTTTGCCTTTTGGATAAAGGATAACTACATTAATATTTTCTAATCCATAAAACGCATGTGCTACAGCGGCTCCAGTATCGCCTGAGGTTGCCGTTAAAATAGTAATTTTGCCATCGCCACGTACCGCAGCAAGTGCCTGTGCCATAAAACGCCCACCAAAATCTTTAAATGCTAGCGTTGGACCGTGAAATAATTCAAGTGCATAAATATTATCTTCCACTTTTTCTAACGGTGCAGTGAAAGTAAACGCATTTTTTACCATTGCATCTAACGTTGCTTGTGGTAACTCGCCATCAATTAATGCACCTAGAATTTTTTGACTACGCTCAACAAGAGGCAATTCAAGTAATTCATTAATGTTATTAAGTTTAGGAATAACTTCTGGAAAGAATAGACCTTGATCCCACCCAAGACCTTGACGAACAGCCTGAGAAAAAGTGACTTGTTCTTCTGGGTGTTTGATATTGTATAAATTCATATTTAATCCGTTTTTAATCTGATTTCATCTATTTAAATTAACTTATTTAATTTCTCTTGTGCCTTCGTTATCAACTTTACATACATGCACAAAACCTTCATTATTTTGTAAATAATGGCTTTCTAAATAACTTGAAAGTTTAATTGCAGTTTGTAAATCAGGGGCAATAGAGAAAATAGTTGGCCCTGAGCCTGAAATACCTGTGGCAAGTGCGCCTAAGTCTCGAGTAGCTTGTTTTACTTCAGCAAAATTAGGTAACAGAGATTCACGATAAGGCTCGGCAATGACATCTTTCATCATAATCGCGGCAAGATTTTCCTGATGGGTATGGCAAGCATGCACAAAGCCACCTAAATGACGACCATGGGCAATCACGTTTTGTCGAGTATAGCTTTTCGGTAAAATTGCACGAGCTTCAGCAGTAGAAACTTCAATCCCTGGATAGGCTAACACCCAATACCAATTATCAAAAAATGGCAATTTTTGACAAATATTGCCGAGCGATTGCACCATAAATTGCACACCGCCAAGATAGCAAGGTGCGACGTTATCATAATGGATTGAACCAGAAATACGACCTTCCAATTCTCCCATCATTTCAAGCAATTCCATTTTCGAAAAAGGTTCATTATGAAACTGATTTAATGCCACTAATGCAGCAACAATAGAACAAGCACTAGAGCCTAAACCAGAGCCAATAGGCATATTTTTTTCGAGCGTTAAACGTAAAGGTTTAACATTTGCTCCGCGTAATTTTAATTGCTCGCTAAATAGCACATAAGCTTGGTAAACAATATTTTTTTGTGGTTCTTTCGGTAATTTACGAACAAAATAGCCCGCACTTTCTAACTCAAAACCACTTGAAATAGATTCTATTTGAACCACATCGCCTAACAAAGAACCATCAATAGGAGAGATCGCAGCACCTAAAGTATCGAAACCTACGCTAATATTCGCGCTAGATGCAGGAGCGTAAATTCTTAACATTGGAAATCCTTATTAATGTTGTAATGTTCTTAAAATATCTGCAAAGATACCTGCCGCAGTAACTGCATTACCTGCGCCATAACCACGTAATAAAAGTGGAATCGGTTGATAATAACGAGTATAAAATGCCAAGGCATTTTCACCATCTTTCACTTTATAAAGTGGATTATTCAGATCTACCGCAACGATGGATACTTTGCATTTTCCTTCACTAATTTTTCCAACATAACGCAATACTTTGCCTTCTGCTTTAGCTGTGGCAACGCGAGTTTTAAACTCCTTGTCAAGCTGTGGCAACATTGCCATAAACTCATCTGCAGATTTTCCTTCAGAGAAGCCTTTCGGCAATACACCTTCAACTTCAACATCTGAAAGTTCAAGTTCAATTCCCGCTTCACGAGCAAGAATTAATAATTTGCGCGCTACATCTTGTCCAGAAAGATCATCTCGAGGATCTGGCTCAGTAAAGCCTTTTTCACGCGCAAGTGCGGTTACTTCTGAAAGAGAAAGTCCTTCTTCCAACTTACCAAAAATAAAGGAAAGCGAGCCAGATAAAATCCCTTCAAAATATTCAAGCTCATCACCTGCTGCAAGTAAGTTTTGGAGATTTTCAATAACTGGCAAGCCCGCACCTACATTGGTTTCATATAAAAATTTATGCTGGCTTGCTTGGGCATTTTGGCGTAACTCATTGTAATAAACTAATTCTCGTGTATTCGCTTTTTTGTTTGGCGTAACCACATGGAAACCTTCTTTTAACGCACGAGCATAAAGCCCTGCTACAGATTCGGCTGAAGTACAATCTACAAATACTGGATTCACCACATGATGTAATTTAATGAAAGAAAGCAATACATCAAAATCTGATGGCTGAGTCGCATTTTCTAAATCGTTTTTCCAATCCTCTAAATTTAATCCATTTTCATCAAGCAACATACGGTTGGAATTCGCAATAGCACAAACTCGAATTTCAACATTCTTCTTTGCTAGATACTCCTTTTGACGCTTTACCTGCTCTATTAATTCTCCGCCTACTCCACCAACGCCCACTAAAAACATATCCACGACTTTTTTATTATTGAAAAGCGCCTGATGGGTAGCCTTCACCGCTTCAATGGCTTTATTTTGCGGCACAACCGCAGAAATTGAACGTTCGCTAGATCCTTGTGCAATCGCCACAATGCTAATGTTTGCCTGCGCTAATGCCGAGAAGAAACGAGCAGCAATGCCTTTCGCTTGCTTCATTCCATCGCCCACAACAGAAATAATGGATAAATCTTTAATCACTTCAATTGATTCTAATTGATGTTCATTTAATTCATTAGCAAACTCCGTTTCTAGTACGGTTTTCGCTACTTCTGCAGATTTCACAGGCACACAGAAACTAATACTATATTCAGACGAAGACTGAGTAATTAAAATAACTGAAATGCCTGCGCCTGACATGGCTGAAAATACGCGAGATGCCATGCCTACCATACCTTGCATACCGGGGCCTGACACATTAAACATCGCCAAATTGTCTAAGTTAGTGATACCTTTAACTTGCAAACTTTCTGATTTCACATTGCCATCAATAATCGAACCTGGCGCAGAAGGATTTCCTGTATTTTTAATGACACAAGGAATATTTTGTGGCAACAATGGCCCAATCGTACGAGGATGAATCACTTTCGCACCGAAATAAGAGAGTTCCATCGCTTCACGATAAGAAAGCGTTGGTAATAAACGTGCATCAGGCACTAAACGCGGATCGCAAGTATAAACGCCGTCCACATCGGTCCAAATTTCGCATACACTTGCGCCTAAACAAGCGGCTAAACAGGCGGCAGAATAGTCTGAGCCATTACGACCGAGCAATACCAACTCGCCTTTTTCATTACCCGCAGTAAAACCTGCCATCAGCACCACTTTATCTTTTGCGATATTTGCTGCATCAACACGTTTTGTTGATTCTTCAATTTCAACAGAAGATTCAAGATAACCGCCTTTTGCCAATAATTGTTTGACAGGATCCACAATATGTACGCTATAGCCACGCGCTTCAAACCAAGCTTTCATCATTGCAATAGAAAGTTTTTCCCCACGGCAATCAATGGTCGCTTTAACTGCATCTTCTACTTTTCCTGCCTGACGAATTTCTTCTAATAATCCTTTGATTTGAGCAAATTCAGCATCAATAAGTGCCTTGGTGCCATTTAAGTCGAATTGATTATTTTCGGCATGTAAGCCATTGATGATGTTATAGAAAATTTCGATTGCTTCGTTGAAATGCGTATCGGTTGATTGATTTAATGCAGCTTTTTCAGAAAGGGCGACGAGATGGTTGGTTATTTTGGCTGGTGCAGATAAAACACCTGCAGCCTGCTCTTCTAAATGAGCTTGTTCGATCAATTTCGCCGCTTGGGAAAAACGTTCCGGATTTGCAAGCGAAGTGCCGCCAAATTTAAGTACGCGCATAATTGGTTCTCCTAGATATTGTGTTTTTAAATTTATAAAAAAACCCGCTATTCAGTTGAATCGCGGGTTTTCTGTATCTTGTTTTTGCTGCACTAACCCGCGCCATTAATCATAATAATGGTCATCATAATGGCGGTAATCGTGCTAATGATTACGGATAAAGTGCGGTTATTTTTCATTGTGTTTTATCTTGAAAAATGAATGCGTAAAGAAATACCGAAATTTCCCGAGCTTGTCAAACAGAAAGTGACAAATTTTTCAGAAATTTTCTTAGTCAATAAATTTCGTGTAAACTAACCGCACTTTTTTATAAAGGAAAACCTATGAATATCCAGCATAATCTCAACCTAATTCAGCAAAAAATTGAAACGGCTTGTAAAGAAGAAAATCGCAATCAAAATACCGTAAAATTACTTGCCGTATCTAAGACCAAACCTATTTCCGAGATTCTTTCAGCTTATCAAGCGGGACAAACGGCTTTTGGGGAAAATTACGTGCAAGAGGGGGTAGAAAAGATCCAATATTTTGAATCGCAAGGAGTTAACCTTGAATGGCATTTTATCGGCCCATTACAATCGAATAAAACCCGTCTCGTTGCAGAACATTTTGATTGGATGCAAACGCTTGATCGAGCAAAAATTGCAGATCGTTTAAATGAACAACGACCGACCAACAAGGCTCCATTGAATGTATTAATTCAGATTAATATCAGCGATGAAGAAAGTAAATCAGGTATTCAACCTGAGGAAATGCTAACACTAGCAAAACACATCGAAAATTTACCGCACTTATGCCTACGTGGCTTAATGGCAATACCCGCACCAACCGATAAAATCGCTGAACAAGAAGCCGTGTTCAGAAAAATGTCAGACCTATTTGAACAACTGAAACAAGCCTTACCCAATCAACAAATTGATACACTTTCTATGGGAATGACGGATGATATGCCGAGCGCAATAAAATGCGGTTCTACAATGGTACGCATTGGCACTGCGATTTTTGGTGCGAGAAATTATTCAACATCACAAAATAAATAATCATGGAATAAGGCTCGAATTTAAAACAAGCCTTATTTCTTAATGAAATTTAAATGCCAGTACTCTCGCCACATTTTGAGCGGTAGAAATTAAATTTTGTTCGCCTTGTTTGAGAATATCCGATAAATCGCCAAGTTGGTGAATAATAGGGAACACCGCATCAATACCGTGATCAAACACCACATCATAATCTTCACGCAAACACCCTGCGATGGCGATCACTGGCTTATTGAACTGTTTTGCCGTACGTGCCACACCAATTGGCGTTTTACCCATAATACTTTGTGCATCTATTCGCCCTTCACCCGTAATCACTACATCAGCATCTTTTACATAGTCAATTAAATGTAACCGCTCTAACACAATTTGTATGCCTGCTTTCAGTTGTACGCTTGGTAATAATAGCAAGCCACCACCCATACCACCAGCAGCACCTGCGCCAGCCTGATCACGAATTTGTTTACCGCAATCGCGTTCGGCAATTTCAGCAAAATGCGAAAGTGCAGCATCAAGTTGTTTCACCATTTCAGGCGTTGCGCCTTTTTGTGGTCCAAAAATGGCAGATGCACCACATTCACCACAGAGCGGATTATTCACATCGCACGCTACTTCAATGTGAACTTGTTGCAAACGTGGATCTAATTGTTGAACGTCAATCTTCACAATATTTGCTAGCTCTGCTCCACCAAAACCGATAGGCTTATCTTGCGAATCTAAACATTGCATCCCTAGAGCTTGCAACATTCCTACACCACCATCGTTGGTTGCGCTACCGCCAATGCCAAGAATGAAACTCTCTACGCCTAAATCTAATGCCAATTTAATCAACTCCCCTGTGCCGTAACTGGTGGTAAGCAAGGGATTGCGTTTTTCAGGCGGAACAAGATGTAAACCAGAAGCTGCTGCCATTTCGATAATCGCGGTTTTTCCATCTCCCGATAAACCGAAGAAACTTTTCACTTTGTCACCCAAAGGCGCGGTGACTTCACATTCAATGAGCTTGCCTTGCGTGGCATCCACAAGGGATTGAACTGTACCTTCGCCCCCATCTGCCATTGGCAATTTTACATAGTCCGCATCGGGGAATACACGTTTGAAGCCTGTTTCAATGGCGGTAGCGACTTCAAGTGCGGTCAAACTTTCTTTAAAAGAATCAGGTGCAATCACAAATTTCATAACAACTCCTAGAATTTAAATACGCCAAAAATTAAGGTAGAAACGATGGTCATCATCAAACCGACCGCACTTTCATAAGGAATAAGTTTTAAACGTTCTTTGATATCCATATTCACACTACCGCCTGTGGCATGGAAGAAAGAACCATGTGGCATATGATCAAATACGGTCGCCCCTGCATGAATCATTGCTGCACCAGCAAGACTGCTAACTCCAAGTTCTAACAAGGTACTACTGAACACATTGGATGCCACCGCAGTACCTGCCGTGGTAGAAGCTGTCGCTAAAGACATCAACACCCCTGAAATTGGTGCAAGAATGTATGATGGCAAACCTGAATGTTCCAAACCTTGAATCAATACTTCTTTTAAACCAGAATTAGCAATGATGCCAGCAAGCGCGCCTGTACCAAGTAACATAATTGCCACGGGTGTCATTTTACTCAATCCATTGATAGCATAACTATTTATATTGCGAAGTTTGCCCATACAAAGCGCACCAATCAAACCACCTAACGGCAATGCAATTAATGGATCAACTTTAATATCAAACAATGGACGAAGTGCCAATAGCAAAATTGCCACTAAAGGTGCGACAAGTGCGGTCAGAAATGAAGGTAAATTTTGCGTTTCAAGCACGATTACCTCTTTGTCAGTCACTTTAGAACCTTTGTTGATTAAGCGTTTTGCTAAGAAGTAGGTGAGAATCAAACCAAATAGCGCGGGAATTATACCAGCCATCATCACTGAAGTGAGTGGCAAATGAAAAGTATCTGCTGCCGCAATGGCATTTGGGTTTGGCGACATAATATTACCAGCTTTACCACCGCCAATCATGGCGAGCAAAATTGCAGCTTTCGATAAATCGCTGCGACGCGATAACGCTAAAGCAATTGGTGAAACAGTAATCACTGCCACATCCACGAACACACCCACCGCAGTTAAAATCATCGTCGCTAGTGCCAAGGCGAGTAAAGCTCGAGTTTCACCCAATTTATTAGTAATGGTTTCCGCGATGGAATTTGCTGCACCCGATTCAATCAGCACGCCTGCCAACACACCAGCAGCTAAGATACGCATAACTGCAGTAGTAATACCCTGTGCGCCACCGATCATTAGGCTCACTGTTTGCGATAAATCCGCACCACCAATTAACCCTCCAACCAAAGCTCCCACCAACATACCATAAGCTGGTGAGACTTTTTTCAAAATGAGGAAGATAGCAACGATTAACGCCACCAACGCACCTATTGCTGAGACTGTTGTCATTTTTTCTCTCCTATAAAAATTAAAACCAAGGAGATTATTTCTGTTTTATAGGGGAAATGCTTTATTAGAGCAAACAAAAAGTGCGGTTAAAAATCATCAAACTTTGTAAAGTTATACAACCTCAATGTTCTAACAACGTTCCGAGATAGAGCGTTAATTTATCATCTATCTTATTGAAAAATAAACCAGTTATTTGCTCTATTTTGTTCAATCGATAACGCAAAGTATTCGGGTGAACAAATAATTTTTCCGCAGTGAGATAAAGATCACAATTTGATAAAAAATATTGTTGAAGGGTTTTATAAAGTGTCGCATTTTCTTCTGAGAAAAGGGGAGAAAGGGGTTTTATCAATTCGTTCCCTTGCCAAGAATGGGATAATCCAGCAAGTAACACAGGCAATCGATGCTCATCAAACACATAAATACCCTTGCGTGGATGATGTTTTAATCCATAAGAAAGCGTGCTTTGCGCACTTTGAAAAGACAAGGGAAGCTGCTCAAAAAGCGGTAGATTTAGACAAGCGCCTACAGCAATTTTATAATCTTGTTTTGAATAATCTGCAGGTAAAAGCGTTTTCATTTGAGCAGAAAGTACGGTGGAGTTTTGCCAAGTCTTTAAGACCACAACCTGATCAAGGGACAAAATTGCCACATCCTGTGCAAATTCAGACTGTTCCAAATAATTGATCAGATGCTGTAAATTATCCAGGGCTGGATTAAGTAACTTAATCAATACAACCACACGAGATTTATTTAAATCAAAAGAAAAAAATTTCGCCTGCTGTTCCATCTTTTTCCAATTCAAATTGCAATGTAATAATTGCAAAATAAATTCTTCTTTGTAACGACGATGCCAGCTTTCTTGTTCGAGTAAAGCCTGTTGTTCCACAATAAGTTCTGCGGTCATTTTCACTAGTTCGGCATATTGTTTCACCTGAGTTGGCTCACCAGAAATCCCCACCACTCCAATATTTTTGCCTAAATAATGAATCGGTAAATTAATCCCTGGTTGCGCTTCAAAATTCCATTTTTGTGCCAACGCTTGATCAATCTCTACCACACGATTTTCCCGCAACGCCAACACCGCTCCTGTGTGCCGTTGATTCAAACGCGTTGAATTTCCCGACGCAATGATCACACCGTCGTGATCCATTACATTTACAGAGTGATGAATGATCTTCATTGCACGTTTAACAATTTTTTTGGCAGTGTATTTGTCAAGTTGCATATTTGTAATAAAGAAGATAAATGAAGATAAAATATTGAGAAAAAGAAAGTTAGTCAAATATTGTTTTATCTGCAAGAAAAGACGGGAGACTATTCTCCCGCACTGCGTTTTTATCGCTATAATGTTTTATTCTGAACTTGAACATATCCCATAATTAATGCCAAAATCCCTAGTGGAAAAATGAGATCTATTACAGAACCATCATTTCCCCAAATCAAGAATAGCTTTGATGAAAATAAGTAAAATCGGTAAGACAATAGGAATACTCACGACATAGCCCGTAATGGCTAATGCCCATTCTTCCTTTTTCTTACCTAGAAATTTGATAAAACTGAACGCCATTTTTTCAGCAACTGGGCAGATTGAAGTTTCACCATGTAAAGGTTCTCGAATAATGCTACTTACAAAGGAAGAAGTCGCTTTATTTGGTTTTCCTGGACGGATACAAATTGTGAGCAGGCGAACACAGAGACCATCAACAAAACCTTTTCTTGTATAGTCATTAATAAGTAATTCACTCATTGCTTTTTGTGCACCATAAGTCGATTGTGGCGTTACAGCAGTAGAATCCTGAATAATTTCTGGTAAATCACCACCAAATACAGCAAGTGAACTAGAAAAAATAAAACGAATTTTAGTATCAGATTCATCAAAATATGAGAAAGTGGCGACATTCCATATTTGTCCACTAACAAATTTTGATCACATAATTTGCGACAAAAATCTTGTTGAATCTGCACAGAATGGCATTAGAGAATTAAATATTAATTTAACTATCGTATAAATAAATTAATATAAATGATCTGCACCCCAAAACTAAACAAATAAGCTTACTCATTAAGGTGCAAATCAAAGTGCGGTTCGTTTTTATATTATTTTTGGCTACATACAGCAATAAAATGTAATTTATGTTCAGGATCATTAAAGGTTTTGAACATTCTTTTAAATTGCTCACGATTTTCCGCTTTCATCGCATTACGGATGATTTTTAACGTACCGAAAATTCCTTCATCATAAATCATTCCTTTTGGAGAAAGTAATGTCATCTCACCAGAGAAAGTATCAACATATCTAAAGCCACTTTCTTGGAATATGCCTTTCCATCCATCTTTCGTTAATGGCGTGACAGTCACATTAATCGCTTTGCGCATATTTTCTAGAATAGTTTGATGATCATTCCCCACCAGCATAACATCGTGAGTAAGCAATAAACCATTGGGTTTTAACACTCGAAAATATTCTGCAATGGCTTTTTTCTTCGCTTCCACGGGTAACATTGTGAGCATCGCTTCATTGATGACAATATCAAAACTTTCATCCTCGAAAGGCAACTTCATCGCATTCGCACGCTGTACATGAATTTTTTCTTGCAAGCCATTTGCTTCAATATTTGCTTGTGCTTTTGCTAACGCATTTTCATCTAAATCAACACCTTCAATATGACAACCAAATTGTTTCGCCAATCCAATTGCAGTCGTCCCCATATTACAGGCAACCTCTAACACTTTTTTATCTTGGCTAAAATCGCCATTAGCAATTAACCAATCTGTCGCTTTTTTACCGCCTGGACGCAAACGCGTTTTACCCAAACGTGCAAGAAAATTATGCCCTACTTCATCTTTTGCCATTTTTATCTCCTAGTAATTAACTTGGTTTTTATATTATAGATAAAAATGATAACTATTAAAATGATAGATTAAATAAATTAAGGCGGAATAATTGTTCCGCCTTTTTCTCTTATTTCTTCAATGCTTTTTTCAATTCAATTTATTCCTTTGAAGATAACAAAACTTACATACCGAAACGCTTTACTCAATATGTAAAAACATTGGTAGAAGGCGCAAATCAGTATATTGGTGCTGGAAATATGTATAACGGCGACGTAGAAGATTTGAATAAACCGCATCTTTATATGATGTCTCAAATGGAAAAACCGACAACTAAAGCTGAGTTGAAATCAGCATTACAAGGCTATTTAATTCAAAATGAATATCAAGATATGAATAACAATGATAAATTGATTGATGAAACTTATGATTGCACTGAGTTGTTTAATGCACTTTGTGATGTATTAACAAGATTAGGCTATATCCAGCCTGTAAACCTATAATCTATGTATGGTTCGTTTAATGTACCGTTTTGTTTTTCATCTAAATATCAATTTAAATTGAGAACTATTTGCATTTAAATAAAATTAGGCATAGAATAGCCACAATTCAGGCTGAACTGAATAATTTGCACTCAACATAAGGAGCTTTTCAATGCAATTTAAACATTTCAAACTTGCTACCCTTGCGGCAGCACTTGCTTTTTCTGCTAATAGTTTTGCTGATATTACCGTTTATAATGGTCAGCACAAAGAAGCCGCTACGGCTGTGGCAAAAGCCTTTGAACAGGAAACAGGCATTAAAGTTACGCTAAATAGCGGGAAAAGTGAGCAACTTGCAGGTCAATTAAAAGAAGAAGGCGATAAAACACCAGCCGATGTTTTCTATACTGAACAAACAGCGACTTTTGCCGATCTTTCTGAAGCAGGGCTTTTAGCACCAATTTCAGAACAAACCATTCAACAAACCGCACAAAAAGGCGTACCACTTGCACCGAAAAAAGACTGGATTGCATTAAGTGGCCGTTCTCGCGTAGTGGTTTACGATCACACTAAATTATCTGAAAAAGATATGGAAAAATCAGTGCTTGATTATGCAACACCAAAATGGAAAGGCAAAATCGGTTATGTATCAACTTCTGGCGCGTTCTTAGAGCAAGTTGTTGCGTTAAGCAAAATGAAAGGGGACAAAGTTGCGCTTAATTGGTTAAAAGGTTTAAAAGAGAACGGAAAACTTTACGCTAAAAATAGTGTGGCATTACAAGCGGTTGAAAATGGCGAAGTACCTGCTGCGTTAATCAATAACTATTATTGGTATAACCTAGCAAAAGAAAAAGGCGTGGAAAACCTAAAAAGCCGTCTTTATTTTGTTCGCCACCAAGATCCAGGTGCGTTAGTTAGCTATTCAGGTGCAGCAGTATTGAAAGCTTCTAAAAATCAAGCTGAAGCACAAAAATTTGTTGATTTCTTAGCGAGTAAAAAAGGTCAAGAGGCATTAGTGGCAGCGCGTGCAGAATATCCGTTACGTGCTGATGTGGTTTCGCCATTTAATCTTGAACCTTATGAAAAATTAGAAGCACCAGTGGTGTCCGCAACAACAGCTCAAGATAAAGAACATGCGATCAAATTAATTGAAGAAGCTGGATTGAAATAATCCAAATATTGCGTGCGTGTATTTGAAAAAATTCACGCACGCGTTTACAATTCTCTAACAAAATTAACCGCTTGCGTGCGTGAACTGAAAGGTTCACATTCCTAAAAGGATTTAACTTTGCCTCGCAGACCGCCATTCTGGCTCACTTTACTTATCATCTTAATCGGGCTTCCGTTATGTTTGCCGTTTCTGTATGTCATTTTGCGTGCGACAGAAGTGGGATTAACGCGAAGTGTTGAGCTATTGTTTCGCCCTCGAATGGCTGAATTATTAAGCAATACAATGCTTTTAATGGTTTGTGTAACTATCGGTGCTATTTCACTTGGCACGCTTTGTGCTTTTTTACTTGAACGTTATCGCTTTTTCGGTAAAGCTTTTTTTGAAGTGGCGATGACGTTACCCCTTTGTATTCCCGCCTTTGTAAGTTGTTTTACTTGGATCAGCCTCACATTCCGCGTTGAGGGTTTTTGGGGAACAATTGGTATTATGACATTAAGTTCATTTCCTTTGGCTTATTTGCCCGTTTCCGCCATACTAAAAAGACTTGATCGTTCTCTTGAAGAAGTAAGCCTTTCGCTGGGTAAAAGCCCTGTGTATACCTTTTGGTATGTTATTTTCCCGCAACTTAAACCCGCCATTGGTAGTAGTATCTTACTGATTGCTTTACATATGTTGATCGAATTTGGTGCAGTGTCAATTTTAAATTATCAAACCTTTACCACTGCCATTTTCCAAGAATATGAAATGTCTTTTAACAACAGCACTGCTGCATTATTATCCGCCGTTTTAATGGCGATTTGTATACTTATTGTTTTTGGGGAAATTTTCTTTCGTGGAAAACAAACCCTTTACCACAGTGGAAAAGGTGTTACGCGTCCTTATCTCGTAAAAACACTTTCCTTTGGAAAACAATGTTTAACCTTCGGATTTTTCTCTAGCATATTCATTTTAAGCATTGGCGTGCCTGTGATTATGTTAATTTACTGGCTTATTGTGGGAACTTCACTCGAAAGTGCGGGTGATTTTTCAGAATTTTTATCGGCATTCAGCAATTCATTTATCATTTCAGGCTTAGGCGCATTGCTTACCGTAATGTGTGCCTTGCCATTAGTTTGGGCAGCTGTTCGTTACCGTAGTTATTTAACGATTTGGATCGACCGCTTGCCATATCTATTACACGCTGTGCCAGGCTTAGTCATTGCCTTATCATTAGTCTATTTTTCCATCCATTACGCTAACGACCTATATCAAACCTTTTTTGTGATTATCATTGCCTACTTTATGCTCTATTTGCCAATGGCACAAACTACATTAAGAGCGTCTTTAGAGCAACTTTCCGATCAAATTGAAAAAGTCGGACAAAGTCTTGGGCGAAGCCCTTTCTATATTTTTCGCACCTTGACGCTACCAGCCATATTACCAGGTGTGGCCGCCGCATTTGCTTTGGTTTTTTTGAATTTAATGAAAGAGCTTACCGCGACGCTTTTGCTCACATCAAATGATATTAAAACCTTATCCATTGCTGTGTGGGAACATACCAGCGATGCGCAATATGCTGCCGCCACCCCTTATGCGTTAATGCTCGTTCTTTTTTCGGGTATTCCTGTATTTTTATTGAAAAAATATGCGTTTAAATAAAATGATAAATAATCCGTTATTAACCGTTAAAAATCTCAATAAATTTTTTAATGAACAACAAGTTCTGCACGATATTTCATTCAGCTTACAACGCGGAGAAATCCTCTTTTTACTTGGTGCTTCAGGCTGTGGCAAAACTACATTATTACGTGCCATTGCAGGATTTGAACACCCCAATACTGGCGAAATTTGGCTAAAAGAGCGGTTAATTTTTGGCGAGAATTTTAATCTTCCAACGCAACAACGTCATCTCGGTTATGTGGTGCAAGAGGGCGTACTTTTTCCTCACTTAAATGTCTATCGCAACATTGCTTACGGATTAGGCAACGGCAAAGGAAAAAATAGCGAAGAAAAAACGCGGATTGAACAAATAATGCAACTAACGGGTATTTTTGAACTGGCGGATCGCTTTCCACATCAACTTTCAGGCGGACAACAACAACGCGTAGCATTGGCGCGTGCTTTAGCCCCTAATCCAGAACTGATTTTATTAGACGAGCCTTTCAGTGCCTTAGACGAGCATCTTCGCCAACAAATTCGCCAAGAGATGCTCCAAGCACTTCGCCAAAGCGGTGCTTCCGCAATTTTCGTTACTCACGACCGTGATGAATCCTTACGCTACGCTGATAAAATCGCCATTATTCAGCAAGGTAAAATTTTACAAATCGATACGCCACGCACCCTTTATTGGTCGCCTAATCATCTTGAAACAGCAAAATTTATGGGGGAAAGTATTGTTTTGCCTGCAAATCTACTCGATGAAAATACCGCTCAATGCCAATTAGGCAATATTCCTATAAAAAATAAATCAATCTCACAAAATCAAGGTAGGATTTTGCTTCGTCCAGAACAATTTAGCCTGTTTAAAACATCAGAAAATCCAACCGCACTTTTTAATGGACAAATAAAACAAATTGAATTTAAAGGAAAAATTACCTCCATTCAAATTGAAATTAATGGCTACGCAATATGGATTGAGAACGTTATTTCTCCCGATTTATCTATTGGCGATAATTTGCCTGTTTATTTACATAGAAAAGGGCTTTTTTACGCTTAACAATAAAGCCTTATCTTCACGATAAGGCTTATTTTTAAACAATATATTCGGAAAAAATTTGTTCAAGATGTGATATTAAACAGTCTGCGCCTAAAATATTTTCCCCTTTCCACGCCTGTTGCAAAATCTCTGGAGAAAATTGCTGGCTTGCCAATTCAGCTAACGGCAAATAACTGATATGCCAAGGCTCCCGCCCCACTTTCTTATTGGACTGCATATTCATAAAAGGCAAAGCAAAATCAAAGTGCGGTAAATTTTCGGCAAGAAATTCACTCAATTCAAAGAAGTAGCCGCCTTTTTCATATTCCCAAGGCTCCAGTTGTAAAGATTGCCCTTGTGGCAAAAGATCAGGATCAAAAATATCCACTTCCGTTCCCCAATGATGACGGCTCGCCCCCGGCAATGCAGACCAACGTAAAATCGCCTGACATTTTTGCCAGTCATCTAATTGGTTCAAATCTAATGCCTTTCCTGCATCATCGTGTACTTTTCGCTCGCCCTTAAATTTACTGTTCCAAATAAGTTTTTGGCGTTCAAAATCACGAAAACTGCTCGCAGGCTGTAAATTAAAGCCATTTTTTGCCGCACTTTGTTGCAAAGCTTGAAATGCTTGCATAGCTTGTGTTTGCAAAAAATGATTTGATGAATGAGTTGTGGGTAAATTGACTAAATGCTCACGAGACTTTCCTGTAAGCATTTCTAGGGTTAATTTCATTTTAGCTATCCAATAAATTCACTAACATTTTGTGATAAATTTCACCGCACTTGCCAAGATCTTCTATACTGACACATTCATTGACTTTATGAATGGTTGAATTTAACGGACCAAATTCCACTACTTCTGCGCCCATCAATGCAATAAAACGACCGTCTGACGTGCCACCACCTGTTTCAGCCTTTGGCGTTATGCCTATGGTTTCCTCAATAGCGGAGGTTATCGAATCTAATAATTTACCTGGTTTTGTTAAAAAGGGTTTGCCTGATAAATTCCATTCAATACGATATTTCAAATTGTGTTTTTCTAGCATTTCAGCGACTTTTTGCTTAATGATTTCATCCGTGACTTCTGTGCAATAACGCAAATTAAACTGAATATATAATTCAGCAGGAATTACATTATTACTTCCCGTACCCGCGTGAATGTTAGCAATTTGTAGGATTGTTGGCGGGAAAAATTCATTGCCTTTATCCCATTGGTAAGTCGTTAATTCTTGCAAGAATGGGGCTGCTTTATGGATTGGGTTTTCAGCTAAATGCGGATAGGCTACGTGTCCTTGAATACCTTTAATATAGAGATTTCCTGTAATTGAGCCGCGGCGACCATTTTTGACAACATCGCCTAAGTTTTTAGCACTCGATGGCTCTCCAACCATACAATAAGTAATTTTTTCATCACGCGCCATTAACGTCTCAACCACGCGTATAGTTCCATCTTTTGCGGCAGCCTCTTCATCAGAGGTAATCAATAATGCAATGGTGCCTTTATGATTAGGATTTGCTTTTACGTATTCTTCTGCCGCCACAATCATTGCTGCAAGGGAGCCTTTCATATCCGCCGCACCACGCCCATAAAGCATGCCATCAATAATCTCCGCAGAAAACGGCGGAGACGACCATTGATTTTCATCGCCAGTAGGCACAACATCCGTATGACCTGCAAAAGCAATAACTGGCTCGCTCGTTCCGTGTTTTGCCCACAAATTCAACGTGTCATTAAAAGGCATCCATTCAATTTGAAAACCTAGCTTTTCTAAACGTTCGGCAATAATTTGCTGACAGCCTTCGTCATTCGGGCTAATAGACGGGCGACGAATTAAATCTTGTGCCAACGAAACCACTTTTTCTCTCATAAAAACTCCTAAGAAAATAACCGCACTTTAAGCAAAAACAGCCTGATATTCCTTTTCATTAAAGCCAATTAATGCCTTTTCATCTTGTAAAATAATTGGGCGTTTAATTAAAGTTGGATTCTCAGCCAACACGGAAAGTGCGGTGGTTTTATCAAGGGAATTTTTAACTTGCTCATCCAAATTACGCCAAGTTGTACTGCGTTTATTCACTAACACATCCCAGCCAAATTGAGTTTCCGCTTGGGTTAAAAAATTCAAATCTAACCCATCAACACGGTAGTCGTGAAGTTTGTGTTCGATATTGTGATCCGCCAGCCATTTCAACGCTTTCTTCACTGTATCGCAATTTTTAATGCCGTAAACTGTAATCATATTTCACCTAAAAAAGAAAAATCCTCAATCTAATCAGACTGAGGATTTTAACCCTTATACTACTTCATCTCAAATGAATTAACCTAACAACTTATTGATACGTTTAATAAACGCAGCTGGATTTTCCAAAGATCCGCGCTCTGCTAACATAGCTTGTTCAAGCAACAGTTCCACCCAATCAGCAAATTCAGTTTCATCTGCAATATCAGCCACTTTTTTCACTAAATAGTGTTCTGGATTCAGTTCAAATGTGTATTTTACTTCTGGTACAGGTTGCCCTGCGGCTGCAAACAATTTCGCCATTTGGGTCGTCATTTGATCGTTATCCGTAGAAACCACCGCTGGTGTATCCGTTAAATTGTGAGTTAAACGCACCGTTTTCACACGTTCGCCAAGCAAGTTTTTCACACGCTCAATAAAACTACCAAAGGCTTTATCTTGTTGTTTTTGTGTTTCAGATTCTTTATCCGCTAAATCGCCTAAATCCAAATCTGCTTTCGTGATACTTTGTAATTGTTTACCGTCAAATTCAGTTAAATAGCTTAACATCCATTCATCAATACGATCGGAAAGTAATAAAACCTCAATGCCTTTTTTATTGAATAATTCCAAGTGTGGGCTATTTTTCGCTGCAACATAACTATCCGCTGTAATGTAATAGATAGCTTTTTGCCCCTCTTTCATACGCAAGATGTAATCTTCTAAAGAGACAGTTTGCTCACTACCATCATTATGTGTCGAAGCAAAACGCAATAACTTTGCGATAGTTTCTTTGTTAGCAAAATCTTCTGCAGGGCCTTCTTTTAAGACTAAACCAAACTCTTTCCAGAATTTAAGATATTTTTCTGCATCATCTTTTGCTAATTTTTCTAGCATTTGTAATGAACGCTTAGTTAATGCTTTGCGTAGTGCAGCCGTAATTTTGTTATCCTGTAAAATTTCACGAGATACATTTAATGGCAAGTCATTACTATCGATTAAACCACGCATAAAACGTAGATAATTCGGCATAAATTGCTCAGCATCATCCATAATAAATACACGTTGAACATAAAGTTTTAAGCCGTGTTTATGTTCGCGATTAAATAAATCCCAAGGTGCTTTAGCTGGTACATAAAGCAAACTAGTATATGCTTGATTTCCTTCCACTTTGTTATGCGCCCAAGTCACAGGATCAACAAAATCATGGCTTAAGTGTTTGTAAAACGCTTTGTATTCCTCATCGGAAACATCATTTTTAGAACGCGTCCAAAGGGCATCAGATTTATTGATTTTTTCCCATTTTTCGCCGCACTCTTTGCCCTCATCATCGTATTCTTTCGTCAGCATTTCCACTGGCAAGCCAATATGGTCAGAATATTTACCAATAATTTCACGCAAACGCCATTCATTTAAAAATTCTTTTTCATCTTCACGTAAATGTAAAATCACATCTGTACCACGAGATTTTTTCTCAATATCCGCCACAGAATATTCGCCTTCGCCCGCAGATTCCCAAAGCACAGCTTTATCCGCCTCTTCGCCAGCCGCTCTAGTTTTTACAGTCACTTTATCTGCCACAATAAAAGCAGAATAAAAACCCACACCAAACTGCCCAATAAGCTGGCTATTTTTTGCTTGATCTTGGCCAAGTGCGGTTAAAAATTCTTTTGTTCCTGATTTTGCAATCGTCCCCAAATGATCGATGACTTGCTCACGAGTCATACCAATGCCGTTATCGCTAATTGTGATAGTGCCTTTATCCGCATCAAAGCTAACACGCACACGCAAGTCGCCATCGCCTTCATATAAAGCAGGGTTGGAAAGTGCTTTAAAGCGTAATTTATCTGCCGCATCAGAAGCATTAGAAATCAATTCACGTAAGAAAATTTCTTTGTTAGAGTACAAAGAATGAATCATTAATTGGAGTAGTTGTTTGACTTCAGATTGGAAGCCGCGAGTTTCTTGATTTTGTGACATAATTTTTTCCTTCATAAAGATAAAAATTGAACGTCACAGATATAAGAATAAAAAGAAAGATTTCAAGGGAAATTTAAGAGGAAAAGTGCGGTAAAAAACACAAGGAATTTAAACCGCACTTTAAATAAAAAATTTCTTATTTCCCCTTGATCGCTATAAATTTATATATATAATGAATTCTGTTTTAGATACTAGATAGTAATTTAATAGTAATGAAACTTGGCTAGTGCATTCCCCCACTCCTTTCGCACTAGCCATTTTTTTGGGAATTTTGTACCATATCCCGACTTTTTCCAATCAACGATCCATTATGAATAATCTCGAACTTGAACAACTCATTAATCAAAAACTTTCTTCTGATAAAATCAATGACTATGCACCCAACGGCTTACAAGTCGAAGGTAAAACAGAAATCAAAAAAATCATTACTGGCGTAACGGCGAGTCAGGCTTTAATTGATTACGCAATCAGCCAAAATGCTGATGCTATTTTAGTTCATCATGGCTATTTTTGGAAAAGTGAAACCCCTTGTATCCGAGGAATGAAAGGCAAGCGAATTAAAGCCCTTTTAGTGAACGACATTAATTTATATGGCTATCATTTGCCATTAGATGTGCACCCAGAATTAGGTAACAATGCACAATTAGCCAAACTGCTCGACATTGAAAATTTACAACCATTAGAAAAAGGCACTGTGAGTATTCCTGTTTGGGGCGAATTAAAAGAACCGATGACAGGTAAAGACTTTGCAGAAAAAATAGAAAAAGTGTTAAATCGAAAACCGTTAATTTGCATTGAAAACGGACCGCACTTAATCCGAAAAATTGGCATCTGCACTGGTGGCGGACAAGGTTATATTGATCTTGCTGCAGAACAAGGCTGCGACGCATTTATTACAGGGGAAGTGTCAGAACAAACAATCCATTCTGCCCGTGAGCAAGGATTGCATTTCTTCTCTGCAGGTCATCACGCAACAGAACGCTATGGCATCAAGGCATTAGGCGAATGGTTGGCGAAAGAATATGGCTTTGACGTAGAATTTAAAGATATAGATAATCCAGCATAAAATACAAAAGTGCGGTAAAAATATTTCTTTTTTACCGCACGCTTTCTTCTCTATAAGATCCTACAATCATAACTAATAACAATTAGCTTCCTTTAATAAAAGAAAAAATTGAATGCCCATTAAAAATAAGCAACAATACCCAAAAAATTTCATAATATTAAGTGGGAACAAATATGGAGCATTCTGTTCATAACAAACTGGTTTCTTTTATTTGGAGTATTGCAGACGATTGTCTGCGCGATGTGTATGTGCGCGGTAAATATCGTGATGTGATTTTACCGATGTTTGTGCTTCGTCGTTTGGATACTTTACTTGAGCCAAGCAAAGATGCCGTATTGGAAGAAATGCGTTTTCAAAAAGAAGAATTGGCATTCACCGAATTGGATGACCTTCCCCTTAAAAAAATTACCGGTCATGTTTTTTATAACACCTCAAAATGGACATTAAAATCCCTCTATCAAACCGCCAGCAATACGCCGCAGTATATGCTGGCCAATTTTGAAGAATATCTTGATGGTTTCAGCACCAACATTCATGAAATCATCAACTGCTTCAAGCTGCGTGAACAAATCCGCCATATGTCCCATAAAAATGTTTTGCTGAGCGTGTTGGAAAAATTTGTATCGCCCTATATCAATCTTACCCCTAAAGAACAACAAGACCCTGAGGGCAACAAATTACCAGCGCTGACCAATCTGGGCATGGGCTATGTATTTGAAGAACTGATTCGTAAATTTAACGAAGAAAATAACGAAGAAGCTGGCGAACACTTTACCCCACGCGAAGTGATCGAGCTGATGACGCATTTAGTCTTTGATCCGCTCAAAGACCAAATTCCGGCCATTATTACGATTTACGACCCAGCTTGCGGCAGCGGTGGCATGCTGACCGAGTCGCAAAACTTTATTGAGCAAAAATATCCGCTATCTGAATCACAAGGCGAGCGTTCCATCTTTTTGTTTGGTAAAGAAACCAATGATGAAACCTATGCCATTTGTAAATCTGACATGATGATTAAAGGTGATAATCCCGAAAACATCAAAGTCGGCTCAACCCTTGCTACAGATAGCTTCCAAGGTAATCACTTTGACTTTATGCTTTCCAACCCGCCATATGGCAAAAGCTGGAGCAAAGATCAAGCCTATATCAAAGACGGCAATGAGGTTATCGACAGTCGCTTTAAAGTTACCTTACCAGATTACTGGGGCAATGTAGAAACCCTTGATGCTACCCCACGCTCCAGCGATGGACAGCTGCTATTCCTAATGGAAATGGTCAGCAAAATGAAATCGCCGAATGACAACAAAATCGGCAGCCGAGTGGCCTCCGTGCATAACGGCTCAAGCCTGTTTACCGGCGATGCAGGTTCAGGAGAAAGCAACATTCGTCGCCATATTATTGAAAAAGATTTGCTCGAAGCCATCGTACAGCTGCCTAACAACCTGTTTTATAACACAGGTATTACCACTTATATTTGGTTGCTGTCCAACAACAAACCTGAAGCACGCAAAGGCAAAGTTCAGCTCATTGATGCCAGCCTCTTATTCCGCAAATTGCGTAAAAACCTTGGCGATAAAAACTGCGAATTTGTACCTGAACATATCGCCGAAATTACCCAAAACTATCTTGATTTCACTGCCAAAGCGCGCGAAACCGACAGCCAAAATGAAGCAGTCGGCCTGGCTTCGCAGATTTTTGACAATCAAGATTTCGGCTATTACAAAGTCACCATCGAACGCCCGGATCGCCGTTCTGCCCAATTTACCGCCGAAAATATCTCGCCTTTACGGTTTGACAAGGCTTTGTTTGAGCCGATGCAATATCTTTATCGGCAATATGGCGAACAAATTTACAACGCCGGATTTTTAGCCCAAACCGAGCAAGAAATTACCGCTTGGTGCGAAGCGCAGGGCATAGCCTTAAACAACAAAAACAAGACCAAGCTGCTGGACGTCAAAACCTGGGAAAAAGCCGCCGCACTTTTTCAGACGGCATCAACCTTGCTCGAACATTTCGGCGAACAACAATTTGACGATTTCAACCAATTCAAACAAGCCGTGGAATGCCGTCTGAAAGCCGAAAAAATCCCCCTTTCTGCCACAGAGAAAAAGGCCGTTTTCAATGCCGTAAGTTGGTACGACGAAAATTCAGCCAAAGTGATTGCCAAAACACTCAAGCTCAAACCAAACGAATTGGACGCCCTTTGCCAACGCTACCAATGCCAAGCCGACGAGCTGGCAGACTTTGGCTATTACGCCACCGGCAAAGCAGGCGAATATATCCTATATGAAACGAGCAGCGACTTGCGCGACAGCGAATCCATACCGCTCAAACAAAATATCCACGACTATTTCAAAGCCGAAGTGCAAGCGCACATCAGCGAAGCATGGCTGAATATGGAAAGCGTAAAAATCGGCTATGAAATCAGCTTCAACAAATACTTCTACCGCCACAAACCATTACGCAGCCTTGCAGAAGTTGCCCAAGATATTTTGGCGTTAGAAAAACAGGCTGACGGCTTGATTAGTGAAATTCTAGAGGCTTAATAAAAAACAAACTATTAAGCAAGTTTTAATAGGTCTTAAGTAAGGAAATTCAAAATATATAACACATTGAAAAATAATGAATTTTACCTTTTAAGCAAGATTTGGCATGAAATAAGCAAGGAATAATAATGACAGAACCGCTTTCTAAAATTAACGGCATTATCACAAAAAATTATTTAGAGATGCAGCCGGAAAACCAATATTTTGAGCGCAAAGGACTAGGAGAAAAAGACATCAAGCCAACTAAAATAGCTGAAGAATTAGTTGGAATGCTCAATGCTGATGGCGGAGTTTTGGCTTTTGGTGTGGCAGATAATGGCGAAATCCAAGACTTGAATAGCCTTGGCGATAAATTAGATGATTATCGGAAATTGGTTTTCGATTTTATTGCACCGCCTTGTCGGATTGGACTGGAAGAAATTCTGGTTGATGGAAAATTAGTTTTCTTATTCCACGTAGAGCAAGATTTAGAGCGTATTTATTGTCGCAAAGACAATGAAAATGTGTTCTTACGTGTAGCAGATAGTAATCGAGGCCCTCTCACCAGAGAACAAATCAAAAATCTTGAATATGATAAAAATATCCGTCTATTTGAAGATGAAATAGTTCCTGATTTTAATGAAGAAGATTTAGATCAAGAATTATTAGAGCTATATAAAAAGAAAGTTAATTTTACCTCCGATAATATCTTAGATTTATTATACAAGCGAAATTTATTAACCAAAAAGGAAGGTTGTTATCAGTTTAAAAAATCAGCCATTTTACTCTTTTCTACCATGCCGGAACGTTACATTCCTTCAGCATCAGTCCGCTATGTTCGTTATGAAGGTACAGTAGCGAAAGTCGGTACTGAGCATAATGTGATAAAAGACCAACGTTTTGAAAATAATATTCCAAAGCTAATTGAGGAGCTGACCTATTTTTTAAGAGCCTCTTTAAGGGATTATTACTTTCTTGATGTCAATCAGGGAAAATTTATCAAAGTACCGGAATATCCTGAAGAAGCTTGGTTAGAAGGTGTTGTAAATGCGCTTTGTCATCGTTCTTACAATGTTCAAGGTAATGTTATTTATATTAAACATTTCGACGATCGTCTTGAAATTAGTAATAGTGGCCCTCTCCCTGCTCAAGTCACCATTGAAAATATTAAAACGGAACGATTCGCTCGGAATCCACGTATAGCACGAGTTTTAGAGGATCTTGGGTATGTCCGTCAGCTTAATGAAGGCGTTTCCCGTATTTATGAGTCAATGGAAAAATCATTATTGGCAAAGCCTGAATATAGAGAACAAAACAACAATGTTTATCTAACATTGCGCAACCGTGTTACCGCACATGAAAAAACGGTATCTACAGCCACTATGCTGCAGATTGAAAAAGAATGGACAAACTACAACGACACCCAAAAAGCCATTTTGCTTTATCTATTTACAAATGGTACGGCGATATTGTCAGAATTAGTTGACTATACAAAAATCAATCAGAATTCGATCCGAGCGTATTTAAATGCCTTTATTCAGCAAGGTATTATTGAAAGACAAAGTGTAAAACAGCGTGACCCCAATGCCAAATATGCTTTTAGAAAAGATTAAGCAAGGTTTATCGCTTGCTAAGCAAGGAAATTGACAATGCTTAACTTGCTGAAAAATAATGATTTTTATCTTTTAAGCAAGATTTGGCATGAAATAAGCAAGTTTTTTTATAGTTAAACGGACAACAAATTGCATCAATAAGAGCGGTCATATTTTAAGGATTTTTTGCAAATGAGACGATACGAGCGTTACAAAGATTCAGGTGTGGATTGGCTAGGGGAGGTACCGAGCCATTGGGAGTTAAAACGCTTGAAACAATTATTTGTTGAAAAAAAACATAAGCAAAGCCTGTCTCTTAATTGTGGAGCCATTAGTTTTGGTAAAGTTATTGAAAAATCGGATGATAAAGTAACAGAGGCAACAAAACGTTCATATCAAGAGGTGTTAAAAGGCGAGTTTTTAATAAATCCTTTAAACTTAAATTATGACCTAATTAGTTTGAGAATTGCTTTATCAGAAATAGACGTTGTTGTAAGTGCCGGTTACATTGTTTTAAAAGAAAAACAAATAATTAATAAAAAATACTTTTCGTATTTATTACATAGATACGATGTTGCATATATGAAATTATTAGGTTCAGGTGTAAGACAAACGATTAACTATGGGCATATTTCAGACAGTATTTTGGTTATTCCACCTCTCTCCGAACAACAAAAAATCGCGCAATTCCTAGACGATAAAACCGCTAAAATCGATCAGGCGGTGGATTTGGCGGAAAAGCAGATTGCCCTGTTGAAAGAGCACAAGCAGATCCTGATTCAAAATGCCGTAACCCGAGGCTTAAACCCTGATGTGCCGTTAAAAGATTCCGGCGTGGAATGGATAGGGCAAGTGCCGGAGCATTGGGATGTGCAACGTTCAAAATTCATTTTCAAGAAAATAGAAAGAAAAGTGAATGAGGAAGACCAAATTGTTACTTGTTTTAGGGATGGGCAAGTAACTCTGAGAGCTAATCGAAGAACTGAAGGATTTACAAATGCGCTAAAAGAACACGGCTACCAAGGAATTAGAAAAGGTGATTTAGTTATTCACGCTATGGATGCTTTTGCAGGGGCAATTGGTATTTCTGATTCAGATGGTAAAGCAACACCAGTTTATTCCGTTTGTTTGCCTCATGATAAACAAAAAATCGATGTCTATTTTTACGCTTATTACTTAAGAAATCTTGCATTATCAGGATTTATTAGCTCCTTAGCTAAAGGAATTAGAGAGCGTTCAACAGATTTTCGCTATTCTGATTTTGCAGAATTATTACTACCTATTCCTCCATATTTAGAACAGCAAAAAATTGCCGACTACCTAGATAAACAAACCTCTAAAATTGATCGAGCAATCGCATTAAAAACAGCCCATATTGAAAAGCTGAAAGAATATAAAAGCGTGTTGATTAACGATGTGGTGACCGGCAAGGTGCGGGTATAGGTGTGAAAAGTGCGGTCAAAAAATCCGATGGATTTTGAATATCGGCGCGACAACTTGGGCGTAATGAATAAATTTAAAAAATTCACAAAAGGGTGAAAAATGGTTTCAGGAACTAAGGAAAAAGATTTAGAAATTGCCATCGAAAAAGCCTTAACTGGCACTTGGCGTGAAAACATGGAAAATAAGCTGGGCGAGCCGAAGGCTGAATACCTGCCGCGCCATCATGGTTTTAAACTGGCATTTTCACAGGATTTTGATGCGCAGTTTGCCATCGACACACGTCTGTTTTGGCAATTCCTGCAAACCAGCCAAGAGGCAGAACTTGCCCGTTTTCAACAACTCAACCCAAACGACTGGCAGCGTAAAATTTTGGAGCGATTAGACCGCCAAATAAAGAAAAACGGCGTGTTGCACCTGCTGAAAAAAGGCTTGGATATTGATAGCGCCCATTTTGATTTGCTCTACCCCGTTCCGCTTGCCAGCAGCGGCGAAAAGGTCAAGCAGCGTTTTGAACAGAATTTGTTTAGCTGTATGCGTCAAGTGCCTTATTCTGCCTCAAGCAATGAAACGGTGGATATGGTGCTGTTTGCCAATGGCTTGCCGATTATTGCCCTTGAGCTGAAAAACCATTGGACAGGTCAGACAGCCATTGATGCGCAAAAACAATACCTCAACCGTGATTTAAGCCAAACGTTGTTCCATTTCGGGCGTTGTTTGGCGCATTTTGCCTTAGATACGGAAGAAGCTTATATGACCACCAAATTGGCGGGGCCTGCTACGTTTTTCTTGCCGTTTAACTTGGGCAACAACTGCGGTAAGGGTAATCCGCCCAATCCCAATGGACACCGCACGGCGTATTTATGGCAAGAGGTGTTCGGCAAAGCAAGCCTTGCCAACATTATTCAGCATTTTATGCGCTTAGACGGTTCAACCAAAGATCCGTTGGATAAACGTACCCTCTTTTTCCCTCGCTATCACCAATTAGATGTGGTCCGCCGTTTGATTGCTGATGTCAGTGAACATGGCGTGGGTAAACGTTATTTGATTCAACATTCTGCCGGTTCGGGCAAGTCTAATTCCATTACTTGGCTGGCGTATCAGTTGATTGAGGCATATCCGCGCAATGAAAAGGCGGCAAACGGTAGAGAGGCAGACCGCCCGATTTTTGATTCGGTGATTGTCGTAACCGACCGTCGTTTGTTGGATAAGCAACTGCGCGACAATATCAAAGATTTTTCAGAAGTTAAAAACATTGTTGCGCCGGCGTTGAGTTCGGCAGAGTTGCGCCAATCGCTTGAGCAGGGCAAAAAAATCATTATTACCACGATTCAAAAATTCCCGTTTATTGTCGATGGCATTGCTGATTTAGGCGACAAACAATTTGCGGTGATTATTGATGAGGCACACAGCTCACAATCAGGTTCGGCACACGACAATATGAACCGGGCCATCGGCAAAACGGAAGACCTTGATGCTGAAGATGTGCAAGATTTGATTTTACAAACCATGCAATCCCGCAAAATGCACGGCAATGCGTCGTATTTTGCTTTCACCGCCACACCGAAAAACAGCACTTTGGAAAAATTCGGCGAAAAACAGGCGGATGGCAAGTTTAAGCCGTTCCACCTTTATTCTATGAAGCAGGCGATTGAAGAAGGCTTTATTTTGGATGTAATCGCCAATTACACCACCTATAAAAGTTTTTATGAGATCACTAAGTCGATTGAAGATAATCCGGAGTTTGATAGTAAAAAGGCTCAAAGCCGTCTGAAAGCCTATGTGGAGCGTTCGCAACAAACGATTGATACTAAAGCGGAGATAATGCTGGATCATTTTATTTACCAAGTTTTCAACCGTAAAAAACTCAAAGGCAAAGCCAAGGGAATGGTGGTAACGCAAAATATTGAAACCGCCATCCGCTATTTTCAGGCGTTAAAACATTTGCTGGCCGGGCGGGGTAATCCGTTTAAAATTGCGATTGCGTTTTCAGGCAGTAAAGTGGTTGACGGTGTCGAATACACCGAAGCGGAAATGAACGGCTTTGCAGAAAGCGAAACCAAAGAGTATTTCGATCAAGATGAATATCGTTTGCTGGTGGTCGCCAATAAATATCTGACCGGTTTCGATCAGCCGAAATTGTGTGCCATGTATGTGGATAAGAAACTCTCCGGCGTGCTTTGCGTGCAGGCTTTATCTCGTTTGAATCGCAGTGCGAATAAGTTGAGTAAACGCACGGAAGATTTGTTTGTATTGGACTTTTTTAACAGCGTTGAAGATATTCAGCAGGCATTTGAGCCGTTTTATACTTCTACTTCGTTGTCGCAGGCAACCGATGTCAATGTCTTGCATGATTTGAAAGACCGGTTGGATGAAACCGGCGTGTACGAACAAGCGGAGGTCAACGATTTTACTGAAGGCTATTTTGCCAATAAAGACGCACAGCAATTAAGCAGTATGATTGATGTGGCTGTCCAACGTTTTGATGATGAATTGGAATTGGATTTGGATCGAAATGAAAAAGTTGATTTTAAAATCAAGGCAAAACAGTTTTTAAAAATTTACGGGCAAATGGCCTCCATCATCAATTTTGAAAATATCGCTTGGGAAAAGCTCTATTGGTTCCTCAAATTCTTAGTACCCAAATTAAAAGTACAAGACCCGATGGATGAATTTGATGAAATTTTAGATGCAGTGGATTTAAGCTCTTACGGCTTGGCGCGCACCAAGCTGAATTACAGCATTAAATTAGATGATGAAGAAACAGAGCTTGACCCGCAAAACCCCAATCCGCGCGGTACGCATGGTGAAGATAAAGAAAAAGATCCGATTGATGAAATTATTCGTGTATTTAACGAAAGATGGTTTCAAGATTGGAGCGCAACGCCGGATGAGCAACGGGTAAAATTTATCAATATTACCGAGCGCATCCGCAGCCATAAAGACTTTGAGCAGAAATATCAAAATAACCCGGATATTCATACCCGTGAATTGGCTTTCCAAGCCATTTTGCGCGATGTGATGAGCGAACGCCATAGGGATGAATTAGAGCTATACAAACTTTTTGCCAAAGATGCCGCATTTAGAACCGCTTGGACGCAAAGTTTGCAACGGGCTTTGGCTGGATAGAAAAGATTGCCTGAAAAATTAACGTTCGGCTCTCCTTTTCTATCTAAATTAATATCATCGTAAACATTAATTAATTTTTTCACATACTTAAAAGAGAAAATTAAATATAGTTTCCATAACAGCAACGTCGTTAATTAGAATAATTTATAAATTAGCTATAATTCATAAAACACAAAAGTGCGGTAAAAATATTTCTTTTTTAACCGCACTTTTATCTTCTGAAATTATCGTTTAAACATTCCGCCTAAACCGCCTAAGCCTCCGCCCATTAAGCCTTGCATTCCACGCATCATTTTAGCCATGCCGCCTTTACGCATTTTCTTCATCATACGTTGCATTTCATCGAATTGTTTAAGTAATTTATTGACATCTTGCACTTGAGTGCCAGAACCTAATGCAATACGACGACGGCGAGATCCTTTGATAATATCTGGGTTGGCACGTTCTTTTAGGGTCATGGAGTTAATGATCGCTTCCATTTTGACAAACATTTTGTCATCCACTTGATTTTTAACGTGCTCAGGCAAATTTTTTGCACCTGGTAATTTCTCAAGCATAGACATCATGCCACCCATTTTTTTCATTTCGATCAGCTGTTCGCGGAAATCATCTAAAGTGAAATCATCGCCTTTCTTGAATTTCTGCGCCATTTTTTCCGCTTTTTCACGATCAACAGAACGTTCAAGATCCTCAATCAATGAAAGCACATCGCCCATGCCCAAAATACGGGAAGCAACACGATCAGGATGGAACGGCTCAAGTGCCTCCGTTTTCTCACCCACACCCAAGAATTTAATTGGTTTACCTGTGATTTGACGAATCGATAACGCCGCACCACCGCGCGCATCACCGTCCACTTTCGTCAAAATAACCCCTGTAAGAGGCAATGCTTCATTAAAGGCTTTTGCTGTATTTGCCGCATCTTGACCAGTCATCGCATCAACAGTGAAAAGGGTTTCGATTGGATTTAATGCAGCATGGACTTGCTTGATTTCGTCCATCATTTCTGTATCAACGTGTAGGCGACCTGCCGTATCCACAATCAACACATCGTAGAATTTCAGTTTTGCATCAGCAAGTGCCTCTTTAGCAATATCAACGGGGTTTTGTTTAACATCCGATGGAAAAAAATCCACGCCAACGGATTGAGCCAAGGTTTCAAGTTGCTTAATCGCAGCAGGGCGATATACGTCAGCAGACACCACTAACACTTTCTTTTTATGGCGTTCACGCAAGAATTTTGCCAATTTACCCACGCTGGTGGTTTTACCCGCACCTTGTAAACCTGCCATTAAGATAACTGCTGGTGGTTGGGTTGCAAGATTTAAACTTTCATTGGCTTCGCCCATGGCTTTTTCAAGCTCACGCTGAACGATTTTTAAGAACTCTTGCCCTGGCGTTAAACTTTTATTGACTTCTTCCCCAAGCGCGCTTTCTTTTACTTTTGCGATAAATTCACGCACCACAGGCAAGGCAACATCGGCTTCAAGTAATGCCATACGCACTTCGCGCAAGGTTTCTTTAATATTATCTTCCGTTAAACGGCCTTTTCCTGTGATATTACGTAAGGTTTTGGAAAGGCGATCCGATAAATTCTCAAACATGGCTAACAATCCTGTTTTTCTTAAAAAATTGTGCTGATTATACCGAAATTTAGGCGTTTTTCATCATTTCAAATGAAAATGGATTTTTGAGTAGGCAATTTCATGAAGAAAGCATAGGAGATAAGGAAAAAGAATGATTATTTAGCCAATTTCAGGTATTATTCTGCCCACTCTTGGCTATTTGAGCAGCTATTTGATTTAGCAAAATCAAATAACAGGTAAAAAGTGCGGTGAAAAATGACCGCACTTTTTGTTGATTAACGAACAAAAGGATTTTCCCTTGGATAGCATTCCCCTTAGTACTTTATTTATTATTCTTATTATCTGTTTAGTTTTATCAGCCTATTTTTCTGGTTCTGAAACTGGACTACTCTCCCTCAATAAATATCGTCTTCGTTTTCTATCTGAACAAGGCAATAAAGGCGCGAAAAAAGCGGAAAAACTGCTAGAAAAGCCAGATACTTTGTTAAGTTTTATTCTTATTTTTAATAACCTTGTGAATATCAGCGCATCTGCAATTGCAACAGTAATTGGTATGCGTTTATATGGCGATGCTGGCGTGGCGATTGCAACGGGTTTGCTCACTTTCGTAATGCTTGTATTTTCTGAAATATTCCCCAAAACGGTGGCTGCAATGCACGCAGAAAAAGTGAGTTTTTTTTCAAGTCATATTTTAACTTCATTGCTTAAAATCTTTTATCCGCTCGTTTGGTTAATGAATATTTTTACTAAATCCTTGATGCAAATAGTAGGGTTAAAACTTGATATGCAAAAACAAGTAATTAGTAGTGAAGAACTGCGTAGTATTGTGTCAGAAGCAGGCGAAGCAACACCAAATGAACAACATCCACAAATGTTGCTGTCTATTTTGGATATGGAGACAGTCACTGTTGATGACATTATGGTTCCCCGCAACGAAATCGGCGGTATAAATATTGATGATGATTGGCGAGCTATTATGCGCCAGCTCAATCATGCTGCACATAACCGCGTGGTGCTTTACAAAGGCAGCCTTGATGAACAAGTGCTTGGCATTTTGCGCGTGCGTGAAGCATTCCGCTTACTGCTTGAAAAAAATGAATTTACCAAAGAAACCTTAATTCGTGCCGCAGATGAAGTGTATTTCATTCCTGAAAGCACGCCATTAAAAACGCAACTTGCAAATTTCCGTACAAATAAAGAGCGAATTGGCTTAGTTGTAGATGAATACGGCGATATTAAAGGGCTTGTGACGTTGGAAGATATTTTGGAAGAAATTGTTGGGGATTTTACCACTTCCACCGCCCCAAGCATTGACAAAGAAGTAATTCAACAGTCTGATGGTTCAATGATTATCGATGGCTCCGCTAATCTACGCGATCTCAACAAAATGTTTAACTGGGAATTAGATACAGAAGATGCTCGTACTTTTAATGGTTTAATCTTAGAACACTTAGAGGAAATACCCGATGAAGGCACGATTTGCGAAATTGATGGTTTGCTAATCACTATTCTTGAAGTGGGCGATAATATGATAAAACAGGCGAAAGTCGTCAAACTTTAATCATAAAAAACTCCGCCAAATTGAACCGCACTTTTGACTTGGATCATAAGTGCGGTTCTTTTTTTGCGCATTTTTTAGAAAAGATTTTTATAATTCTTTCTAGGTATATTTTGATAGAGAAGAAAGATATGGAACACGAATATCAACGGGCGGTGACTCGCGTGTGCGTACAAACGGCACTGCTCTTGTTACAACATGGGGCAGAAAGTACCGTGGTGGTGCAAATGGCACAGCGTTTAGGCGTAGCACTTGGCGTAGAAAGTGTAGAATGTGCGCTTACGGCAAATGCAGTTGTGCTGACGACCTTATCAGATAATCATTGCATTACTACCGCACGAAAAAATACAGATAAAGGCATTAATATGCAAATGGTTACTGATGTTCAACGCATTGTGATTGCCGTTGAGCATCATTTGTATGAGTTAGAGATCGTACAAAGAAAACTGGATCAATTAAAACCGCTTAAATATAACCGATGGTTAGTTGTATTCATGATTGGCTTATCTTGTGCAGCATTCGCCCATTTATCTGGCGGAGACTGGATAATTTGTAGCATTACCTTTGTGGCAGCCGCCATTGCCATGTTTGTGCGACAAGAATTTTCTAAACGGCACTATAATCCCCTTATCGTCTTTTCCATCACCTCTTTCGTCGCCTCTCTGATTTCTGGCGTGAGCTTAAAATATAACTTAGGTAACGATCCTCAAATTGCTTTAGCGTCTAGTGTGTTATTACTTGTGCCAGGGTTTCCTCTGATTAATTCTTTGGCGGATATATTAAAAGGTTATGTGAATATGGGATTAGGCCGTTGGACGATTGCGACTGTTCTCACTTTTGGCGCATGTCTTGGTATTGTATTCGCTTTAAGCCTATTACATATTACAACTTGGGGGCATTAAAATGTTATCAGACATCACAATATTTATCTTGAAATTACTCGATGATATGCTATGTGCTGCGATTCCAGCGGTGGGCTTTGCTTTAGTATTTAATGTGCCGCCCAAAGCCTTAAAATATTGTGCAATTTTAGCCGCACTTGGGCATGTTACACGCACATTATTACTGCATATTAATATGCCTATTGTATTTGCTACATTCTTTGCCACTTGTGTGATTGGATTTTTAGGCGTGCATCTTTCCCATCGTTATTTAGCCCATCCCAAAGCCTTCACCGTTGCCGCAATTATCCCCATGATCCCCGGTGTTCATGCTTATAAAGCAATGATTTCAATGGTACAAATTCATCATTTTGGCTTTTCTGATGCTTTATTTGAACAGATGATTAGCTCCTTTATTAATACCAGTTTTATCCTAGGCGCAATAGTATTTGGATTAGCTTTACCAGGCTTATTGTTTTATCGACAAAAACCTGTGGTGTAACACTAAAAACAGTGCAACAAAAAAGCCGACATTTGTCGGCTTTCTACTATTCTTGTGATTTTTTCTTGAGGTATTCATAAAGCTCATCTTTAATCCGTAATTTTTCTTTTTTCAAATAACGATTTCCATTTTGTAATCAATTCATTATTTAATGTTTGGCGCGCTTGATTATTCACATAACGAATGTATTCCACAAAAAGTTGATCCTCTTCTTTACGATCAAAAGAGGATAGAATTAATTGATTAAGATTATTTTCTTGAGAAAACTTAAAATGTGAGGCAATTTGCTGAACAGTTTCATTTTCAACTTTAGCTCTCGCTTTCACAAAATCAGATTGATTTAAAAAAGCCACTAATTGAGCGGATGAAGTAAGAATTTTTGTAAATTCATGATACGCAGAATCTGTCGCCTTACGCTCAATTTTTACCATATCAACGGCATCAGCATCACCACTAACTAAATGGGGCGTGGATTCTAATACAAAGTGCGGTCAATTTTTCTTTATTTTTATACGTTGGCTTTTAAACTGGTTTATTTGAAGAAAGCACGCTAGAATAAGATTGTTTTCATTTCAACGAAAAAAGTAAGGAAATTCTATGATCGATCCAAATTTACTCCGTAATAATTTAGCAGAAGTCGCAGAAAAATTAAAAGTAAAACGCAACTTTATGCTTGATACGGAAAAACTCACCGCGTTAGAAGATCAGCGCAAAAACTTACAAGTCACTACCGAAAACTTACAAGCGGAACGTAATGCTCGTTCCAAAGCCATTGGTGCTGCTAAAGTGCGTGGTGAAGATATCGCACCATTATTGGCAGAAATGGATGATATGGGCAATCAATTGACTGAAGCAAAAGCACAATTAGATGCGGTACTTGCAGAAATCAATCAAATTGCATTAAGTATTCCAAATCTACCCGCAGACGAAGTGCCATTAGGCAAAGATGACACAGAAAATAAAGAAATCTTACGTTGGGGTACACCGCATACATTTGATTTTGAAGTGAAAGATCATATCACTTTGGGTGAAGAAGCAAATGGCTTAGATTTTGCTGCTGGGGCTAAATTAGCTGGTGCGCGTTTTGCCGTAATGAAAGGTCAAATCGCTAAAATGCACCGCGCATTGGCACAATTCATGTTAGATCTTCATACTGAACAACACGGCTATTTAGAAACCTATGTGCCTTATTTAGTAAATCACGCAACACTTTATGGTACAGGGCAATTACCAAAATTCGGGGAAGATTTATTCCATACTTTAGCCTTAGAAGGCGAACAACCTTACGCATTAATTCCAACCGCAGAAGTGCCCGTCACTAATTTAGTGCGTGATGTAATTATTGATGAAGCAGAATTACCAATAAAAATGACCGCACATACGCCATGTTTCCGTTCTGAAGCTGGCTCTTACGGTCGTGATACTCGTGGTTTAATTCGTATGCACCAATTTGATAAAGTAGAAATGGTACAAATCGTTGATCCAGATAAATCAATGGAAGCACTTGAAGAATTAACAGGTCATGCGGAAAAAGTATTGCAATTATTAAATTTACCATACCGTAAAGTTTTACTTTGCACAGGCGATATGGGCTTTGGTTCTTGCAAAACTTACGATTTAGAAGTTTGGCTGCCTGCACAAAATACTTATCGAGAAATTTCTTCTTGCTCAAATATGTGGGATTTCCAAGCTCGCCGTATGCAAGCTCGCTGTAAAGCAAAAGGCGATAAGAAAACTCGCTTAGTGCACACATTAAATGGTTCAGGCTTAGCGGTTGGTCGTACTTTAGTGGCTGTACTTGAAAACTATCAAAATGCCGATGGTTCAATTACCGTGCCAGAAGAGCTACGTCCATATATGGGCGGATTAGACGTTATCGGAAAATAATCCTTCTAGAAGATAAAAAAGCGTGGATTTTAAAATTTCCACGCTTTTTTATTATCAAAGCCTTACAATAACTGTTTTAAATTTTTTGGCATTCAAGCCAATTAGGAACTTTATTCTATTATAAAATTATATCTATAACATAGAAAATTTATCTTTCAATTGACATCAATATCCAGAGCATTACTCTAAAAAACATATCAAAGTATCTAAATTGTTATAATATTAGTTCACTTTACGATTAAACAATAGTAAGAAGCAATTTTAATAAGTTAGATATTCCACGTATAAAACAGTATAATTCCATCAATAGATCATAAACCAACAGGAGTATTTTATGAAATTATATGGTTTAATTGGTGCGTGTTCATTTGTTCCACATGTGGCATTAGAGTGGGTAAAAATACGTGAAAATGCTGATTATGAATTTGAACCTGTCACTCGTGAGTTAATTAAATCACCTGAATTTTTATCATTGAATCCACGCGGGGCAGTACCTGTATTAGTTGATGGCGATTTAGTTCTTTCGCAGAACCAAGCGATTTTGCACTATTTAGATGAACTTTATCCTAATTCAAAATTATTTGGTAGCAAAACCGTACGTGATAAAGCCAAAGCAGCTCGCTGGTTAGCATTTTTTAATTCCGATGTGCATAAATCATTTGTGCCTCTGTTCCGTTTGCCAAACTATGCAAAAGATAACGAAACACTTGCACACACTATTCGCCAACAAGCAGTAGAGCAAATTTTAGATCAACTTGCAGTCGCAAATGAGCATTTAGAAAGTCACATTTATTTTGGAGAAGATATTTCCGTTGCAGATGCCTATCTTTACATTATGCTCAATTGGTGTCGAGCAGTGGGTATAGATTTCAGCCACTTAACACAACTTTCGGCTTTTATGCAACGTGTTGAGACTGATCAAGCTGTCGAAAATGTGAGAAAAAGTGAAGAACTAAAAGTATAAACAGGAAGTTTCTACAAAAATTGCCCGTTTTTAACCGTTTGTATCACGTTAAGTTTAAATTTAAGTGAGTAATTTCGCTTCTTACCCAACACAGCTAACCAATTGATTCTACTATGATTAAACTGGTTAATCCAATGTCGCAATGTTCTACTGTCAAGTTGAAAATGTTTACTGATGAGTGAATAATTTTTACCATTTTGAATATAAAATTCGATGACTTGTTGTTTGAAAAGAGTGTTGTATTTGGCTATAAAAAATCTGCATCTTACAATTAATTTATATAAGTAAAAATATCTTGCTTTTATCATCGTTAAACTTAGAATAAATATAAATAATTATCATTAAGATTTAAGGGTATATATGAATATTTTAATTAATAAACGTATCTTTTTATTAGTTACCCTTGTAGGTATTCAACTAAATGTAACCGCAAAACAAAATTCTTCTAATTCTAATAGAGAGGAGTTATTACCTATTATTGTGAACACTAATGATGATAGTAATAAACTACCTGGTCGTTCAGTATTAAAACAGAAAAATATCGAACAACAACAAGCTGATAATGCAGCAAACTTAATTAATATCTTACCAGGTGTGAATATGGCTGGCGGATTTCGTCCTGGTGGGCAAACATTAAATATTAATGGAATGGGTGACGCTGAAGATGTTAGAGTGCAGTTAGATGGGGCTACAAAAAGTTTTGAAAAATACCAACAGGGTTCTATTTTTATTGAGCCTGAATTATTAAGAAGAGTAACAGTAGACAAAGGAAATTATTCTCCTCAATATGGTAATGGTGGTTTTGCTGGAACAGTAAAATTTGAAACTAAGGCTGCTAGGGATTTCTTGCAAGAAAACCAGAAAATAGGTGGTTTTTTAAAGTATGGAAATAATAGCAATAATAACCAAAAAACTTATAGTACTGCACTAGTTTTACAAAATGAACAAAAAAATATTGATTTATTATTATTTGGTTCTGTAAGAAATGCTGGCGATTATAAAAGACCCGATAATAGCAAAATTCTTTTTTCAAAAAATAATCAAAAAACCGGATTAATAAAAGTAAATTGGCAAATTTCACCCGAGCATTTACTCACATTATCGAGTGTTTATGGTATTCATAAAGGCTGGGAGCCTTTCGCAGCAAAAAGAGATATCCTACCTAAACCAAGTTCGGGTGATATAATGCGTTATGGTGCTGATATTGCTTGGAAACGTAAACTGGTTTATCGAGATCAAAAAGATAAAAATTACACATTAAAATACAACTATCTACCTGAAAATAACCCATGGATTAACTTATCTACTCAGTTCAGCTACAGTAAAACCACACAAAATGATACTCGCCCCGAAAAAGCCCCTCCTGTATTTCTGGGTACACTCGGTAATCAAAGCTGGATAACTTATTCAGATCTTACTTTTGATATAAATAACACAAGTACTTTTAATATCAAAAGTACTCGGCATGAACTACTATTTGGTTTGCAATGGTTAAAAAACACAAGAAATACTTTAATGTACGATAAAAGTAAAGTGAAAAAAGAGGACTATAATTATGGCTATTTTCAACCTTATTATATGCCTTCTGGACGTCAATATACACAGGCACTTTATTTACAAGATCAAATAACATGGAAGAATATAATTTTTAGCACAGGAGTGCGTTATGACCATATCAATAATATAGGGCAGAAAAATTTTGCACCACAATATAATGATATATCTGTGGGGCAGAATTATAGTCAGAAAAATTATAATGGCTGGTCTTATTATTTAGGTCTTAAGTATGATGTAAACCATTATTTAAGTTTATTTACAAATTTTAGTAGAACTTGGCGTGCACCTGTTATTGATGAACAATATGAGACGCAATATAAGCAATCTTCTGGGCCTGTAACAGCAACCTCTTTAAATTTAGAAAAAGAAATGATTAATCAAACGAGAGTGGGTGGAATTATTACTCTCAATCATCTATTTCAGGAAAATGATGTTTTTCAATTTAGAACTACTTATTTTTACAATCGCGGCAAGAATGAAATATTTAAAACCAGAGGAGTTAATTGTGTAGGCAATGCTGCAGATACCAATCATGTTTGTCCTAAAATCATTGGAAATTATCGTAATTTGCCAGGTTATGTTATTCAAGGTGCAGAGTTAGAAGCTTATTACCAATCTACTTATTTATTTGGTGAGATAACATATTCTTATGTAAAAGGAAAACGTGACACCTCACCAAGAAACCCATGGGGTAAAACCTCAACATGGATTGCAGAAATACCCCCTAGAAAAGCAACTACTGCTTTAGGTTTTAATATTCCCAAATATAATTTTACAGCTGGCTGGCGTGCTGAGTTTGTAAGAAGACAAGATCGATCACCATTATCTGGTGACCCTGAAGCAAAATATTGGTCATTGCCAGCTTCAAGAGGATATAGCCTACATAACCTATTCCTTTCTTGGAGCCCTGCAAAAATTAAAGGTATGAATATTAAGATTACAGTGGATAATTTATTCAATCGAGCATACAACCCTTATCTAGGCGAATTGGCTTCTGGAACAGGTAGAAATATCAAATTTAGCCTATCTCAGAAATTTTAGAATAAATAGCCCGATTGAATCTAATCGGGCTTTATCATAACTATAATTAAGCAAAACCTAACTATAATGTCCATTATACAAGATTAATCATAAATATACTTTTTTGAAAAAAATTTACAGAAAATTTATCTTAATATAGGAGATATATTAAGATAAATACATCATTAAAGAATGTAGAGATAATAGGTATAATCCCCTATACTAATTTTAGTATTCTTTGAAGAGCAAATTTAAATAATAAATCCAAAATAAATACAATATCTGAAATTATAGATGAGTATTAAAATTATATTTTATCTTTACCCTATTACTATTCATAATAGAAACTAAACTCACCTAAAAATTTAAATATAATTTAATGTCTAGTCTAACAACAAAGCCAACGCATATTTATTCTTGTTTTTCTTTCTTTCCGATTAATATCATTAGTTTTCACAAATATCACTATTCAAAACGACACCTTATGTCTTACTAACTTTTCTAATATAAGAATATCATTAGAATAAACTATTAAGAAGAAAGTTAAAGCTCCAGTATTATGTAACAAGTTATTAATAATTTGATATAACTTTTCATATAAAAGCAATGTACCTTTATAACATAATTACAATGTATCCTGTTATAAATTTATAGCAATGTCCTAAATAGTAAAGAGTACGAACAAAATACATATAGGTTATTAATTACTTTAAAAATATTAGAATATATTTATAGATTTAGGAATAATTACATTTATCTATCAAAGTATGGTTAATCTAGAGAAATTTTTTACAGCAATACAACAACCTTACAAAGAATTCAAATATTCTGATTTTTAGGAAAAAACAAAAACCCTAGTTTTTCAACTGGGGTTATTTTTTCTTTATCTAATTTTTTTAATTTTAATTCTGTTTTTACTTAATTTAATTTTATCTGTCTTAGATAGATTTATATTTAGATTTTTATTTGGTAACCCGGCGGTGCCCTACTCTCACATGGGGAAACCCCACACTACCATCGGCATTACAGCGTTTCACTTCTGAGTTCGGTATGGTCTCAGGTGGTTCCACCGCACTATCGCCGCCGGGATAATTCTTTGATAACTCGTCTTTTCTCTTTTATCTCTCGTCTCTTTTATCTCTCGTTACTCAGTCTTTCCTCTACCTTTCACTCGTTCTTATTGGTCACAAGCTGAACTCAATTTTCTCTCTATTAAGTCTTCTATATTTACTTTTCTTTGTTTAGTCTTTTACTTCGGTTTCCGCTCTACTTTTATTTGCTTCGCTTTTCATCTCTTACTTCACTTAGCTCCCAAAAACACTTGAGCGTTGTATAGTTAAGCCTCTCGGGCAATTAGTATCTGTTAGCTCAATGTATCACTACACTTACACACCTGACCTATCTACGTCGTAGTCTACAACAACCCTTACTGACTTAAAGTCAGGGATGACTCATCTCTTGGCAAGTTTCGTGCTTAGATGCTTTCAGCACTTATCTCTTCCGCATTTAGCTACCCAGCAATGCCTCTGGCGAGACAACTGGAACACCAGTGATGCGTCCACTCCGGTCCTCTCGTACTAGGAGCAGCCCCAATCAATCATCCAACGCCCACGGCAGATAGGGACCGAACTGTCTCACGACGTTCTAAACCCAGCTCGCGTACCACTTTAAATGGCGAACAGCCATACCCTTGGGACCTACTTCAGCCCCAGGATGTGATGAGCCGACATCGAGGTGCCAAACACCGCCGTCGATATGAACTCTTGGGCGGTATCAGCCTGTTATCCCCGGAGTACCTTTTATCCGTTGAGCGATGGCCCTTCCATTCAGAACCACCGGATCACTATGACCTACTTTCGTACCTGCTCGACTTGTCTGTCTCGCAGTTAAGCTTGCTTATACCATTGCACTAACCTCACGATGTCCGACCGTGATTAGCAAACCTTCGTGCTCCTCCGTTACGCTTTGGGAGGAGACCGCCCCAGTCAAACTACCCACCAGACACTGTCCGAGACCACGTTTCGTCATCTTCGTTAGAACATCAAACGTTAAAGGGTGGTATTTCAAGGTCGCCTCCACAATGACTGGCGTCACTGCTTCAAAGGCTCCCACCTATCCTACACATCAAAATTCAATGTTCAGTGTCAAGCTATAGTAAAGGTTCACGGGGTCTTTCCGTCTAGCCGCGGGTACACCGCATCTTCACGGCGATTTCAATTTCACTGAGTCTCGGGTGGAGACAGCCTGGCCATCATTATGCCATTCGTGCAGGTCGGAACTTACCCGACAAGGAATTTCGCTACCTTAGGACCGTTATAGTTACGGCCGCCGTTTACTGGGGCTTCGATCAGGTGCTTCTCTTGCGATGACACCATCAATTAACCTTCCAGCACCGGGCAGGCATCACACCCTATACGTCCACTTTCGTGTTTGCAGAGTGCTGTGTTTTTAATAAACAGTTGCAGCCAGCTGGTATCTTCGACCGGTTCAACCTTCGCCCGCTAGGGACTACAATCTACGCCGGCGCACCTTCTCCCGAAGTTACGGTGCTATTTTGCCTAGTTCCTTCACCCGAGTTCTCTCAAGCGCCTGAGTATTCTCTACCTGACCACCTGTGTCGGTTTTCAGTACGGTTTAGTAAAGCCTTTCGCTTAGTGGCTTTTCCTGGAAGTGTGGTATCAGTTACTTCAGCTCCGTAGAGCCTCGTCATCATCTCTCTGTGTTAAGGAAGTCCGGATTTGCCTAAACTTCCCACCTACCAACTTAAACGCACATATCCAACAGTGCGATAACCTAACCTACTCCGTCCCCACATCGCAGCTTTACCAAGTACAGGAATATTAACCTGTTTCCCATCGACTACGCTTTTCAGCCTCGCCTTAGGAGCCGACTCACCCTGCCCCGATTAACGTTGGACAGGAACCCTTGGTCTTCCGGCGAACGGGTTTTTCACCCGTTTTATCGTTACTTATGTCAGCATTCGCACTTGTGATACGTCCAGCCCACCTCTCGATGAACCTTCTTCCGCTTACACAACGCTCCCCTACCCAACAGGCGTATCACTAATAATCCTTACTTCAAAAATACCCCGACTCAACGTTCGGGTTGCTTGAACAACCTTTCATGTCGCTTCGCGCCATTCCATGTTGTTAATCGTAAGGCGTATTAGTGATACGCCTGATGCCGCAGCTTCGGTGCTATATTTCAGCCCCGTTACATCTTCCGCGCAGGCCGACTCGACTAGTGAGCTATTACGCTTTCTTTAAATGATGGCTGCTTCTAAGCCAACATCCTAGCTGTCTAAGCCTTCCCACTTCGTTTCCCACTTAATATAGACTTGGGGACCTTAGCTGGCGGTCTGGGTTGTTTCCCTCTCCACGACGGACGTTAGCACCCGCCGTGTGTCTCCTGAGTATCACTCTTTGGTATTCGTAGTTTGCATCGGGTTGGTAATCCGGGATGGACCCCTAGCCGAAACAGTGCTCTACCCCCAAAGGTGTCACCTCAAGGCTCTACCTAAATAGATTTCGGGGAGAACCAGCTATCTCCCGGTTTGATTGGCCTTTCACCCCCAGCCACAAGTCATCCGCTAATTTTTCAACATTAGTCGGTTCGGTCCTCCAGTTAGTGTTACCCAACCTTCAACCTGCCCATGGCTAGATCACCGGGTTTCGGGTCTATACCTTGCAACTATTCGCCCAGTTAAGACTCGGTTTCCCTTCGGCTCCCCTATTCGGTTAACCTCGCTACAAAATATAAGTCGCTGACCCATTATACAAAAGGTACGCAGTCACCCCATCACTTAATCCCACTGCTTCTTTTGGGTGGTTTGACTCGCTTCGCTCCTCTTACCATTGTTTAAGTGCGGTTGCTTTTCATCACCTTCCAATCGGATTAAGTGATGGGGCTCCCACTGCTTGTACGTACAAGGTTTCAGGTTCTATTTCACTCCCCTCACCGGGGTTCTTTTCGCCTTTCCTTCACAGTACTGGTTCACTATCGGTCAATCAGGAGTATTTAGCCTTGGAGGATGGGCCCCCCTTCTTCAAACAGGATATCACGTGTCCCGCCCTACTTCTCGTTAGCTTAGTACCACAATATGGTTTTTAGATACGGGATTATCACCCTCTTTGATTGTGCTTCCCAACACATTCTCCTCACTATACTGCTATCACTTACTGGCTCTTTCGCTTTCGCTCGCCGCTACTGACGAAATCTCGGTTGATTTCTTTTCCTCGGGGTACTTAGATGTTTCAGTTCTCCCGGTTTGCCTCAACAAGCTATGAATTCACTTGTTGATAGTAGATTCTTCATCTACTGGGTTTCCCCATTCGGATATCTTGGATTAAACGCCTCTTATCGACTCATCCAAGCTTTTCGCAGATTAGCACGTCCTTCTTCGCCTCTGATTGCCAAGGCATCCACCTTGTACGCTTAGTCACTTAACTATACAACCTCAAATGTTTTCAATCACTTTACGTTTTCACTTCAAAGTGCGGTCAATTTGATGCGTATTTTTATTCAACTAAACACTTGATTGCTTTTGTTCAATCAAGATTTTTTTACAAAACAGGTTTGTTTTTAGAGTTTCCTTTTCAGTTCTCTCTTTCACTTTCCTGTCTTGCCTACTCAGACTTTCTCTCGAAAATCTCTTGTTTTCAGCTTGTTTCCAATTTTTTAAAGAACAGTAAGACAATCTAATAAAGTTATCTTTAATTGGCGTCCCCACGGGGATTCGAACCCCGGTTACCGCCGTGAAAGGGCGATGTCCTAGGCCTCTAGACGATGGGGACATCAATTAAAGATACTCTATTTTCTTTTTATCTTTTAACGTTTATTTTTCAACGTTGCTTTCGCTTCGTTTTTAATCTTGTCTACAACTATCAGCCAATCTGTGTGAGCACTCGCTGTCTCTCGTCTTCAGTAAGGAGGTGATCCAACCGCAGGTTCCCCTACGGTTACCTTGTTACGACTTCACCCCAGTCATGAATCATACCGTGGTAAACGCCCTCCAAAAGGTTAAGCTATCTACTTCTGGTACAACCCACTCCCATGGTGTGACGGGCGGTGTGTACAAGGCCCGGGAACGTATTCACCGCGACATTCTGATTCGCGATTACTAGCGATTCCGACTTCATGGAGTCGAGTTGCAGACTCCAATCCGGACTTAGACGTACTTTATGAGATTCGCTCCACCTCGCAGCTTCGCTTCCCTCTGTATACGCCATTGTAGCACGTGTGTAGCCCTACTCGTAAGGGCCATGATGACTTGACGTCATCCCCACCTTCCTCCAGTTTATCACTGGCAGTCTCCTTTGAGTTCCCGACCAAGTCGCTGGCAACAAAGGATAAGGGTTGCGCTCGTTGCGGGACTTAACCCAACATTTCACAACACGAGCTGACGACAGCCATGCAGCACCTGTCTCTAAGTTCCCGAAGGCACAAGCTCATCTCTGAGCTCTTCTTAGGATGTCAAGAGTAGGTAAGGTTCTTCGCGTTGCATCGAATTAAACCACATGCTCCACCGCTTGTGCGGGCCCCCGTCAATTCATTTGAGTTTTAACCTTGCGGCCGTACTCCCCAGGCGGTCGATTTATCACGTTAGCTACGGGCGCCAGAGTTAAACCCCAACCCCCAAATCGACAGCGTTTACAGCGTGGACTACCAGGGTATCTAATCCTGTTTGCTCCCCACGCTTTCGCACATGAGCGTCAGTACATTCCCAAGGGGCTGCCTTCGCCTTCGGTATTCCTCCACATCTCTACGCATTTCACCGCTACACGTGGAATTCTACCCCTCCCTAAAGTACTCTAGTTACCCAGTCTGAAATGCAATTCCCAGGTTAAGCCCGGGGCTTTCACACCTCACTTAAATAACCGCCTGCGTGCCCTTTACGCCCAGTTATTCCGATTAACGCTCGCACCCTCCGTATTACCGCGGCTGCTGGCACGGAGTTAGCCGGTGCTTCTTCTGTATTTAACGTCAATTTGATGTGCTATTAACACATCAACCTTCCTCAATACCGAAAGAACTTTACAACCCGAAGGCCTTCTTCATTCACGCGGCATGGCTGCGTCAGGGTTCCCCCCATTGCGCAATATTCCCCACTGCTGCCTCCCGTAGGAGTCTGGACCGTGTCTCAGTTCCAGTGTGGCTGGTCATCCTCTCAGACCAGCTAGAGATCGCAGGCTTGGTAGGCATTTACCCCACCAACTACCTAATCCCACTTGGGCTCATCCTATGGCATGCGGCTTTACAGTCCCGCACTTTCGTCTCTCGACACTACGCGGTATTAGCGACAGTTTCCCGTCGTTATCCCCCTCCATAAGCCAGATTCCCAAGCATTACTCACCCGTCCGCCACTCGTCAGCAAGAAAGCAAGCTTCCTCCTGCTACCGTTCGACTTGCATGTGTTAAGCCTGCCGCCAGCGTTCAATCTGAGCCATGATCAAACTCTTCAATTCAAGTTCAATCGCTCAATAAACTACTTAGCTATAAATAGAAACACTACTTAAAAAAGTAATGATGAATTTTCAGTTAAGCACCTATTAAGACTTCAAAATTAAAAATAGTTTTAAAACAAGTCAATCAACAAGTGCCCACACAGATTGTCTGATATATTGTTAAAGAGCAAAATAAAGTGGTCGGCGAGATAGGATTTGAACCTACGACCCACTGGTCCCAAACCAGTTGCGCTACCAAGCTGCGCTACTCGCCGTCAGATCTTATAAAGATAAGATGGGGTGGCTAATGGGATTCGAACCCACGACAACTGGAATCACAATCCAGGGCTCTACCAACTGAGCTATAGCCACCATTAAAAGTTGTTATTGCACTGACCTGGCGCGCTCGACAAGATTCGAACTTGCGACCTTTGGCTCCGGAGGCCAACGCTCTATCCAACTGAGCTACGAACGCGTTACTGCGTCGTCGTTGCGGGGGCGTATATTAATGATTTCATAAAACCTTGTCTAGCACTTTTTGAAAAAAAATGTTTGAGCGATAGTTTTTTATTCAGTTTGTTTAAAATTCACTATTTTTTCGACTATTTTTACAACTTGGCAAATCATTATATATGTTGAATCATCCAACAATTATGAATTTGTTTATTACGTTCAAAATCTAACGGTAAGGTTTTATGCGAAATTTCTACCGCACTTAAACCTAATTCTTCCAACGCAACTAAATTCATTTTGAATCCACGTTTATTATTCGAGAAAACAATTGTGCCATTATTCGACAAAACTCGTTTTAGATTGCGCATTAATTTCACATGATCTCGTTGCACATCCCAACTGTCTTCCATACGTTTAGAATTTGAAAACGTCGGTGGATCCACAAATATCAAATCAAATTGACGATCACATTTTTCTAACCATTGAAGGCAATCTGCTTGAATTAATTTATGTTGTTTACCTTCAATATCATTCAAAATAAGATTTTGCTCCGCCCAATTAAGATAAGTATTGGACATATCAACGGTCGTTGTCGATTTAGCGCCACCAAGTGCCGCATGAACAGTTGCAGAACCAGTATAAGCAAATAAATTTAAGAAATCTTTACCTTTTGCCAACGCTCCAATCATTTTTCTTGTTAAACGGTGATCTAAAAATAAGCCCGTGTCTAAATAATCTGTCAAATTTACCCAAAGCTGCGCGCCATATTCATTCACATAAAAGTATTCGCCTTTATTGGCTAATTTCTCATATTGGTTAGTACCTTTTTGTTTCTGACGAACTTTGAGGATCAACTTATTCGTTTCTACACCTGTAACGTGCAAAGTTGCAGTAACCGCATCTAACAAACGCTGACGCGCTTTATTTTCATCAATATTTTTCGGTGCTGCATATTCTTGCACAACAATGTAATCTGCATAACGATCAACGGCTAAATTATATTCTGGCAAATCGGCATCATATAAACGATAAGCGTCTAATCCTTGTTGCTTTGCCCATTTACTAATTTTCTTAATATTTTTTTGTAATCGATTAGCAAAATCGGTTGCAACCTCCGAAGTGCGGTTAAATTCTAGTTCATTTTCAGCGGTAATTTCGTCAGATTTTCGTTCTGAAACTTGATAATTCTTCTGCACACAATCTAATGGGCCATTTTTGGCTTTAAACTGTCGGCTGGCACGCATTCTCAAACAATCAAGTAATGTGGATTCGCTACTAAAAACAGAAACATTCCAACCACAAAATTCTTTTTTAAGTCTTTGCCCAAATACAGAATAGAGCGCGATCAATGCTGGGGTTGTGCCTAAGCGTTCCCCATAAGGTGGATTACAGATAACCGTACCGACTTCATTTAAACGAGGATTTTTCAACGCTGCAACATCACCTTGCTGCCATTTAATTAAATGTGAAACACCTGCATTTTGTGCATTCTTTTGCGCCTTTTTTAATACGCGGTGATCGAGGTCAAATCCATAAAAGTGCGGTTGAATTTCACGTTGTTTTTCTTCTGCTAATTCAATCGCTTCATTTTTTACTTTTTCCCAAGCCGATTGATTATGCGCTTTCCAAAAATCAAATCCCCAATGTAAACGATAAAGTTGCGGTGCAATTTTGGCTTCCATTTGTGCCGCCTCAATTAAAAGCGTGCCAGAGCCACACATTGGATCTACTAATGGAGAACCCACTTGCCAACCTGAACGCAGAACAATTGCCGCAGCTAGAGTTTCACGTAAAGGAGCTTGACCTGCATCTTCACGATAGCCTCGTAAATGTAATGCTTCCCCACTTAAATCTAAAGAAATCACTAAATTTTCACGATTCAAATAAGCATGGATACGCACGTCCGGCTGAATTTTATCTACATCGGGACGAGCTTTACCTTGACGTTCAAAGTAATCGACAATTCCATCTTTAACGCGCATCGCACCAAATTGAGTATGACGAATTTCTTGGTTGGTTCCATTAAAATCGACAAAGAATGTAACTCTTTCATCAAATAGCCCTAACCAATTAAAGCCTGAAACAGCCGCATAAAGATCCAAATCACTGTAAATTTTAGTTTCAATCAAAGGAAATAAAATGCGTGAAGCAAGGCGTGACCAAAGTAAAGTGCGGTATAAAGTTTCGTCATCTGCTTGATAATGAACGCCACCTTGAACCACTTTTGCCTCTTGCGCACCAAGTTCAGTGAGTTCAACTTTTAATAATTCTTCAAAGCCACGAGAAGTCGTTGCAAATAATTGTTTCATTTAGGTACCGATTTTGAAAATTTTGAGGGATTATAGCATAGAAAAAGATGATCTAATTGAGATCATCATAGCGAGTTAAACTGTAAAAAGAAAAGCCCTGATTTTCTAAATCAGGGCTTCAAAATTTGCTGGTTGCGGGGGCCGGATTTGAACCGACGGCCTTCGGGTTATGAGCCCGACGAGCTACCAAGCTGCTCCACCCCGCGTCTGATGAGGCGTACTATACTCGCTTAAAATTTAATTGCAAGAATTAAACAAAACTTTATCAATTGTTTGTTAATAAAATGTTCAATGTGTAGTTTTATTAAGCAATTTCACTAAATAACACTGGTTGTTTTCTGTAAATTTTGATAGCGTATGCGACCTTATTTCTGCTTACTTTAGGATTGAAAATGTCGGTGTGTAAACCATTTTGGTTCAAAACTTTTTCTATCTCAATTATTACCGCACTTTTGGTGTCTTGTACCTCTAACATAAAAAACATTCAGATTCCCACCACCTTAAATGGTAGTGATCCTCAACAATTCGGTGCAAAATATACCAATCGAACTTATCAGCAAGCAGCGCTTGTGCCTGTATCCAACATAGAAAACCAAAGTGCGGTAATAAATCAAGGCGATTTTTTAACACAGCTTTCCAATATAAAAAATTATTCGAGTAAACTTTCCACCAATTTTTACGACAATTATGAAAAGATTACAAATTGGGTTCTTTCTGGGGCAAATATTAATGAACTCACTCAATTTAATATCCATCCGCAAATTATGCGTGGATTTGATGGGTATCAAAATGTACTGATGACAGGCTATTATTCGCCTATACTTTATGCTCGTCATACCCCACAAGGTCAATTTAAAAATCCAATTTATCGTATGCCTGTAAAAAAACGTCTAAGTCGAGCACAAATTTATGCGGGCGCATTAACGGGAAAAAGATTAGAGTTAGCATATAGCGATTCAATGTTAGAAAACTTTTTACTTGGTGTACAAGGCAGTGGCTATGTAGATTTTGGCGATGGTAATCTTAACTATTTTGCTTACGCAGGACAAAATGGTTACCCTTACACGGCTATCGGGCGTTTATTAGTAGAAGATGGCGAAATTCCAAAAGAAAAAATGTCTATTCAAGCAATTCGAGAATGGGGTAATCGTAATCCCTCTCGTGTACAAAGCTTGTTAGAACGCAATGAAGCTTATGTATTCTTTAAAAATGATCCAAGTGGCAAAGTGAAAGGCTCTGCGGGCGTTCCTCTTGTAGCAATGGCTTCAGTGGCATCAGATCGCAATATTATCCCGTCTGGTTCTGTGCTTTTAGTCGAAGTACCCGACATTGATAATAACGGAAACTGGATTGGCACACACAAATTACACTTAATGGTTGCACTTGATGTAGGCGGTGCAGTGAAAGGTCATCACTTTGACTTATATCGTGGTATCGGTGCTAGAGCAGGACATATTGCAGGGCTTTCAAAACACTACGGTAGAGTATGGGTATTACGGTAATGGCTAGAATAGATAATTACGAACAACGCTTTGGTGGCATTGGGCGACTTTATACGCCTGATGGCTTAGCGCGCTTACGCCAAGCGCATATTTGCGTAATAGGCATTGGTGGCGTGGGTTCTTGGGTCGTGGAGGCCTTAGCACGTTCAGGTATTTGCGAACTCACATTAATTGATATGGATGATATTTGCGTCACAAATATCAATCGCCAACTTCCTGCGATGAGCGGCACAATCGGCAAATTAAAAACTGAAGTCATGTCAGAGCGAGTAAAATTAATTAACCCAGAATGTACCGTCAATATTATTGATGATTTTATCTCGCCAGAGAATCAATCGGATTATCTCAACCGAGGCTATGACTACGTCATTGATGCCATTGACAATGTGAAAACTAAAGCGTCGCTGATTGCTTATTGTAAACGTAACAAAATTAATGTGATTACTATTGGCGGTGCTGGCGGTCAAACTGATCCAACCCAAATTCAAATTGCCGATCTCAGTAAAACTATTCAGGATCCGCTGCTCGCCAAAGTGCGGTCAGTTTTACGCAAGGATTACAATTTTAGCCAAAATCCAAAGCGCAAATTTAGTATCGATGCGGTATTTTCAACACAACCTTTAATATTCCCACAAATGACTGAAGGCTGTTCTACTTCTGCCACAATGAATTGCGCAAACGGATTTGGTGCAGCCACGATGATTACGGCAACCTTTGGTTTTTTTGCCGTTTCTCGTGTAATAGATAAATTACTAAAGAAAAAATCTTAATCACCTCTTGAAAATGCACATTGACCATAAATGTGCATTTTTTATTGAATGAAACCTATTGACTTTGAAAATGAAAAATTTTCCCTCTTTTTACTATAAAATCGTTGCAATTTATATAAAAAGGCGTACTCTTTTTTCCCTTTGAGAATTACTACCAACAAGTAAGGAAACATAAATATGAAAAAACTTTTAAAAATTAGTGCCGTTTCTGCCGCACTTTTAAGTGCGCCAATGATGGCGAATGCCGATGTATTAGCATCAGTAAAACCTTTAGGCTTTATTGTTTCATCTATTGCAGATGGCGTAACTGGTACACAAGTCCTTGTTCCTGCAGGCGCCTCTCCGCATGATTACAATTTGAAATTATCTGATATTCAAAAAGTAAAATCTGCAGATTTAGTTGTATGGATTGGTGAAGACATTGATTCATTCTTAGACAAACCAATTAGCCAAATTGAACGTAAAAAAGTGATTACCATTGCCGATCTTGCGGATGTAAAACCTTTATTAAGTAAAGCTCACCACGAGCATTTCCATGAAGATGGCGATCATGACCATAAGCACGAACACAAACATGATCATAAACACGACCACGACCATGATCATAAACACGAGCATAAACACGATCACGAACATCATGATCACGATCATCACGAGGGTTTAACAACAAACTGGCACGTTTGGTATTCTCCAGCTATCAGCAAAATTGTTGCACAAAAAGTAGCGGATAAATTAACTGCACAATTCCCAGATAAAAAAGCGTTAATTGCACAAAATCTTTCAGATTTTAACCGCACTTTGGCAGAACAAAGTGAAAAAATTACGGCACAACTTGCAAATGTTAAAGATAAAGGTTTCTACGTTTTCCACGATGCTTATGGTTATTTCAACGATGCTTATGGTTTAAAACAAACGGGTTACTTTACCATCAATCCATTAGTGGCACCGGGTGCAAAAACTTTAGCGCACATTAAAGAAGAAATTGATGAACATAAAGTAAATTGCTTATTCGCAGAGCCTCAATTTACGCCAAAAGTGATTGAGTCTTTAGCGAAAAATACTAAAGTCAATGTAGGACAACTCGACCCAATTGGCGATAAAGTTACTTTAGGTAAAAATTCTTATGCAACATTCTTGCAATCTACTGCAGATAGCTACATGGAATGTTTAGCTAAATAAATCTTTCTAAAAACAATGACCGCACATAAAAGTGCGGTCATTTTCTTTGCTAAATTTGATATTTAGTTTTATCTCCAATATCAAAATGCAAAGGCATTCGCCATTTTTGTATCGCTAAAACTAAAAGTAATACGCCAGAAATAATAGAAAAAATGCGTAGTGCAATAAGATTATTTAACACCCACGAAAACCACAAGCAAGCCACAAATATCGGCTGTAAATTTAGCAAAGGCACGCGGAAACAAAAATATTCTTTAAAACACAAGCCACCTAAAGTAAGTAACGCACCGCCAAGAGCCAACGCAGGATAATGATTAATATAAAAAAGTAATCCTATCCAAGTAGCAAATTGAAAAAGCAATCGAAAAGATTTTAAGTAAATGTGTAACGAAGAGGCACAACAGGTTGCCGCAATTAATATAAATGTGAGTGATAAATCTGGATACCAACTCACTGTAAGAACAGCCAACGCCGCTATCACAAAACCAGTTCGGTAAATAATAACAGTCAGATAATCTAAAAAATCCATCGGTGATTTAATATGTGGATCAGCCATTGTATAAATGTTCCTTTTTATGAATTACAAATTAAAAATAAATATAGCCTAAAAGTCAGAAATAAAAAGTACAGTCAATTTAGAAACAGGTTCTAAATTAACCGCACTTTTATTATTTCAGTTTTAGCTTATCAAGAATTTTTTGATGAATGCCACCAAAACTGCCGTTAGACATCACTAAAATATGATCCGTAGGTTGAGCCTCTGCAACAATCATATCCACTAATCGATCTAAATTTGCATTCCAATAAGCAGGTTGTACACATTGGTTTGCAATATCTGCCACTTCCCAAGAAAGTTGTTCAGGTTGAAGCATAAACACGGCATCAGCTCGACCAAGTGCAGGCGCGATGTCATCTTTGTGAACACCCATTTTCATTGTGTTAGAACGAGGTTCAAGCACTGCAAGAATACGAACACCACCACCAACTTTATCTCGTAAAGCGGTTAGCGTAGCAAGAATAGCTTCTGGATGATGAGCAAAATCATCATAAACCGTAATGCCATTAACTTCACCTTTCACTTCTAAACGACGTTTAGCATTCACAAAAGATCCCAACGCTTTGCACGCATCTTCAATAGCAACGCCAGTATGATGAGCCGCAGCGATCGCCATTAACGCATTATGCATATTATGTTGTCCCACTACATTCCATTTTACTTCTGCCACTTTTTCTCCATGATGGAAGACAGCAAAATGTGAAGCATCATTTGTAATACGTTCAGCAAACCACTCGTTATCTTTGCCTAAAAATTGCTGTTGAGACCAACATCCCAATGCCAAAGTTTCTTTTGCACTTTGTTCACTCGCCGAACTTAATACCAAGCCACTGGCTGGGATAGTTCGAATCATATGATGAAATTGGCGTTGGATCGCTTTGAGATCATCAAAAATATCTGCATGGTCAAAACTAATGTTATTTACGATAAGTGTACGAGGATTGTAATGGACAAATTTCGAACGTTTATCAAAGAAAGCTGTATCATATTCATCAGCTTCAATAACAAAATAAGGGCTATCTCCTAAACGAGCTGAAATGCCAAAATTACCCGCAATTCCTCCGATTAAAAAACCTGGTTTTAAGCCATTTTGTTCTAAGATCCACGTTAGCATACCTGTTGTGGTTGTTTTTCCATGCGTACCTGAAATCGCCAATACCCAACGATCTCGCAATAAATGATCATGTAACCATTGAGGGCCAGATGTATATTTCAAATTATTTTCCAACACATATTCTACGCAAGGATTACCACGTTTCATCGCATTACCAACAATTACCATATCAGGCGCAGGTTGTAATTGTGCAACATCATAATTTGGAATAATCTCGATACCTTGCTCTTCTAAAAAAGTGTTCATTGGAGGGTAAACATTAGTATCGGAACCCGTTACGTGATAGCCCATTTGTTTAGCAATCATCGCCACACCGCCCATAAATGTGCCACAAATACCTAAGATATGAATATGTTTCATTGTATTTCTCTGTTGATTAAGGAAAACGAAAAATATGATAAAACAACTTCTATGAACTTTCAAAAGAAAAGACCATCATACCAAACTATATGATCTATAATTAACGCCACTGAACTATTATTTAACCACTTCAATAGGAATAAACAATGAAATTTAAGCGATAAAACAATTTCAGAAGCACAATAGCTCACTATTTACAAAGAAAATAATCAGCCGTTCTATGTAGCAAATCTTCCTGCATTACAATTTGGAAAAAGTATTCAAGTCGATATTATTGGGACTTCAATTCATTTTGCTGACGGTACCCAAATTGGTTTAGTTTCAGAACAAAAATAATCCTATAAAAAATGCCTGTGTAAAACAGGCATTTTTTTATCCGCACTTTTAAGCAATTCGCTCAAAACCAGCTTTCAAATCTGCAATTAGTTCATCCACATTTTCAAAACCAATATGCACACGAATTAATGAACCTGTAAGATTACGTTTAATATTTGGACGAATATGTGCAATTTCTTCTGGTTGATTACAAAGAATTAGAGACTCAAATCCTCCCCATGAATAAGCCATAGCGAACAGTTGAAAATGATCCATAAATTTTGATACTTGCTCTGAAGTTAATCGCTGGGTTAATTCAAAAGAAAATAAACCACTGCTTCCACTAAAATCACGTAAAAAGAATTCATGACCAGGGCAACTTGGTAAAGCTGGATGGTACACAGTTTTTACTTCTGGTTGCTCACTCAACCATTTTGCCACTTTAATACTGCTTTCCTGATGTTGTTTTAATCGTACCCCCAATGTACGGATACCACGAGCAGTCGTATAAGCAGAATCTGCATCAACCATTTGCCCCATTAAATAGGAATGTTCTCTAAGTTGATCCCAAGTTCGCGCATTCGCAACGGCAGTACCAATCATAATATCTGAATGACCCACTAAATATTTCGTACCCGCCTGAATAGAAATATCAATATCATGCTCTAACGCTTTAAATAGAACACCTGCCGACCAAGTATTATCAATCATAATCACAATATTAGGGTTCACCTTTCTTGCAGCCTTCACAATAGTCGGAATATCGGGAATTTCCATTGTAATAGAACTCGGTGCTTCTAAGAAAAGTACTTTTGTATTCGGTTGAATAAGCGTTGCAATATCCGCACCAATAAGAGGATCGTAATAAGTTATATCGATCTGCATTTTTTTCAGCACAATATTACAGAAATATTGGGTTGGCTCGTAAGCTGCACCACTCATTAACACATGGTCGCCAGTTTTAACAAAAGAAAGAATCGAATTAGTTACTGCTGCTGTACCACAAGGATAAAGATAACAACCTGCCCCCCCCTCCATTTCGCACATTAAATCTTGTAAAGCAAAATGTGTTAGCGTCCCTCTTCTGCCATAAAATAATTCGCCTTTTGCTCTACGTTGAGTAGCGTGTTTTTTATCTTCAATACTGTCAAATAGTAATGAAGAAGCTCGCTGTAAAACAGGGTTTACCGATCCTTGTGAAAAACGTTTTTGACGCCCTGCATGGACAAATGTTGTTGAGAGATTGTGTTGTTGCATATTTCCACCTTATTTTAGATAAGATTAATTGCTTTAATAGATAAAATCGAGTATAAAATGTCGGCGTTTCAAATAGAATCGCACCGCTATTTTGTGTGGCAAAACTTTAACTTAACTTTATATAGGAATTATGACTATGGTATTAGTAACCCGTCAAGCACCAGATTTTACTTCATCTGCTGTATTAAGCAATGGCGAAATCGTTGATAACTTCAACTTTAAAAAACACATTGCTGGAAAAGCTGCAGTAATCTTTTTCTACCCATTAGACTTTACCTTTGTTTGCCCTTCTGAGTTAATCGCATTTGACCACCGTTATGAAGAATTCAAAAAACGTGGCGTAGAAGTAGTTGGTGTTTCTATCGACTCTCAATTCACTCACAATGCATGGCGTAACACCCCAACTGAAAATGGTGGTATCGGTCAAGTTAAATATGCATTAGCGGCAGACGTAAAACACGAAATTGCTCAAGCATACGGTATTGAACATCCAGAAGCAGGCGTTGCATTACGCGCTTCATTCTTAATCGACAAAAATGGCGTTGTTCGTCACCAAGTAGTAAACGATCTTCCATTAGGTCGTAATATCGATGAAATGTTACGTATGGTTGATGCATTACAATTCCATGAAGATCACGGTGAAGTTTGCCCTGCTCAATGGGAAAAAGGTAAAGAAGGGATGAAAGATAACCCTGAAGGTGTTGCAAAATACTTAAAACAAAACGCTGATAAACTTTAATCCGTAATTATTTACAAGAAAGCCACATAATGTGGCTTTTTTTATATTCTTAGATACTTTAGAATAGGCATATCTCTAACACCAAGAGCGGTTCATTTCTATGAAATTCAATATCCCAATTTTCCTAACGATCTTTCGAGTCATTTTGATTCCTTTTTTCGTGATTGCATTTTATTTACCCATTGAATCATCTCCTTTCATCACAACACTGATTTTTTTTATTGCAGGTGTCACTGACTGGCTAGATGGCTATCTAGCTCGTAAATGGAAACAGACCACGCGCTTTGGTGCATTTCTTGATCCTGTTGCTGATAAAGTAATGGTAGTGGCTGCACTAGTTTTAATTGTCGAACATCAACATACATTTTGGATAACCATTCCTGCCATTATTATGATTTCTCGTGAAATTATCATCTCCGCATTACGTGAATGGATGGCAGAGCTTGGGGAACGTAGCAAAGTCGCAGTCTCTTGGTGGGGAAAATGGAAAACCACAGCGCAAATGTTAGCACTAGGCGGATTATTATGGCGTTATAACAACTATATGGAAATAGCAGCAATTATCTTACTTTATATCGCCGCTATTTTAACTATATGGTCAATGATCCAATATTTACAAGTAGCAAAAGGAAGCTTGCTAGATAATATTCAATTATAAATTTAAATAAAACACAGTTATTTTTTATGATAACCATCTATATTTGAGTTATTTTTAATCAAATAAAATATTTTTTATTTTTTTCGTTTGACAGCAATATATAAATCCGTAAAATACGCCCCGTTGTCACGTAGCAGTGCTGATTAGTGATAAATGCGGGAATAGCTCAGTTGGTAGAGCACGACCTTGCCAAGGTCGGGGTCGCGAGTTCGAGCCTCGTTTCCCGCTCCAATTTGCCCGAGTGGTGGAATCGGTAGACACAAGGGATTTAAAATCCCTCGCCTTTCGAGGCGTGCCAGTTCAAGTCTGGCTTCGGGCACCATTTAAACACCAATCAAAAGATTTGAAAATTTATTTTAAAATCATCTAATTGGGTCGTTAGCTCAGTCGGTAGAGCAGCGGACTTTTAATCCGTTGGTCGAAGGTTCGAATCCTTCACGACCCACCACTTTAAAAATAAAGTAAGCACCGAAAGGTGTTTTTTTATTATCTAAATCTCTGAAACTCATATAAAAAATCCCCGACTCAAAGAATCAGGGACTTTTACAATCAAACGTCTTTAATTAACGCTCATTCCAACGTTTAATAGACTCACGAATCACTTCTTTCGCTTCTTCTACATCGCCCCAATGGGTCACTTTCGTTGAGCCAGGTTTCTTAAGCGCTTTATAGTTATTGAAATGGAACTCAATTTGTTTAATTAAGTTTGCCGGTAAATCTGCTAATGAATTGTAGGCATTTCCTGTATCACGATCATCTGCAGGAACACAAACGATTTTATCATCCACTTCGCCATCATCAACAAATTTCATGACACCAATTACTTTAGCCTCAAGGAATACACCTGTTGCTAATGGTTGGCGAGTGATTAATAACACATCTAACTCATCGCCATCTTCATCTAAAGTTTGTGGAATGAAACCATAGTTAGTTGGTTTTGCAAAAATTGCTGGCTCAACACGATCTAACTGGAATGCCGCAACTTTACGGTTCCATTCGATTTTATGGCAGCTACCTTCTGGAATTTCATTTACTACATTGATAATGCCAGCATCTACATCGCCTGGCGTTAAAATTTGATTAAAATCAGCCATTTTGTTTCCTTCATTTTATCAAGTTAAAAAACGTGACAAGTATAGCAGTTTTTCTGCTGACTCGCAGTCTCATTTGTAGAGAAAATCAGCAAATAGATTATTTCATAACTATTCATAATTTTGACCGCACTTTATCCTAAATAAAACTCACGCAAACGTTTACTTCTCATTTTTATGATGTAAAATAGCGCACCTTATTACTTCCAATTTTTTACTTAACTTCAAGGAACACTATGCCAACTTTAGAAAAAACATTTGAACTCAAACAACGTGGTTCAACTGTTCGTCAAGAAATTATCGCGGGTTTAACCACGTTCTTAGCAATGGTTTATTCTGTCATCGTGGTACCCAATATGCTGGGTGCTGCAGGTTTTCCTGCGGAATCTGTCTTTATTGCCACCTGTTTAGTTGCAGGATTAGGCTCTATCTTAATCGGCTTATGGGCAAATGCACCAATGGCAATTGGTTGTGCAATTTCTCTTACTGCTTTTACAGCATTTAGCTTAGTGATTGGTCAAAAGGTCGCCATTCCCGTTGCGCTAGGCGCAGTATTCTTAATGGGGGTTGTGTTTACCTTAATTTCTACCACAGGTATCCGTGCATGGATCTTGCGTAATTTACCATCCAATATCGCTCACGGAGCAGGCATTGGTATCGGACTCTTTTTACTTTTAATTGCCGCAAACGGTGTTGGTTTAGTCGTCAGCAACCAAGCTGGCTTACCAGTAAAATTAGGCGATTTCACTTCATTCCCAGTCATGATGTCCTTGATTGGCTTAGCGTTAATTATTGGTCTTGAAAAAATGAAAATTAAAGGCGGCATTTTATGGGTAATTATCGCTATTACTATCGTAGGTTTAATTTTTGATCCAAATGTAAAATTTGGCGGAGAGATTTTCAAAATGCCAACCTTTGGTGAAAATTCTCTCTTCTTACAATTAGACTTTATGGGCGCACTACAACCCGCAATCTTGCCTGTGGTATTTGCTTTGGTGATGACTGCCGTATTTGATGCAACGGGCACTATTCGCGCAGTTGCAGGTCAAGCAGACTTGCTTGATAAAGATGGTCAAATTATCAATGGCGGTAAAGCCTTAACTTCAGACTCAATCAGTAGCTTATTCTCAGGCTTATTCGGTACAGCACCAGCTGCCGTTTATATTGAGTCAGCAGCAGGGACAGCAGCAGGCGGTAAAACAGGTATTACTGCTATCGTTGTTGGTGTGTTATTCCTATTAATGCTTTTCTTCCAACCATTAGCTTTCTTAGTGCCAGGCTACGCAACTGCTCCAGCATTAATGTATGTTGGTTTATTAATGTTAAGCAATGTAAGCAAATTAGATTTCGATGATTTCGTTGGTGCGATGAGCGGATTAATCTGCGCAGTGTTTATCGTACTTACCGCTAACATCGTAACAGGTATTATGTTAGGTTTTGCGGCATTAGTAATTGGAAGAATCGTGAGTGGCGATATTAAACGCTTAAATGTAGGTACTGTGATTATTGCAATCGTACTTGTTGCATTCTATGCAGGCGGTTGGGCGATTTAGTAACAGAAATAAGAAAAGGGAAAATCCTTCCCCTTAATTTTAATCACAAAAGTGCGGTGAAATTTTACCGCACTTTTTTTATACGCAGTACTACTCTTTCTTCAATAAGAAAATACCGTGATGAAGTTCACAGTTTTTAAAATTCAAGTGAAAAAATAAACGTGAAATTCACCGCACTTTTCTTTATAATTGCGTGAATTTTCCTTACATCGAAACACGATTATGTCAAATCCCTCTTGTATCATCATCGCCATCACAGGTGCATCTGCATCAGGCAAAAGTTCTATCGCTTCCACTGTTCACAAAGAGCTCTGTAATGAACTAGGCTGCCAAGAAATTGGTATCATTACTGAAGACAGTTACTATAAAGATCAAAGTCATTTAGAAATGACTGAGCGGGTAAAAACGAATTACGATCATCCAAACTCTATGGATCGCGATTTACTTATCCAACATTTAAAAAATCTAAAAAATGGCAGTGCAGTAGATGTGCCTGTTTATAGCTATGTAGAACATACTCGCACCAACGAAACAACGCATTTCACACCAAAACGAATCGTAATTTTAGAAGGGATTTTATTGCTCACAGACGAAAGAGTACGCCAATTAGCCGATATTTCTGTATTCGTAGACACACCACTTGATATTTGTTTCATCCGCCGTTTACAACGTGATATGGAAGAACGTGGTCGCTCTCTACAATCAGTGATTGATCAATATCGTGCAACCGTGCGTCCAATGTTCTTACAATTTATTGAGCCATCTAAACAATATGCGGATATTGTCATTCCTCGTGGTGGTAAAAACCGTATTGCAATCAATATGTTAAAAGCTCAAATCCTTCATTTATTGAATCAAAAATAGGAAATCTTATGCGTCTTTGCGATACTGATATTGAACGCTATCTCGATGATGGCATTATTTCTTTAACACCACGTCCAAATAATGACAAAATCAATGGTGCGACAATTGATGTTCGCTTAGGTAATTCTTTCCGTGTATTTCGTGAACACTCTGCACCTTTCATTGATTTAAGTGGCCCGAAAGAAGAAGTATCCGCCCAGCTTGAATCAGTAATGAGCGATGAAATTCTTATTCCAGAGGGGGAAGCATTTTTCTTACATCCTGGTACTTTAGCCTTAGCAACCACGCTTGAATCCGTGAAATTGCCAGCCAATATTATCGGTTGGTTAGATGGCCGTTCTTCTTTAGCCCGTTTAGGCTTAATGGTACATGTCACCGCACACCGTATTGATCCAGGTTGGGAAGGAAAAATCGTGCTGGAATTTTATAATTCAGGGAAATTACCATTAGCATTACGCCCAAATATGGTAATTGGTGCGTTAAGTTTTGAAGTATTAAGTGGCGAAGCAAAACGACCATACAGCAGCCGCAAAGATGCAAAATATAAAAATCAACAAAGTGCAGTAGCCAGTCGTATTGACGAAGACAAGGAATAATCGATGAAAAAGTTCGCACTTATCATAGGGATCGTCTTCTTGGCGATCTTTTCTTTTTTATATATTCAACTTTACCGCGTGCAAAGTGCTATTAATGAACAACTGGCACAACAAAACATTGCCGTTCAGTCAATCAATTTATCATTATTTTCTCCCGCACTTTCCCTTGAAAATCTAAAAACTACGCAATTTTCAGCTCAAAAAATTGAAGCTAAATTTAGTTTTTTGCCTCTTTTGTATGGAAACGCAGCACTTCATTCACTGAATATTCAACAGCTCAAATTAACTCAAAACACACAAAATCCTGCCAATGTATCGATAGAGGTTTCGCCTTTTTCGTTAAAACAGCTTTTATCAAAAAAAGTAATATTAAATGGCGAAAACCATATTCGCATTGAATTTAATAAGCCTATTTATGGAAAAACAAAAACTTTCCATTTTTCTTTCCATAAAGCGAATTTAGACTTCTCAACATCAGAATCAGCCCCACTTCAATTTGTAGATGCAAACCTAAATAATCAGCCTATCGGTTATATTGAAACTCACACAGCCCACCAACAAATAGTGACTTATATAAAACCACAATGCGATAACGATTGTTTAGCCGTATTGAAATATCAACAAATAGACAATCAAAGTGCGGTAAATTTTTCGGGTAAATATTTCCCTGTTCAACGCTTATTCGCACTATTAAATTTGCCAGAAATGTTAAGTGGACACGCCGATTTTGATCTTGATTTCAGCTTTTCATCTTCCGCGCTTATTCAAGGAAAATTAAATTTTTTAGCGCAAAATGGCGAAATTCTTGGTGTGAATCTATTGGATATGGTAGCGCAACATTTCCCGATTAATTACAACAATGATTTGTTACAAAACAAAGAATTAAACACTCGCTTTGAACAATTTTACTTACAATTATTTCTCCAACAAAATCAACTCATTGCTGAAAAAATCGAATTAAAAACGCCCGCACTTTTGGGGCAAGGAAAAGGCATCATTGATTTAAATCGAATGGAATGCAATGTGGATATTAATTTAAATTCTACGGATCAACGCTATCAAAATTTGACACTACCAATCAATTTTTTTGGTAACTGCAATTCTCCACAATACAAAATTAATTTTACGAAGAAATTCCGCCATCAATTAATTGATGCGATTAAAGAAAAGTTACGTTAATGTCGTTATATTTAAAAGCTGCAAAAATCCAATCATGGCGCGTGCTTATTATGGCTTGCGCAGGATTTATTTTTAATACTACAGAATTTGTACCCGTTGCAATGTTAAGCGATATTGCACAAAGTTTTAATATGCAAACCGCTGATACTGGTTTAATGATGACAGTTTATGCGTGGACAGTGCTAATTATGTCTTTACCAGCCATGCTTGCCACTGGCAATATGGAACGTAAAAGTCTGCTTATTAAACTTTTCATTATATTTATTGTTGGGCATATTTTATCGGTCATTGCATGGAATTTCTGGATATTACTTCTCGCTCGAATGTGCATTGCATTAGCCCATTCAGTGTTTTGGTCAATTACCGCCTCACTTGTAATGCGCATCGCACCTAAACACAAGAAAACTCAAGCATTAGGAATGCTCGCTATTGGCACCGCACTTGCCACCATCTTAGGCTTACCGATTGGGAGAATCGTCGGACAGCTCGTCGGTTGGCGAGTCACTTTTGGCATTATTGCGGTACTGGCATTATCCATCATGTTTTTAATTATTCGATTATTGCCAAATTTACCCAGTAAAAATGCTGGCTCTATTGCAAGTTTACCCTTGCTTGCGAAACGCCCATTATTACTTTGGCTTTATGTAACAACGGCAATCGTCATTTCAGCACACTTTACTGCTTATACCTATATCGAACCATTTATGATTGATGTAGGGCATTTAGATCCAAATTTTGCCACGGCTGTATTATTAGTTTTTGGTTTCTCAGGCATTGCAGCAAGCCTATTATTTAACAGATTATACCGATTTGCTCCCACAAAATTTATTGTTGTTTCGATGAGTTTATTGATGTTCTCTCTATTGCTCCTGTTATTTTCAACTGAAGCAATAATAGCAATGTTCAGCCTTGTGTTTATTTGGGGGATTGGCATTTCTTGTATCGGACTATCTCTACAAATGCGCGTACTAAAACTTGCGCCAGATGCAACCGATGTTGCCACAGCTATTTACTCGGGCATTTTCAATGCAGGAATTGGCGCAGGCGCATTATTTGGAAACCTTGCGACAACCTATTTAGGATTAAATGAAATTGGTTATACAGGCGCAGCATTAGGTTTAATCGGTTTCATCATTTTTATTACAACGCACTTAAAATATCGCCATACCTTTCTTCTGCAAAACAATAAAAAAATAACCGCACTTTAGTTCTCCAAAAAGAGTTTTAAAAGTGCGGTTAAATCTGTCTAAGTTTTATTTATCTTGCGTTTAACGTTTTGCTTTCTTAATAAACTTCATCAAACGTTTACGTTTACGCAATTGATTCGGAGTGAGTTTATTTTTGCGTCCTGCAAATGGGTTTGAGCCTTCTTGGAAAAGCAGACGAATCGGTGAACCAATAATTTTTAAGCTCTTACGATAATAATTAGATAAATAACGTTTATAAGAATCTGGTAGTTTATCCATTTGGTTACCGTGAACTACTATAATCGGCGGATTATAACCACCTGGGTGAGCATATTTTAATTTAATGCGACGACCGCCAATCATCGGCGGTTGGTGCTCATCCGTTGCCATTTGCAAAATACGAGTTAAAAGCGAAGTCGTCATTTTTTGAGTGGCACAAGCATAGGCTTCTTTAATCGAATCAAAAAGATTACCTACACCACTTCCGTGCAAGGCTGAAATAAAATGCACCCGAGCAAAATCAATAAAATCTAAACGACGATCAAGCTCAGATTTCACACGATCTTTCACATCTTGATCTAAACCATCCCATTTATTCACGACGATCACCAAAGAACGCCCTGCATTTAAAATAAAGCCGAGCAAAGATAAATCCTGATCAGAAATATTCTCTCTCGCGTCAATAGTCAGCAATACAACATTAGCATCTTGAATCGCTTGCAAGGTTTTAATCACAGAGAATTTTTCCACTGCCAAATGCACTTTACCACGCTTACGCACACCAGCCGTATCAATCAAGGTATATTGCTGTCCATCACGCTCCATTGGAATATAAATACTGTCACGTGTCGTACCTGGCATATCAAAAACCACTACACGATCTTCGCCTAAAATACGATTGGTTAAAGTAGATTTACCCACATTTGGACGACCTACAATGGCTATTTTGATATTTTTATCTTGTTCTTCTTCAAGTTCTTCGTCTAACGCATCATCAATTAATGCCGTATCTTCTTCTGAATCAAAATCGAATTCTTGTTCCCATTCGTCTTGTTCTTCCTCAGAAGTGCGGTCATTTTCATCGGCGTTTTCCATTTTTTCCGCAAAAGGCGCAAGTACTTGTTCCATTAATTGAGTAACACCACGACCTTGTGAGGCTGCAATTTGCTCAATTTCTCCTAAACCTAACTGATAAAATTCAGCACAATGAGAATCCGCATCAATACCATCGGTTTTATTTGCCACCACCACAGTAATTTTGTTTTGACGTTGGCGTAAATAATTAGCAATACCAATATCTGCTGCCGTTAAACCAGCTCTAGCATCCACAAGGAAAAGAACAATATCCGCTTCATCAATAGCAAGCAAAGATTGCTCCGCCATTTTTTCTTCTACCCCCTCTTCCGTTCCATCAATACCGCCAGTATCAATAACAATAAAATCATAGCCAGCAATATGTGCGTGACCATATTTTCTATCACGAGTTAAACCTGGAAAATCAGCGACTAACGCATCTCTCGTACGAGTAAGGCGATTAAATAATGTGGATTTTCCCACATTCGGGCGACCAACAAGGGCGACGACTGGAGTTGCCATAAAAAATCTCTTATTTTGTCAAAAATGGCGGCTATTATATCGGAAGTTAAAGGATTGGTAAAAAATCATTTCATAAAGAAAAGAAAAAGCCACAGGATACAATCCTATGGCTTTCTAAATACTGTTTATTTATCTACAACTTAACGTTATAATAATCTCGCTTTCAAGAATCCAGCTTGAAAGCGAGTGTTGCGCTTTTTCGCAACGTTTGAAGAGGATAAGAAAATGATTAAACTCATTATCCTTGTCGTACTACTATTATTAGTGAGCCAGACCGCTTACTAATAACACGACATACTAGGGAGTAGCCGCTCCCTAGTTCTTCAAATATTAAAAGTTTACTTTATTTTTGTCAAGGATGAATAAATTTCAGATACAAAAAAAGCACCCTTAGGTGCTATCTTTATTTATCTTAATTGGCGGAATGGACGGGACTCGAACCCGCGACCCCCTGCGTGACAGGCAGGTATTCTAACCAGCTGAACTACCACTCCGAGATAAGATATTAATTTTAAATTGGCGGAATGGACGGGACTCGAACCCGCGACCCCCTGCGTGACAGGCAGGTATTCTAACCAGCTGAACTACCACTCCGCTAAGTGGTGCGTATCTTAATGATGAACACAAATCTCGTCAATCTTTTTTTATTAAATTTTACTTACCTGCTTAAATTCCACACGATTAATGCACATTATTATTGCCAAAGCGTTTATCCCAAAGGCAATTATTTCCACTTTTTTTATTCATCATCTTTAAGAATTCTAAATGTGCTTGTAACTCATCATTAGTAGGTTGAAGTAATTTCAAATTGTGCGAAAAATCTACCGCACTTTTTATTTCTTCCGCCGTTTTTTCTTGCATAACATGGATAACTTCAGACTCAACAGATTCTTCATCGAATAAATTTGTTTGCCCTCCCGTCATCATCAAATAAACATCCGCCAAGATCTCGGCATCCAGTAACGCACCGTGCAAAGTACGTTTGCTATTATCAATACCTAAACGCTCACAAAGTGCATCCAAATTATTGCGTTTTCCAAGATACATCTGACGCGCCATTTGTAGCGTATCTGTCACCAAACAAATATCGTCAGTTTTCACATTAAGGTTAAGTTTACGAAATTCATAATCCATAAATCCAACGTCAAAGGGGGCATTGTGAATAAGCAATTCCGCACCATTAATATAATCCAAAAAATCTTGGGCTACGTCTTTGAATTCTGGTTTATCCGCTAACATTTCATCAGTAATACCATGAACTTTAATCGCATCAGGATCAACAGGGCGATCTGGCTTAATATAAATATGGAAATTATTACCTGTGTAACGACGATTTATTAATTCAACTGCACCAATTTCAATAATGCAGTGTCCTTCATAATGCGCGCCAAGCTGATTCATACCTGTAGTTTCAGTATCTAATACAATTTGGCGATTGGGATTAATCATTTGTTCAACCTCTCTCTTTCCATTAAAATACTTGCCATTCTACACAACAACCTTTTTGTTATGCAAAAACAGATTGAAATTTTTACTGATGGATCTTGCTTAGGTAATCCAGGGGCGGGTGGAATTGGTGCCGTATTGCGTTATAAACAACATGAAAAAATGCTCTCCAAAGGCTATTTCAAAACCACCAATAATCGAATGGAATTACGCGCTGTCATTGAAGCATTAAATACATTAAAAGAACCTTGTTTAATCACGCTTTATAGTGATAGCCAATATATGAAAAATGGCATAACAAAATGGATCTTTAACTGGAAAAAAAATAATTGGAAAGCAAGTTCTGGAAAGCCTGTAAAAAACCAAGATTTATGGATAGCCTTAGATGAATCCATCCAACGTCATAAAATTAATTGGCAATGGGTAAAAGGTCATGCAGGACACAGAGAAAATGAAATTTGCGATGAATTAGCAAAAAAAGGAGCAGAAAATCCGACATTGGAAGATATGGGGTACATAGAAGAATAATACAACTGATATAACATCATATTTTTCGATACCTAAAAATATTTAATACTTAAACCTAAAAAAGAACAAAAAACAATCAAATTCATTTAAAAAAGTGTGATCTTGATGAGATTTCAAGAAAATTAAAATTTTGGAGTATTGACATAAAAATTTTTTTTTGCGAAGATGTAGCTCGTCGCTCGCCTATTATTTTGTTTGGTGATTAGACAATTCTATTGGAAAAAAGTTCAATCATAGATAGTAACAACCATAAGGAATACAAATTATGAAAAAAACACTTGCAGCATTAATCGTTGGTGCATTCGCAGCTTCAGCAGCAAACGCAGCTGTTGTTTATAACAACGAAGGGACTAACGTAGAATTAGGTGGTCGTTTAAGCGTTATCGCTGAACAAAGCAATAGCACACGGAAAGATCAAAAACAGCAACACGGTGAATTACGCAATGCAGGTTCACGTTTCCACATTAAAGCAACTCATAACTTCGGTGATGGTTTCTATGCACAAGGTTATTTAGAAACTCGTTTAGTTTCAGATTATGAAAGCCGTTCAGATAACTTCGGTAATATTATAACCAAATATGCTTATGTTACTTTAGGAAATAAAGGATTCGGTGAAGTAAAACTTGGTCGTGCGAAAACTATTTCTGATGGCATAACAAGTGCAGAAGATAAAGAATATGGTGTTCTCGAGAATAAAGAATATATTCCTAAGGATGGTAATAGCGTTGGCTACACTTTTAAAGGTATCGATGGTTTAGTATTGGGCGCTAATTATTTATTAGCACAAGAGCGTGTGGCTTATAGTAGTAATGGTAATAAGCCAGGAGAAGTTTCTCCACAAAAAATCAGCAATGGTGTTCAGGTTGGTGCAAAATATGATGCAAACAACATTATTGCAGGTATTGCTTATGGTCGTACAAATTATAGAGAAGATATTAAAATAGGAGCAGGGGATGACTCAGGTAAAAAACAACAAGTAAACGGTGCTCTTTCAACTTTAGGCTATCATTTTAGTGATTTAGGCTTATTAGTATCTCTAGATAGTGGCTATGCAAAAACTAAAAACTATAAAGATAAACACGAAAAACGCTATTTCGTATCTCCAGGTTTCCAATATGAATTAATGGAAGATACTAATGTCTATGGAAACTTCAAATATGAACGCAATTCTGTAGATCAAGGTAAAAAAGCACGTGAACAAGCAGTATTATTCGGTGTAGATCATAAACTTCACAAACAAGTATTAACCTATATTGAAGGTGCTTACGCTAGAACTAGAACAGCTGAGAAAAGTAAAGGCGTAAAAACTGAAAAAGAAAAATCAGTGGGTGTAGGTTTACGCGTTTACTTCTAATCATTTGTTAGAAATACATTATTAAAAGCAAGGCGAATCGAAAGATTCGCTTTTTTTGCTTAAAATCAAGTTAAAAAATGATTAAGTTAAAAGTGTATAAATATTTAGGCTATTTTATAAGTAACAAAATATTAATAAAAAATCTGTGACATATATCACAGATTTTTAAATCAATTAGCTATTTAAGTGTTTACTCTTAATTCTCTTTCCACTTTCTGTTTACTATTCATTCTCTTTCCACTTTCCGTTTACTACTGTGCCGATTACTTGGTAATTTGGCGTAAACACGGCTAAGTTTGCTATCTTACCTTTTTCTACCGAACCTAAAAGATCATCTATACCAATTGCTCGTGCAGGATAAAGGTTACTCATTCTAATGGCTTCCGCAAGAGGAATTTCAACATATTCTACCGCATTTTTAATAGATTCCATCATTGTGATTGATGCCCCAGCAATTGTGCCATTCACATCATAGCAACGCCCTTCTTTGATATAAATTGTTTTTCCCTCAAAGGTAAAACTTTCTAGTTCTGGCGGTGCGCCTGCCGCTGCAATAGAGTCAGTCACAATACAAAGTTTGTCGCCTTTGATTTTTTTATCAATGCGAACATTGCCGTAATTGATATGCACACCATCGACGATAATGCCAGTGTAAACATCAGAATCTAATACTGCACCCACTACGCCCATTTCACGTCCAGAACTAATTGGCGACATTGCATTATGTAAGTGAGTCGCAAAAGTTGCGCCTTTGTGGAATGCGGCTTTAGCCACTTCATAAGTGGCATTAGAATGGCCTACAGAGACAATAATGCCCGCTTTCACAAAATCAGGCGTATAGTTAATGGTTGGGTTTTCTGCGGCAATGGTCATTTTTGTAATCACATCACCATTTTGGCAGAGGAAATCTTTCATTTCAGGCGTAATTTCACGAATATATTCGGGGCGGTGTACACCTTTTTTCTCAATGCTGAGATAAGGCCCTTCAATATGTAAACCAAGTGCTTGGTTTTTATGCTTGTTTAAATATTCACGCATAATTTTTACCGCACTTTTTATATTTTCATCGGGCGCGGTAATAAAAGTGGGAAGGAAACTTGTACAACCTGATTTTAAGTTAGTTTCCTGCATAATTTCCAAGGTTTCAACGCTAGTTTGGTCGTTAAACATCACGCCACCACAGCCATTTAATTGCAGATCAATAAAACCAGCAGTTAAATTATTACCTTGTAAATCAATGGTTTTGATACCTGTTTCTAATTCAGCTTGGGGGATCACTGCTTCAATAATTTCACCGTTAATAATTACAGCAAAATCACGTAAAACATCATATTTTGTGTAAATTACACAATTAATTAATGCGTATTTCATATTCTGTTCCTAATATCAACATCAGTTTAACATAGCAACTATATTGCTCTTAAACGTAAGGACAATTTGCCCTATGATTGTTTGTGATTATAGGGCGAATGTAATTCGCCCCTACATAAAGATGAAGAATAGATCTCTATTTATCCTGATAATCCGTACCAGCAACCGAGCCTTCTAATTCAGTAAAATATTTCACGGTTTTCACTTTTAACTCTTGTTGAGCAGCTTCATCACAAACAAGCAAGAAATGACGGTGCATTTGTAATGCACTGACTGTCCATAAGTGGTTAATACTGCCTTCAACTGCAGCTTGCACTGCCAGTGCTTTTTGATGTCCTGTTGCTAAAATCATCACTTCTTCTGCATCTAATAATGTACCGACACCAATGGTTAAAGCATATTTCGGCACTTGAGTAACATCATTATTAAAGAAGCGTGAATTTGCAATTAATGTATCTTGCGTTAGCGTTTTAATACGGGTGCGAGAACTTAATGAAGAAGCAGGTTCATTAAATGCGATATGTCCATCTACGCCAACCCCCCCCATAAACAGATGAATTTTGCCGTAAGATTTAATTTTTTCTTCATAACGATGGCATTCTGCATTATGGTCATCGGTATTGCCGTTAAGAATATTGATATTTTCAGGTAAAATATCGATATGATTGAAAAAATTGTTATACATAAAGCTGTGGTAACTTTCAGGGTGTTCCTCTGGTAAAGCCACATATTCATCCATATTGAAAGTCACTACGTGTTTGAAACTCACTTTGCCTGCTTGATGAAGTCGAATCAGTTCTTGATAAGTTTTTAGTGGTGTACCACCAGTAGGTAACCCCAATACAAAGGGACGCTCGGCGGTAGGTTTAAAATCGTTGATACGATTGATGATATGTTGTGCAGCCCAACAACTGACTTGTTGTTCTGTTTGTAACGGAATAAAACGCATATTAGCCTTCCTTTATTATTGACCGTGATGATCCTATTCATATCGTAGGCTGGACGTTAGCCCACCTATACCAAAGGATCATTATAAGTGCGGTAATTTTCTATCTTGTTTTTAAAAAGAAATTCTTTTGCTCCAATAATTTACGACAGAGCAATAGAAGTTGCCCCCTTCCGCCCTTCGGGCACCTTCCCCCGTAAACAGGGGAAGGCAAGTGCTTGCTGACTTGTTGTTCTGTTTGTAACGGAATAAACAGAGGAAGGCAAGTGCTTGCTGGCTTGTTATTCTGTTTGTAACGGAATAAAACAGGGGGAGGTAAGTTTTTTCTAATTTAAATATTTATGACAAAAATTTCGCTTTCAAGTCTTTTGCTTTTGCAACCTGTTCTTCTGTTGCTTTTGATGTCATTGGTTCACGGCAATAACCTGCATCCACCCCTTCTAATTTAAGCAATTCTTTGATGGTTAAATATAAACCGTTCGCTAAAATGCCTTCAATTAAATCGTTGGTTACGTGTTGGATTTCTAACGCTTCGGCTAATTTACCCGCTTTGGTTAATTCAAAAATTTGACGAGCACGAACGCCGTTTACGTTAAAGGTTGAACCAATTGCACCATCTACCCCAAGTGAGGCTGCCGGTAGCATCATTTCATCGAAACCTGCCCAAATTAAGTGGTTTGGATAAGCTTTTTTCAAACGTTCTAATAAGTAGAAATCACCTGCTGTGAATTTTACCCCTAATACTTTCGGGTTTTTGTAAAGTTCACCGAATTGTTCAATACCCATATTCACGCCAGTTAAGAACGGGATTGAGTACACAATCATATTGTTGCCCGTTTCTGCAATGATGGTGTCGTAATAATGTTTAATTTCAGGGAAGCTAAATTTGTAATAGAATGGCGTCACTGCAGATAAGCAGTCGTAGCCTAATTCTGTTGCATATTTACCTAATTCCACCGCTTCTTTTAAGTTTACGCTGCCCACTTGAGCAATTAGTGCGATTTGATCTTTTGCTTCATCTTTTGCAATGCGGAAGATTTCTTTTTTCTCTTCCGTTGAAAGCATAAAGTTTTCGCCTGTTGAACCGCCCACATATAAGCCATCAACTTTCATTTTGTCGATATTATGGCGGATAATTTGGCGTAAACCTTTTTCATTAATGGTGCCATCTTCATTAAATGACACTAATAATGCACTGAAAATACCTTTTAAATCACGCATAAGTTTTCTCCTATTTTATACGTTGTTCAAGAATTACATTGAGAGTTTTTTGTTTAGTTTGAGCGGCAATTTCTTCTTCGCCCTGCACTAACAAAGCATAAATTAAATCTAATACAAAAAGCTGTGCAATTTTGGTGCCAATAGAATCGCCTTGTAACTTGCCTTGTTTATTACCATTTACCAAAACATAATCAGCATATTCTGTCACGGGGGAACGCAAACTATGCGTCAATGCCACTGTTGTTGCACCATTTTGTTTTGCGATTTTGATGGTATGTGCCGTTTCAGCAGAATAACCAGAATGGCTTAAACCAATTGCCACATCAGAAGAGGTAAGTAACGCCGCCTGCATATACATAAAATGATTATTACCTGAAGCATCCACTTGAAAACCAATACGCATTAGCTTATTTTTAGCATCTTCAGCCGTTACGCCAGATGAACCCACACCAAATAAAAAAATACGGCGTGCTTTTTTAAGTACTTTAACGACTTCTTCAAGCTGTTTTAAATCAAGTAAATTAATCGTTTCTTCCATTACATTAGCAACCGCCGTTTGCAATTTTTGTGCAATAGTGAGCGAATCATCACTTGGCATAATTTCTGTTTCAAGTATGCTTTCATCTTGATTATCTTTCGTCGCAAGTTCAATAGAAAGCTCTAGTTTGAACTCGCTGAAACCTTTAAAACCAATGGTTCGACAAAAACGGACGAGCGTAGCTTCTCCAACTTGCAAATGTTTAGCGATTTCTGAAAGGGAGCATTGAGAGACTAAATCAGGCGAACGCAAAATCGTATCGGCAATTTTTTTCTCTGATTTAGTTAAACTTTGGTAAAGTGAGCCAATTTTGTTTAACACATTTCCCGATTTAGCCATAAATTGTTCCTTCAGGCTTATCCAGTAAAACATCTTTTACCCAATAAGCTGCGCCAATTAAACCTGCATCTTGTCCAAATTTAGCGGTTTCAATTTCACAACAATATATCGAAGGAAAATCTTGTAAATATTTTTCAACCAAAGATAAATATCCCTCAGCTAATCCCACACTGCCACCAATCGCGATTTTTTGAATATCTAAACTAATCACTAAATCAGCAATTAAATTAGCAATGGCTTTCGCAGAACGCTCGACAAGTGCGGTCGCTTTTTCATCATTTTTTCTAAAACGCTCAAACACTTCTTTTGGATCGCACGGATCTTCCCATTGGGAAGAAACTGCTTCAATTGCTCGCCCTGAAGCAATCGCTTCGACACAACCTCGACGCCCACAACCACAGATCGCACCATTTGGATCAGCTAATGTATGACCAATATGCCCAGCAATACCACGAGAACCTGTCTGCAAAATTTGGTTCAGCACAATCCCTCCGCCAACTCCTGTTGAAACGGTAATAAAAACAAAATTTGATACCTGTTCAGAATTTTGCAATTGATATTCCGCATAAGTCGCAGCTTGTGCATCATTTAATAAACCAATCGGTTTATCCGTATGTTTTGCAATACTCGCTTTAAGTGGAAATTCCGCCAAGCCACCTAAGTTTTTCGGATTTAATGCACTTAAAATGCCATTATTGATAATCCCCGTAGATGCTACCGCTACATAATCAAACTGCCCTTCATAATCAGCAAGCAATTTGCCTAACGCTTGGTGCATTCCCTCCACGACATTTTCACGTGGTGTATGAATTTGCTGACGTTGCTCAATTTCGCCATTTTTTACAATCGCCGCAGCAATTTTTGTCCCACCAATATCTAGTGCTAAACAACGCATAACTTATCCTTATAGTGTAAAGTCTTTTCTCACACGTCTTACGACTATCTTGCAGATTTCACTGAATTAGCAAACCAACTCACAATATGTTCAAGACGAGTTAAGGCTGAACCTACAGTCACGCAATCTGCACCAATTTCAATTGCCACTTTTGCCAATTCTGGTGTGTTATAACGCCCCTCAGCCATCACAAAACAACCCGCTGATTTTAAATCTTTCACTAATTGATAATCTGGTTCTTCTGGCACTGAGCCTCCTGTATAACCCGACATCGTACTGCCGACAATATCAAAACCAAGCGCTTTACAATACAAGCCTTCTTCTAAATTAGAACAATCTGCCATTGCCAAACAGCCCATTTCGTGGATTTTTTTCACCGCACTTTCAATATCCACAGGACGTGGGCGTTTAGTGCCATCTACTGCAATAATATCCGCGCCAGCATTGGCTAGATCTTCAATATCTTGTAAAAACGGCGTAATACGCACGGGACTATCAGGCAAATCACGTTTTACAATTCCGATAATCGGAACATTCACAAAAGGACGGGTTGCTTTAAGGTTATCAACCCCCTCAATACGTAAGCCAGAAGCTCCGCCCATAACTGAAGCCTGAGCCATCGCAGAAACGATTTCAGGTTTATCCATTGGGCCATCATCGACAGGTTGGCAAGAAGAAATAAGACCATATTGAATTTGAGAAAGTACTTCTTGATAAGATAATTTAGACATATAACACCCCTCATTTAAATCTGAATAAATCACTTTAAAATTAATTTAATCCACACAAAACAATCTTTTATAAGTTGTAATATGCTTATATTTTCATCATTTAACCTTATTATATGAAAAAGAAATGCCATTTTAAAGAATATTTTTGAAGTGTTTTTTCATAAATGTGATCAACTTCTCATTTTTGAAATAAAACTCGTAAAACTATTTTAAATTTGTTTTTTTACTCTTAGAATTGCTCTCGAATCCTATTTTTGGGGAGAAAACATACATTTTTTGCCTAAATTGATTCTCATATTACGGGGTTAATATATTCCCCTTTCCAACATAAGTTCACACAGGAGCGAATATGATGAAATTGACAAAACTTTTCCTTGCTACAGCCATTTCTTTAGGCGTATCTTCTGCTGTTCTTGCCGCTGATTATGACTTGAAATTCGGTATGAATGCTGGAACTTCATCAAATGAATATAAAGCGGCAGAAATGTTTGCCAAAGAAGTCAAAGAAAAATCACAGGGTAAAATTGAAATTTCACTTTATCCAAGTTCACAATTAGGTGATGACCGCGCAATGTTAAAACAATTAAAAGACGGTTCTCTCGACTTCACCTTTGCAGAATCTGCTCGCTTCCAACTGTTTTACCCTGAAGCGGCAGTATTTGCCTTACCTTATGTTATTAGCAACTATAATGTTGCACAAAAAGCCTTATTCGATACAGAATTTGGTAAAGATTTAATTAAAAAAATGGATAAAGATCTTGGCGTGACTTTACTTTCCCAAGCTTATAACGGAACTCGCCAAACGACTTCAAATCGTGCAATCAACAGTATTGCAGATATGAAAGGCTTAAAACTTCGTGTACCAAATGCAGCAACAAACTTAGCCTATGCTAAATATGTTGGCGCATCACCAACACCAATGGCATTTTCTGAAGTTTATCTTGCGTTACAAACCAATGCCGTCGATGGTCAAGAAAACCCGTTAGCAGCGGTGCAAGCACAAAAATTCTATGAAGTGCAAAAGTTCTTAGCAATGACTAATCACATTTTGAATGACCAACTTTATTTAGTAAGCAACGAGACTTATAAAGAACTCCCTGAAGATCTTCAAAAAGTCGTAAAAGATGCTGCCGAAAATGCAGCAAAATATCACACTAAATTATTCGTAGATGGAGAAAAAGATTTAGTCACATTCTTTGAAAAACAAGGCGTGAAAATTACACATCCTGATCTTGTCCCATTTAAAGCATCAATGAAGCCGTATTATGCTGAGTTTGTAAAACAAACTGGTCAAAAAGGTGAAGCAGCTTTAAAACAAATTGAAGCAATCAATCCATAATCCCTCTTTAGTGTGCTGTAATGGCACACTACATTCCCTTATTCTTCATTAAACGGAGTGAAGTATGAAATATATTAATAAGCTTGAAGAATGGCTGGGTGGCACATTATTTATTGCCATTTTCGGTATTCTTATCGCTCAAATTCTTTCACGCCAAGTTTTTCATTCTCCGTTAATTTGGAGTGAAGAACTCGCCAAGCTCTTATTTGTTTACGTGGGTATGTTGGGTATCAGCGTTGCTGTGAGAAAACAAGAACACGTATTTATTGATTTTTTAACTAATCTAATGCCCGAAAAAATCAGAAAATTTACAAATACGTTTGTACAATTATTAGTCTTTGTATGTATTTTCTTATTTATTCATTTCGGTATTCGTACTTTTAACGGCGCATCATTCCCTATTGATGCCTTAGGAGGCATTTCTGAAAAATGGATTTTCGCAGCACTGCCTGTTATCGCAATATTAATGATGTTTCGCTTTATCCAAGCGCAAACCCTAAACTTTAAGACAGGGAAAAGCTATTTACCTGCGACTTTCTTTATCATAAGTGCGGTCATTTTATTTGCGATTTTATTTTTCGCGCCAGATTGGTTCAAAGTATTGCGTATTAGCAATTATATAAAACTCGGTTCAAGTTCAGTCTATGTCGCCTTACTCGTTTGGCTCATCATTATGTTTATCGGTGTCCCTGTAGGTTGGTCCTTATTTATTGCTACTCTACTTTATTTTTCTATGACACGTTGGAATGTCGTAAATGCCGCAACTGAAAAATTAGTCTATAGCCTAGACAGCTTCCCATTACTTGCCGTGCCGTTTTATATTTTAACGGGCATTCTAATGAATACAGGTGGGATTACCGAACGTATTTTTAATTTCGCTAAAGCCTTACTCGGTCATTACACAGGAGGAATGGGACACGTTAATATCGGTGCAAGTTTATTGTTCTCTGGTATGTCAGGTTCAGCACTTGCTGATGCTGGGGGCTTAGGTCAATTAGAAATCAAATCAATGCGTGATGCTGGTTATGACGATGATATTTGCGGAGGAATTACTGCTGCTTCTTGTATTATTGGGCCATTAGTTCCGCCAAGTATTGCAATGATTATTTACGGTGTAATTGCCAATGAATCTATCGCAAAACTCTTTATTGCAGGTTTTATTCCAGGTGTATTAATTACTTTAGCTTTAATGGCAATGAATTATCGCATTGCCAAAAAACGAGGTTATCCACGAACACCAAAAGCTACGAGAGAACAACTTTGCAGCAGCTTTAAACAATCTTTTTGGGCAATCTTAACGCCGTTATTAATTATCGGTGGTATTTTTTCAGGATTATTCAGTCCAACAGAATCTGCCATTGTTGCAGCCGCATACTCTGTAATTATTGGTAAATTTGTGTATAAAGAATTAACCTTAAAAAGCTTATTTAATAGTTGCATAGAAGCAATGGCAATTACGGGCGTAGTCGCCTTAATGATTATGACCGTGACTTTCTTTGGCGATATGATTGCCCGTGAACAAGTCGCAATGCGTGTTGCTAATGTGTTTGTTGCCGTTGCCGATTCGCCTTTAACCGTATTGGTAATGATTAACGCACTGTTACTTTTTCTTGGAATGTTCATTGATGCCCTAGCATTACAATTTTTAGTATTACCAATGCTTATTCCTATCGCAATGCAATTCAATATTGACTTAATCTTCTTTGGTGTAATGACCACATTAAATATGATGATTGGTATTCTTACCCCACCAATGGGAATGGCTCTCTTTGTTGTTGCTCGTGTAGGTAATATGTCAGTTTCCACGGTAACCAAAGGCGTATTACCGTTCTTGATTCCCGTTTTCGTCACATTAGTATTAATCACGATTTTCCCACAAATCATCACATTTGTGCCAAATCTATTGATACCATAATAAAAAGTGCGGTTGAAAAAGATTAAATTTTTTAACCGCACTTTCATCGTTTTCGTAAGTTACATCTGCTGTACCTTACAATACAAAAGGGTGCAATAACTGCACTTTATCAACGCCTATTCAATGCCGTTTAATGAATAAAAAACTGTAAACACAACTCAAAATGGGGTTTATTATGAAACTAACTAAAACAGCATTATGTACCGCACTTTTTGCTACCTTTACTTTTTCAGCGAACGCACAAACTTATCCTGATTTGCCAGTGGGGATCAAAGGAGGAACAGGTGCATTAATTGGCGACACAGTTTATGTGGGATTAGGTTCTGGTGGCGATAAATTCTATACCTTAGACCTAAAAGATCCTTCAGCACAATGGAAAGAAATTGCTACATTTCCAGGTGGCGAACGCAATCAACCTGTTGCAGCCGCAGTGGATGGAAAACTTTATGTATTCGGTGGTTTACAAAAAAATGAAAAAGGCGAACTTCAACTCGTTAATGACGCTTATCGCTATAACCCAAGCGATAATACTTGGATGAAACTTCCTACTCGTTCTCCCCGTGGTTTAGTAGGATCAAGTGGCGCATCTCACGGAGATAAAGTTTATATTTTAGGCGGCTCTAATCTCTCTATATTTAATGGCTTCTTCCAAGACAACGTTGCGGCAGGAGAAGATCAAGCGAAAAAAGATGAAATCGCAGCAGCTTACTTCGATCAACGTCCAGAAGATTATTTCTTTACAACAGAATTATTGAGCTATGAACCCTCAACCAATAAATGGCGCAATGAAGGACGCATTCCATTCTCTGGTCGTGCTGGTGCAGCCTTTACAATTCAAGGTAATGATCTCGTGGTTGTCAATGGCGAAATTAAACCTGGACTTCGCACCGCTGAAACCCATCAAGGTAAATTCACTGCTAAAGGTGTGCAATGGAAAAACTTACCTGACTTACCTGCACCAAAAGGCAAATCACAAGATGGTTTAGCTGGTGCGCTTGCAGGCTATAGTAACGGTCATTATTTAGTCACTGGTGGCGCAAATTTTCCAGGTTCAATCAAACAATTCAAAGAAGGAAAACTTCACGCACATAAAGGTTTAAGCAAAGCTTGGCATAACGAAGTTTATACGTTGAATAATGGTAAATGGCGCATCGTTGGGGAATTACCAATGAATATTGGTTATGGTTTTTCTGTATCTTACAACAATAAAGTTTTACTGATTGGCGGTGAAACTGATGGAGGTAAGGCTTTAACTAGCGTCAAAGCAATAAGCTATGACGGTAAAAAATTAACCATCAAATAATTTATCACAGAATAGTGCATAAAATTTATAATAATCAAAAGCGGCGAAATTTATCGCCGCTTTATGCAAAATAAAAGTAATTAAAGCAAAATTAAGACAAATTTTGACCGCACTTTAAATGCGCTATAAAGAGCTGGCATTTTTATTAATAAGATTTAGCGATGTTATTTATTCCACCACCACTACTCTGTTTATTCATTGCCATAGCAATGTATTTTTTGCCAAAGATTGCTAGTTATTCTGTCCATTTTTCAGTGATTGTTTTTGTTATTTCCCTTTCATTTTTGATTGCTTTAAGCAGCGTTATGCAATTCTTTATATGTAAAACCTCCATTAATCCTCGTGACTTTAAAGGCACAACAAAATTAGTTTCCACAGGCATATTTCGATTTAGCCGTAACCCAATGTATTTAAGTTTGCTGTTAATTTTGCTTGCTTGGACGCTTTGGTTAGGTAATAGTTTAGCTTGGTTAGGCGTAATTGTCTTTATACTAGTTATGAACCACTGTCAAATAGCCCGAGAAGAAGCCTATTTGGAAAATAAATTTGGCGATGAATATCGTCGTTACAAACAAAAAGTAAGACGTTGGCTATAAAAAACACCTTCACGAGGAAGGTGTTTTTATCAAATTAAACTCTATTTTTTCGGTGCCTGCATAAAGCGGAAGAAATCACTATCTGGTTTTAAAATCATTATATTGTCAGAATTTGCAAAACTCGCTTCATAGGCTTTTAAGCTACGCACAAAAGTAAAGAATTGTGGTTCTTGAGCAAAAGCATCTGAATATAATTTTGCTGCAGCTGCATCGCCTGAACCTCGTAATTCTTGTGCAGTTTTATTTGCATTAGCAAGAATTAACGTCACTTTGCGATCTACATCAGCTTGAATAAATGCTGCTTTTTCTTTCCCTTGAGAACGATGTTCACGCGCCACTGCATCACGTTCTGCACGCATACGTTGGTAAATCGAAGAAGAGACTTCATCTGGTAAATTAATTTGTTTTACACGCACATCGATCACTTCAATACCTAATTCTGCCGTACTGTCTTGTCCTGAACTTAAAGCTTTTTTTGCCCCTTCCATTAATTCTCCACGTGTACCAGAAACAATATCTTTAATCGTGCGTGAACCAATTTCAGAACGTAAACGGTCGTTTACTTTACGACTTAATAAATTTGCAGCTTGAGCATAATCGCCACCGCCAGTAGATGTGTAGAATCGACCAAAATCACTGATTTTCCATTTCACATAAGAATCCACTAGCAAATCTTTTTTCTCAACAGTAACAAAACGTGTTGCAGAGCCATCTAAAGTACGAATACGCGCATCTAAAACTTTGATGCTATCAATTAAAGGCACTTTAAAATGCAAGCCTGGTTCATATACAACCACTTTGTTATCAGCATCACGCTGTACTTTGTTAAATCGTAACATAATGCCACGGGTACCTTCCGTTACAACGACGATACTAGAATAAACGACTGCCGCAATCACGAAAATAACAGGTAATAAAAATCTACGCATTAGTTAAATCTCCCTTGACGAATCGGCGCAACGGTAGTCGGCTGAGGCTGATAAGAATTTTGACGTTCTGGTGCAGTAAAAGCAGGCGAAGAATTGACCGCACTTGGCGCACTTGTTACCGATTTTTTGCCCATAATTTGCTCTAGCGGTAACACAGTTAAATTATTACCATTATTGCCATCAAGCATTACTTTTGGGGTATTTGCCATCACTTTTTCCATCGTCTGAATATATAAACGCTCACGCAGTAAATCTGGTGCAGCCTTAAATTCTGGCAACAAGCGTTGCAAACGTTCCACTTCACCTTTTGCATCTAACACGATACGATCTTTATAAGCTGTTGCTTCTTCAAGAATACGTTGTGCATCACCGCGTGCAATCGGTTCTTTCTCACGCGCATAGGCTTCCGCTTCACGAATAAAACGTTGTTCATCTTCCTGCGCTTTAATTGCATCATCAAACGCATCTTTTACTTCTTCAGGTGGACGAGCAGATTGGAAGTTCACATCAATAACCTCAAGTCCCATATCATAGGATTTGATAATTTCATTCAAAGCTTTCCAAGTATTTTCACGCACGACAGAGCGACCTGTGGTTAAAATATCATTCATAGACATATGCCCAATAACATAACGTAATGCACTATCTGTCGCTTGATTCAAACTATCATCTGCATTTGTTACGCTAAAAAGATATTTTGCAGGATCTTGCACGCGATATTGCACGGTCATTTCCACTTTTACCATATTTTCATCTTGAGTCAGCATTGCACCTTGTGTACGCAACTCTTTTACTTGCTCCACATTTACTGGCAATACTTTATCTACAAATGTTGGTTTCCAATTCAAACCGGGTTGAACAATAGAATGTAACTCGCCAAAACGAAGCACCACACCGCGTTCAGCCTCTTTAATAGTATAAAAACCGCTTACGCCCCAAATAATCGCACCAATCGCTACAGCAAGTGGAATAACTTTGCCAAAATGAAATGGCGTATTGCCTTGAGAACTGCCATTATTTTGACCGCTCTTTTTATTTCCACCACCTAATTTTTTAAGCAGATTATTAAAAATCTCCTCAATATCTGGCGGAGATTGTTCTTGATTCCCACGATTTTGGTTATTATTCCATCCATTATTGTTGGATGAATTTCCCGTCTGCTGGTCGTTGCTTTGCCCTGGTTTACTCCAAGGATCGCGATCTGAACCGTTCTGTGACATTTCATTCTCCATTTGTCAAAAAATTGTTAAGAGTTTAGCTAAATAAATGGGGCTCGTCTATGAAAATACAAGACTTTTTAGGCAATAAAAAATCCTTGATTTTACACAAGGATTTTCTTAATTAATTCACTTCATAAAGAACATATTTTTCAAGTTCTTTTATCTGTAAACTTTCCCCACTCCATTCATAAAAGTGCGGTAATTTTTCTTGATGATTGACAAAAGCGGCTAAATAAATAGAGAGTTCATCAGTAAACCACAACTGCCCCTGCGGACAATAATCTGAAAAAATTTGTTGTTGTTCAGGAAAATGGCGAACATTGGATAATTTTACGATCCCAAATCCTTGAGATTTCAATACAGCCTCTCGTAAACACCAACAACGATAAAAAGTCTTCAAAGAAGACTGCTGATGATAAAACCAATCAATTTCTTCTTTTGGTGCAATATGTTCCATCAACGCCGAAAAATTTCTTATTTTAGGAAATTCAATATCAATTCCCACCGCACTTTTTTCTTCATTTCTAATATCTAATATTACCGCCACCCAATCACCAGAATGGCTAATATTAAAATCTATTCGCTCATCAAGAAAATAAGGTCTACCACTTTTGGTACGATGAATTTGAGATAAAAGTGCGGTGGATTTTCCTGCTATTTTTAGAAGTTGGAAAAGTAATAAGTGAGCAAGCCGACGGCACTGATGACGCTGAAAAACACGCGAGCTATCCGTTTCAATTTGATATAGATTTTCTGGAATCAGTTCATCAGGTAAGGATTCCAAAGAAAAAGGTTGATTTATATTGCCGTAGGCGATGTAGGTTGTCATAAAAATAAAAGCACCATTCAAAGGTGCTTTTATATTAAAAGGATTTAGTTTGTGTGTAAATTAGCGAATCACTAATTCCGCCACAGAAACACCGACTAAGCAAGCAACAACAACCCCAATTAAACCTGGCACCATGAAACTGTGGTTAAAATAATATTTACCAATTTTTGTTGTACCCGTTACGTCAAAGTTTACTGTTGCAATGTCTGACGGATAATTTGGAATGAAGAAATACGCATAAGTTGCAGGCATTAAACCAACTAAAATTGGCGCAGGAATACCTAAACTTATACCCACAGGTAATAACATTACAGCAGTGGCGGCTTGGCTATTAATTACAACTGAGACTGCAAATAACGCCAATGCAAATGTCCAAGGATAAGTTTGCACCATATCAGTAATCGCAGCTTTAAATTCTGGCATTGCATATTTGAAGTAAGTGTCGCTCATCCACGCAATACCATAAATCGCAATTGCTGCCACCATACCTGACTTAAATACCACACCATTTGGCACGATTTGAGGATTTGTTTTCGTTGCGAGTAAAATCACACCACCAAAGCAAAGCATCATCATTTGAATGATAAGTGACATTGAAATTGCTTTTCCACTACCGATAGTACGAATTTCAGGAATCATCGCAATCGCAACAATCACAACTAAAGCAAGTAAAAATAGGTAAACAGATTTTTTTGCCCCTTGCGGAAGGGTTTCATTCAATGTTGTGCTTGTGGTATTTAAAATACGTTCACGCCATACGGGATCTTGTAAACGACATTGATATTCAGGATCTTGTTCCAACTCTTTACCACGACGCATACTGTATAAAGAAAGTGCAATCGTACCCGCTAAGGTTGCAGGAACGGTTACACAAATAATATCTAATAAACTAATATGCTCAAAAGCAGGCATTGCTGTAATTTTACCTAGATAGAAGACAACAGCTGCAGAAAGTGGGCTAGACGTGATGGCTAATTGTGATGCTACAGAAGACGCCGCCATAGGACGTTCTGGACGAATTTTGTTTTTCAATGCAACATCGCCGATGATTGGCATAATTGTGTAAACAGAGTGACCAGTACCAAGCATAAAGGTTAATAAATAGACGACTAATGGGCCGAGTAAAGTGACACGTTTTGGATTTTTACGGAGAATGCGTTCAGCAATTTGTAACATAAATTTCAAACCGCCAGCTGCTTCAAGTACGGATGCGCAAGTCACCACCGCAAGAATGATAAGCATAACATCAATCGGTGCTTTCCCCACTGGCATACGAAATACGAAAACCTCGATAGCAAGACCGATACCAGAAACAACACCTAATCCGATACCGCCGTAACGGCTACCGATATAAAGCATTAATAGTAAAAATAAAAATTCTAAGTAAAGCATAAACACCTCAAAAATGAAAAACTATGCAAATAATACTTCTTTTTAGGCATATAACTAAATAATTTTTTAAAATTTAAACCAAGATTTTAAGTAAAAGATAATTTAGATCAATGTTTATGAAAGGGAAAAATAAAAAGTGCGGTAATTTTAAAGAGGATTATTAGAAAAAAATTAGGCGACTTAAAACGTCGCCCAACTTAAAATTATTGATTGTTTTGCACGTAATCAATCGCAGATTGAACAGTGGTAATTTTTTCAGCTTCTTCATCAGGAATTTCAATATCAAATTCTTCTTCTAAAGCCATTACTAATTCAACTGTGTCTAATGAATCTGCACCTAAATCTTCAACAAAAGAAGCTTCAGGTTTAACATCTTCTTCTTTAACACCTAATTGTTCAACGATGATTTTTTTCACGCGTTCTTCAATACTCATTTGTTTTTCCTATTTGTTAGTTTTAACTCATAAAAGAGCTGTTAGTGTATGTATTTTTTAGTAACTTGCAACTATTTTATGGTCTGGTCGCACCACAAAATAGGCAATGTGAACACACACATCAAATATAGTTACGTACCTTTGCATACGCTCAAGGCGTAACCAAGTTACATTGCGAGCGGGATTTTAGCATTATCTAAAATCTTTGGCTATGATTTTATTGCTTAGAACCCCCCCCATAAATCAATGTCAAAGTTTAGCTTAAGTATAAGCCACCATTCACGTGTAACGTTGTACCCGTGATATAACCTGCATCATCAGAAGCTAAGAAAGCAACGGCTTTAGCTATGTCTTTTGCTTCGCCTAAACGTCCAGCTGGAACATTAGATAAGATCCCCGCTTTTTGTTCATCCGTAAGCACTTCTGTCATATCTGTTGCAATAAAACCTGGTGCAACCACATTTACAGTAACACCACGTGCAGCTACTTCTTTCGCTAAAGATTTAGAAAAACCAACCACACCCGCTTTTGCCGCACAATAGTTAGTTTGTCCTGGATTACCCGTTGAACCAACCACTGAACCAATATTGATGATACGACCAAAACGTTTTTTCATCATTGAACGTAACATGGCTTTAGAAAGATGATACACAGAAGTTAAGTTAGTTTGCATAATATCAAACCATTCCTCATCTTTCATACGCATCAATAAATTATCGCGAGTAATACCTGCGTTATTCACGAGAATATCAATATCGCCAAAATCATTTTTAATTTGCTCAAGTAAAGTTTCGATAGATTCTTTATCCGTTACGTTTAAAACTAAACCTTTACCTTTATCCCCTAAATAAGCCGAGATCGCCTCTGCACCCTTTTCAGAGGTTGCGGTACCAATTACAAATGCACCTTTTGAACTAAGTTCTTCTGCAATCGCACGACCGATACCACGGCTAGCCCCTGTCACTAAAGCAATTTTACCTTGCATTTTTTCTTCCTTTTACTTACGCTAAAAATTCTTCTACCGCATTGAATGATGCAACATCATTTACAGATATTGCTTGTAAATCACCCACAATGCGTTTGGTTAAACCATTTAATACTTTACCTGGCCCCACTTCAACAAGCGCTAAAACACCATCTTGCGCCATTTTTTCAACTGTTTCAGTCCAACGAACTGGACTATATAACTGACGAACAAGTGCGGTACGAATTTCGGTGCCTTCAGTTTCAGCTTTCACATCAACGTTATTTAATACCGATATTGTTGGTGTATTAATTTGAATATTCTCAAGTGTTACCGCTAATTGCTCGGCTGCAGGTTTCATTAATGCACAGTGAGAAGGTACGCTCACAGCTAACGGCAATGCACGTTTCGCCCCTGCTTCTTTACATAATGCAGCCGCACGCTCAACTGCAGCTTTCGCACCCGCAATAACTACTTGACCCGGTGAGTTAAAGTTCACCGCAGATACGACTTCGCCTTCCTCTGCTTGTTTGCAAGCATTAATAATTGCTTCATTATCTAAACCAATGATTGCATACATTGCGCCAGTGCCTTCAGGCACAGCTTGTTGCATTAATTTTCCGCGCAATTCCACTAATTTAATCGCATCTTGGAAATCCAACACCCCAGCACAAACCAAGGCAGAATACTCACCCAAGCTATGGCCTGCCATCACTTCTGGTTTTAATTGAGGAAATTTTTCTTGCCATACGCGATAAATAGCGACTGAAGCAGCTAAAAGTGCGGGCTGAGTTTGCCAAGTTTTATTAAGTTCTTCAGCTGGACCTTGTTGAACAAGATACCATAAATCATAACCAAGCGCATCAGATGCTTGTTTAAATGTTTCAATAACGATTGGATATTCAGTGGCAAGATCAGCAAGCATACCGACAGTTTGGGAGCCTTGACCTGGGAAGACCATTGCGAATTTTTTCATTATGTTTTGTCCTATTGTTTTTTAATTGAAAATTCTTCTTCGGTAATTAAAATCGGGTTTCGCCGATGGCGACTTACTTTTTCTTTGCTTCGCCAAAGAAAAAGTAAGCAAAAAGAAGGGAACCCAATTTGTTCTTTATCCGATTTAAAGTGCGGTCAAAACTCAAAATATTTTTTGTTCTTAAAATGAATTTAAAATTAACCGCACTTTTTAAATAATGCTCTGATAAATTCGGGGCCCCATATAAATCGCCTTTGCGACTTTCAATTTTTAGGCAATTTGCGTCTGTTTGAGCGTAGCGAGTTCAGCAAATTGCCGTTAAGAAAATTGAAACAAAGCAAAGAACAGCGATTTAACTGGGGCGTGTTTTCTTTGCCTACTTTCTTTTACACGAGTAAAAGAAAGTAGGTCGCCGTCAGGCGAACCCCTGACATTTAACACAAAAAGTGCGGTCAATTTTTACCGCACTTTAAAATCATCAATAATTATATCAAATCAACTAAAATCTCACTAACGCTGAACCCCAAGTCCAACCACCGCCAAAGGCTTCTAATAATAGTAACTGCCCACGTTGAATACGACCATCTCGAATAGCCTCATCTAAAGCGACAGGAACAGTTGCTGCACTGTTGTTAGCGTATTTATCTAACGTTACCACCACTTGCGACATATCCATTTCTAATTTTTTAGCTGTTGCTGTAATAATACGTAAATTTGCTTGGTGTGGCACAAGCCAGTCTAAATCTTTTTTATCTAAATTATTTGCTAAAAGTGTTTCTTCCACCACATTTGAAAGTTCACGAACTGCCAATTTGAACGTTTCATTACCTTGCATCTCGATATAGCCAGATTTTTCTATACCACGTTCTGGCTGAGCTAAAACAAGGGCATTATTTTTATCTGCTGAAGCGTGTAAATGGGTGGAGATAATTCCTTCTTGTTCACTCGCTTCTAAAATTACAGCACCCGCACCATCACCAAATAGCACAACAGTGCTGCGATCTGTTTCATCTAATTTACGAGAATTGAGATCTGAGCCTATCACTAAGGCTTTTTTCACTTTGCCTGCACGAATAAATTGATCAGCTACGCTCAAAGCATAGACAAAGCCTGTGCAAGCTGCGGCTAAATCAAAAGAAATCGCATCATCAATATTTAATAAACCTTGCACTTGGCAAGCCGCACTTGGATAAGCATGTGAGTGACTTGTAGTTGCAACAATAATTAGTTCAATATCTTGAGGATTAATTTGAGCAGCTTCGATCGCATTTTTTGCCGCTTCAAATCCCATTGTTGCAACAGTTTCATCTGCCGCTGCGATACGACGTTCACGGATACCAGAACGAGTGACAATCCATTCATCTGATGTATCAACCATTTTTTCTAAATCCGCATTTGTGCGAATATGACTCGGCAGATAGCTACCGGTGGATAAAATTCTACTATTCATACTCAATAAGATAAGCGATTAAAAAGGAAAAAAATCTATGGACTATCGCCAAGTAAGAGATAAGACGACACCGGATTATTTTCCGATGTTAATGGAATGCAGATAGTAATACGGGGACCAACGTCCCCGCCCATCACATCTAACGCCAAGGTTAGACGGTTCAAGTGAACACCTATAAGTAAAAAATTACTTATTGATCACTTTACGACCACGATAGTAACCGTCTGCAGTTACGTGGTGGCGTAAGTGAGTTTCACCGCTTGCTTTATCTACTGATACAGCAGCAGTTGTTAAAGCATCGTGTGAACGACGCATATCACGACGTGAACGAGATTTTTTGTTTTGTTGAACAGCCATTGGCTATACTCCTAAATTTAATTTACTTTTGCTTTAAATTAGCTAATACAGCGAACGGGTTCGGTTTTTTTGCCAATTCTTCAGGCAATTCGCCAAAAACCTGTTCCTGCGCGGACACTTCACAGTGTTCAGATGAATGCATTGGTACAAGCGGCAAAGCTAAAATTAGCTCATCTTCCACCGTGCCAATTAAATCTATTTCGCCAAACTCATTGAACTCGATTGGCTCATAAATTTCGGGCAAGTCATCAGCCTGATCCCAATTAGCCACTGGACTATAAGTAAACTCACATTCCAATGTTTGTTTGTAAGGTTCGTTACAACGCTGACATTCAAGCTCGATATCAATCTGTACTTTACCTTTCATCACCACTAATTTTTGTGGATCAACATAAAACGATAATGTTACCTGTGCATCGCTGAGCACGTTTACCACTGATTCCGCCAAACGCTCAAGCTGATTTGCCGAATAATAACCAACATAATCAAGCCGTCTTTGAGCATCTTTTACCGGATCAACGGTTAGGGGTAGTTTTACCTTTTGCATAGGGCGTGAATATTACCTGTTGTTACGAAGATAGTCAAAGGGAAATCACATTTTTATTGGATAATAACGAGAGAAAAATTTCTAATTACCAAAAAAGTTGGCACTTTGATAAAAATTGCTATAATCACGCCTCTTTTTTTAACAAGGAAAGATAATGATGACTTCAAATTCTTATTGGCAACGCTTAAAAGTGGCATTTCAATATGTCATGCCGCAAATTTATTTAACTCAAATTGCTGGCTGGTTTGCTAAACAAAAATGGGGCAAAACAACACATTTTGTAATTAAAGCTTTTGCGAAAAAATACAACATTGATATGAGCATTGCGCAAAAAGAACAATTTTCTGATTACGCAAGTTTTAATGAATTTTTTATTCGTCCGTTAAAAGAAAACGCGCGTCCAATTAATCAAAATCCAACCACACTTTGTTTACCAGCAGACGGTCGCATTAGTGAGTGCGGTCATATTGACGATAATCTTTTATTGCAAGCTAAGGGGCATTTTTTCAGCCTAGAAGACTTACTGGCAGAAGATAAAGAATTAGTGGAAACCTTTAAAAATGGGGAATTTGCTACTACTTATCTTTCTCCTCGTGATTATCACCGAGTGCATATGCCGTGCGATGCTACGCTACGCAAAATGATTTATGTGCCGGGTGATTTATTCTCTGTGAATCCATTTTTAGCCCAACATGTACCAAATTTATTTGCACGTAATGAACGTGTGATTTGTGTATTTGATACTGAATTTGGCACAATGGTACAAATTTTAGTGGGTGCAACCATCACTGCAAGTATTGGCACAACTTGGGCAGGCGTAATTAATCCACCACGCCACAACGAAGTGAAAACTTGGACTTATGAAGGCGAAAGTGCGGTCAAATTATTGAAAGGTCAAGAAATGGGTTGGTTCCAACTTGGTTCAACAGTAATTAATTTATTCCAAGCCAATCAAGTGCGTTTGGCTGATCATTTAAGCGTAAATGAACCTGTTCGCATGGGCGAAATCTTGGCATATAAAAAATAAACAGGATTTATTTCCATAAATGACAGAAACAAATCCTGAAAATAGATATTTCTCACTTCTTTAAAGGCAGTATAACCTTACTGCCTTTTTCTTCTTTCATTTGAACAATTAACGCATTGTTACAAATTCTTCTGAACCTGTTGGATGAATTGCCACCGTATTGTCAAAATCAGCTTTTGTTGCGCCCATTTTGATTGCTACTGCAAATCCTTGAATCATTTCATCTACACCGAAACCAATACCATGTAAACCCACAACTTTTTCATCTTTACCCACACAAACTAATTTCATTTTGCACGGTTGGCGATGTTGAGTTACCGCAGTGTACATCGCTGTGAAAAAAGATTTATATACCTTAACATTTTCTGCGCCGTACTGCTCAATCGCTTGCGGTTCAGTTAAACCTACAGTGCCGATAGGCGGATGGCTAAATACAACGGTTGGAACTAAACTGTAATCTAAATATTCAGTCGGTTTATTATTAAATAAACGCTCAGAAAGGCGACGACCTGCTGCAACTGCAACTGGTGTTAATTCAATGCCGTTTTCAATAATATCGCCTACCGCATAAATGCCTTTCACATTAGTATTTTGATATTTATCTACTTTGACATAGCCGTGTTCATTTGTTTCTACACCTGCATTTTCTAAGCCAATTTTATCTGTCGCTGGAACACGACCTGCCGCCCAAATAACGCAATCTACGGTAACATCAGATTGACCATCACATTTTACAGTAAGTGAACCATCTGCATTTTTTACAATTTCAGATGGGGTAGAATTGGTATGTAATTGAATTCCATCTTGCGCAAGCACTTCCACTAATGTTTCTACGATTAATGGATCCTGATTACGCATTGGCGCATGGCGACGCACTAATAAATGTGTTTCCACGCCTAAGCTGTTTAATACGCCAGAAAGTTCAACAGCAATATAGCCTGCACCAATAACAACAGCACGTTTTGGTAATTCGGTTAATGCAAAGAAACCATCCGAATCAATGCCGTATTCTTGTCCTTTAATATTTGGACGATATGGGCGGCCACCAGTTGCGATTAAAATATGATCTGCGGTTACTTGCTCTTTTGTACCATCAGCAAGTGTTACTTCAATAGTATGGGCATCGACAAATTTTCCGAAACCATTAATTACATCAATATTATTTTTCGCTAATACATTATTATAAGATGTATGGATACGACTAATATAGGCTTGGCGACTTTCAATCAGTTTTGAAAAATCAAATTTTTTCACTTCAACATCAAAACCATAATCTGGCGCATAATTGTTGATTGCTTCTGCAATATGCGCGCCATAAAACATTACTTTTTTAGGTACGCAACCTACATTTACACAAGTGCCTCCAAGATGTTTTGCTTCAATGATTGCACATTTTTTTCCATAGCTTGCTGCTCGATTTAGAGACGCAATACCGCCACTGCCACCGCCAATAGCAATATAATCATAATGTTTAGTCATAGTTTGATCCTTTTTGAACTCAAAAATTTTCCGTATTTTGCCTAATTTTTATAAAGAATGCTATAAATTGATTTAATTGGTTTTATGAATATTTTTTATTCTTTTGAACAGATGATTAGTTTGAAATAATTTTATGTGAAGCCTAGTATGTAGAATGAAATAGCGTGATAGAAAAAGAGGAAGATTGTTCAATCTTCCTCACTGTAGATATGTGATTAATTAGAATATTGGTTAATCGCAGCCGCAACTTCTTGATCTTGATAAATATTGTTCACAATATCATTAAAAGTTTGAGATAGCACTTTATGAATTTCATCATTGTCCGCATTAAATACGCCCTCTTGTGAACGCGTGACATTAAATGATTTATTATACGAACCTTTCGCACCTTGTACATAAACTGTCGCTTGAATTTTAGTATTAAGTTTATAACGAAGATTACCTTGTTCTACTTGCGTACCAAATTCATGCACATCTACAGTTACCCACGCATTTGAACCATTTAATTGCCCAATTCTAAAGCCTTTACTAATTAAATTTTGCTGCATCACTTGCTGAAATAATTGTGTAACACTTGGGGATGCATTTAATTTAATCAGTTCCCCGTGTTTCGTATAACTCGCAATCTCTTGTATTGTGCGGCTATCTTTTGTTGTAACAGATACAACGGCAGTTCGATTAACATTCATTGAAGCACTTGGCACAGGCGGTGTAAATGCTAATATATTTGATTGTGCTTGGCAGCCTGCAAGAAATAATGTAGCAGCTAGAATACCTACTGATGATAATGTTTTAATTTTGTTTACTAATGCCATAATTTCCCCATAAATCAATTAGAATTGTGCTATTCTTACAAACTTCCTTATTAATGTATAGCGTTTCATTTTAGTTTTTGTGGAGAACTTATAGTGTCAATTCAACAAATTATTGAGCAAAAAATTCAAAAAAAATTTCAACCGCACTTTTTAGCAATAGAAAATGAAAGCCATTTACATCACTCTAATCGAGGTTCTGAATCACATTTTAAATGCGTTATTGTCAGCGCAGACTTTAAAAATATTCGAAAAGTACAACGTCATCAGCGTATTTATCAATTATTGAACTAAGAATTAAATCATAGTATTCACGCATTAGCATTACATTTATTCACTCCAGAAGAATGGAAAGCACAAAATGAAACTGTACCGCACTCAACAAAATGTGCAGGTATTGGGCGTTAATTTTGTTATAAAAATGTAACATTTTTGATATATCGCAAAAAGTTCTAACAAAAAACCCTCTGTTTAAGTAGCGAAAAACAGAGATTTTCGCTAGAATGAGGCGTTTAATTTAGTCCAAATTCGATTTCTCGGTAAAATTATTAACTGTGAAATCAATCCATTTGAGTTTTTTATTTTGTGACATTAATGTTTTTTTAGCGGTTTGTCACACTCAAACGTGAGATTGCTTCTAGGGTATTTTTACTATATTAGCAATTGTATTTTTAACCTTGAAAAGTAGTGCAAATAGTATGATTACAATTAAGAAAGGTTTGGATCTCCCAATCGCGGGAAAACCAGCACAAGTAATCCATAGCGGCAACGCTGTGAATCAAGTTGCGATTCTAGGTGAGGAGTATGTGGGGATGCGTCCTTCAATGAAGGTACGCGAAGGCGATGTTGTGAAAAAAGGTCAAGTACTTTTTGAAGACAAAAAAAATCCTGGTGTAATTTTTACAGCCCCTGCAAGCGGTACCATCACTGCAATCAATCGTGGCGAAAAACGGGTATTACAATCTGTTGTTATTAATGTAGAAGGTGATGAAAAAATCACTTTTGCAAAATATAGCACAGAACAATTGAATACACTTTCTTCTGAACAAGTAAAACAAAACTTGATAGAATCTGGCTTATGGACGGCATTACGTACTCGTCCATTTAGTAAAGTTCCATCCATTGAAAGTGAAGCATCTTCTATTTTTGTAAACGCGATGGATACCAATCCATTAGCAGCCGATCCCTCTGTCGTATTAAAAGAATATTCGCAAGACTTCACTAACGGTTTAACCGTATTAAGTCGTCTATTCCCTTCAAAACCATTACACTTATGTAAAGCGGGCGATTCTAATATTCCCACTGCTGATCTTGAAAATTTACAGATTCATGATTTTACTGGTGTTCATCCAGCTGGTCTTGTAGGGACGCATATTCACTTTATTGATCCTGTCGGTATTCAAAAAACTGTATGGCATATCAATTATCAAGATGTGATCGCTGTAGGTAAATTATTTACAACAGGCGAACTTTATTCAGAACGAGTAATTTCTCTTGCAGGTCCTCAAGTGAAAGAACCTCGTTTAGTACGTACAATAATCGGTGCTAATCTTTCTCAATTAACCCAAAATGAATTAAGTGCGGGTAAAAATCGTGTAATTTCTGGCTCAGTTCTTTGTGGTCAAATAGCAAAAGATTCACATGATTATTTAGGTCGCTATGCTCTGCAAGTATCAGTAATCGCTGAAGGTAATGAAAAAGAATTTTTTGGTTGGATTATGCCACAAGCCAATAAATATTCTGTGACTCGTACCGTATTAGGCCACTTCAGTAAAAAATTGTTTAATTTTACTACTTCAGAAAATGGTGGCGAACGTGCAATGGTGCCAATCGGTAGCTATGAGCGCGTAATGCCGTTGGACATTTTACCTACATTATTATTACGTGATTTAATCGTGGGCGATACTGATGGCGCTCAAGAGTTAGGTTGTCTGGAATTAGACGAAGAAGACTTGGCGTTATGTTCTTTCGTTTGTCCAGGCAAATATGAATACGGTTCAATCTTGCGTCAAGTCTTAGATAAGATTGAGAAGGAAGGTTAAAAATGGGTTTGAAAAATCTTTTTGAAAAAATGGAACCCGCGTTTTTACCCGGTGGTAAATACAGCAAGCTTTATCCGATCTTTGAATCGATTTATACCTTGCTTTATACACCTGGTACGGTAACGCACAAAAACACTCACGTTCGTGATGCGTTAGATTCAAAACGTATGATGATTACGGTTTTCCTTGCGTTGTTCCCTGCGATTTTCTATGGGATGTACAATGTGGGTAACCAAGCGATTCCAGCGTTAAATCAATTAGGCAATTTAGATCAACTAATTGCTAACGATTGGCACTATGCTCTTGCAAGTTCATTAGGTTTAGATTTAACTGCCAATGCAACTTGGGGCTCTAAAATGGCTCTTGGAGCAATTTTCTTTTTACCAATTTACTTAGTGGTATTTACCGTTTGTACTATTTGGGAATTGTTATTCTCTGTGGTTCGTGGTCACGAAGTAAATGAAGGAATGTTCGTTTCAACCATTTTATTTGCCTTGATCGTTCCACCAACATTGCCACTATGGCAAGCCGCATTAGGTATTACTTTTGGTATCATTGTTGCAAAAGAAATTTTTGGTGGCGTAGGTCGTAACTTTATGAACCCTGCACTTGCTGGTCGTGCGTTCTTATTCTTCGCATATCCAGCTCAAATTTCAGGCGATACGGTTTGGACTGCCGCAGATGGTTTCTCTGGTGCAACCGCACTTTCACAGTGGTCACAAGGTGGTCAAGGTGCATTGCAACATACCGTAACAGGCGCTCCAATTACTTGGATGGATGCTTTTGTTGGTAACTTACCTGGTTCAATGGGGGAAGTTTCTACCCTTGCAATTTTAATTGGCGGTGCTGTTATTGTATTCACTCGCATTGCAGCTTGGCGCATTATTGCTGGTGTGATGATTGGCATGATTGCAACCTCAACCTTGTTTAACCTAATTGGCTCAGAGACTAACCCTATGTTCTCAATGCCTTGGCATTGGCACTTTGTTTTAGGTGGGTTTGCATTGGGTATGGTATTTATGGCGACCGATCCTGTTTCAGCATCTTTTACTAATACTGGTAAATGGTGGTACGGTGCATTAATTGGCGTAATGGCTGTATTAATTCGTACTGTAAACCCAGCCTATCCAGAAGGAATGATGTTAGCGATTTTATTTGCAAACTTATTTGCACCGATTTTCGACTACATCGTTGTTCAAGCAAATATCAAACGTCGGAGAGCAAGAACAAATGGCTAAGTTTAATAAAGACAGCGTAGGCGGCACAATCCTTGTTGTGCTACTACTGAGTTTAGTTTGTTCCATTATTGTTGCTGGTTCCGCAGTAATGTTAAAGCCTGCACAAGAAGAACAAAAATTGCTTGATAAACAAAAAAATATTTTAAATGTAGCTGGTCTTTTACAAGCAAATACGAATGTAAAAGAAACTTATGCAAAATTTATTGAGCCGCGTTTCGTTGATTTAGCAACGGGTGAATACACACAACAAGCAGATGATAGCCAACAAGCAATTCCTGCTGATGCGGATAAAGCACGTATTCGTTCTCGTAGCAAAACAACTGAAGTTTATCTTGTAAAAGATGAACAGGGTCAAACTCAACAAGTTATTTTACCAATTTATGGCACTGGCTTGTGGTCAGTGATGTATGGCTTAGTATCTGTTCAACCAGATGGTAATACTATTAATGGAATCACTTACTATCAACACGGAGAAACACCGGGATTGGGCGGAGAAATTGAAAATCCAAACTGGGCAAGTCTATTTAAAGGTAAAAAATTATTTGATGAGCAACATCAACCTGCCATTCGTATTGTAAAAGGTCAAGCTCCACAAGATGAACATAGCATTGATGGTTTATCTGGTGCAACTTTAACAGGTAATGGTGTTCAAGGTACCTTTAATTATTGGTTCAGCAAAGATGGCTTTGGTCCATATCTTGAAAAACTTCATTCAGGAGCAAACTAATGTCTGGAAAAACAAGTTATAAAGATCTGTTGTTAGCGCCAATTGCTAAAAACAACCCTATTGCATTGCAAATCTTAGGGATTTGTTCTGCATTAGCTGTAACAACAAAATTAGAAACTGCTTTTGTTATGGCGATTGCAGTTACCTTAGTAACTGGATTATCAAACTTATTTGTTTCCCTAATCCGCAATTATATCCCTAACAGCATTCGTATTATTGTACAGCTCGCAATCATCGCTTCGCTTGTTATCGTAGTGGATCAAATTCTAAAAGCCTATGCTTATGGTTTATCTAAACAACTTTCAGTATTCGTTGGTTTGATTATTACTAACTGTATCGTAATGGGGCGTGCTGAAGCATTTGCGATGAAATCCCCTCCAGTTGAAAGTTTTGTAGATGGTATCGGAAATGGCTTAGGTTATGGTTCGATGTTAATTATCGTAGCATTTTTCCGTGAACTTATCGGTTCAGGTAAATTATTTGGTATGACTATTTTCGAAACTATTCAAAATGGTGGCTGGTATCAAGCAAATGGTTTATTCCTACTTGCACCAAGTGCATTCTTTATCATCGGATTTGTGATCTGGGGATTAAGAACTTGGAAACCAGAACAACAGGAGAAGTAATCAATGGAACATTATATTAGCCTATTTGTTAAGGCAGTCTTCATTGAAAATATGGCACTTTCTTTCTTCTTAGGAATGTGTACTTTCTTAGCGGTATCTAAAAAGGTGTCCACTGCGTTTGGTCTTGGGATTGCGGTAACTTTCGTTCTTGGTATCGCAGTGCCAGTAAACCAATTAATTTATGCAAATGTACTAAAAGAAAATGCTTTAATTGAAGGTGTAGATTTATCATTCTTAAACTTCATCACTTTCATTGGGGTTATTGCTGGTTTAGTGCAAATTCTTGAAATGGTGTTAGATAAATTTATGCCATCTCTTTATAACGCATTAGGGATTTTCTTACCTTTAATCGCAGTAAACTGTGCGATCTTTGGTGGGGTATCTTTCATGGTTCAACGTGATTACAATTTCCCTGAATCTATCGTGTATGGTTTCGGCTCAGGTTTAGGTTGGATGTTAGCGATTGTAGCGCTTGCTGGCTTAACGGAAAAAATGAAATACGCTGATATTCCTGCTGGATTAAAAGGTTTAGGTATTACCTTTATCTCTGTTGGTTTAATGGCACTAGGCTTTATGTCTTTCTCTGGTATTCAATTATAAGGAGTGTAATCAATGAGCGATTCAGTAATTCTTGCACTCGGTATTGCCGCATTCACGGTTATTGTATTAGTGTTAGTGGCAATCATCTTATTTGCGAAATCAAAATTAGTCGATTCTGGTGATATTACTATCGACATCAATGACGATCCTGAAAAAGCGATCACATTACCTGCAGGTGGCAAATTATTAGGGGCTTTAGCAAGTAAAGGTATTTTCGTGTCTTCTGCTTGCGGTGGCGGTGGCTCTTGTGGTCAATGTATTGTTAAAGTGAAAAATGGCGGTGGAGAAATTCTTCCAACCGAACTTTCTCACATTAACAAACGTGAAGCAAAAGAAGGTTATCGTCTAGCTTGTCAAGTTAATGTAAAAGGTAATATGGAAGTTGAACTTCCAGAAGAAATCTTCGGCGTGAAAAAATGGGAATGTACTGTTATTTCTAACGATAACAAAGCAACTTTTATTAAAGAACTTAAATTAGCGATCCCTGAAGGCGAGGAAGTGCCTTTCCGCGCAGGTGGTTATATCCAAATCGAAGCTGAGCCACATGTGGTGAACTATAAAGATTTCGATATTCCTGAAGAATACCACGAAGACTGGGATAAATACGATTTATGGCGTTATGTCTCTAAAGTGGACGAGCATATTATCCGTGCTTACTCAATGGCTTCATACCCTGAAGAGAAAGGTATCATTATGCTTAACGTTCGTATTGCGACTCCACCACCACGCCAACCTGATGCGCCTCCAGGTCAAATGTCTTCTTACATTTGGTCATTAAAAGCAGGAGATAAAGTCACAATTTCTGGTCCATTTGGTGAATTCTTCGCGAAAGAAACTAATGCAGAAATGGTATTTATCGGTGGTGGTGCGGGTATGGCTCCAATGCGTTCACATATCTTCGACCAATTAAAACGTTTACATTCTAAACGTAAAATGTCGTTCTGGTATGGTGCACGTTCTAAACGTGAAATATTCTATCAAGAAGACTTTGACCAATTACAAGCTGAAAATCCAAACTTTGTATGGCACGTGGCACTTTCAGATGCATTGCCTGAAGATAATTGGACTGGCTATACAGGCTTTATTCACAATGTACTTTATGAAAACTACTTGAAAAATCATGAAGCACCAGAAGACTGTGAATACTATATGTGTGGGCCTCCAGTGATGAATGCAGCTGTAATTAAAATGTTGAAAGATCTTGGTGTTGAAGATGAAAACATTTTATTAGATGACTTTGGTGGCTGATTTTAGTTAATCAATTCATCATAAAAGCTGACCGCACTTTGTGATAAAGTGCGGTCAAAATTTAAGATGTTTTTAAAAATTTTCTATGATTACAGGTAAGTTTTGTTGAGTTTGCCAGTAATTCACAAATTTAGGAAATCCAGATGAAAAAATTAATAAGCGGTATCATAGCGGTAGCAATGGCATTAAGTCTTGCTGCTTGTCAAAAAGAAACAAAAGTTATCTCTTTAAGCGGTAAAACAATGGGGACAACTTATCATGTTAAATACCTTGATGATGGTTCAATAAAAGCAACATCTGAAAAGACGCATGAAGAAATTGAAGCAATCTTAAAAGATGTGAATGCGAAAATGTCCACTTACAAAAAAGATTCGGAATTGAGCCGCTTCAATCAAAATACCCAAGTGAACACACCGATTGAGATTTCAGCAGATTTTGCCAAAGTATTAGCTGAAGCGATTCGTTTAAATAAAGTGACCGAAGGCGCGTTGGATGTAACTGTTGGTCCAGTTGTAAATTTATGGGGATTTGGTCCTGAAAAACGCCCCGAAAAACAACCTACACCAGAACAATTAGCTGAACGCCAAGCCTGGGTTGGCATTGATAAAATTGCCCTTGATATGAGTGGTGCAAAACCGACATTAAGCAAAGCACTTCCTCAAGTTTACGTAGATTTATCGTCAATTGCTAAAGGTTTTGGCGTTGATCAGGTGGCTGAAAAGTTAGAACAACTAAATGCTCAGAATTACATGGTTGAAATCGGCGGTGAAATTCGTGCGAAAGGAAAAAATATTGAAGGTAAACCTTGGCAGATTGCCATTGAAAAACCAACTACAACAGGCGAAAGAGCGGCTGAAGCTGTCATTGGATTAAACAATATGGGAATGGCAAGTTCTGGCGATTACCGTATTTACTTTGAAGAAAATGGCAAACGCTTTGCTCATGAAATTGATCCGAAAACAGGTTATCCAATTCAGCATCATTTAGCCTCAATTACGGTACTTGCACCAACCTCAATGACTGCAGATGGCTTATCTACAGGGTTATTTGTGCTGGGGGAAGACAAGGCGTTAGAAGTGGCTGAGAAAAATAATCTTGCCGTTTATTTAATCATTAGAACAGATAATGGTTTTGTTACCAAATCATCCTCTGCTTTCAAAAAATTAACAGAAACAAAAGAATAGTTATGCAAACTTTATTTTTTACTTTAATCGCTTTCGTCGCAATTATATTGTTGATGTCTATCGGCTTTATTATCAAAAAACAAAGTTTAAAAGGCAGCTGCGGTGGTTTATCTAGCCTTGGTATTGACAAAGCTTGTGATTGTGATAAACCTTGCGACACGCTTCAATCAAAATTAGATGCAGGCGATGAACAAGCAAAAGCTGAATATGAGCAAAAATTTGCGAAAAAAGATGATAACTCGCAATTTTATGAAGTGAAATAACTTGCTCAAAACTGACCGCACTTTATGTGCAAAATAAAATTAACGGCAAAATTATTTTGCCGTTTTCTAATTCAATGACCAATGTGCTTCGCCTTAACCGAAGTTACGGGAGAACTATGTTAATTTCAAATACTTATAATCAACACTTTCCTCAACTGACGCAAGAACAGCTTGCGAGAAATGCGACAAAAAAAGTGATTTGTGGTATGTCTGGTGGCGTGGATTCTTCTGTGTCAGCTTTTATTCTTCAACAGCAAGGCTATCAAGTGGAAGGCCTGTTTATGAAAAACTGGGAAGAAGATGACGATACTGATTATTGTACTGCCGCAGCTGATCTTGCAGATGCTCAAGCAGTATGCGATAAATTAGGGATCAAACTACATAAAATTAATTTTGCGGCAGAATATTGGGATAATGTCTTTGAGCATTTTTTAACTGAATATAAAGCAGGACGCACGCCGAACCCAGATATTCTATGTAATAAAGAAATTAAATTTAAAGCATTTTTAGAATATGCAGCTGAAGATCTCGGTGCAGATTATATTGCAACAGGGCATTATGTACGTAGAGCGGGAGATAATGAAAATGCAAAACTATTACGTGGTTTAGATGCCAATAAAGATCAAAGTTATTTTCTTTATACTTTAAGCCATAAACAAGTGGGGCAAAGTTTATTCCCCGTTGGTGAAATCGAGAAGCCCATTGTTCGCGCTATTGCTGAAGATCTTGGCTTAATTACGGCGAAGAAAAAAGATTCTACCGGTATTTGTTTTATTGGTGAGCGTAAATTTAAGGATTTCTTAGCACGCTATTTACCAGCTCAACCAGGTAATATTCGCACTGTAGATGATGAAATTATTGGTCGTCATGATGGATTAATGTATCACACATTGGGACAACGCAAAGGATTGGGCATTGGTGGTCTAAAAAATGCGGGAGATGAAGCTTGGTATGTAGTAGATAAAGATGTAGAAAATAATGAACTTATTGTCGCGCAAGGTCACGATCATCCTCGTTTATTTTCAAAAGGATTGATTGCTAGCCAATTACATTGGGTTGATCGCGAACCAATTCGAGAGTCATTACGTTGCACGGTGAAAACACGTTATCGCCAACAAGATATTCCTTGTGTGATTGAACCAATTGATGATGAAACTATTCGAGTGATTTTTGATGAACCTCAATCAGCAGTAACCCCAGGGCAATCTGCCGTATTTTACCTTGGCGAAGTTTGTTTGGGTGGCGGTATTATCGCAGAAAGAATATAAAACAAAGATGACTAAAAGCGCGTAAAATGCGCTTTTAAACTATTTATTCAAACCAAATGACACTCGCCATTCGTCCCGTTTGATTGTCCCTGCGATAAGAAAAGAACTTTTCTTTTTCGTTGAATGTACAGTGATTTCCACCATAAATTTGCGTAATACCTAGATTGTTTAATCGCTGAGTTGCAATTTGATAAAGATTACTCAAGTATTTACCTTCTTCGATTGCATCAGGTTGAAAGGCGAGTTTGGCTTTTTCATCTACTGCAACAAACTTTTCTACAACATCAATCCCAACTTGAAAGGCCTTTGGACCTATTGCAGGGCCAAACCACGCAATAATATCTTCAGGTTTAGCTTGAAAATATTTCACTGTTTCTTCTAGTACGCCATCGCATAAACCACGCCAGCCAGCATGTGTTGCAGCCACTTCATTGCCAGATGTTGTAGTGAATAGAACTGGCAAACAGTCTGCAGTCATAACAACGCAAACTTGATTGGGAACATTTGTATAAACTGCATCCGCTTCAAGATTTTGTCCTGAATAAGGTAATTGAAGTACTCGAGTGCTGTGTGTTTGCGTTAAAAATATAGGTTTTTGTGGCAAGCCAAATTTTTCGACTAATAAAGTGCGGTTAGTTTTTACCGCACTTTTATCATCACCGACATGATCGCCTAAGTTGAAACTCAAATAAGGCGCTAAGCTCACGCCCCCTTCACGAGTAGTGGTAAAGGCATGAATATTCTTTGGAACATTCCAATTTGGGTTAATTGCTTGCATATTAATAATCTAACTCATCTTGATGTTTGAGATAGTCGGCTTTGAGTGCATTAAGCAATTCAACAAAGTCATCTGGTAATGGTGCATACCATTCCATAATTTCCCCTGTGATTGGATGAGCTAAGCGTAACATGACCGCATGTAAAGCTTGGCGTTTGAAATTACGCAATACTTCCATAAAGTCTTCACTCGCATTTTTGGGTGGACGAGGGCGTCCGCCATAGGTTTGATCGCCTAGCAATGGATGGGCAATATGTGCCATATGAACGCGGATTTGATGCGTGCGCCCCGTTTCTAAACGTAAACGTAAACGGGTGTAGTTACGGTAATTTTCCATAATACGATAATGAGTAACAGCTGGTTTTCCCATTGGATGAACAGCCATTAAAGTACGTTTGGTTGCATGACGAGCCATAGGTTGATCTACTGTGCCGCCTTTAGTCATAATGCCTGAAGCGACTGCTTCATATTCGCGCGTAATTTTGCGTTTTTGTAAGTCTCGCACTAACTTAGTTTGTGCTGGAATGGTTTTAGCAACAACCATTAGACCTGTTGTATCTTTATCTAATCGATGCACAATTCCTGCTCTCGGTACTTCTGATATCGGTGGATAATGATAGAGTAACGCATTGAGTACAGTTCCATTTGGATTGCCAGCACCGGGGTGTACCACAAGATCTTTTGGTTTGTTAATCACAATAATATCATCATCTTCATACACAATATTCAATGGAATATTTTCTGCTTCAAAACGTGTTTCATCTTCCACTTCAACAATAATCTCTATTCTCTCTCCTCCAAACACTTTCTCACGCGGAATATTAGTAATGCGGTCGTTAAGTTTTACGAGATCGGCTTCAATCCATGTTTTTAATCGGGAACGAGAATATTCAGGGAACAACTCTGCAAGTGTTTGGTCTAAACGTTGTCCCATTTGTTCTGGCTGCACTTCAGCCGAAAGGGTAATTTGTGGCATAAATAGCTCTCAAAAATTTTAAAAGTTGGCTTATTGATTAATGTTCTATACAATAGCGGACAATTGTATCTTATTTATTGGTTTTCGTAAAAATTAAGGAAAAAACAATGCGTAAAATAAAATCTTTGGCATTGCTTGCCGTGGCAGCATTGGTTATTGGATGTTCAAGTGGTTCAAAAGATGTTGAACAAGCATCGGTAAATGAATTATACACAAAAGGTACAACATCATTACAAGAAGGTAGTTACTCTGAAGCCATTCGCTATTTAAAAGCGACGACTGAGCGTTTTCCAGGTAGCGTTTATCAAGAACAAGCAATGTTAGATTTAATTTATGCAAATTATAAAACTCAAGATTATACGCAAGTATTATTGATGGTAGATAGCTTTTTACATCAATTTCCACAAAGCCCAAATCAAGCCTATGCGGTATATATGGCTGGCTTAACTAATGCAGCAACAGGCGATAATTTCATTCAAGATTTTTTTGGAATTGACCGTGCTACACGTGAAACAACCTCTATGCGTACCGCTTTTTCTAATTTCCAAAACTTAGTTCGTGTATTCCCTAATAGCCCTTATGCTCAAGATGCTTTAGCGCGTATGGCTTATATTAAAGATGCACTGGCTCGTCACGAATTAGAGATTGCAAAATTCTATGCAAAACGTAAAGCGTGGGTAGCAGTTGCAAATCGTGTGGTAGGAATGTTAAAACAATATCCTGATACTAAAGCAACTTATGAAGGATTATTTCTGATGCAGGAAGCTTATGAAAAAATGGGTTTAACCGCATTAGCAAATGATACTCAAAAAATTATTGATGCGAATAAAGATAAAACTTTTGCACCAATTGAAAAACCAAACGAGCCAGACTTAAAAGTGCCAGCAGTAAAATAGCAATAACTGCAGAAAAATCGAATACTCTCTGCACCTAAAAGTTGAATAAAATTTAAACTAATTAAGGTGCAGATTTTTTTATTTTTTATCAACTGAAAATGCTTCACCATAATTCGCACAAATAATCTGAGCAGCATTATAAAGCGTTGTATCAGGTGTTAAACTTAACGTATGTTTCTTTTGCTTTTTAGGTGCTGCCCGCAAACCCTGTCCCCAAAATTCATCATAGAAATCAGTTCGTACTTGAGTTAAATGATAATTTGCACAATTCAAGATCTTATACTGACGAACAGAACGTGCATAACGTTTAGGCTCAGGATAAACATACAATCCCTTATCTAAATTCACCACTGCATCAAAATGTACAATTTGTGGCTCTTGGTTATCCACCCAGATCGATTCACTATCGATGTAATAATTCACATTCTTTACCAAACGTATATATCCGCTTCGTACATCAGTCGGCGGTGCCAGCTTCACATCATTTTGTTTAGCCTTTTGGATTTGAGCAGAACAGGCAGTAAGTAACCCAAGTGATAATGTTAAAATAATTTTTTTCATTATTTACTCCTTATGTTAGCTGACATTTATTCTAGAATTTTACAGTGTGCCCATAACCTTCTAGGATTGTTTTAATATGCTCTAAGGATTCTTTAGTTGGCGGTAATACATCTTCAAGCTCATAATCTAACCCAAGGGTTTTCCATTTATGTGCACCTAATCGATGATAAGGAAGAAGCTCAACTTTTTCAATATTGGTCATACCTTCAATAAACTGACCTAATAAATGCACATCGTGATCGCTATCAGTATAACCAGGAACCACAACATAACGAATCCAGGTATGTTGATTACGTTTTTGCAAATATTTTGCAAATTCAAGGGTACGTTTATTGGGTACCCCAATAAGATTTTGATGAACTTGATCATTAAGCTCTTTTAAATCGAGTAAAACAAGATCTGTTACATCTAATAATTCATCAATAATATGATTATAATGACGTACAAAACCATTTGTATCCAAGCAAGTATTAATCCCTTCCGCTTTACAAGCTCGGAACCAATCGCGTACAAACTCTGCTTGTAACACAGCCTCGCCACCAGATGCCGTAACACCACCGCCAGTAGCATTCATAAAATGGCGATAAGTCACGACTTCTTTCATTAAATCTTCGACACTGATTTCTTTCCCCCCTTCAAGATCCCAAGTATCACGATTGTGGCAATATTTGCAGCGCATCAAGCAGCCTTGCATAAATAAAATAAAACGAATACCTGGCCCATCTACAGTGCCACAGGATTCAAAAGAGTGAATTCGTCCAAGAACTGACATACATAAATTTCCTAAAATTAGATATAGCTAAATTTTACCAAATATTTAGTCTATAAAAAATGAGCCTGATTTAAATCAGGCTCATTATGTTCCCACCAAAGTGCGGTCAAAAATAAAAATGTTTTTACATTGACTCTGTGAAAGTTCTAGTAATTACGTCTTGTTGTTGCTCTTTAGTTAAAGAGTTAAAACGTACTGCGTAACCAGATACACGGATAGTCAATTGTGGATATTTATCCGGATTTTCCATTGCATCTAACAACATTTCACGGTTTAACACGTTCACATTTAAGTGTTGGCCACCTTCAACCGTTGCTTCGTGGTGGAAGTAACCATCCATTAAGCCAGCAAGGTTGCGACGTTGTGCTTCGGCATCTTTACCTAACGCATTTGGTACGATTGAGAAGGTATAAGAAATACCATCTTTCGCGTAAGCAAATGGAAGTTTAGCTACAGAAGTTAATGATGCTACCGCACCTTTTTGGTCACGTCCGTGCATTGGGTTCGCACCTGGTCCGAATGGTGCACCAGCACGACGGCCATCTGGGGTGTTGCCCGTTTTCTTACCATAAACTACGTTAGAAGTAATGGTTAATACAGATTGTGTAGGCACTGCATTGCGGTAAGTTTTAAGTTTTTGAATTTTCTTCATGAAACGTTCAACTAAGTCACAAGCGATGTCATCAACACGGTTATCGTTATTACCATATTGTGGATATTCACCTTCAATTTCAAAGTCGATTGCTACGTTAGTTGCAACAACATTGCCATCTTTATCTTTGATGTCGCCACGAACTGGTTTAACTTTTGCATATTTGATTGCTGAAAGTGAGTCAGCCGCAACAGAAAGACCTGCGATACCACAAGCCATGGTACGGTATACATCACGATCATGTAATGCCATTAATGCGGCTTCGTATGAATATTTATCGTGCATATAGTGGATTACGTTTAAGGCAGTCACATATTGTTTAGCCAACCAATCCATAAAGCTATCCATACGAGTCATTACTGTATCGAAATCTAATACTTCATCAGTAATTGGTGCAGTTTTCGGGCCTACTTGCATACCTAATTTTTCATCAATACCGCCGTTGATTGCGTATAACAATGTTTTCGCTAAGTTTGCACGTGCACCGAAGAATTGCATTTGTTTACCCACAATCATTGGTGATACACAACATGCGATTGCGTAGTCATCATTGTTGAAGTCTGGACGCATTAAATCATCGTTTTCGTATTGAACTGATGAGGTATCAATCGATACTTTTGCACAGAAACGTTTGAAGTTTTCAGGTAATTGTTCAGACCAAAGAATGGTTAAGTTTGGCTCTGGGGAAGTACCCATGTTGTAAAGGGTGTGTAAAATACGGAATGTATTTTTGGTTACTAATGTACGACCATCTAAACCCATACCTGCGATGGTTTCAGTTGCCCACATTGGGTCGCCTGAGAATAATTGATCGTATTCAGGTGTACGTAAGAAACGAACCATACGAAGTTTCATAACTAAGTGGTCAACTAATTCTTGCGCTTCAGTTTCAGTAATTTTTCCTGCTTTTAAATCACGCTCAATGTACACGTCAATAAAGGTTGCGGTACGACCGAATGACATTGCAGCACCATTTTGTGATTTTATTGCAGCAAGATAAGCAAAGTACATCCATTGAATGGCTTCTTGAGCATTAGTTGCTGGGTTAGAAATATCATAACCATAGCTTGCTGCCATTTGTTTTAATTGACCTAATGCACGGTGTTGTTCTGCGATTTCTTCACGTAAACGAATTGTTGCTTCAAGATTTACGCCATCTTCTAAATCTTTTTGTAAAGAAGAGAATTGTGCATATTTATCTTTCATTAAGAAATCTACACCATAAAGTGCTACACGACGGTAGTCACCGATGATACGACCACGACCATAAGCATCTGGAAGACCAGTTAATACCCCAGATTTACGGCAACGTAAAATATCTGGCGTGTAAACATCGAATACACCTTGGTTATGTGTTTTACGGTATTCAGTGAAGATTTTTTTCACTTTTGGATCAAGTTCACGACCATAAACTTTACAAGAACCTTCCACCATTTTGATACCACCGAATGGCATAATGGCACGTTTTAAAGGTTCATCAGTTTGAAGACCAACGATTTTTTCTAAATCTTTGTTAATGTAACCGGGTGCGTGAGAGATAATGGTAGATGGTGTATGTTCATCAAAATCTAATGGCGCGTGAGTACGGTTTTCAATTTTAATTCCTTCCATTACAGATTCCCAAAGCTTGGTTGTTGCTTCGGTTGGACCTGCTAAGAAAGAGTCATCGCCTTCATAAGGGGTATAGTTTTTTTGGATAAAGTCACGTACATTGACATTTTCTTGCCAATCGCCACCAGCAAAACCAGCCCACGCCAATTTTTGCATTTCATTAAGTTCTGACATAGTCATTTCCTTTGTTAATTAATAAATAAGTAAATCTTTAATGCGTTTTGGTTAAATAACGTTGGAATACACCAATACAAATTGCCCCGCCGACAATATTTCCCAACGTTACAGGGATTAAATTCTTCACGATGAAATGGTACAAATCTAAATCTGCGTATTTCATCGGATCAACGCCGATTTGTTGCCAAAATTCAGGTGTACTAAAATGTGCGGTAATAATTCCCATCGGAATCATAAACATATTAGCCACACAGTGTTCAAATCCTGATGCAACAAACAAACCAATCGGCATAATCATAATAAATGCTTTGTCTGTAACAGTCTTACCAGAATAAGACATCCAAACCGCCACACACACCATAATGTTACATAAAATACCTAGGTTAAAAGCTTCAAACCAAGTGTGATGAATTTTATGTTGGGCGGTTGCAAGAATTGTTAAACCCCATTGACCATTTGCTGCCATTGTTTGTCCACTAAACCAAATAACAGCCGCAATAAATAAACCACCAACGAAGTTGCCCAAATATACTACGATCCAATTTCGAATCATTTGTGTCGTGGTGATTCTACCGCCTACACGGGCGACTAAAGTTAAAGTAGAAGAAGTGAATAATTCAGATCCTAAAATCACCACCATAATTACGCCCAAGGAGAATACTAACCCACCTACTAACTTGGTTAATCCCCAAGGTGCGCCTGCACTAGCAGTTTGTGTTGTCGTGTAAAATACAAAGGCTAAGGCAATACAAGCACCAGCACTAATACCAGACATAAACGATAAAAATGGACGTTTATTTGCTTTATAAGTTGCTGTATTTTCTGCATAATCCGTTGCTTCAACAGGTGTGAGCGCAACAGAAGATAGTTTTTGATTTTCTGATGCCATAATCAAACTCCAACTATTGACATTGAAAAAGTTGATGAAAATTTAATACTTTTAACAAGTTTACGACTACAAATACTTCTATAATTGGTGCTATTTTACTCTCCTCCCCTTTCATTGCAAAGAAAAGCAAAAATTATTTCAACAAACTTTGATATTTTGCAAGGTTTGTTTAATTAAAGACAAAATTCCCATATTAATATTCGCTCAATTTCATACATTCAGAGTAAGTAAAGCACTTAATTTGAAACTTGTTTTATTCGCGTAATACCGTGAATTCCCCCAGATAATCATCCACTTTTCCAAAACCTTGATTATTCACAACAGGCAAATTCATAATTTTTTCAAACGAACCAGATTAAGTGTATAGACTTGCTATTTTGAGTAATTAATAGCATTATTTTGATCTTTTTGAAGAAAAAGGCGATCTTTGTCATAAAATAATGATTTAAGTGCGGTTAAAATTTTGGTTAATTTTAAGTGCACTTCTTTATACAGGAGCAGATTATGTATTATGGTTTAGATATTGGTGGCACGAAAATAGAGCTTGCCGTATTCAATGAAGAATTAGAAAAATTATATTCTGAACGGGTGCCAACACCTAAAACCGACTATGAAGAATGGCTTAACACGATTGTGGATTTAGTGAATCGTGCTGATGAAAAGTTTGGTGAAGTGGGCACCGTAGGTTTGGGCGTACCTGGTTTTGTTAATCAACAAACTGGATTAGCCGAAATTACCAATATTCGTGTGGCAGATAATAAACCGATTTTACGCGATTTGTCTGTGCGTTTAGACCGTGAAGTGCGGGCAGAAAATGATGCAAATTGTTTTGCATTATCTGAAGCGTGGGATACGGAAAATCAGCAATATCCGACTGTACTTGGTTTAATTCTTGGAACTGGTTTTGGTGGCGGCTTTGTCTTAAATGGTAAAGTTCATTCAGGTCAAGTGGGAATGGCGGGAGAGCTTGGTCATTTACAACTAAATTATCATGCCTTGAAATTATTGGGATGGGATAACGCCCCTATTTATCAATGTGGTTGTGGCAACAAGGCTTGTTTGGATAATTATTTGTCTGGTCGCGGTTTTGAAATGCTTTATCGAGATTTGAAAGGCGAAACATTATCTGCTCGTGAAATTATTGATTTGTTCTATCAAGGCAATGAAAGTGCGGTAGATTTTGTGAATCTTTTTGTTGAGTTGGCGGCGATTTCTATTGGCAATATCATTACGGCATTTGATCCGCATATGATTGTACTCGGCGGTGGATTATCTAATTTTGATTACCTTTATGAGGCTTTACCAAAAGCATTACCGCCTCACTTGATGCGGACAGCAAAAGTTCCACCAATTAAAAAAGCGAAACACGGCGATTCTGGTGGTGTGCGTGGCGCGGCAGCGTTGTTTTTAACCAAATAATTCAACAAACTAGTGGGGCGTATTCAAATAATATGCCCTTTGTTTTTGAAAAATATTTAGAATATTCTAAATTTATTAGATTTTTTCTTTTTTGTTTTTCTTTTCTTTAGAGAAATTATTAAAAAATCTCGCCTTTTCATTGAAAAACCATACAATCAAATTATTTATCGCTTGAGGGATGATTATGGACTTTGAATTTTCAAAAATGTTAGAAGAAGTGCTAACTTGGATAGTCGCACACCTTGACGGGCCTTTATGGGATGTCACAATTATTATTTTGCTTGGGACTGGTCTATTTTTTACCATTACAACAGGATTTGTGCAGTTCCGTTTATTCCCAGCAAGTCTTCGTGAAATGTGGTTTGGTCGTGCGGTGGAGGGTAGTTCGTTAACACCTTTCCAAGCATTTACGACAGGTCTTGCGAGCCGCGTTGGTGTGGGTAACATTGGTGGGGTTGCAACGGCAATCGCCTTGGGAGGCGAAGGCGCAGTGTTTTGGATGTGGGTAACGGCATTTATTGGTATGTCGAGTGCTTTCGCTGAATCTACCCTTGCTCAATTATTTAAAATTCAAGATAAAGATGGATCATTCCGCGGTGGCCCTGCTTATTATATTGTTCAAGGTTTAAAATCACGTTGTATGGCAGTGGCTTTTGCACTTGCATTAATTTTTACATTTGGTTTTGCCTTTAATTCTGTGCAGGCAAACTCTATTGTTGAAGCAACGAGTAATGCGTGGAATTGGAAAGGGGAATATGTCGGTATTTCATTAGTAATTTTTACCGCACTTATTATTTTCGGTGGCGTTAAGCGTATTGCGATTATTTCGAGCAACCTTGTACCAATGATGGCACTTTTCTATTTGATTATAGCAGTAATTATTCTTGGCATGCATATTGATATGATCCCTTCCGTGATTCATCGTATTGTTCAAAGTGCATTTAGTTTTGATGCTGCCGCTGGCGGAATGTTTGGTGCATTGGTATCGAAAGCAATGATGATGGGGATTAAACGTGGTTTATTCTCAAACGAAGCGGGGATGGGATCTGCGCCTAATTCGGCTGCAGCAGCTCACGTTAAGCATCCAGTTAGCCAAGGTTTAGTGCAAATGCTCGGTGTGTTTGTTGATACAATGATCGTTTGTACTTGTACTGCCGTTATTATTTTGCTTTCGAATAATTATGGTAGCGAAACGCTCAAAAGTATCTCACTTACGCAAAATGCTTTGCAATACCACATAGGTGAATTTGGGGTGCATTTCCTGGCGTTTATCTTATTGTTATTCGCTTATTCTTCTATTATTGGTAACTATGCTTATGCGGAAAGCAATATCCGTTTTATAAAAAATAAACCTTGGTTTGTATTTTTGTTCCGTTTAATGGTGCTATTTTTCGTGTATTTCGGTGCGGTTCGCTCTGGCAATGTGGTGTGGAATTTCGCAGATACGGTGATGGCTGTCATGGCAATCATTAACTTGATCGCAATTTTGATGTTGTCGCCAATCGTATGGAAATTAATGAAGGATTATCAACGCCAGCTTAAAGAAGGAAAAACGCCAGAGTTTAAAATTGATGAATACCCTGAATTACGTAAGAAAATATTTGATTCCCGCATTTGGAAATAAAGATAAAATGGCTAGAAAGAGATTATCTACCTTTCCAAAGAGTTAGATTATTATTTAAAGAAATTTTTTGATATTGTTTCAGGCTTGGTTCTTCTAGTTCAGACTGAATAAACTATTGCCAGCACTTTTTACCGCCCTCGTGCCGGCTATCCCAAACTGCTTTGAAAACTGACCGCTCTTTAGCTTACTTCAAAAATTCCGCATGATAGGCAATATGCTCGCCAATAAAACTGGCGATGAAGTAATAGCTGTGATCATAGCCTTTATGGAAGCGCACATCGACAGGCTGACTTGCCACTCGACAGGTTTCGATAAAATCTTCGGTACGCAATTGTGTAGGCAAAAACTCATCTTCCAAGCCCTGCTCAATGCGCATACCTTGCACTTTATAGCCTTGTTGAATGAGCGAGCTGGCATCATATTGCTGCCATTTTTCACGATCTTCCCCTAAATAGGTAGAAAAGGCTTTTTCTCCCCAAGGCACCTGGCTTGGCGATAAAATAGGCGAAAAGGCAGAAACACTTTGATAACGTTCCCGATTTCGCAGTGCCAATACCAATGCACCGTGTCCGCCCATTGAATGTCCCATAATGGAACGTTTGCCGTTAGTAGGGAAATTTGCTTCAATCAAATCAGGCAATTCATTCAAGATATAATCATACATTTGATAATTCGTCGCCCAAGGCTGCTCGGTCGCATTAAGATAAAAGCCCGCTCCCTGCCCTAAATCGTAAGCCGCATCATTCGGCACTTGCTCTCCGCGAGGGCTAGTATCGGGGGCAACCACAATCACTTGATGTTCTGCGGCATAACGTTGAAAGCCTGATTTGGTAATGAAATTTTGTTCTGTACAAGTTAAGCCAGAAAGCCAATAAATCACGCCAAGAGGTCGATTCTCCGGATTATTTGGCAAATAGACGGCAAATTTCATTTCACATTGAAGTGTTTGGGCATTATGTGCCCAAACTTGCTGTGAACCGCCAAAAATTTGATGTTGTTCAATTAGTTTCATAGCGTACCTTAGTAGTGAATAACAGTACGGATTGATTTACCTTCGTGCATTAATTCAAAGGCTTCATTAATTTGATCAAGTGGCATTGTGTGAGTCACAAACGGTTCTAACTGGATGTCGCCTTTCATTGAATCTTCCACCATTTGCGGAAGTTCAGAGCGACCTTTCACGCCACCAAATGCCGAGCCTTTCCAAACACGGCCTGTTACCAATTGGAACGGACGCGTTGAAATTTCTTGTCCTGCACCCGCTACGCCGATGATAATGGATTGTCCCCAGCCACGGTGAGCACTTTCTAATGCTTGACGCATTACGTTTACATTACCGATACATTCAAAGGTATGGTCAATGCCCCATTTATTAATATCTAACAACACATCTTTGATCGGCTTATCGTAATCATTAGGGTTTAAACAATCCGTTGCACCAAACTGTTTTGCCAACTCAAATTTTGCAGGATTGGTATCAATGGCGATAATACGGCCGGCTTTGGCTTGACGTGCACCTTGCACTACCGCTAAACCAATCGCACCCAAGCCAAACACGGCAACAGAGTCGCCTTCTTGCACTTTTGCCGTATTATGTACCGCACCAATACCTGTGGTAACGCCACAGCCAAGTAAACATACTTGTTCGTGGTTGGCTTCTGGGTTGATTTTCGCCAGTGAAACTTCTGCAACAACTGAGTATTCACTGAAAGTCGAACAGCCCATATAGTGATAGATCGGCTGACCTTGATAAGAAAAACGTGTCGTGCAATCAGGCATTAAGCCTTTACCTTGCGTGTCACGCACTGAGACGCATAGGTTGGTTTTACCCGAGCGACAAAACTCACATTCGCCACATTCAGCAGTATAAAGAGGAATGACGTGATCGCCCGGTTTTACGCTTAACACACCTTCGCCAACCGCAACAACCACACCCGCACCTTCGTGTCCTAGCACCACAGGGAATACCCCTTCAGGATCGCTTCCTGATAACGTAAACGCATCAGTATGGCAAACGCCCGTGTGCGTGTTACGAATTAACACTTCGCCTTTGCGAGGCATTTCTACGTCGATTTCCACAATTTGTAAGGGTTGATTTGGGGCGAATGCTACCGCCGCACGAGATTTGATGGTTGAGTTGATTTGTTTAATTTCCATTGTTTTTCCTCTTAATCCATTGACAAAGTTGCCTTACGTAAGCAAGATAGCAACAGTTTACACTTTAGAGTTCACTCTAAAGCAAGTGTTTTTTTACCATTTTTGTTTAAAGGGAATAAAAAGTGACTTACACCACCGCTAAAGCTGCTGAAAAAATAGGCATTTCCGCCTACACCTTACGCTTTTATGACAAAGAAGGCTTGTTACCTAATGTCGGACGTGATGAATACGGTAATCGCCGTTTTACCGACAAGGATTTGCAATGGTTGAGTTTATTACAATGCTTGAAAAATACAGGAATGAGCTTAAAAGACATCAAACGCTTTGCAGAATGTACCATCATTGGCGACGATACTATTGAAGAACGCCTTTCCTTATTTGAAAATCAAACAAAAAATGTAAAGTGTCAAATTGCCGAATTAAAACGTTATTTAGATTTGCTTGAATACAAATTAGCGTTTTACCAAAAAGCGAAAGCACTAGGCTCGGTAAAAGCTGTGAATTTACCGCAAATTCCTGAAACGAGCTAAAAGGATAAAAGTGCTCACATCACAGAATTAGAAGAAAAATACAATTTTTAGAGATAGATAAATTTTAACTTTTTTATTACATCAATAAGTTAAAAATCAGGTTTTGTGATCAAGATCAGGATAACATAAAAATAATCTCCTATAGCTATTGTTCTAAATGGCTAAAAAGAGTATATTCCGAGCCAAATTTTTTCTTTTTTACAGAACGGAGTTTATTATGTTTGGTTTATCCCCCGCTCAACTGATTATTTTATTAGTCGTTATTTTATTGATTTTTGGCACGAAAAAATTAAGAAATGCTGGCTCAGATCTTGGTGCAGCAGTGAAAGGTTTCAAAAAGGCGATGAAAGAAGATGAAAAAGTAAAAGATGCGGAATTTAAGTCTATAGATAATGAAACAGCGTCTGCAAAAAAAGAAAATATAAAAGAGAAAGAGCAGGCTTAATCCGTGTTTGATATTGGTTTTTCAGAACTTATTTTACTAATGGTTTTGGGATTGGTTGTATTAGGCCCGAAACGTTTGCCTATAGCAATTCGCACTGTAATGGATTGGGTAAAAACAATTCGTGGTTTAGCTGCTAACGTTCAAAATGAGTTGAAACAAGAGCTAAAATTGCAAGAATTACAAGATAGTATTAAAAAAGCGGAATCCCTTAACTTGCAAGCCCTTTCACCAGAATTGAGTAAAACGGTGGAAGAATTAAAAGCTCAAGCAGATAAGATGAAAGCGGAGCTAGAAGATAAAGCAGCTCAAGCTGGTACAACGGTGGAAGATCAAATCAAAGAAATCAAAAATGCGGCTGAAAATGCAGAAAAACCTCAAAATGCAATCTCAGTTGAGGAGGCTGCAGAAACTTTATCTGAAGCAGAAAAAACACCTACAGATTTGACCGCACTTGAAACTCACGAGAAAGTAGAACTGAACACACATTTATCTAGCTATTATCCTCCTGATGATATTGAAATCGCTCCAGCGTCAAAATCTCAATCTTCAAAAACTAAATCATAGCGAGTTTTTATGAGTAATGTGGATGAATCTCAACCTTTAATTACGCACCTTGTTGAACTAAGAAACCGTTTATTACGCTGTGTGATTTGTGTAGTGTTGGTTTTTGTTGCTTTGGTGTATTTTTCCAATGATATTTATCATTTTGTTGCTGCACCTTTAACGGCTGTTATGCCAAAAGGCGCAACAATGATTGCAACCAATATTCAAACTCCTTTCTTTACGCCAATTAAATTAACTGCGATTGTTGCAATTTTTATTTCTGTCCCTTATTTGCTTTATCAAATTTGGGCTTTTATTGCACCTGCTTTATATCAGCACGAAAAACGGATGATTTATCCGTTGTTATTTTCCAGTACGATTTTATTTTATTGCGGTGTTGCTTTTGCTTACTATGTCGTCTTTCCTCTTGTATTCAGCTTCTTTACACAAACAGCCCCAGAAGGCGTTACCATCGCAACAGATATTAGTAGTTATTTAGATTTTGCTTTAGCGTTATTTTTAGCTTTTGGCGTTTGTTTTGAAGTGCCAATTGCGATTATTCTACTTTGCTGGACTGGTATTACCACTGTAAAGGCTCTTTCCGAAAAACGCCCTTATATTATTGTTGCAGCATTTTTTATTGGAATGCTTTTAACGCCTCCTGATGTTTTTTCACAAACTTTGCTTGCCATACCGATGTGCTTGCTGTTTGAGCTCGGTCTATTGGTCGCTCGATTTTATCAACCAAAAGACGACGAAAGTGCGGTTAAAAATAATGATGAATCAGAAAAAACACAATGATGAACTTAATTGTTAATAGTATGGGAGCTTTGCCCCCGTTTTTATTATATTGATATAACCCTAATTTTGTTTTTTCATAAAACATATTTTCGTAGTGATTTACTAGAAATATGATTTGTAGTCTGCTCTATATTTTTATTGAAAATATCATTACCTGATGGTTTTCTGTCGTTTTTTATTTTTTATCTAATAAATACGATATTTTTTAGATAATTTCTTTACTTTTTCCTTTTCTTTAAATTTCCTTTATAAAAATGGTTGCAAGATTAAATTAGCCATTGCATATTGTCTATGCGCTTCACGAGGCGTATACAATAAAAAATACAATACACACAACATCAACAAAGAGGGAAATTCATTATGTCAAAAGTTGCTTCCTTAGACGCATTTTTAACAAAAGTTGCTCAACGCGATGGTTATCAACCTGAATTTTTACAAGCGGTTCGCGAGGTATTCACATCAATTTGGCCTTTTTTAGAAGCCAATCCTAAATATCGTTCAGAAGCATTATTAGAACGTTTAGTTGAGCCTGAACGTGCATTTCAATTCCGTGTGGCGTGGACTGACGATAAAGGGCAAGTGCAAGTAAACAGAGCATTTCGTGTACAATTTAATAGTGCCATAGGCCCATTTAAAGGGGGAATGCGTTTCCATCCATCAGTAAATTTATCTATCTTAAAATTCTTAGGTTTTGAGCAAATCTTTAAAAATGCTTTAACAACATTGCCTATGGGCGGAGCAAAAGGCGGTTCAGATTTTGATCCTAAAGGCAAATCTGATGCTGAAGTTATGCGTTTTTGCCAAGCATTAATGGCTGAACTTTATCGTCACGTAGGAGCTGATACAGATGTTCCCGCAGGCGATATAGGTGTTGGTGGGCGCGAAGTTGGCTATTTAGCTGGCTATATGAAAAAATTATCAAACCAATCAGCCTGTGTTTTCACTGGTCGCGGTCTTTCTTTCGGTGGTAGTTTAATTCGTCCGGAAGCAACGGGATATGGATTAATTTATTTTGCTCAAGCAATGCTTGCTGAAAAAGGCGATAGTTTTGCAGGTAAAGTAGTTTCAGTTTCTGGTTCTGGTAATGTAGCACAATATGCTATTGAAAAAGCATTATCTCTTGGTGCAAAAGTAGTAACTTGTTCTGATTCATCAGGTTATGTTTATGATCCAAATGGATTTACTACTGAAAAATTAGCCGCACTTTTAGAAATTAAAAATGTAAAACGTGGTCGTGTGAAAGATTATGCAGAACTGTTTGGTTTGCAATATTTTGAAGGTAAACGCCCTTGGGAAGTGCAAGTTGATATTGCGCTTCCTTGTGCAACTCAAAATGAATTAGAACTTTCTGATGCACAACGTTTAATTAAAAATGGTGTGAAATTAGTGGCTGAAGGTGCGAATATGCCAACAACAATTGAAGCAACAGAAGCATTATTAGCTGCAGATGTATTATTTGGCCCGGGTAAAGCTGCCAACGCTGGTGGTGTTGCTACTTCTGGTTTAGAAATGGCACAAAGTTCACAACGTTTATATTGGACAGCAGAAGAAGTGGACGCTCAATTACATCGCATTATGTTAGATATTCACGCAAACTGTAAAAAATACGGCACAATTGAAGGTCAAGAAAACATTAACTATGTTGTTGGGGCAAATGTAGCAGGCTTTGTTAAGGTGGCTGATGCAATGTTAGCCCAAGGCGTTTATTAACAAATAAAAAAGTTAAACTAAATAACCGCACTGTAATAAAGTGCGGTTATTTTTTAGGATGAAATTTGAATATAAGAAAGGCGACATTTTGTCGCCTTAGATATTATTTATTTTGAATTGTTTTCGTCACAATGATTAATATCACTGCATTTGCCGTAAAGATACACGTTATGCGTTTTTAATTTTATGCCGTATTTTTCACTGATTTCACGCTGACGTTGTTCAATAATATTATCCGTAAATTCAAATACTTTACCGCAATCTTCACAAATAATATGATCGTGATGTTCTGTTGGAGCAAGCTCAAAAACGGATTTATTTCCCTCAAAATTATGACGGATTACAATATGTGCTTCATCAAATTGATTAAGCACACGATAAACTGTGGCTAATCCAATTTCACAACCTTGTTCCAGCAAAATTTTATAAACATCTTCTGCAGAAAAATGTTCATTTTTATGATTTTGCATTAAAGCGAGAATAGTTAAGCGAGGCTCTGTAATTTTTAATCCCACTTTTTTGAGTAATTTAATATTTTCTTCAGACATAATTTTTCTTCCTATTATGCACAACATACTAAGCCAATTCAGCTAAGCACATTTCATCATAAATTTGTTTACACCATTTTTCTACACGCTCTGCGGTAAGCTCTGGTTGGCGATCTTCATCAATACATAATCCGATGAAAGTGCCATCTTCCAATAAGGCTTTCGAAGCTTCAAAATTATAGCCTTCTGTTGGCCAATTTCCTACCACAATTGCACCGTGTGGCTCTATAATATCGCGCACAGTTCCGATAGCATCACAGAAATAATCTGCATAATCTTCTTGATCGCCACAACCGAAAATACCTACAAGTTTATCTGTAAAATCGATTTCTTCGAGTGTTGGGAAAAAGTCATCCCAGTCTGCTTGTGCTTCGCCGTAATACCAAGTTGGAATACCGAAAAGCAAGAAATCGTATGCTTCAATATCTTCTTTGCTACTTTTGGCAATATCACGAATATCAATTAAATCACTACCTAATTGTTTTTGGATTTGTTTTGCGATGTTTTCAGTGTTTCCAGTATCACTACCATAAAAAAGACCAACTATTGCCATTTTTATTTCCTTTTTTATATTAAATTTAATCTATCGATTATAAGGCTTATCCAAATTTGGCGAACTATATCATAAAAGCATTCTCACTTAAACTACTTAATTCTTATTTAGAAATCGTTTAATTGCACGAATAACAAAATCAGGTTTTTCGGCGTGAACCCAGTGTCCACTGCCATTAATCGTAAAGGCAGTTGCATTAGGAAATTGTTCTAGAATTTTTTCGCTATTTTCTATTTTTATATAAGAGGAATTTCCACCCTTAATAAAAAGAGTTGGCGTAAATACACGTACTTTTTCCCAATCCATAATATTGGCATAATTGTTAAAAAGTGCGGTAAGATTAAAACGAAAACAATCAGCTGAATTAACATCAAAAGATTTCAACATAAATTGTACAACGTCTTCATCATTAATTTCTTGTTTTAAAATCGGTTTGGCTTGCTGACGATTTTCAGGCTTTGCATTTTTTACCGCAAATAGGCCATTAAAAACATCTTTATGACCAAATCCCTCATAAAGCATAGGGGACATATCAATTACGATTAATTTTTCGACTAATTCTGGGCAAAGTGCGGTGATTTTCATGGCGGTTTTTCCCCCCATAGAATGACCAATTAATATCACTTTGGATAAATTTAAGTGGCGGATTACTGCGATAACATCTTCAGCCATCAGTTGATAATTCATTTTTTCCGAATGAAAACTATGGCCGTGATTGCGTAAATCAATACGTAAAATACTGTAATGTTCACTAAAAGCTCTCGCGATAACGCCGAGATTATCCATATCGCCGAATAAACCGTGAATAAAAATTAAAACAGGTGTATTAATCGTTTGTTTTACTTGATGAAATTGATAATTGAGTAATGATTTTGCCATAATTTTTACGTGAGAATTTGTAAAGAAGTCGTTATAATTGAAAAAAATTTTAGCAAACAGAGAGATAAAAATGAAGATCATTGAAGTAGATGAAGAATTATACCAATATATTGCGAGCCAAACCCGCTCTATTGGGGAAAGTGCTTCGGATATTTTACGCCGTTTGCTTAGTTTACCTGTGCATACTTCAAGTGTTGATGATTTAGTTCTTACTTCAGCAGAAACTAACAAATCCGCAGATCAAAAGCCAGAACAGGCTATTAATGTGAAAGAAGTAAATATCAAAACAACAAAAAAGCAATCAATAACCGCAATTAATCAGATAGTAGAAAAAGTCCAAACTTTATTAAATTCAACTGAATTTCAAGAAGAAAGTAAGGCGGTGGTGCGTTTCTTAGCGATTTTACGTGTGCTTTATCGTACAAATCCTGAAAGTTTTGCGCAAGCAACGGAATCTTTACAAGGACGTACTCGAGTTTACTTTGCACGTGACGAAGCGACATTATTAATGGCTGGCAATCATACAAAACCAAAACAAATTCCAGATACGCCTTATTGGGTTATTACCAATACAAATAGTGGACGAAAAATGTTGATGCTAGAAGGTGCAATGCAATCTATGGAATTACCTGAAACATTGATTGATGAAGTGCGATCATATTTCACGGTAAATTAATAATGTATCCTTGGCAAAATTTTGCTATTCAACCTGATTTCTCAGATAAAATCGCTTTACGTACTACGCAGAGCGATGCGCTTACTTGGATAGAATTAACTACAAAGATTAACCAAACGGTGGCTTTTTTACAAAAAAAAGGCGTAAATGCGGAAAGTGCGGTTGCTTTTGTGGGAAAAAATTCAGAGAAAATTTTATTTTTATATCTGGCGACAATTCAGCTTGGCGCAAAAGTTTTAGGCATCAATCCTGCTTTTCCACAAGAAAAAATTGCAGAATTATGTGAGTTTTATCAAATTGATTTTTGTTTTTATGATAAAGATTTGCTGAATTTGCAAGAAATTGATGCTTTTACACAAAAAGCTAATTTTTTTCGTCCTGCGACGATGACGCTAACCTCTGGTTCTACAGGCTTACCAAAAGCAGTTGTGCATAATGTCCAAGCGCATTTGGATAATGCAAAAGGGGTATGTAACTTAATGAAGTTTGATTGTAATCAATCTTGGTTACTTTCATTACCCTTATATCACGTTTCAGGACAAGGTATTGTTTGGCGTTGGTTATATTGTGGTGCACAATTACATTTCCCAAAAGATGATTTTTATGCTTCATTATTAGAAACGACCCACGTTTCTCTTGTGCCAACGCAATTACAACGTTTGTTAGATTATTTACAGGAAAATTCGATTATTTCATTTTCTACACGTCATATTTTACTTGGTGGTACGCATATTCCTGCTGAACTCACGAAAAAAATAGTGAAATATGGTATTGAAACTTATTCTGGCTACGGAATGACGGAAATGGCTTCGACAGTTTTTGCCAAAAAATCTGATGAAAAACAAGGTGTGGGGCAACCGCTCTTAGGCAGAGAATATCGCTTAGTAAATGATGAAGTTTGGCTGAAAGGTGCGGGTTTGGCGATGGGTTATTGGAAGGATCGACAAATTGTTTCATTAACGAATAACCAAGGTTGGCTTCCGACAAAAGATAAAGGTGTTTGGCAAGAGGGCGAACTTGTTATTATCGGACGACTTGATAATATGTTTATTTCTGGTGGCGAAAATATTCAGCCAGAAGAAATTGAACAAGTGATTATTCAACATTCTTCAGTTAATCAAGTGTTTGTTTTACCACAAAAAAACAAAGAATTTGGTCAGCGTCCTGTCGCTTTAGTGGATTTTAATGAATCCTTTAGCAAAAGTGCGGTTGAAAATTTAATGTTTTTTTTACAAGATAAACTCGCACGTTTTAAACAACCTATTGCATATTATCCTTTACCACTGATGCTTGGGAAAGGCATTAAGATCTCACGTAAACAGCTTGCCGATTGGCTGGCAAAGCAAGATAAGATAAATTAATTTTACCATTTAGATTAGGAAAAAATAATGATTAGGAAACTTATGAAAACACCTCCATTTTTTACCGTACTTTTTGCCTCGGCAATGTTTACCCTTAGTGTTTCACAAGGGGCATTAGGGGCAAATTCAACAAATGTATTACCAACGGAGCAATCGCTTAAAGCCGATTTGGCTAACGCTCAAAAAATGAGTGAGGGGGAAGCAAAAAATACGTTGTTAGCAGAATTACAAACATCAATTGATTTATTGCAGCAAATTCAAGCTCAACAAAAAATCAATGATGCATTGCAAACAACATTAAGCCATTCAGAGAGTGAAATTAGAAAGAATAATGCAGAAATTCAAGCATTAAAAAAACAACAAGAAACAGCAACAAGTACTGATTATAATGCACAGTCACAGGACGATTTACAAAATAGTCTCGCTAAGTTAAATGATCAATTACAAGATACGCAAAACGCATTAGGCGCGGCAAATGCACAATTGGCAGGGCAAAATTCTATTTCTGAACGAGCTCAAGCGGCATTAACGGAAAATGTTGTACGCACTCAGCAAATTAATCAACAATTGGCCAATAATGATATTGGTAGCGCATTACGAAAACAATATCAGATTGAATTACAACTGATTGATTTAAAGAATAGTTATAATCAAAATTTATTAAAAAATAATGATCAGCTTTCTTTACTTTATCAAAGTCGTTACGACCTATTGAATTTACGTTTGCAGGTGCAACAACAAAATATTATTGCGATTCAAGAAGTCATTAATCAAAAAAATCTTCAGCAATCACAAAATCAACTAGAACAAGCTCAGCAGCAACAGCAAAAAACTGTGCAAAATGATTACATTCAAAAAGAACTTGATCGCAATGCACAGCTTGGTCAGTATCTATTACAACAAACAGAAAAAGCGAATTCATTAACTCAAGATGAGTTAAGAATGCGGAATATTTTAGATAGCCTCACTCAAACTCAACATACTATTGATGAACAAATTAGTGCATTACAAGGCACGTTAGTTCTTTCACGTATTATCCAGCAACAAAAACAAAAATTACCGACTAACTTAAATATTCAAGGTTTATCAAAACAAATTGCCGATTTGCGTGTGCATATTTTTGACATTACTCAAAAACGCAATGAACTTTATGATCTAAATAACTATATTAATAAAGTTGAAAGTGAAGATGGAAAACAATTTACTGAGGCAGAAAGAACGCAGGTTAAAACGCTATTAACTGAGCGTCGAAAAATGACATCTGATCTGATTAAATCTTTAAATAATCAATTAAATCTCGCGATTTCTTTGGAATTAACGCAGCAGCAAATTACACAAATCAGTGATCAAATTCAATCTAAATTAGAGCAGCAAAGTTTTTGGGTGAAAAGTAATAATCCCATTAATTTAGATTGGATAAAAATGCTGCCAAGAGCTTTAATTGAACAGTTTAATGGTATGTTGAAAAAATTAGGTTTTCCAACTAATTATGACAATTTACCTTATTTACTTATGTATTTCTTAGGGTTATTTATTGTAGGTGGTGCAATTTTTAAATTTAAAAATCGTATTAAACAACAATTAAACAAAATTAATCGTGAAATACATCGCTTAGATACAGATAGTCAGTGGAGTACTCCACTTGCCCTGTTATTAACTGCGTTTTTAACGCTTTCTAGTACACTTTGGTTTTTAGCCGTTTGCCAAATGATCGGCTTCTTTTTCTTCAAAAATCCAGAAGAATTTTGGCATTGGTCATTTAGTATGGCAGGTTATTGGTGGTTCTTTACATTTTGGATTTCATTGTTCCGTCCAAATGGTATTTTTGTTAATCATTTTGAATCTTCAAAAGAGAATGCACAACGTTTTCGTGGTGTTATCCAACGCATTATTATTGTGATTGTATTGCTTTTAAATACTTCTGTGTTTAGCAATGTCACTGATGCAGGTTTAGCTAATGATGTGTTAGGTCAAATTAATACTATTACAGCTCTAATTTTCTGTGCGGCGATTATTGCTCCTCGCTTTAATCGAGTACTTCGCTCTTATGAACCTGAAACAAATAAACATCATTGGTTAATAAGAATTGTACAAATTGGTTTAAGATTAATTCCTGTGGGACTAATCGTACTTATTGTTTTAGGCTATTATTACACTGCTTTAAATTTAATTGAGCATTTTATTCATTCTTATATTGCTTGGTGTGTATGGTGGTTAGTACGTAATACGATTTACCGTGGTATTACGGTTTCTTCTCGTCGTTTAGCACATCGCCGTTTAGCAGAAAAACGTCGTCAAAAAGCACTTGAAAATAATTATGAAAATATTTCCTCTGATGATGTGGTTGCAGTGGGAGAGCCAGAGGAAGGTTTAGCGTTAAATGATGTGCGTAGCCAATTATTACGTTTTGTAGATCTCTTTATTTGGACAGCATTATTGGGGATTTTCTACTATGTATGGTCAGATTTAGTCACAGTAGTGAGCTATTTACGTGAAATTACACTTTGGCAACAAACCACGACAACCGATGCTGGCACTGTAATAGAAAGCATTACTTTATTTAATCTTCTTGTTGCTTTGGTTATCCTAGGAATTACTTATGTGTTGGTTCGTAATATTTCAGGTATTTTGGAAGTATTAATTTTCTCTCGCGTGAATCTTTCACAAGGTACGCCTTATACGATTACGACATTGCTCACTTATATTTTTATCGCCATTGGTGGTGCGTGGGCATTTGCAACCTTAGGAATGTCTTGGTCAAAATTACAATGGTTATTTGCCGCACTTTCCGTTGGTCTTGGTTTTGGTATGCAAGAAATTTTTGCAAACTTTGTGTCGGGCATTATTTTGCTATTTGAACGCCCAATCCGAGTTGGCGATGTCGTAACCATTAATGGAGTGAGCGGTACTGTAGCGAAAATTCGTATTCGTGCAATTACATTAATTGATTTTGATCGCAAAGAAATTATTGTGCCAAATAAATCTTTTGTGACAGGTCAAGTAACCAATTGGGCATTATCTAGCACGATGACACGTTTAGTGATTAGTGTTGGTGTTGCTTATGGTTCTGATTTAACACTCGTTCGTCAATTATTACTTCAAGCAGCTGATGAACAGCCGACTGTTTTACGCGATCCTAAACCATCTGCTTATTTTTTAACTTTTGGTGCAAGTACTTTGGATCACGAATTACGTGTTTATGTAGAACAAGTTGGAGATCGTACCAGTACTACAGATGCTATTAATCGCCGTATTAATGAATTATTTGCAGAACATAATATTGATATTGCCTTTAATCAATTAGATGTATTTATCAAAAATAATGACACTGGCGAAGAAATTCCCTTTGTTGATGTAAAAAAATAAGGGGAAATTATGGCAGGTAATACAATTGGACAACTTTTTCGTGTGACGACCTTTGGGGAGTCACATGGGATTGCATTAGGCTGTATCGTTGATGGGGTACCGCCAAATCTTGAATTATCTGAGCAAGATATTCAGCCAGATTTAGATCGTCGTAAACCTGGGACATCACGATATACCACGCCGCGTCGTGAAGACGATGAAGTTCAAATTTTATCTGGTGTGTTTGAAGGAAAAACTACAGGCACAAGTATTGGGATGATCATTAAAAATGCTGATCAGCGTTCGCAAGATTATGGCGAGATTAAAGATCGTTTTCGCCCTGGTCATGCAGACTTTACCTATCAGCAAAAATATGGCATCCGTGATTACCGTGGCGGTGGGCGTTCTTCAGCGCGTGAAACAGCGATGCGAGTTGCAGCGGGAGCGATTGCAAAAAAATATTTACGCGAACATTTTGGTATTGAAGTCCGTGGTTTTTTAAGTCAAATCGGTCATGTGAAAATTTCGCCACAGATCATCGGAGAAATTGATTGGGAAAAGGTAAACAGCAATCCATTCTTTTGCCCTGATGAAAGTGCGGTAGAAAAATTCGATGAATTGATCCGTGAACTTAAAAAAGAAGGAGATTCTATTGGTGCAAAACTTACTGTTATTGCAGAAAATGTACCTGTAGGATTGGGCGAGCCAGTATTTGACCGTTTAGATGCAGATCTTGCTCACGCATTAATGGGAATTAATGCAGTAAAAGGCGTCGAAATTGGTGATGGTTTTGCAGTGGTTGAACAACGTGGTTCGGAACATCGTGATGAAATGACACCTAATGGCTTTGAAAGTAATCACGCAGGCGGCATTTTAGGCGGAATTAGTTCAGGACAGCCAATTATCGCCACTATTGCACTAAAACCAACTTCAAGCATTACGATTCCTGGTCGTTCAATCAATCTTAATGGTAAACCCGTAGAAGTTGTAACAAAAGGTCGTCACGATCCTTGTGTGGGGATTCGTGCTGTGCCAATTGCGGAAGCTATGGTGGCGATTGTCTTATTAGATCATCTCTTACGTTTTAAGGCTCAGTGTAAATAATCTTAGTATAAGATGGGAGTCTGTGCCTAGGGTAGGTATACCCTAGGTTAGTTTGATGCTACCCCTTTGGGGTAAGTGTAAAGTTCCCCAAAGGGGAACTATTTTTCTAACCGTGGGTATACTTACCCACGGCAAAACCTAGGATATACTTACCCACGGTAAAACCTAGGATATACTTACCCACGGCAAGACCTAGGATATACTTACCTACAGCAAAACTTTAGAATGAATAAAATTTTATTAAAAACAACCATAATTTTTACCGCACTTTTCTCTCTGAACGTTGTTGCGTCTCCTCTAGATTGGAAAAAAGTGAAACGCCCTATTCCAAGTGAAGATGGTAAAGCAAGTCCTATTGGTAGTTATACCAACGGGTGTATTATTGGAGCGCAAGCATTACCGCCGAAAGGTGAAGGTTACCAAGTTATTCGTATGAATCGCAATCGTTATTATGGTCATCCAAATATGATTCAGTATATTGAACGTTTGGGGCAGCGAGCTAAAGCTGCTGGGTTACCAACTATGTTAGTGGGTGATATTGCCATGCCGGGTGGCGGGCGGTTTTTAACGGGTCATGCTAGCCATCAGATGGGATTAGATGCGGATATTTGGTTAAGAATGGGCGAAATGTCAGACGCCGATGCGCTGAATTCTGATGGTAAAGGTTTATTAGTTGTAGATAGAAAGGCGCAACGAGTGGATGAACGAGTATGGAATAGCAATCATGCGACGTTAATCAAGTTAGCCGCACAAGATCCAAATGTGACGCGTATTTTTGTTAATCCTGCGATTAAGGTAAAATTATGTCAAACCGCTGGCAATGATCGCGGTTGGCTACACAAAGTTCGTCCTTGGTATGGACACAACTCTCATTTTCATGTTCGTTTAACTTGCCCCGCAGATGCATCTTATTGTGAAAATCAAGCGCCTGTGCCTGCTGGTGATGGTTGTGGAGACGAATTATATTCTTGGTTTGAACCGCCAAAACCAGGTGCTTCAGTGAGCAAACCTAAAGTTACACCGCCTGAGCCGTTTTTGTGCCAACAAATTTTAAATTCCCCGAATCGGAGTGAATGGTTAGAATAGCATTAAGGTAAATCAATATGGATATCGGCATTGATCTTTTAGCAATATTGTTTTGTGTTGGTTTTGTCGCATCATTTATCGATGCAATTGCTGGCGGTGGTGGATTAATTACTATTCCAGCGTTGCTTATGACTGGCATGCCACCAGCAATGGCGTTAGGCACCAACAAATTGCAAGCTATGGGCGGTGCATTATCCGCAAGCCTTTATTTCTTGCGAAAAAGAGCGGTCAATTTACGCGATATTTGGTTTATTTTGATTTGGGTTTTCTTAGGTTCAGCCCTAGGTACATTATTAATTCAATCAATTGACGTGGCGATTTTCAAAAAAATGCTGCCTTTTTTGATTTTAGCTATTGGTCTATATTTTTTATTTACCCCTAAATTAGGTGATGAAGATCGAAAACAGCGTTTAAGTTACATGTTATTTGGTCTTTTAGTTAGCCCATTTTTAGGTTTTTATGATGGCTTCTTTGGACCAGGGACTGGCTCAATCATGAGTTTAGCCTGTGTTACTTTGCTAGGATTTAATCTCCCGAAAGCGACGGCACATGCAAAAGTGATGAACTTCACTTCGAACCTTGCTTCTTTTGCGCTTTTCTTATTGGGTGGACAAATTCTTTGGAAAGTGGGTTTCGTGATGATGGCTGGGAGCATTTTAGGTGCAAATTTAGGTGCCAAAATGGTGATGACGAAAGGTAAAACCTTGATTCGACCGATGGTTGTTATCATGTCTTTTATGATGACGGCTAAAATGATTTACGATCAGGGTTGGTTTCATTTTTAATTCGGAAAGCGCGCAAAAGTGCGGTTAAAATTAATTACATTTTATTATGTCGGATAATCAACAAAATTTACGTTTGACGGCGAGAGTGGGCTATGAAGCGCACTTTTCATGGTCGTATTTAAAGCCTCAATATTGGGGGATTTGGCTTGGTATTTTCTTTTTATTGTTGTTAGCATTTGTGCCTTTTCGTCTGCGCGATAAATTTGCGGGAAAATTAGGTATTTGGATTGGGCATAAAGCAAAGAAACAGCGTACGCGTGCACAAACTAACTTGCAATATTGTTTCCCTCATTGGACTGAACAACAACGTGAGCAAGTGATTGATAAAATGTTTACGGTTGTTACACAAGTTATGTTTGGAATTGGTGAGATTGCAATCCGTTCAAAGAAACATTTGCAAAAACGAAGCGAATTTATCGGTCTTGAACATATCGAACAGGCAAAAGCTGAAGGAAAGAATATTATTCTTATGGTGCCACATGGCTGGGCGATTGATGCGTCTGGCATTATTTTGCACACTCAAGGCATGCCAATGACTTCTATGTATAATCCACACCGTAATCCATTGGTGGATTGGCTTTGGACGATTGCACGCCAACGTTTCGGCGGAAAAATGCACGCACGCCAAAATGGTATTAAACCTTTTTTAAATCATGTTCGTAAAGGCGAAATGGGTTATTACTTACCAGATGAAGATTTTGGGGTGGAACAAAGCGTATTTGTTGATTTCTTTGGGACTTATAAAGCGACATTGCCAGGGTTAAATAAAATGGCAAAACTTTCTAAAGCCGTTGTTATTCCAATGTTTCCTCGTTATAACGCTGAAACGGGCAAATATGAAATGGAAATTCATCCTGCAATGAATTTAAGTGATGATCCTGAACAATCAGCCCGAGCAATGAACGAAGAAATAGAATCTTTTGTTACACCATCTCCAGAGCAATATGTTTGGATTTTGCAATTATTGCGTACAAGGAAAGATGGTGAGGATCTTTACGATTAAAAATAGGGTTTGAAAGTCATATTCTCGAAAACGGATATTCAATAAGGTAAATAAGAAATGGAAGAAAAAATTCGGCTGACGCAATACAGCCATGGTGCAGGTTGAGGCTGTAAAATTTCGCCTAAGGTGTTAGGGACAATTTTACATTCAGAACTGGAAAAATTTTATGATCCAAATTTGCTCGTTGGCAATGAAACTGCAGACGATGCGGCGGTGTATGATCTTGGTAATGGAACTGCAATTATCAGTACCACAGACTTTTTTATGCCGATTGTAGATGATCCTTTTGATTTTGGACGAATTGCCGCGACCAATGCCATTAGTGACATTTTTGCTATGGGCGGTAAGCCGATTATGGGAATCGCTATTTTAGGTTTTCCAACCAATGTATTACCTGCAGAAGTTGCACAGAAAATTGTTGATGGTGGTCGTTTTGCTTGCCATCAAGCGGGTATTGCTTTGGCGGGTGGACATTCCATTGATTCGCCTGAACCTATTTTTGGTTTAGCCGTGACAGGTGTGATTGACACTGAAAAAGTAAAACGTAATGCTTCTGCAAAATCAGGTTGTAAGCTTTATATGACAAAACCGCTTGGTATTGGTATTTTGACGACGGCGGAGAAAAAAGGAAAACTTAAGCCAGAACATCAAGGTTTAGCCACTGCCGCTATGTGCCAAATGAATTCTATTGGCAGTCAATTTTCCCAAGTGGATGGCGTCACAGCAATGACGGATGTCACTGGATTTGGTTTACTTGGCCATTTAATTGAAATCTGTGAAGGTTCAAATCTAAGTGCGGTAGTTTTTTCGGACAAAATTAAAACCTTGGACGGAGTAAAAGATTATATTGCTCAAGGTTGCGTACCCGGTGGAACAGGGCGTAATTTTGAAAGTTATGGACATAAAGTTGGCGCATTAACGGAAGAACAAAAAGCGATTTTGTGCGATCCTCAAACATCAGGTGGTTTATTAGTGGCTGTTGAGCCTAATAGCGTTCAAACTATAATTGAAATAGCCAAAGATACTGGCATTGATTTATATGAAGTGGGTAAATTGAAACCTAAATCAGAATCCGATATCGTTGTTGAAGTAAAATAAGGAATTTTAATCGATCATCCTAATGATTAATTAAATTACCATGATCCACATAGCAAAAAACCTTGGAATATCCCAAGGTTTTTTAGATTATCATTAAATATAATGGAATTATGCGCCTAAACGCTCTTTAATACGAGCTGATTTACCTGAACGTTCACGTAAGTAGTAAAGTTTAGCTTTACGTACCGCACCTTTACGTTTAACTGCGATAGAATCTACAGCTGGAGAGTGAGTTTGGAATACACGCTCAACGCCTACGCCGTTAGATACTTTACGCAAAGTAAATGCTGAGTGCAAGCCACGGTTACGAATTGCAATAACCACGCCTTCGAATGCTTGCAAACGACGTTTGCTACCTTCAACTACCCATACTTTAACTTCTAAAGTATCACCTGGGCGGAAGCTAGGTACGTTTTGTTTTAATTGTTCTTGTTCAAGTTGTTTGATAATGTTAGACATTGTTTGATCCTTTATTGATCCTAGATGTAACTGAAACTAACTGTTATGCTCGGCTTGCGCCTCTTTTAACAGCTTACGTTGTTCGTCAGTCAGAGCTAGGCCTTCTAAGAGCTCAGGGCGTCGGAACCACGTTCTCTGTAGCGATTGTTTTAATCGCCATTTCCGAATTTCTTCGTGATGTCCCGACATCAGCACGGGTGGTACAGTTAATCCTTCTAACACTTCCGGTCTGGTGTAATGCGGGCAATCTAATAAACCATCTGCAAAAGAATCTTCTTCTGCGGAGGCTTGTTTGCCTAATACACCAGGAATAAAACGTGCAACAGCATCAATTAATGTCATTGCCGGCAATTCCCCACCAGTTAGAACGTAATCGCCGATTGACCATTCTTCATCAATTTCAGTTTGAATCAACCGTTCATCAATCCCTTCGTAACGTCCACATACTAAAATCAATTTCTGATTTTGAGCAAGCTCGGTTACGCCGTCTTGATCAAGTTTACGTCCTTGTGGCGAAAGGTAAATCACCTTTGCGCCTTCTCCTGCCGCTGCTTTTGCAGTATGAATCGCATCCCGTAAAGGTTGCACCATCATCAGCATTCCTGGGCCACCACCATAAGGGCGATCGTCCACAGTTTTATGCTTGTCGAATGTAAAATTTCTTGGATTCCAACATTCAACTTTCAGAAGATTATGTTTTACGGCTCTACCTGTAACCCCAAATTCCGTAATCGCTTTAAACATTTCGGGGAATAATGAAATTACCCCTATCCACATAAAAAGCCTACTACATTACGTTTGTGCATACTTGAGATTAGAAACCAGCGTCCCAATCCACTTCAATTGTTTTTGTGGTGAGATCGACTCTTTTAACTACTTGTTCATACAAAAACGGAATTAACCGCTCTTGTTTTCCAAAAGCATCTTTGGTATTGGCTTTAACCACTAATACATCATTAGAACCCGTTTCCATCATTTCTGTTACTGTTCCCATTGTATAACCTTCTAAGTTTACGACTGTACAACCGATTAAATCGTGCCAGTAATAATCGCCCTCTTCTAGTTCTGGGAAAACAGATAAATCTACACCAATTTCAACATTCGCTAAAATTTGTGCAGTTTCACGGTCATCAACGCCTTTTAATTTAACGATGATTTCGTGATTATGATAACGCCAGTTTTCTAATTCAATTGATTGCCATTCACCTTTGATTTTTAAAAACCAAGGTTGATAATCAAAAATGCTTTCAGCTTGTTCTGTTGATGAATAAATACGCAACCACCCACGAATACCGTAGGTTGAGCCTAATTTGCCCACAACTTCAATATGTTGTTGTTCCATATTTTTCACCTATCTTAGTTTGAGAACTAAATCAAAAAGCAAAATTATGCTGCTTTTTGTGCTTCTTTTACCAAGCTCGCAACACGATCAGAAAGTGAAGCACCTTGAGCAACCCAGTGATTTACACGCTCAAGATTAATGCGAAGACGTTCTGCATTACCTTGTGCAATTGGATTGAAGAAACCTACACGTTCAATGAAGCGACCGTCACGAGGTGAACGACTGTCAGCGACTACGATTTGATAAAATGGGCGTTTTTTAGCTCCGCCACGAGATAAACGAATGGTTACCATAACCTTCCTCTAAATGTTTAATTACTAAAAGAATATTCTCAAATTCGAAAGTGATTTGAGAATATAGCTTACTTTTTTCTCTGTATATATAGACAAAAAGCCTGCGAATTTTATACTTTTCAAGCAAAATTGCAAGTTTTGTATGCATAAAGTAGGTTGTATTCCTTTTAATTATCATTCACAATTTATTTTGTTTTGCGATATAATACGAGGCATCCAGCTGTTTTAGGTCAAATTTACGCGTATAGCGGTATTTTAGCTTGATAAAATATCAGTTAAATGAGGTTTATTATGAAAATTAGTTTTCATTCTGTGTTAATTGGATTAGCATCATTTATTGGTGTTCAACAAGGTGTAATAGCTAGTCCATCTTCTCATCAATCAATATCCACTGAATCAGCTGAGGCTTTGAAGCAACAATTTTCAATGGCTTTAGCTAAACAAGACAAACAACAAATTACAAATTTACAAAAAAAACTTACCGCACTTTTTTCTTTACCTCCCCAATTTCTTGATAATCAGATCCAAATAAGCGAAAAAATCCTCACTCGCATTTTTAAAACAGATAAAAATCTCACGCCTAAATTTCTTGATTACTTATACTTTGAGCCAATAAATACTGTTGATGCTAATTTAATTCAGGAAATGAAGAAAAACTTACTGGTGTCTTTTTTAGCAAATGATCAGGCAAAAATTTATATTCGTCAAACAGATAATTCAGAGCAATTTGTTCAGACTTTAATGGAGCGGGGAGCAAAAGCAGATCAAATTATATTACTGTCTTTGAATGCCAAAGGTATATTTCAAAAAATTATTGAACAAATACGTCAAGATTTTCCGAATCAGACTATTTTTTCGATTACTGAAAATCGTATTAGTTTGATTACTCCTTCTTCAGAAATTAAGTCTCGCCTTGCTTTAGCAAATATGATGTTCAATCGCCAATTTAAAGGTGTGGAAGTTGATGATTTCTCGTATTTAGATCAACCTCGAGAAAATTTACAGCACAATAATGATGCAATTCGTTACAAAACCTTTCAAGCAATGCTAGAAGGTTTAAATTAATCCCTTACCAATAGGAGTTTTTATGCTTTTATCCAAAAAATCAGCTACCTTTGCACTCAGTACATTTGCGATGCTTTTCACTAGTGTAGCTCTTGCCAAAGAGGCACCACAAGCTCACAAAGCTGTGGAATTAAGTATTTTGCACATCAATGATCACCATTCTTATTTAGAACCGCACGAAACACGGATTAATTTAAATGGTCAGCAAACCAAAGTGGATATTGGTGGTTTTTCTGCTGTCAATGCAAAACTTAACAAATTGCGTAAAAAATACAAAAATCCATTGGTACTGCATGCAGGCGATGCCATTACTGGTACGCTTTACTTCACGCTGTTTGGTGGTTCTGCAGATGCAGCTGTGATGAACGCAGGTAATTTTCATTATTTTACTTTAGGTAATCATGAATTTGACGCAGGTAATGAAGGGTTATTAAAACTGCTTGAACCATTAAAAATCCCTGTGCTTTCAGCTAATGTGATTCCTGATAAAAGTTCAATTTTGTATAACAAATGGAAACCTTACGATATTTTCACTGTGGATGGAGAAAAAATTGCCATTATCGGTTTAGATACCGTGAATAAAACAGTGAATTCCTCTTCTCCGGGTAAGGATGTGAAGTTTTATGATGAAATTGCTACTGCACAAATTATGGCAAATGCGCTAAAACAGCAAGGAATTAATAAAATTATCCTACTTTCACACGCAGGTAGTGAAAAAAATATCGAAATTGCTCAAAAAGTAAATGATATTGATGTGATCGTTACTGGCGATTCACATTATTTATACGGAAATGATGAATTACGTAGTTTAAAACTTCCAGTAATCTATGAATATCCACTTGAATTTAAAAATCCAAATGGAGAGCCTGTATTTGTAATGGAAGGCTGGGCTTATTCTGCCGTGGTGGGGGATTTAGGTGTTAAATTCAGTCCTGAAGGTATAGCGTCTATTACTCGTAAAATTCCTCACGTGTTAATGAGTTCTCATAAACTTCAAGTGAAAAATTCGGAAGGTAAATGGGCTGAATTAACTGGCGATGAACGTAAAAAAGCACTTGATACTTTAAAATCAATGAAAAGTATTTCACTTGATGATCACGATGCAAAAACCGATAAGCTTATTGCTAAATATAAAAGTGAAAAAGATCGCTTAGCACAAGAAATTGTGGGCGTTATCACTGGTTCTGCAATGCCAGGTGGTTCAGCAAACCGTATCCCAAATAAAGCAGGATCTAATCCAGAAGGTTCTATTGCAACGCGTTTTATTGCAGAAACAATGTATAACGAACTCAAAACAGTGGATTTAACTATTCAAAATGCTGGCGGTGTACGCGCAGATATTTTACCGGGCAATGTAACCTTTAACGATGCTTATACTTTCTTACCTTTCGGGAATACGTTATATACCTATAAAATGGAAGGTTCGTTAGTGAAACAAGTGCTTGAAGATGCGATGCAATTTGCTTTGGTTGATGGCTCTACAGGCGCATTCCCTTATGGTGCAGGTATTCGTTATGAAGCGAATGAAACACCAAATGCGGAAGGTAAACGTTTAGTGAGTGTTGAAGTCTTGAATAAACAAACCCAACAATGGGAACCGATTGATGATAACAAACGTTATCTTGTCGGAACAAATGCTTATGTTGCAGGCGGTAAAGACGGTTATAAAACCTTTGGTAAATTATTTAACGATCCAAAATATGAAGGCGTTGATACCTACTTGCCTGATGCAGAAAGTTTCATAAAATTTATGAAAAAACATCCGCACTTTGAGGCTTACACTTCATCAAATGTGAAATTTAATGCTTCAACTGATGCATTACCTAAAAAATAAAATTGAAAAATAGGCTAAAAATAGCGCGTATTTAACGCGCTATTTTTGTTATTAGTCCTAGGTTTGAAGACTTCATAGATGATTAAGAATTTTAACTATTCCATATTTAGATGCTTTCTCGTGGAAAATAAATTCCCTATAAAGGTTGAAAAATAGGGTGATTTATTGCGATAATCTACCCCATTTTTTGGGAGATCTTTCTATCTTCTGCATTTTTACGCAGTTTATTTTCATTAGAAATGATCGAATTTTATTTCACTTTTAATTTAATTAGATAAAAAACAATGGCGGAAAAACGTAATATTTTTTTAGTAGGACCAATGGGTGCAGGTAAAAGTACTATCGGTCGTCAATTAGCACAACAGCTTAATATGGATTTTATTGATTCCGATGCAGTGATTGAAGAACGTACGGGCGCGGATATTAGCTGGATTTTTGATTTGGAAGGCGAAGACGGCTTCCGAAAACGTGAAGAACGCATTATTAACGAACTCACACAAATGCAAGGTATTGTACTTTCAACTGGTGGGGGAGCAGTGCTTTCTAAGGAAAACCGTAATTATTTATCAGCACGTGGTATTGTAATTTATTTAGAAACAACGGTGGAAAAACAATTCCAACGCACTCAACGTGATAAAAAACGTCCATTGCTCCAAGATGCAGAGAATCCTCGTCAAGTATTGGAAGATTTAGCAAAAATTCGCAATCCGCTTTATGAAGAAATTGCGGACATCACTTTGCCAACTGATGAACAAAATGCCAAAGTAATGGTAAATCAAATTGTTGATTTAATTGATAATATGAATGGATTAAATGGTGCGCTTTAAACACACCTAAGGATAAATTATGTTGTGCGTCAATGTGGAATTGCAAGAGCGTCGCTATCCTATTTTAATTGGTAGCGGATTGTTACAAGATGAACGTAGTTACCCGATTAAACGTGGGGATCGCGTGATGATTGTAACGAATCCCACGGTTGCACAGTTTTATCTTGATACAGTCATCTATGCGTTGGAAAAACGTGGTTGCGTAGTCGATCATGTTTTATTGCCAGATGGCGAAAAATACAAAACACTTGAATCTTTAAACTTAATTTTCACCGCACTTTTGCAAGATAATCATGGGCGAGATACCACGATTATTGCATTGGGCGGCGGCGTAATTGGCGATGTTGCTGGCTTTGTGGCGGCAAGTTATCAGCGCGGTGTGCGTTTAATTCAAATGCCAACCACATTGCTTTCACAAGTGGATTCTTCAGTGGGCGGTAAAACGGCGGTTAATCATGAATTAGGCAAAAATATGATTGGCGCGTTCTATCAGCCATCAATGGTTATTATTGATACGCTCACGCTTAATACGCTTCCTAAACGTGAAGTAAACGCGGGGCTTGCCGAAGTTATCAAATATGGTGCCATTTTAGATTACGAATTTTTTGAATGGCTAGAGCAACATATTGATGAACTTGTCGCTTTGCATCCTGAGGCGCTTCAACATTGTATTTCTCGTTGTTGCCAAATTAAAGCAGATGTTGTTGCGAGAGATGAAACAGAAAAAGGCGATCGTGCATTGCTTAATCTTGGACATACTTTTGGACATGCCATTGAAACTCACTTAGGTTATGGAAACTGGCTTCATGGTGAAGCTGTTTCGACGGGAATGATGATGGCAGCGGTGCTTTCGGAAGAACTTGGAGATATTTCTATTGCAGATGTGTCTCGCCTTGAAAAATTACTTGCTCGTGCCAATTTGCCCACCGTATCACCGGATACGATGCAGCCAGAAGACTATTTACCGCATATGATGCGTGATAAAAAAGTTCTATCGGGTAAATTGCGTCTGGTGTTACTCAAATCTCTAGGCCAAGCTTATGTGGCGAATGATACCGATCATACCCTCGTGTTAAACGCAATTCGTCGTTGTACTCAAACGGATTAAGATGTTACGTCCGAAAAAACAATCTTTAAAACCTAAGTTAAAACACCGTCCATTTTTAAAATGGGCGGGGGGAAAATTTCGTTTAACGGACGAGATAAATAAAGCCTTTCCAAACAAAAAAAACTGCTTAATTGAGCCATTTGTGGGTGCTGGAGCGATATTTCTGAATTCTAATTTTGAACGCTATATTTTGGCAGATATCAACCCTGATTTAATCAATCTATTCAATATTGTTAAAGAAAATGTAGAGGGTTATATTGAAGATTGTAAGCCGATTTTCTTCGCTGATGATGCCAATACACCCGATTATTACTATGCTAAACGTCGCCAATTCAATGCATCAACAGATCCTTTCGAACGTTCGATTATTTTTTTATATTTGAACCGTTTTGGGTTTAACGGATTATGCCGTTATAACAGCAAGAATGAATTTAATGTGCCTTTTGGAGCTTACAAAACTCATTATTTTCCAGAAGATGAATTACGTTATTTCGCTCATAAAGCGCAAAGTGCGGTATTTTTATGCTGTGATTTTCAAAAAACTTTTGAATTTGCCGATAAGGATTCGGTGATTTATTGTGATCCACCTTATGCTCCGCTACAACAAGAGACTAATTTTACTGGTTATGCAGGGAATGAGTTTGGACTAGTGCAGCAACGTGCTTTGGCAGATTTAGCGAAATCTATACAAAAAGAAAAACAAATTTCGATATTGATCTCGAATCACGATACTAAATTTACGCGTGAAATTTATAACGGTGCTAAATTTAAACGGGTAAAAGTCCAACGTTCTATTAGCCAAAACCCAGAAAAACGCGTAAAAGTGAAAGAATTGATTGCGATATTTGGTGCTCGTAAATAATAAAAATAGCCCTTACTTTATACTAAAAGTACCAAAATCGTAATTTTAAAACCACAATAAAATAATATATTGTGTATTACCATTTATCTCTTACAGTACCTATATACTTTTTTGATACTAACCCAAAATACTCACAAGTCTGTAATTTTACCTGTAATCCTTTTGTTTTATCAGAATGATTATCTAGAAAACTCATCCAATCATCAGAATAATTATTATCCTATAGTAGAATGTAAATTATTTTAATAACGCCTTATTTGTACTGTGGATAATTCATCAAAATTTAAGCCTGTTATGCTTTATTCTTTAGTGTATAACAAATAGGATAAAAATGGAAAAAGCAAAACCATCCAAGCAAAGAAATTTTAATCACTGTCAAGGAGTACATTATTGAATTTGGTAATAAACCGTTAGGTTTAAAAGATACTACACCCAAATGCCACTGCCCTATTTGTGCTCAAGTTTTATTTGAGAAAAATGTTAATACAGTGCCATCCTCTAATAGCAATTTTTCTAATTACCCAAAAAGCGAATTCTGCCCCATAAAATTAAACTAAAGCAATTTATACCAATCATATTTTCCATTATCACCAAATAAAACGCATGGACTGAATTAAAAAATTCATTCAGAAAAAATTGGCAAAAATATTATCGTCAAATTAGTTTTTCGGCAAAAAACTTATAACCTATTGAATTTATTATATTAGCTAATCAACAAAAAATTTGGGAATACAATAAACTTGAAGAGTATCAAATTCCTTATATTCTATTAACATTAGCAGACTGTCCTAACCAAAAAGGAACATATAAAAATAAACGTCACTGCTGGTTTAGATTTTGGTTTGATGCTTCAATTCAAAGATATGAAGATATTTGGAATAATAGTTCTTTACCAGTATTGTGGACAACCTATTATTACCTATCAGGGAAACAAAGAAAACCTTCAGAAATAAATCTAAAAAACATGAATTATTTCATCATGGATAAAACTTTCTTAGAACAAGAAATATTACTTCCCCAATTTATTATTCAAAATATAGAACGGTGGTTTAAAACACACAATTTTGTATAGACAAGTCAGCACCTAATACTATTTCATGACGAAGATCGCCTTTTTCTTTAAAAAGGCAAAAATAATGCCATTAATCAACCATGCCAGTAATGTCGCCACCAATAAATCTATTGGGTAATGCATGCCTAATCGCACACGGCTAATCAACATCAATAAGCCCCACACTGCAATACCCACCACCAGCAATTTTGCTTTAAAAGAACGGTTACCCAATAATTGGGTAAAGCCAACAGCAAGCATTAGCCAAGTTGCCGCAAAAATCGTATGTCCAGAAGGGAACGAATACCCCGTTTCATTCTCATAATGATGAACTAACCAAGCTGGTGTGATAGCATCCATCGAATAAAAATTCTTAGCTATTTCAGCACGCAAAGTGCGGTCATTTTTATAAAAGTTTTCAGGCGTTGAATGAGTTTGCTCAGCTAGATAAACGGTAAACGGACGAGGTTCTTCAAATAATGCTTTTGCCCCTGTTTTTGCCGCTTGAGTTGCAATAACTGAAATCCCCATCACAATTACGCCTAATAGCCATTGTTTTGGATTTTTAAATAAAAACGCAAACAAAAGCGTAAATAACACACAGGTAATCAACGCATAAGGTACGCTACCCGTTTCAGTGAGCAAATAAAGCCAATAATCAGCTTGAGTTAATTGGCTATTACCATGCCATTGATAGGAAATACCCCAAATAAAAAATGGTACAAGACAAAGTAATAACGTATATAATGACAGCCTTTTGAACATGCTCGCCCCTTGATAATAAAAAATAACGCGCGCATTCTAACAGAAATGACTACGAATAAGGATCACTTTATGGCAAAAATTCAGCTAGTTGCGCAAGCCAATTTACCCACTGAATACGGTATTTTCAAAATGGTGGGATTTGAATTCCCAGATACAAAAAAAGAACATGTAGCCTTAGTGATGGGCGATATTTCTAATGCTGATGAACCTGTATTAGCACGTATCCATTCTGAATGTTTAACTGGCGATGCGCTTCACAGCTTAAAATGCGATTGTGGGTTCCAACTGGCGACAGCATTAAAACAAATTCAAGAAGAAGGTCGCGGAGTCTTAATTTATCATCGTGAAGAAGGTCGCGGAATTGGTTTGATTAATAAAATCCGTGCTTATTCTTTACAAGATAAAGGAATGGATACCATTGAAGCTAATCTTGCTTTAGGTTTCAAAGCGGATGAACGCAACTTTGAAGTCTGTGCCGATATGTTTGAGCTACTTGGTGTAAAAAAAGTTCGCTTAATGACCAACAACCCAGAAAAAGTAGAAACCATGAAAAAAGCAGGTATCAACGTGGTTGAACGAGTACCGCTTAATGTAGGCGAAAACCGCTACAACACAAAATATCTTGATACAAAAGCGAAAAAAATGGGGCATTACATTGTGCATAACAATGACGAACAACATTTAATGACCTGTCCACATTGCCAGGAAGAGATTATTTAACAAATAAGATATGTTAAAAAAGCCATACTGTTATATTGAACAGTATGGCTTTTTTATTTAAACTTTATGTTATGGAATAATCAAAAGATTTTTTAGCATATTGCTAAAAACGAGAAACCCCGTCTCGTATTCCAAAGAGCGGGGCTTATCAGGAGTAAGTAAAATGAAAAAAATTGCCTTTTTCATTTTCTTGATTATCTGTTGTTTAGTTAGCTGTTCCGGAACAGTTATCTAAGATAATCGCAAGGGGACGATGTAGGAGTTGTCCCCAATGCCTCCAATCTTAAAGAATTCTTTCCTTGATTGCAAGGGCAATTATTGACTTTGAACCTTTCTCCACAAATCTTTACTATAAATGGCACCGACAGAATTTACTTGTGCACCCATTATACTTGGCGCGAGATAAACTGGCGTACTATATTGAAAAATAGGTAACACTAAATGCTCTTGTTGAACTATCCCTTTTAATTTCGCGTAATTTTCTAACCGCACTTTTTCGGATGTCGTCGTCATTGCACTTTCAAATAAACGATCAAATTCCGCATTTTTATAGCCATTTTTGTTATCTGGGCTTTTTGAATAGAATAAATTTAGAAATGCTGCAGGATCATTAAAATCAGCACACCAGCCAGAACGAATTAATTGAAAATCGCCTTTTGTGCGGGCGGTTTGCAATTCTTGCCAGCTCATCCCTTGATTTTCAACTCGTAATAAATCAGATTGTGATAATTGATGATTTAATCGCATTGCAATGGTTTGATTCAGAGATGAATCATCATAACGAATACGTAATTTCAATGGACGAGTTTCACTAATTTGATTTTGGGAAAAGAGCTGTTCTGCAACAACTGGCTCCCAAACAGATTCTTGCTCACCTAGCATCGATTTTGGCAAAAAAGTATTGTTAGGATGAAGATGAGCAATATCTGCAACCAAATTCTTGGTAGAAATCATCGAAACAATCGCTTTTCTTACCGCACTTTTTTGCAATGTTGGATCCGAAAGATTAAATTCGTAAAAATAAGTACAAAGTTGCGGATAATCTTGGATATTCTGATCGACTTTTTTCGGATTCATTACAACATCAAAATCAGACAAATCTGCATCTGCTACAATTTTTTGATACTTCACTTGTTGAAATATCACTTTTTCTTTTGCCCAATAATAAGGATTGGCAATTAAAATATGCTGATTTTCAGACTGACTTTGTAACTGATATGCGCCATTGCTGATAAATGTTTCAGTCGATTTAGCATAGCGAGGCAAAAGACTGACATGTGCCAGCATAGAAGGTAAATATGGCGATGCTTTATCTAATTCAATGCGTAAAGTGCGGTCATTTTCGGCAAACAATCCAAGGGATTCAACAGCTAGCGTTTTCTCCAATACTGCCTTCGCATTTTTCAGATTCATAAAAGCCAAATAATTTTTAATTGGGCTTTCAGATTGAGAAAGTGTTTGCCAAGATTGTACAAAATCTGATGCAGTGATAGGCTCGCCATTTGACCATTTAGCATTTTCACGCAAAGTGAAAATCCAAGTTTTATTGTCTTCAGTTTGCCAACTTTCTGCTACAGCTGGAACAAGATTGCCCTGAGCATCATAAGCTGTTAATCCTTCAAAAAGATCTCGTAATAATTGAGTTTGTTCTTCGCTTTGTGCTTGCCAAGGTTGCAAAGTCAAATCGCCATAAACACCACGTTTTAATTCAACACGGTTGGACTCTAATTGAGGATTTTTTGGCGTTTCAACTTGTGGCGAAATAGGCTTGGGACTATCCAATTTATCACAAGCCATCATCGTAAAAATGATGGAAAAAATAACCGCACTTCGTTGGCACAAGGCGAACAAATTATTCATTTTCGGTTTTAATCCAAAATAAGAAGAACCAAAACTTAATACAAATCAACGCAACAATAACACTACGCCCTATTACACTTGGCGTGAAATAAAAACCAATTAGTAGCATTGTGGTAACAAAAGTCAAAATACAAATTTTGGTATTTTTCTTTAATGATCGATTTTCATGAAAGGACTTGAGATGTTTTTGATAAATACTTGTGCCTAAAAACCATTGTTCTAAGCGTTTTGAACCTTTTGTGAAGAAAAATAAAGTAAGTAATAAAAAAGGCGTGGTAGGCAAAAGAGGAAGGAAAATCCCAATGATGCCAATTGCAAGTGAAAGAAAACCTAAAATAATGTAAATAATTTTCATAATGTTCCTAATAAAAAAGAAAATGCAAACTATTATTACTGATTTTTTAGATTTTTCAACCTTGATATTATAGAATTTGCCGTCACATAAAAAAACAGTTTTCAAAAAAGGAACATTTATGTCTATGTCAAATCCATTACTTAACATTCAAGCCTTACCGCCATTTTCACAAATCAAGCCAGAACACATTCAACCAGCTGTTGAAAAATTAATTCAAGATTGTCGCAACACAATAGAACAAGTGTTAAAACAACCGCACTTTACTTGGGAAAATTTCATTTTGCCTTTAACGGAAACTAATGATCGGTTAAATCGTGCTTGGTCACCCGTTTCTCATCTCAATTCAGTAAAAAATAGTGCTGAATTACGTGAAGCCTATCAAGAGTGTTTACCTTTACTTTCTGAATACAGCACTTGGGTTGGGCAGCATAAAGGGCTTTATAATGCTTATTTAGCGTTAAAAAATAGTGCTGAATTTGCCGATTATTCTATTGCACAAAAGAAAGCCATTGAAAATTCACTGCGTGATTTTGAACTTTCAGGCATTGGGCTTTCCGAAGAGAAACAACAACGTTATGGCGAAATTGTGGCACGCTTATCGGAATTAAATTCACAATTTAGCAATAATGTATTAGATGCCACAATGGGTTGGGAAAAACTCATTGAAAATGAAGCAGAACTTGCTGGCTTACCTGAATCCGCACTACAGGCAGCACAACAATCTGCCGAAAGTAAAGGATTGAAAGGTTATCGTTTTACGTTAGAAATCCCAAGTTATTTGCCTGTGATGACTTACTGCGAAAATCGTACATTACGTGAAGAAATGTACCATGCTTATGCGACACGTGCCTCTGAACAAGGCCCTAATGCAGGCAAATGGGACAATAGTAAAGTTATGGAAGAAATTCTTACATTACGCGTGGAACTGGCGAAATTACTCGGTTTTAATACTTACACCGAACTTTCACTTGCCACCAAAATGGCAGAAAATCCACAACAAGTGCTTGATTTCTTAGATCATCTTGCCGAACGTGCAAAACCACAAGGCGAAAAAGAACTGCAAGAATTGAAAAATTACTGCGAAAAAGAATTTGGTGTCACGGAACTTGCACCTTGGGATATTGGTTTTTACAGCGAAAAACAAAAACAACATTTATACGCCATTAATGATGAAGAACTTCGCCCATATTTTCCTGAAAATCGCGTGATTTCGGGATTGTTTGAATTAATTAAACGCATTTTTAATATTCGTGCAGTTGAACGCAAAGGCGTGGATACTTGGCATAAAGATGTGCGCTTCTTTGATTTAATTGATGAAAATGATCAACTCCGTGGCAGTTTCTATCTTGATTTATATGCACGCGAACACAAACGTGGTGGTGCATGGATGGATGACTATATCGGACGTAAGCGTAAACTAGATGGCAGCATTCAAACGCCAGTGGCTTATTTAACCTGTAACTTCAATGCACCGATAGGGAATAAACCAGCGTTATTTACTCACAATGAAGTCACCACGCTATTCCACGAATTTGGGCACGGAATCCATCATATGCTCACGCAAATTGATGTATCCGATGTGGCGGGTATAAATGGCGTGCCTTGGGATGCTGTGGAATTACCAAGTCAATTTATGGAAAACTGGTGCTGGGAAGAAGAGGCTTTGGCGTTTATTTCAGGACATTACGAAACAGGCGAGCCGTTGCCAAAAGAAAAACTCACGCAATTATTAAAAGCGAAAAATTTCCAAGCTGCGATGTTTATCTTACGTCAGCTTGAATTTGGTATTTTTGATTTCCGTTTACATCACACCTTTGATGCGGAAAAAACCAATCAAATTTTGGATACACTTAAATCAGTGAAATCACAAGTTGCCGTCATAAAAGGCGTAGATTGGGCAAGAGCGCCACACAGCTTCAGCCATATTTTTGCAGGGGGCTACGCCGCAGGTTATTACAGCTATTTATGGGCTGAAGTCTTATCGGCTGATGCTTATTCTCGCTTTGAAGAAGAAGGTATTTTCAACCCAATCACCGGCAAATCATTCTTAGATGAAATTCTCACGCGTGGAGGCTCAGAAGAACCAATGGAACTCTTCAAACGCTTCCGTGGTCGTGAACCGCAATTAGATGCACTATTAAGACATAAAGGAATTATGAACTAATACGTCAAACTATAGGGCATGCACAACATGCCCTTTCTCAAATATTTTCCTCGACATAAAAACATAGTAAATTTTAACCGCACTTTATCTAGACAAAACCTGCAAACGAGACATTATTTTTACAAATAGCTGTAAGATAAACTCATAGAAATTCACGCAGAATAGACTAATTTCCTGTATAATTTTTCACATATCTATCCAACTCATTACACAAAATATTCTGAGGATTTTATGGCTGCTGCAATTCAACAACGTGCCGAACTTCAACGTCGTATTTGGCAAATTGCTAATGATGTGCGAGGCTCAGTCGATGGCTGGGATTTCAAACAATATGTGCTTGGCACACTTTTTTACCGTTTTATTAGCGAAAATTTTGCCAATTACATTGAAGCGGGCGATGAAAGCGTAAATTATGCCCAATTACCTGATGAAATCATTACACCTGACATTAAAACAGATGCCATTAAAACGAAAGGGTATTTTATTTATCCAAGTCAGCTATTCAAAAACGTAGTGGCGACTGCGAACACCAATCCAAACCTTAATACTGAACTTAAACAAATTTTTAGCGATATTGAAAACTCCGCTACTGGCTATCCTTCCGAACAGGACATCAAAGGCTTATTTGCTGATTTTGATACCACCAGCAACCGTCTGGGCAATACCGTTACCGATAAAAACAGCCGTCTCGCTGCCGTATTAAAAGGCGTTGCCGAGTTAGATTTTGGTGACTTTGAAGATAATCATATTGATTTATTCGGTGATGCTTACGAGTTTTTAATTTCCAACTATGCTGCTAATGCTGGTAAATCAGGTGGCGAGTTCTTTACACCACAATGCGTTTCCAAGCTAATTGCTCGACTGGCTTTATATGGACAAGACAAAGTCAATAAAATTTATGACCCTGCTGCTGGTTCGGGTTCTTTATTGTTGCAAGCGAAAAAACAATTTGATGAACACATCATTGAAGAAGGATTCTTCGGGCAGGAAATTAATCACACCACTTATAACCTTGCCCGTATGAATATGTTTTTACATAACATCAACTACGACAAGTTTGATATTGCTTTAGGTAACACCTTAATGGAACCACAATTTGGCGATGATAAACCTTTCGATGCCATCGTTTCTAACCCGCCTTACTCCGTGAAATGGGCTGGCTCCGACGATCCAACACTGATTAACGATGAACGATTTGCCCCCGCAGGTGTGCTTGCACCGAAATCTAAAGCGGACTTTGCCTTTATTTTACATGCGTTAAGTTATCTTTCAGCAAAAGGCCGCGCGGCGATTGTTTCCTTCCCTGGTATTTTTTATCGTGGCGGTGCCGAGCAAAAAATTCGTCAATATTTGGTGGATAATAACTATGTGGACGCGGTGATTGCGCTTGCGCCAAATCTCTTTTTTGGCACCAGTATTGCCGTAAATATTTTGGTGCTTTCCAAACACAAACCCAATACGCAAACTCAATTTATCGACGCCAGCGGTTTATTTAAATCTGCCACTAATAACAACATTTTAGAAGAGGAACATATCGAGCAAATCCTCAAACTGTTTGCCGATAAAGAGGATGTGCCGCATTTGGCAAAATCCATATCCTTTGAAGAAATCGCCCAAAATGACTACAACCTTGCAGTAAGTTCGTATGTGGAACAAAAAGACACTCGTGAAGTGATTAATATTGATGAACTCAATGCTCAAATTCGCAAAACTGTAGCCAATATCGACCGCTTGCGTGCCGAGATTGATAAGATTGTGGCGGAGATTGAGGGGTAAAATGTAGGGTGGGCTTTAGCCCACCAATTTACGATAACACATGGTGGGCTAAAGCCCACCCTACGAGGAACAATAAAAAATACAATGAAAAATAACCGCACTTTTTTAGAAAAATTATTGGATGGGGCTGAGGTTGAGTGGAAGACTGTTAAATCCCTTTGTAACGATAATTTTTGGTTAATGCCAGCTACTCCAGAATTTGATGATAATGGAACTATTCCATATATCACTTCCAAAAATATTAAAGGTGGAAAAATTGATTTCCAAAATACAAAATATATCAATAAGCATGTTTATCAAGAATTATCTAGAACTAGGTGCATTATAGAAAATGATATTCTGATAAGTATGATTGGAACTATTGGCGAAGCTGTAATTGTAAAAAAAGAAGATTTATTTTTTTATGGGCAAAACATGTATATTTTGCGATTAAATAATAAATTAGTTAATTATAAATTCTTTTTATATTATTTTACAGCACCATTTATTTTAAATAGTTTACTATCTAAGAAAAACTCATCTAATCAAGGTTATTTAAAAGCAGGGCAAATTGAGAATCTTAAAATCCCCATCCCCCCACTCTCCGTCCAAATCGAAATCGTAAAAATTTTGGACGCATTGACAGCGCTTACCAGCGAACTTACCAGCGAACTTACCAGCGAACTTATACTACGCCAGAAGCAGTATGAATACTATAGGGAGAAATTGTTAAGTGAAGAAGAACTTGGGAAGGTTGGGTTTGAGTGGAAGCCTCTAAAAGAAATAGCAGAGTATATCCGTGGTGTAACATACAATAAAACAAATGAAAGCCCTAACAATATTGGCTATAAAATCTTAAGAGCAAATAATATAACTTTATCAAGTAATACCCTTAACTTTGATGACATAAAAGTAATTAAATTTGATACAAAAGTAAAAAGCTCTCAAATGCTTTACAAAAATGATATTTTAATTAGTGCTGCAAGTGGAAGTCGGGAGCATGTAGGAAAAGTAGCCTTTATATATCAAGATATTGATTATTATTTTGGTGGTTTCATGGGGGTTATAAGATGTAACAATAACGTAAACTCTCGTTACTTATTTCACATATTTACAAGTAGCATATTCCAAGATTATTTGAATGAAGTATTAAATAGCTCAACTATTAATAATTTAAATTCAAAAGTAATGGATTCATTTAGACTCCCCATCCCCCCACTCTCTGTCCAAACCGAAATCGTAAAAATTTTGGACAAATTTGAAAACTTAACCAATTCCATCACCGAAGGATTGCCTTTAGCGATTGAACAAAGCCAAAAGCGGTATGAATATTACCGAGAATTATTATTGAATTTCCCTGGCAGAGAATAATATGACTAAAAGTTTAGACAAAATTGCAAAACAATTAAGAGATTCTGATAAAAAGGTTAATCTAATTTACGCCTTTAATGGAAGTGGAAAAACCCGTTTATCAAAAGTCTTTAAGAATCTTATTGCACCTAAAGAAAATCATGACAATGAAGAAGATCTAACACGAAGAAAAATTCTTTATTTCAATGCCTTTACCGAAGATTTATTCTATTGGGATAATGATCTACTTAATGACACAGAACCAAAATTAAAGATTCAACCAAATTCTTTTATTCGCTGGTTGATTAGAGATCAAGGGGATGAAGGTAAAGTAATTGGAAAATTTCATCATTATTGTGATGAAAAACTTATGCCTAAATTTGATATAGAAAATAATCAAATTACATTCAGTTTTGCACGTGGAGATGATACGCCTGAAGAAAATATAAAACTATCGAAGGGGGAAGAAAGTAATTTTATTTGGAGTATTTTTCATACGTTAATTGAACAAGTTGTTGCAGAATTAAATATCTCAGAGCCTAGTGAACGCACTACTAATGAATTTGATGAACTTAAATATATCTTTATTGATGATCCAGTAAGTTCATTGGATGAAAATCATCTTATTCAATTAGCTGTTGATTTAGCAGAATTAGTCAAAGATAGTCCCGATACTATAAAATTTATTATCACCACACACAATCCTTTATTTTATAACGTTTTATACAATGAACTTGGAGCAAAAAATGGTTATATTCTAAGAAAAGATGAAAATAAGAATGAAAAAGAAAGATTTGATCTTGAGGTGAAACAAGGTGGTTCAAACAAGAGTTTCTCCTATCATCTTTTTCTAAAAAATCTACTTGAAGAAGTTGAACCTAAAGATATTCAAAAATATCACTTCATGTTACTGAGAAATTTATATGAAAAAGCTGCTAACTTTCTTGGTTATTCAGGATGGTCAAATCTATTACCCAATGATGATGCAAGACAAAGCTATTACACTCGTATAATCAATTTTACTAGTCACTCTACGTTATCAAATGAGATAATCGCTGAGCCAACAGATGCCGAAAAGAAGATTGTTAAATATTTACTTGAACATCTAATTAATAATTATGGTTTCTATATAGAAGAAAATATTAAAGACCCACAAACTGATAATATAACAGAGTAAAAATATGAACGACTTAATCATCTACAACACTGACGATGGTAAATCTCACGTTGCTTTATTAGTTATCGAAAATGAGGCTTGGCTGACTCAAAATCAGCTTGCGGAACTTTTTGACACCTCTGTACCAAATATAACCACTCATATAAAAAACATATTACAAGACAAAGAGTTAGATGAGTTTTCAGTTATTAAGGATTACTTAATAACTGCCCAAGATAGCAAACAATATCAAGTAAAACATTATTCCCTTGATATGATTCTCGCCATCGGCTTTCGTGTGCGCAGCCCTCGTGGTGTACAGTTTCGTCGTTGGGCGAATACGCAATTACGTACTTATTTAGATAAAGGTTTTCTATTAGATAAAGAGCGGTTGAAAAATCCTCAAGGTCGATTTGATCATTTTGATGAATTACTGGAACAAATTCGCGAAATTCGAGCCAGTGAATTGCGGTTTTATCAAAAAGTACGAGAGTTATTTAAATTATCCAGTGACTACGATAAAACAGATAAAGTCACTCAAATGTTTTTTGCAGAAACACAAAATAAGTTGATTTATGCCATTACACAACAAACCGCCGCAGAGCTTATTTGTACGCGTGCAAATGCCAAATTGCCTAATATGGGTCTTACCTCTTGGAAAGGTGCTGTTGTACGTAAAGGCGATATTATTACCGCTAAAAACTATTTAACTCATGATGAATTAGATTCTTTGAATCGTTTAGTGATGATCTTTTTAGAAAGTGCTGAATTACGCGTTAAAAATCGTCAAGATCTCACATTAAATTTCTGGCGTAATAATGTCGATAATTTAATTGAATTTAACGGTTTTCCGTTGCTTATCGGTAATGGAACCCGAACCGTAAAACAAATGGAAACCTTTACCAAAGAACAATATGCCTTATTTGATCAGGTCAGAAAACAACAAAAACGCATACAAGCTGATAATGAAGATTTAGAAATTTTAGAAAACTGGCAGAAAGATCTGAAAAAGCAAAAGCATTAAGGAACTACTTATGACCCAATACAAAACTATCGCTGAATCCAATAATTTTATCGTTTTAGATCAATATAATAAATTTGTGGAAGAACCTAATGCTGGTTACCAAACGGAAGGGAGCCTTGAGCGTGAGTTTATTCGTGATTTACAGGCTCAAGGCTATGAGTATTTACAAGGGCTTAATAATCACGATGAACTGATTAAAAACTTACGTGTTCAATTACAACGGTTGAATAATGTTATTTTCTCCGATGCAGAATGGCAACGTTTTTTAGAGGAATATTTGGATAAACCGAGCGATAATCTGATTGAGAAAACCCGCAAAATTCACGATGATTATATTTATGATTTTGTGTTCGATAACGGACGCATTCAGAATATCTATTTGCTAGATAAGAAAAATCTTGCCAATAATTCTCTGCAAGTCATCAATCAATTTGAGCAAACAGGCAGCTATGATAATCGTTATGATGTGACAATTTTGGTGAATGGTTTACCCCTTGTGCATATTGAACTGAAAAAACGTGGCGTGGCGATTCGTGAAGCCTTTAACCAAATTCACCGTTACAGCAAAGAAAGTTTCAATAAAGAAAATTCTCTCTTTAAATATATTCAGATTTTTGTCATTTCTAATGGCACGGATACTCGCTATTTTGCTAATACGACTAAACGCAATAAGAATAGCTACGACTTCACAATGAATTGGGCAACGGCAAAAAATACTCTGATTAAAGATTTAAAGGATTTTACCGCAACTTTCTTGCAAAAGAATACTTTGCTCAATGTGTTGGTAAATTACTGCGTGTTTGATGTTTCCGACACTCTATTGATTATGCGTCCGTATCAAATTGCCGCCACTGAGCGTATTTTATGGAAAATCAAAAGTTCATATCACGCCAAAAATTGGAGCAACAAAGAAAGTGGTGGCTATATTTGGCATACCACAGGCTCAGGCAAAACCCTCACCAGTTTTAAAGCATCTCGTCTTGCGACTGAACTTGATTTTATTGATAAAGTCTTTTTTGTGGTCGATCGTAAAGACTTAGACTACCAAACGATGAAAGAATATCAGCGTTTTTCGCCTGATAGCGTGAATGGGTCGGAAAGTACCGCTGGGCTTAAACGCAATATTGAAAAAGATGATAACAAAATTATCGTAACCACCATTCAAAAATTGAATAATTTAATGAAAAGTGAAGAAAACCTGTCTATTTATCAAAAACAGGTGGTCTTTATTTTCGATGAAGCACATCGCTCCCAATTTGGCGAAGCACAAAAAAATCTAAAACGTAAATTCAAAAAATTCTATCAATTTGGTTTTACTGGCACACCTATTTTCCCTGAAAACGCATTAGGTGCGGAAACGACAACAAGTGTGTTCGGTACGGAATTGCATTCTTATGTGATTACCGATGCTATTCGTGATGACAAAGTACTGAAATTCAAGGTCGATTACAACGATGTCCGCCCACAATTTAAAGCCTTAGAAACAGAAAAAGATCCTGAAAAATTAACCGCACTTGAGCAGAAACAAGCCTTTTTACACCCTGAGCGTATTAAAGAAATCTCGCAATATTTGCTTAACAATTTTAAACAAAAAACCCACCGCTTGAATGCCACAGGTAAAGGCTTTAATGCAATGTTTGCGGTAAGCAGTGTGGAAGCAGCAAAACGTTATTACGAAACCTTACAAAATTTACAGGCAGAGCAGGAGCATCCGTTAAAAATTGCAACAATCTTTTCGTTTGCCGCCAATGAAGAACAAGATGCAATTGGCGATATTCCAGATGAGACCTTTGAACCCACTGCTCTAAACAGTACGGCAAAAGAATTTTTAACAAAAGCCATTGATGATTACAATCACTACTTTGGCACGAATTATGGCGTAGATAGTCAATCATTCCAAAATTACTATCGCGATCTTGCCAAACGTGTGAAAAATCAGGAAGTGGATTTACTGATTGTAGTCGGAATGTTCTTAACAGGCTTTGATGCCCCTACGTTGAATACTCTTTTCGTGGACAAAAACTTGCGTTATCACGGATTAATGCAGGCTTTTTCTCGCACCAACCGCATTTATGACACAACTAAAACCTTTGGGAATATCGTCACTTTCCGCGATTTGGAACAAAATACCATTGATGCAATCACGCTATTTGGCGATGACAATACCAAAAATATGGTTTTAGAGAAAAGCTACGAAACCTATTTTAATGGTGATGAAAATCAACGTGGTTATTTAGAGGTTGTTCAAGAGCTACAAAATCGCTTTCCTAATCCAACAGAAATCGAAACAGAGCAAGATAAAAAAGAGTTTGTAAAATTATTTGGCGAATATCTACGTGTCGAAAATATTTTGCAGAATTACGATGAGTTTGCAGCATTGCAAGCCTTACAAGCGGTCGATTTAAATGATCCGATTGCAATGGAGAAATTCAAGCAAGTACATTATGTGAATGATGAACAAATTGCAGAAATGCTGAAAGTACCCACTTTACCAGTAAGAGCGGAGCAAGATTATCGTTCAACTTATAATGATATTCGCGATTGGCTACGCCAAAGAAAAGAAGGGAATGATAAAGATAATTCGCCGATAAATTGGGACGATGTCGTATTTGAAGTGGATTTATTAAAATCTCAAGAAATCAATTTGGATTATATTCTTGCGTTAATTTTCGAGCATCATAAGAAAAACCAAGACAAAGAGGTGTTAATTGATGAAATCCGCCGCACAGTTCGTTCAAGTTTAGGTAACCGTGCTAAAGAGAGCTTGATTGTCGATTTTATCAACCAAACAAATTTAGATGATATTCCCGATAAAGCGACTTTAATTGACTCATTCTTCCTATTTGCTCAAGCAGAACAGCGAAAAGAAGCAGAATCCTTAATTCAAGAAGAAAATTTGAATGTCGATGCAGCAAAACGCTATATCAGCACTTCATTAAAACGCGAATATGCCAGTGAAAACGGCACAGCGTTAAATGAAGTATTGCCAAAAATGAGTCCACTTACTCCACAATATCTCACTAAAAAGCAGACAATTTTCCAAAAAATTGCTGCATTTGTAGAGAAATTTAAAGGGGTTGGTGGAAAGATTTAAATTTAATATATCAACAATTAGACATCTTATTAAGACATAAAGGCATTATGAATTAATAATACAAAACGTAATGATCAATATTTAACTAGTCGTGATAATAAAAACAGCTCCAATTTATACTTGGAGCTGTTTTTATATCGATAAACTTATTTTTTACGTGCTAAAATTCGATTTGCACACTCTGCTGCAGCTGTTAAGCCACCTGCCATCATAATAATATCTTTAATCACTAAACGACCAACTCCAGATAAATAAGGGAAACCATAGGCTGGCGTTGGTAAATCTCCACCTAGATTAGGCACCCAAGCCTCGGGCGTTGTGATTAAAAATGACAGCGTGACTATTGACATGCCAAATGTCAGTAGGCCTCCTGCTAAACCTGCCGTTGCATTCCAAATACCAGCTAAAGTAAGAATACCAACAGTAACAATAATTGCTCCAATAATGTAAGAAGCCGTATAGGTGCCATTTTCTTTATGCCATTCGATGTTTTTTGCAACCATCTTTCCTTCAGGATTTTTGTGTAGTGTATATTCCATCACTAACTCTCCTTTATCATTCGGCACTAAATTTGGCCCTTTTTCATACATATAGCTAAAAAATGGGCTATTTGATACAAAGTGGGCAATTCCATCTGCCTCATATTGACAAACTTTCAAACCACCGATCCATGCCATTACAATAAAAATAGCAATACGGATAAAATTAATAAATTGACGCTGCATTGGTGCAACAATTCTCGCGACAAATTCAACAAATGTATTAAATACTGACATATAAATTTCCACATAAAAGTAAATAAAATTGAGAGCCTAATTCTACTCGCTTTAATATTAAAAAGCAAAATCAATTCCCTTTAATATAAAGGTAAATAACGGAGAAATTTGAAAAGTTTTACTAATTAAAATAAAATTTGATTTTCCCATTTTAAGCCTATTTATTATCTTTAAATCACATTTAAATAATCTTTACACAACTACCTTATGATATTAAAATTTACAAAATTTAAGCAAATCCTCCACATCTTCTAACCAAAGATTTCCAATTTCATCAATCAATTCTCCACAATTAAAAACATCAGAATTTTTAGCCGCACTTTCTAAAGTATCCGCTAATTGACGTAAATGATTTAACCCTACCGATGCCGCTGCGCCTTTAATTTTATGGGCGGTATCTTCTGTTTCTTTCATATTATCTTTTGATAATTGAGCCAGATAATTTGGCATAGTTTGTTTGAATAAAGATAAATTTTCTAAAATTTGTTTTTTTCCAAGTGTTTCTATCAGCGCTAAATCAAACTGTTCTGAAAGCTCATTATCATCATTCATTTCTATAATAGATTCGCTTTCATCTGCAAAAAATTGCTGTAGACAATGGTGTAAATCCTTAATTGAAATGGGTTTACGTAATACGCCATCCATGCCCATTTCTAAATATTCTTGCTCGCTTTGCATAACATTCGCGGTAAAAGCAATCATTGGCGGTAAAAAATCATAAATACCGTTTTCATAGTTCTCTCGCAAATATTGGGCAATTTCAAAACCACTCATATCTGGTAATTTAATATCGAGCAATAGAATGTCGTAAACATTTTTCTCAAATAAAGTAATCGCCTGCTTGCCATTTGTCGCAACATCAACATGATGCCCAAGTTTTTCTAAAATAGTTTTTGCAACCATAATATTGAGATCAACATCTTCCACTAAAAGAATATTCAAGGATGGTATATTTTTCTTAACAGATTCTTTTTCAGAAATTTCCTGAGCGTGGAGAGTAAGATGGAAAGTCGCGCCTTTTCCTCGCTCACTTTCAACTGTTAAATCCCCTTCCATTAACTGAGCGAGATTTTTAGAAATAGCCAACCCAATACCGCTACCCGCACTTTGCTGACGGCTTTCTTTCACTTGATAATACATTTCAAAAATATGTTTTTGTTCTTCAGGTGAAATCCCCATTCCTGTATCTTTCACAATAAAATGGTAACAATCCTGATTTCTCATAATTTTAAGAATAATATTTCCCTGATCCGTAAACTTCACCGCATTACTAATTAAGTTCCACAAAATTTGGCTCAAGCGAACACGATCAAGATTCAACCAATTAGGCAAATTAGGTTCAAGCTCTAAAGAAAAAATAAGATTTTTTTCTTTGGCGAGGAAACTAGCAAAATTATAAATATCGTTTAATAAGGCGGGGAAATCTGTTGGCTGGCGATTTAATTCAATTCGGCTGGCATCAATTTTTTCCAAATCAATAATATCGCTAAAAATATAGCCTAAACTGACCGCACTTATGTTGATAGTTTTTAAATAATTACGCTGGAGATCATCCAATTCATCATCAAGTAAAATTTGACTAAGCCCGACAATCCCATTCAATGGCGTGCGAAATTCATGGCTTATTGTGGCAAGTAAGGTACTTTTATCACGGCTATTTTTTTCTAACTTTTCCAATGCTTGGGATAATTTTTTCTGAGCAGCAATTCGCTCGGCGACCTCATTTTCCAATCGATTAACCGAGCTAGAAAGATCAAGACGAGAATGTTCAAGTTTTTCTACTAATAAAGTGAAAAAATAAATAACAAAAGGCGCAGTGAGTAAGCCAAAAGTTACAGAACGAAAAATATCTACCCAAGATATCTGATGAACAATAAATAGACTAAATAAAATCTGAGTACAAAGGGCTAAAACCGCGAGAATCATCACGCCTAAAAGAGAAAAACGAAGACGCCCAAGACGAATAACCCAATCCACATAACTCTGAGCAAAATATTTGAAATTTTTCATCAAATCTCCTAAAACATTATTATCGTTATAAAAAAACCTGTGCATATAGGCTTTATTATATCCATAAAGTAAAAGAGATTGTTATTACTATGTGTGCGTAAGAAATGAAAAACTTAATCTTTATTAATTATCTGTTTGACTAAAATTTGTAATTCAGGAATAACTTGCTCTTCAAACCAAGGATTCTTTGTTGCCCAAAGCTGATTACGTGGGGAAGGGTGCACGAGAGGCATAAAGTGCGGTAAGAATTGACGATAATTTTTAACAGTGTTAGTTACATTATCTTTATTTTCGGGTAAATAATATTTCTGTGCATATTGCCCAATAAGAATAGTGAGCTGAATATTAGGTAGATTCCCTAAAATCATTGGATGCCATCTTTCTGCAAAACCTTGACGAGGTGGTAAATCACCCGATTTACCTTTTCCAGGATAATAGAAATCCATGGGAAGAACCGCAAATATCCCAGAATTATAAAAATAATCGTAATCTACTCCCAACCATTCTCGCAGACGATCACCGCTTTTATCATTCCAATACAAACGAGATTGCTCAGCTTTTAACCCAGGAGCTTGACCAACAATATTAATTCGAGCTGTTTTAGGCGCCGAAAATAAAGGGAAAATTCCACGTTCTGTAAAATCTTTATTTTGAGGATCAGCGATAATACTTGAAGTTATTTCGTCTAAATTTTTAAGCATAATGAAGGAGATTAGAAATGAATATATAAAGTCTATTTGAAAAATATGAAAAATCAAAACTCTAAATGATGTAAATAGGTATATTTATTAAAACTATATTGTAGGCAATACAAAACTAAAAACTTGATATTGAAATACAATCTCTATTTTCTACTTTAATCCTTTTCATGAAATAATGAGTAAATTCCCAAAAGCTAAAACCCCATATCTTTCGACACGGGGTTCTTCTGTTTTTATTTAACTTAGATAAGCATTTGATAACCTGGCGGTGCCCTACTCTCACATGGGGAAACCCCACACTACCATCGGCATTACAGCGTTTCACTTCTGAGTTCGGTATGGTCTCAGGTGGGTCCACCGCACTATCGCCGCCAGGATAATTCTTTGATAACTCGTCTTTTCTCTTTTATCTCTCGTCTCTTTTATCTCTCGTTACTCAGTCTTTCCTATACCTTTCACTCGTTCTTATTGGTCACAAGCTGAATCCGATTTTCTTTCTATTAAGTCTTCTATATTTACTTTTCTTTGTTTAGTCTTTTACTTCGGTTTCCGCTCTACTTTTATTTGCTTCGCTTTTCATCTCTTACTTCACTTAGCTCCCAAAAACACTTGAGCGTTGTATAGTTAAGCCTCTCGGGCAATTAGTATCTGTTAGCTCAATGTATCACTACACTTACACACCTGACCTATCTACGTCGTAGTCTACAACAACCCTTACTGACTTAAAGTCAGGGATGACTCATCTCTTGGCAAGTTTCGTGCTTAGATGCTTTCAGCACTTATCTCTTCCGCATTTAGCTACCCAGCAATGCCTCTGGCGAGACAACTGGAACACCAGTGATGCGTCCACTCCGGTCCTCTCGTACTAGGAGCAGCCCCAATCAATCATCCAACGCCCACGGCAGATAGGGACCGAACTGTCTCACGACGTTCTAAACCCAGCTCGCGTACCACTTTAAATGGCGAACAGCCATACCCTTGGGACCTACTTCAGCCCCAGGATGTGATGAGCCGACATCGAGGTGCCAAACACCGCCGTCGATATGAACTCTTGGGCGGTATCAGCCTGTTATCCCCGGAGTACCTTTTATCCGTTGAGCGATGGCCCTTCCATTCAGAACCACCGGATCACTATGACCTACTTTCGTACCTGCTCGACTTGTCTGTCTCGCAGTTAAGCTTGCTTATACCATTGCACTAACCTCACGATGTCCGACCGTGATTAGCAAACCTTCGTGCTCCTCCGTTACGCTTTGGGAGGAGACCGCCCCAGTCAAACTACCCACCAGACACTGTCCGAGACCACGTTTCGTCATCTTCGTTAGAACATCAAACGTTAAAGGGTGGTATTTCAAGGTCGCCTCCACAATGACTGGCGTCACTGCTTCAAAGGCTCCCACCTATCCTACACATCAAAATTCAATGTTCAGTGTCAAGCTATAGTAAAGGTTCACGGGGTCTTTCCGTCTAGCCGCGGGTACACCGCATCTTCACGGCGATTTCAATTTCACTGAGTCTCGGGTGGAGACAGCCTGGCCATCATTATGCCATTCGTGCAGGTCGGAACTTACCCGACAAGGAATTTCGCTACCTTAGGACCGTTATAGTTACGGCCGCCGTTTACTGGGGCTTCGATCAGGTGCTTCTCTTGCGATGACACCATCAATTAACCTTCCAGCACCGGGCAGGCATCACACCCTATACGTCCACTTTCGTGTTTGCAGAGTGCTGTGTTTTTAATAAACAGTTGCAGCCAGCTGGTATCTTCGACCGGTTCAACCTTCGCCCGCTAGGGACTACAATCTACGCCGGCGCACCTTCTCCCGAAGTTACGGTGCTATTTTGCCTAGTTCCTTCACCCGAGTTCTCTCAAGCGCCTGAGTATTCTCTACCTGACCACCTGTGTCGGTTTTCAGTACGGTTTAGTAAAGCCTTTCGCTTAGTGGCTTTTCCTGGAAGTGTGGTATCAGTTACTTCAGCTCCGTAGAGCCTCGTCATCATCTCTCTGTGTTAAGGAAGTCCGGATTTGCCTAAACTTCCCACCTACCAACTTAAACGCACATATCCAACAGTGCGATAACCTAACCTACTCCGTCCCCACATCGCAGCTTTACCAAGTACAGGAATATTAACCTGTTTCCCATCGACTACGCTTTTCAGCCTCGCCTTAGGAGCCGACTCACCCTGCCCCGATTAACGTTGGACAGGAACCCTTGGTCTTCCGGCGAACGGGTTTTTCACCCGTTTTATCGTTACTTATGTCAGCATTCGCACTTGTGATACGTCCAGCTAACCTCTCGATTAACCTTCATCCGCTTACACAACGCTCCCCTACCCAACAGGCGTATCACTAATAATCCTTACTTCAAAAATACCCCGACTCAACGTTCGGGTTGCTTGAACAACCTTTCATGCCGCTTCGCGCCATTCTAGCTTGTTAATCGTAAGGCGTATTAGTGATACGCCTGATGCCGCAGCTTCGGTGCTATATTTCAGCCCCGTTACATCTTCCGCGCAGGCCGACTCGACTAGTGAGCTATTACGCTTTCTTTAAATGATGGCTGCTTCTAAGCCAACATCCTAGCTGTCTAAGCCTTCCCACTTCGTTTCCCACTTAATATAGACTTGGGGACCTTAGCTGGCGGTCTGGGTTGTTTCCCTCTCCACGACGGACGTTAGCACCCGCCGTGTGTCTCCTGAGTATCACTCTTTGGTATTCGTAGTTTGCATCGGGTTGGTAATCCGGGATGGACCCCTAGCCGAAACAGTGCTCTACCCCCAAAGGTGTCACCTCAAGGCTCTACCTAAATAGATTTCGGGGAGAACCAGCTATCTCCCGGTTTGATTGGCCTTTCACCCCCAGCCACAAGTCATCCGCTAATTTTTCAACATTAGTCGGTTCGGTCCTCCAGTTAGTGTTACCCAACCTTCAACCTGCCCATGGCTAGATCACCGGGTTTCGGGTCTATACCTTGCAACTATTCGCCCAGTTAAGACTCGGTTTCCCTTCGGCTCCCCTATTCGGTTAACCTCGCTACAAAATATAAGTCGCTGACCCATTATACAAAAGGTACGCAGTCACCCCATCACTTAATCCCACTGCTTCTTTTGGGTGGTTTGACTCGCTTCGCTCCTCTTACCATTGTTTAAGTGCGGTTGCTTTTCATCACCTTCCAATCGGATTAAGTGATGGGGCTCCCACTGCTTGTACGTACAAGGTTTCAGGTTCTATTTCACTCCCCTCACCGGGGTTCTTTTCGCCTTTCCTTCACAGTACTGGTTCACTATCGGTCAATCAGGAGTATTTAGCCTTGGAGGATGGTCCCCCCTTCTTCAAACAGGATATCACGTGTCCCGCCCTACTTCTCGTTAGCTTAGTACCACAATATGGTTTTTAGATACGGGATTATCACCCTCTTTGATTGTGCTTCCCAACACATTCTCCTAACCATACTGTTATCACTTACTGGCTCTTTCGCTTTCGCTCGCCGCTACTGACGAAATCTCGGTTGATTTCTTTTCCTCGGGGTACTTAGATGTTTCAGTTCTCCCGGTTTGCCTCAACAAGCTATGAATTCACTTGTTGATAGTAGATTCTTCATCTACTGGGTTTCCCCATTCGGATATCTTGGATTAAACGCCTCTTATCGACTCATCCAAGCTTTTCGCAGATTAGCACGTCCTTCTTCGCCTCTGATTGCCAAGGCATCCACCTTGTACGCTTAGTCACTTAACTATACAACCTCAAATGTTTTCAACCACTTTAAGTTTTCACTTCAAAGTGCGGTCAATTTGATGCGTATTTTTATTCAACTAAACACTTGATTGCTTTTGTTCAATCAAGATTTTTTTACAAAACAGGTTTGTTTTTAGAGTTTCCTTTTCAGTTCTCTCTTTCACTTTCCTGTCTTGCCTACTCAGACTTTCTCTCGAAAATCTCTTGTTTTCAGCTTGTTTCCAATTTTTTAAAGAACAGTAAGACAATCTAATAAAGTTATCTTTAATTGGCGTCCCCACGGGGATTCGAACCCCGGTTACCGCCGTGAAAGGGCGATGTCCTAGGCCTCTAGACGATGGGGACATCAATTAAAGATACTCTATTTTCTTTTTATCTTTTAACGTTTATTTTTCAACGTTGCTTTCGCTTCGTTTTTAATCTTGTCTACAACTATCAGCCAATCTGTGTGAGCACTCGCTGTCTCTCGTCTTCAGTAAGGAGGTGATCCAACCGCAGGTTCCCCTACGGTTACCTTGTTACGACTTCACCCCAGTCATGAATCATACCGTGGTAAACGCCCTCCAAAAGGTTAAGCTATCTACTTCTGGTACAACCCACTCCCATGGTGTGACGGGCGGTGTGTACAAGGCCCGGGAACGTATTCACCGCGACATTCTGATTCGCGATTACTAGCGATTCCGACTTCATGGAGTCGAGTTGCAGACTCCAATCCGGACTTAGACGTACTTTATGAGATTCGCTCCACCTCGCAGCTTCGCTTCCCTCTGTATACGCCATTGTAGCACGTGTGTAGCCCTACTCGTAAGGGCCATGATGACTTGACGTCATCCCCACCTTCCTCCAGTTTATCACTGGCAGTCTCCTTTGAGTTCCCGACCAAGTCGCTGGCAACAAAGGATAAGGGTTGCGCTCGTTGCGGGACTTAACCCAACATTTCACAACACGAGCTGACGACAGCCATGCAGCACCTGTCTCTAAGTTCCCGAAGGCACAAGCTCATCTCTGAGCTCTTCTTAGGATGTCAAGAGTAGGTAAGGTTCTTCGCGTTGCATCGAATTAAACCACATGCTCCACCGCTTGTGCGGGCCCCCGTCAATTCATTTGAGTTTTAACCTTGCGGCCGTACTCCCCAGGCGGTCGATTTATCACGTTAGCTACGGGTGCCAGAGTTAAACCCCAACCCCCAAATCGACAGCGTTTACAGCGTGGACTACCAGGGTATCTAATCCTGTTTGCTCCCCACGCTTTCGCACATGAGCGTCAGTACATTCCCAAGGGGCTGCCTTCGCCTTCGGTATTCCTCCACATCTCTACGCATTTCACCGCTACACGTGGAATTCTACCCCTCCCTAAAGTACTCTAGTTACCCAGTCTGAAATGCAATTCCCAGGTTAAGCCCGGGGCTTTCACACCTCACTTAAATAACCGCCTGCGTGCCCTTTACGCCCAGTTATTCCGATTAACGCTCGCACCCTCCGTATTACCGCGGCTGCTGGCACGGAGTTAGCCGGTGCTTCTTCTGTATTTAACGTCAATTTGATGTGCTATTAACACATCAACCTTCCTCAATACCGAAAGAACTTTACAACCCGAAGGCCTTCTTCATTCACGCGGCATGGCTGCGTCAGGGTTCCCCCCATTGCGCAATATTCCCCACTGCTGCCTCCCGTAGGAGTCTGGACCGTGTCTCAGTTCCAGTGTGGCTGGTCATCCTCTCAGACCAGCTAGAGATCGCAGGCTTGGTAGGCATTTACCCCACCAACTACCTAATCCCACTTGGGCTCATCCTATGGCATGCGGCCTCTCAGTCCCGCACTTTCATCTTCCGATAATACGCGGTATTAGCGACAGTTTCCCGTCGTTATCCCCCTCCATAAGCCAGATTCCCAAGCATTACTCACCCGTCCGCCACTCGTCAGCAAGAAAGCAAGCTTTCTCCTGCTACCGTTCGACTTGCATGTGTTAAGCCTGCCGCCAGCGTTCAATCTGAGCCATGATCAAACTCTTCAATTCAAGTTCAATCGCTCAATAAACTACTTAGCTATAAATAAAACACTACTTAAAAAAGTAATGATGAATTTTCAGTTAAGCACCTATTAAGACTTCAAAATTAAAAAATATTTTTAAAACAAGTCAATCAACAAGTGCCCACACAGATTGTCTGATATATTGTTAAAGAGCAAAAAATAACGACGCACTTGGAAACTTAAAAAACTTCACAACAGTGCGTCGTTGTGTGCGGTGCATTATAGGGATTTTCAAAGCCCTTGCAAGTACTTTTTGCAAAAATATTTAAAAAAATGTTCTTTTGATGGAAATATAAACATTTTATTAAAAAGTGCGGTTAGAATGGTCAAACTTTTATTGCTATTATTTCTTACGTAATGAAACTTCTCCACTATTAAACATCTGAATTTTATTGCCACATAATACTTTTAAATAACCGCGTTCATCTATGCCTTGTTCAATACCTGAAATAACGCCTTGCTCAGTAAGCACATTTACTTCACTATTTGAAAACGCATTATATGATTGCCATGCTTGTTCAAATTCCTCATCAATACCATTTTGCTCAAAGATATTTAAACGTGTATATAAATGTTGTATAAGTTTGGGTAATAAAGTTTGTCGCTCTACATCAGGATCAATTTCACACACTTCCGCATAAGGCTGACTAATTTCTGTTTGTTTTGACAACGACACATTAATACCTATGCCAATCACTAAATTGAGCATGCCATTTTTATGATTAGCAATTTCAACTAAAATGCCACCTAACTTTCTTTCATCAAACAAAATATCATTTGGCCATTTCACTTGTACATTTAGCACTTCCGCAATCGCCAAACCGATGACTAAACTTAACCCCTCAATTGATTTTTTAGGATCAAACGTCCAATAAAAACTAAACATGATTTGCCCAGCAAAAGGCGATAACCATTGGCGACCACGCCGACCGCGCCCTGCAGTTTGATATTCAGCCACACAAAGATCGCCTTTTTTTAATGAAAGAATATTTTGTAGTATCCATTCATTTGTAGAGGAAATTATCGGCTGATAATGGATGCCATAAGGAAAAAGTGCGGTTGAAATTTGCTGAGGATTTAATAAAGGAAGCATTGGCACTAAGCGATAATCTTGTCCATCAACGAGAATATCCAAACCAATTTCACGTAATTGTTGAATATCTTCCTCTAGATTTTTAGAAAATTTTTCCAATTCAGACCGCACTTTTGTCTGACAATCCGCTAAATATGTCAATAACGTAAAATTCATCATTCATCCCTTATGGCAAATAGTATGAAAATCATAGCATAAATCCTAAAATTTCGTTTTCAAAATAAAGTGAAATCTGTATAATCTCGTTGCAATATTTTTTAACTTCAACTTAGCGAGAATATTGCAATGTCATTACGCATTAAACAAGAAGCCCTTACTTTTGACGATGTTCTACTTGTCCCAGCTCACTCAACTGTGCTTCCAAATACAGCCAATCTTTCAACCAAACTCACTAAAGAAATTCGTTTAAATATCCCAATGCTTTCAGCAGCAATGGATACCGTAACTGAAACCAAACTTGCGATCTCTTTAGCACAAGAAGGCGGTATTGGCTTTATTCATAAAAATATGACGATCGAACGCCAAGCAGATCGTGTTCGTAAAGTAAAAAAATTCGAAAGTGGTATCGTTTCTGAACCAGTAACTGTTTTACCAAATTTAACGCTTGCCGAACTTGCTGAAATGGTGAAGAAAAACGGATTTGCGGGCTACCCTGTTGTAGATGAGGAAAATAACTTAATCGGTATCATTACTGGCCGTGATACACGTTTCGTAAAAGATTTAAGCAAAACAGTTTCACAAGTAATGACGAAAAAAGAAGACTTGGTGACCGTAAAAGAAGGGGCGAGTCGCGAAGAAATTTTGGAATTAATGCATCAACACCGTGTTGAAAAAGTATTAGTGGTTAATGATAGTTTCAAACTTAAAGGTATGATTACCGTTAAAGACTTCCAAAAAGCAGAACAAAAACCAAATGCGTGTAAAGATGAATTTGGTCGTTTACGTGTCGGTGCGGCTGTAGGTGCAGGCCCAGGTAACGAAGAACGTATTGATGCATTAGTAAAAGCTGGGGTGGATGTGTTGTTAATCGACTCTTCTCACGGTCACTCAGAAGGCGTATTACAACGTGTTCGTGAAACTCGTGCAAAGTATCCAAATTTGCCTATCGTTGCAGGTAACGTAGCAACGGCTGAAGGCGCAATTGCATTAGCAGACGCAGGCGCAAGTGCGGTAAAAGTAGGTATTGGTCCTGGTTCAATTTGTACAACTCGTATTGTAACTGGCGTAGGTGTTCCACAAATCACGGCTATCGCAGATGCAGCAGCAGCATTAAAAGATCGTGGCATTCCAGTTATTGCTGACGGTGGTATCCGTTTCTCTGGTGATATTGCAAAAGCCATCGCTGCAGGCGCAAGCTGTGTAATGGTTGGTTCTATGTTTGCGGGTACTGAAGAAGCACCAGGTGAAATCGAACTTTATCAAGGTCGTGCATTTAAATCTTACCGTGGTATGGGCTCATTAGGTGCGATGGCTAAAGGCTCTTCAGACCGTTATTTCCAATCGGATAACGCGGCAGATAAACTCGTACCGGAAGGTATTGAAGGTCGTATTCCATATAAAGGTTACTTAAAAGAAATCATCCACCAACAAATGGGTGGCTTACGTTCTTGCATGGGCTTAACTGGCTGCGCAACTATTGATGAACTACGCACCAAAGCGGAATTTGTTCGCATTAGCGGTGCAGGCATTAAAGAAAGCCACGTTCATGATGTTGCTATTACTAAAGAAGCACCGAACTATCGTATGGGCTAATCTTTAAGGTGGGCTTTAGCCTGCCTTTTGCTGTTTAAAGTGCGGTTGGTTTTTGCAAAGTTTTAAATAATATGAACCGCTTACACTATCAATAATAAGAGCATTATAAATGACAAATATCCACAATCACAAAATCCTAATCCTCGACTTCGGTTCACAATATACTCAACTGATTGCGCGTCGTGTGCGTGAAATCGGTGTGTACTGTGAACTTTGGGCTTGGGATGTAACCGAACAACAAATCCGTGAATTTGCTCCAACGGGTATCATTCTTTCTGGCAGCCCTGAAAGCACAACTGAAGAAAACAGCCCTCGTGCACCTGAATATGTGTTTAATGCTAGTGTACCAGTATTAGGCATTTGCTATGGAATGCAAACTATGGCGATGCAACTTGGCGGTTTAACCGAAACTTCTGACCACCGAGAGTTCGGCTATGCTTCAGTTTCTCTTGAAAATTCCACCGCACTTTTTGCAAATTTAAACGATAATTCGACCGCTTCTGAGCCGAAGTTAGACGTTTGGATGAGCCACGGCGATAAAGTAACGCGCTTACCAGAAAACTTCAAAGTAACTGGCACAACGCCAACCTGCCCAATTGCTGCAATGTCGGATGAAAATCGTCGTTTCTACGGCGTACAATTCCACCCTGAAGTAACGCATACTAAAAAAGGCTTGGAATTATTAACCAACTTCGTAGTAAACATCTGTGGTTGCGAAACCAAATGGACAGCAGAAAACATTATCGAAGATGCCGTTGCTCGCATTAAAGAGCAAGTAGGCGATGATGAAGTGATTTTAGGTTTATCTGGTGGTGTGGACTCTTCTGTGGTTGCATTACTTTTACACCGTGCTATCGGCAAAAACTTACACTGCGTATTTGTGGATAACGGTTTACTCCGCTTACACGAAGGCGATCAAGTCATGGAAATGTTTGGCGATAAATTCGGTTTAAATATTACCCGTGTTGATGCTGAAAGCCGTTTCTTAGGCGAACTTGCAGGCGTATCTGATCCTGAAGCAAAACGTAAAATTATCGGTAAAGTATTTGTTGATGTATTTGATGATGAATCGAAAAAACTCACTAATGTGAAATGGTTAGCACAAGGTACGATTTACCCTGATGTCATCGAATCTGCAGCCAGCAAAACAGGCAAAGCCCACGTCATTAAATCACACCATAACGTAGGTGGCTTACCAGACTATATGAAACTTGGCTTGGTTGAACCATTACGTGAATTGTTTAAAGATGAAGTACGTAAAATCGGTTTGGCATTAGGCTTGCCAGCTGAAATGATCAACCGCCATCCATTCCCTGGCCCTGGTTTAGGCGTGCGAGTATTAGGCGAAGTGAAAAAAGAATACTGTGATTTATTACGCCGTGCGGATGCGATCTTTATCGAAGAATTACGCAACAGCGGTTGGTATGAAAAAACCAGCCAAGCATTCAGTGTGTTCCTGCCTGTGAAATCTGTTGGAGTGATGGGCGATGGTCGTAAATACGATTGGGTTATTTCCCTACGCGCAGTAGAAACAATCGATTTTATGACCGCACATTGGGCACATTTGCCTTATGATTTATTAGGCAAAGTGTCTAACCGCATCATTAACGAAGTGAACGGCATTTCCCGCGTCGTGTACGACATCAGCGGAAAACCACCAGCGACAATCGAGTGGGAATAGAAAATCTCTATTTCAGATAATTTCTAATTATTTCAGTAACTTTAATAAGTGCGGTTAATTTTTACCGCACTTTATTTTTGTTTAAAAGCCCTTCTATGCCAATCACAATGAGACTTAACCAAATAGGCACATAAGTAAAATAGTCGCTTGTGGTTATTTGATTATCCAGCACAAAGACAGCTATTAAAAAAAGCAGTATGGGTTCAATATAACTCAACACCGCAAAAATACTAACTGGAATTTGTTGGCTGGATTTTAAGTTGGCTGAAAGCGAAATCGCACTCACAATACCAAGTGCTGGTAGCAATAACCAATAACGATATTCTTGCGTAACCAAAGAAAGCGTATCGCTTTGAGAAAGAATATAAATAAAACAAGGAATCGAAATTAAAATAATATCCAATGTAATTCCTTGTAGAGCAGGGATTTTCATCAATTTACGGCTTAGATAATAAAATGGATAAACCGTACAAACCCACAAACTTGTCCATGAAAAACTTTGAGTGTGCCATAATTCATGTGCAACACCGCAGGCAGCCAGTAAAAGCGCGATTTTCTGAATAAATGATAAACGTTCTTTTAACCAAGCCCATCCTAAAACAGCCATAATCAGCGGAAAAAGAAAATATCCCATCGCAATATTTATCCCTTCACCATTTAGCGGAGCCCACATAAAGAGCCAGAATTGACTTCCCGCATCTAATGTCCCCAGTAAAAATAAAACCCAACGCGTCCAACTTTTTCCTAACGTTGTCGTGATAAGAGACAAAAGAGAGCGGCAACCAATAGTCGGGAATAAAATTAAAAGTAACCCAAAGATCATGGTCAGCATACGCCACGCAAAAACATCCGTTCCGCTAAGTGGTTGGAGCCATATACTAAATAAATACAATATGCCAAATAAACATTGTGAAAAAATGCACAATAATACACCTTGAGTAACTACTTTCATTTTGAACCTCATCTCATCAATGTGATTATTATAAAATCCCAAGACAATAAAAAATCTCAACTTTATTTTTTATTGTGATAATATTTTTCTCGATAGTTACATTTTTGAGAAATTATCTTATGCAAACACTGGATAAATTAGATCGTCATATTTTGAATGTATTACAACAAGATGCCATGATTCCGTTAAAAGAACTGTCAGAGAAAGTGAATAGTTCCGTTGCAACCTGTCAACGACGTGTGCAATCATTAACTGATTCAGGCGTTATTACAAAACGAGTTGCAGTTGTTTCCCCAAAAGCCGTTGGGCGTACGATTAGCGTATTTGTCATGGTCGAAATGGATAATCAACATTCTTATTATCAAGAGCAATTTGAACGGAAAATGCGTCAAGAAGACGAAGTGGTAAGCTGTTACGAAATCTCAGGGGACTATGATTTTATGTTGCTACTCCATGCAAAAGATATGGAAAGCTATCACGCATTCACACGCCGAGTATTGACGGGTGAATTTCATGTAAGAACTTATAAAAGTTTATTTGTAATGAATTTTACCAAAGCAGATAGTGGAATTATCTTATAGAACAAGTGCGGTAAATTTTTACCGCACTTTGTGTATGATTAACTTAGTTTTGTCGTCTGTTTTAAGAATAAATAACCAAGTATTGCCGAAACAGTTGATCCAAGTAGAATACCTAAACGAGAAAGAGTATTGACACTTTCCCCCGCATTAGCATCAAACGCAAGGCTTGCTAAGAACATTGACATCGTAAAACCGATTCCACATAAAACCGCAACAGCAAAAATTTGTTTAAAATTAATTCCATCTGGTAATTTAGCTAATCCCAATTTAACAGAAAGATAACTAAATCCAAATATACCGACTGGTTTACCAATAATTAAACCGCTTGCTATAGCCAATAATAATGGCGACGAAATCATATTCACATCTATGCCAGCAAAACTCACACCAGCATTGGCAAATGCGAAAAGTGGTAAAATAACGAAAGATGACCAAGAGGATAAAATATGCTCGAAATCATCTAATGGGCGTTCTCCTTTTTTACCTTTCAATGGAATGCTAAAACCAATAATAACGCCTGCTAAAGTAGCATGCACACCAGACTTTAATACGGAAGCCCATAAAATTGCACCTACGACCATATAAGCGCAAAGTGCGGAAACTTTGAAACGATTTAGTAATATCAGCACAATAATTGCCACGGCAGAAAAAATTAGTGCTTGTACACTCAATCCGTGCGAGAAAAATAATGCAATAACAACTATCGCACCGAGGTCATCAATAATAGCAAGGGCAAGTAAAAATATTTTCAGTGGAAGTGGCACTTGTTTACTCAATAACGCCATAATTCCCAGTGCAAAAGCAATGTCTGTTGCCATTGGAATTGCCCAGCCATTAGCTAAACTTGGATCTTGTTTAGCGATAAACCAATAAACTACAGCCGGTATAACCATTCCGCCAATAGCTGCAATAGCAGGGAAAATAGCTTGCTGATAGGTAGAAAGCGCGCCTTCAAATAATTCTTTTTTGACTTCCATTCCCACTAATACAAAAAACACCGCCATAAAACCATCGTTAATCCAGTGAATTAAGGTTTTATTAATTGAGAAACTACCAATTTGTAAACTTACAGGCAAATTTAAAAAATCATTATATTGGTTGCTTAACGGCGAATTAGCCAGCAACATCGCAACAACAGCTGAAAAAAGCAATAATATACCGCCAGCAGATTCTAATTTAAAAAAACGTTGGATCAGTTTTATCACATAAACCCCTTTAAAAATACATAGCAAAAAATTCACAAAGGAAGCATCCTAGCATATTTTCGAAGTTAAAGGAAAAAGTGCGGTAGATTTTGTCGGGATTTTTAGCGAATTGTCGATAAAATGCCATATATTGTGACAAAATTCACATTTTTAATTTTACGCAATAGAGATTTTATCTACTTTGTAGTAGAATGCGGACCTTTTATTTTTAGAATCAAAAACTATGTTTTCACGCAAAGATATTATTATTTTAGGAATGATGATCTTCGCCTTATTTTTAGGTGCGGGTAATATCATTTTTCCGCCTATGGAAGGATTTTCCTCAGGACAACATTGGACGAGTGCTTCCTTAGGCTTTGTTTTAACTGGCGTTTTAATGCCATTTATTACGCTTGTTGTGGTAGCGATTTTAGGTCGTGGCGAAGAACTTACTAAAGATTTACCAAAATGGGCTGGCACAGGTTTCCTCGTTATACTTTATTTAACCATTGGCTCTACCTTTGCAATGCCCCGCATCACTAATGTTGCTTATGAAATGGCGTGGTTGCCTTTAGGCTTAACAGAAAATAATGCGAATGTTCGTTTTGTATTCTCACTAATTTTTAACTTAATCGCGATGGGCTTTATGATTAGCCCAAATACGATCATTTCAAGCGTGGGTAAATTTATGACACCAGCTTTATTAGTGTTACTTATTGCTGTGGCAATTACCGTATTTATTTCGCCTTTATCTGAAATTCAAGCACCAAGTAATGCTTATGAAAATAGCCATTCTTTATTAATCGGCTTAACCAGTGGTTATCAAACCATGGATGTACTTGCAGCCATCGCTTTCGGTGGAATTGTCGCCCGAGCATTATCAGCGAAAAATGTGACAAAAACCAAAGATATTGTGAAATACACCATTTCAGCCGGATTTGTTTCTGTCATTTTACTCGCCAGTTTATATTTTTCGCTTTTCTATCTAGGTGCAACTAGTGCTGCAGTTGCAGAAGGGGCAACGAATGGTGGACAAATTTTCTCTCGTTATGTAAATGTCTTATTCGGTTCAGCTGGGACTTGGATTATGGCGGGTATTATTGTATTAGCGAGCTTAACAACACTTGTTGGTGTAACTAGCGCATCTGCTGATTATTTTTCAAAATTCTCTGTGCGTTTTTCTTATCCATTCTGGGCCGCACTTTTTACCGCAATGACAATCACTGTTTCACAATATGGTTTAACGGATCTACTTCGCATAACGATCCCAGCTTTGTTATTAATTTACCCAGTAGCTATTGTGCTTGTTTTATTGCAATTCTTACGAAAAAAACTTCCATCAATAAAATTTACATACAATAGTACATTGCTCGTTACGGTTTGTTTTAGTTTATGTGACAGCTTAAATAACGTTAAAATGTTACCAGAAAGCATCAATTCATTATTGAAACACTTCCCTCTTTCATCTGAAGGAATGGCTTGGTTGGTTCCGACTTTAGTAATGTTAGTTGCAAGCATTTTTATTGGAAAAGCATTGCATAAAACCCATTCTTAATCTCACAAAGTGTTTTATTTATCAGCCCTGTGCCGTAAAACTCCGTCCTTCAGGGCGGAGATATAAGGCACAGGGCTGATAAATTTCTAACCGCACTTTTTCAAAAATTAAATTAATTTAACAGGTACTTTTACGACTAATTTTTTAATTTTTTCTGTTTTTCCATTCACTACACAGCAAGGCTTGTGCGGTTCATAAGGATAGAATACAGCGAACATTTTTGGTTTCATTGTGACGGTGAATTTATCATCAATATCTGCACAAAGTTGATAATCATCCGCTTCGTTGTAATCTTCATACTTAGATAAATTCGGATAGGTTGCGCCCACTTCGATATTTTCCGTGCCACGAATAAGCACTTGTACATCTAAGTATTCATGATGTAATTCTGCTTTTTTACTGCTTGGTTCTGCAGTTTCTGGTTCCATTACGTTCATATAAATTTGATCGTTAATATCATGGCGACCATTCTCTAACGCATTCAAATCTAACGTATTTAAATAATCACATACTTCAGCAATCACTTTTGGCAAACCAACTTTAAAATTTGGGTTGGTTAAACTGCTAATAATCATAGAATTTTCCTTATAGTGGATAAAAGTTACACTATGATACCAAGTCGGTTAAATGAAATAAAGCCACCGATTACATCATCTCTCTTGATTAATCCAATTAGCTCTTGTAGTACCGAGTGAAAGAGAGCAAATATTTGCCAACTTATTGACGCATAAAGTCTAAACAATGAAATTACGGCATTAACACAAGCATTTTCAGAAAAAATATTATCAAGAGGCTTATGAGGACCTGTAAAATGAAAAATAACAAGAGAAATATCAAGAGTATTAATTGAAATCATATGAACTAATTGTAATGTTGAATAGCGTTTAGCAAAATAAAGTTGAAGATCATTTTGCCACGATTCAGAAATATCTCCTGTATGTAAAATAAAAACAGAGAGATTTTCATTGTGCATTAATAAAGATTTCAGTGTGATTTCTACATAAGGAAGATAATTAGCATCACTAGCCATCATTACATTATATTTCATATAAAAGAACCTAATTTCAGAGAGAACAATCAATTTTTAGGAGGAAAATACTGTCGAAACAATGATAAGAAGTTGGTAATGTGAAATAAAGTTAGCCATTAAAGCCAAACATCCTGTATAATGCACGGGCTTTATTTTCTACATTAGCGTGCGGCTATCAAAAGAAATTTTTAAACGCCCAAAGTGCGGTCATTTTTTCGAAAGATTTCTTTTGCTAGTCGCAATCTGGGAAATAAGGCATTGTTTTTAATATAAATTTTAAGGAAAACATTGTGAATCCAATTGTTAAACAATTTAAATACGGTCAGCATACCGTTACTCTAGAAACTGGCGCGATTGCACGTCAAGCAACGGCTGCGGTTATGGCAAGCATGGACGATACCACGGTATTCGTGACTGTTGTTGCTAAAAAAGATGTGAAAGAAGGTCAAGACTTCTTCCCATTAACCGTAAACTACCAAGAGCGTACTTATGCAGCGGGTAAAATCCCAGGTGGTTTCTTCAAGCGTGAAGGTCGTCCATCTGAAGGCGAAACTTTAATTGCACGTTTAATTGACCGTCCAATTCGTCCATTATTCCCAGAAGGTTTCTTCAATGAAATCCAAGTTGTGGCAACTGTGGTTTCTGTAAACCCACAAATCAGCCCTGACTTAGTGGCAATGATCGGTGCTTCTGCAGCATTAACCTTATCTGGCGTGCCTTTCAATGGTCCTATCGGTGCAGCGCGTGTTGGTTTTATCGACAACCAATTCGTATTAAACCCAACTATGGCTGAACAAAAACAAAGCCGTTTGGACTTAGTGGTTGCAGGTACTGACAAAGCCGTATTAATGGTTGAATCTGAAGCTGATATTTTAACTGAAGAACAAATGTTAGCGGCAGTCGTATTCGGTCATCAACAACAACAAGTTGTGATTGAAGCAGTCAAAGAATTTGCAAAAGAAGCGGGCAAACCACGTTGGGATTGGGTTGCTCCACAACCAAACACAGATTTAATCAACAAAGTAAAAGCGATTGCTGAAGCACGTTTAGGCGATGCATACCGCATTACTGAAAAACAAGCTCGTTACGAACAGATCGATGCGATTAAAGCGGATGTAATTGCGCAAATCACAGCTGAAGATGAAGAAATCAGCGAAAGTAAAATCGTGGATATTTTTACCGCACTTGAAAGCCAAATCGTGCGTGGTCGTATCATTGCAGGCGAACCACGTATTGATGGTCGTACCGTTGATACTGTTCGTGCATTAGATATTTGCACTGGTGTATTACCACGTACTCACGGTTCTGCGATTTTTACTCGTGGCGAAACGCAAGCATTAGCTGTTGCAACCTTAGGTACCGAACGTGATGCACAAATCATTGATGAATTAACGGGTGAACGTCAAGATCACTTCTTATTCCATTATAATTTCCCTCCATATTCTGTAGGCGAAACAGGTATGATCGGCTCGCCAAAACGTCGTGAGATCGGTCACGGTCGTTTAGCAAAACGTGGTGTAGCGGCTGTTATGCCAAGCCTTGCAGAATTCCCGTATGTTGTGCGTGTAGTATCTGAAATCACTGAATCTAACGGTTCTTCTTCTATGGCATCTGTATGTGGTGCGTCTTTAGCATTAATGGATGCAGGCGTTCCAATCAAAGCTGCTGTTGCAGGTATCGCAATGGGTTTAGTGAAAGAAGAAGAGAAATTCGTGGTGCTTTCAGATATCTTAGGTGATGAAGACCATTTAGGCGATATGGACTTTAAAGTAGCTGGTACACGCGAAGGTGTAACCGCCCTTCAAATGGATATCAAAATTGAAGGTATCACCCCTGAAATTATGCAAATTGCATTAAACCAAGCGAAAAGTGCACGTATGCACATTCTTGGTGTCATGGAACAAGCAATCCCAGCTCCACGTGCGGATATTTCAGATTACGCACCGCGCATCTATACAATGAAAATCGATCCTAAGAAAATCAAAGATGTGATTGGTAAAGGTGGTGCAACAATCCGTTCACTAACTGAAGAAACTGGTACATCAATTGATATTGATGACGATGGTACAGTGAAAATTGCTGCAGTAGATAGCAATGCAGCGAAAAACGTAATGGGACGTATTGAGGAAATCGTTGCAGAAGTTGAAGCTGGCGCAATTTACAAAGGTAAAGTCACTCGTCTTGCTGATTTTGGTGCATTCGTCGCAATCGTTGGAAATAAAGAAGGTTTGGTTCATATTTCTCAAATTGCTGAAGAGCGTGTAGAAAAAGTTAGCGATTACCTTCAAGTGGGTCAAGAAGTAAACGTAAAAGTTGTTGAAATCGATCGTCAAGGTCGTATTCGTTTAACAATGAAAGACTTGGCTCCAAAACAAGAAACTGAAATTAACCAAGAAGATCCTGTCGAAGAACAGGAATAATCTTGGAATATAGAATCAAAACTTGGTAGCATTCGCTGCCAAGTTTTGTTGTTTTCCAACTTTTAGGCATAAAGAAAGCAAATGCGGTGTTTTCGCTTATCTCGCCATTTTATAGTCTATTTATTTAGCTTATGTGCGATCTTACTCCTTGCTGGCTGTGTTCAGTCTAGGGGCGGTTTTGTGTCTAAAAATCATGTCGTGTTGGCTGAACAAAACCCGAATACTCACTTTGAACAAGAAGTGATGATCGTGCGATTAAGCCAAGTACTACTGGTTGGAAAAATGAGTAATGAAGAACGTGCATCGCTACATTTTGAACGTGGCGTACTCTATGATTCTCTTGGATTATGGGGACTTGCTCGTTATGATCTTACTCAAGCCCTTGCATTACAGCCGAAAATGGCATCTGTGTACAATTACTTAGGGCTTTATTTATTGCTTGAAGAAGATTATGACGGCGCATTGGATGCTTTCAATACGGTGTTTGAATTAGATTCAGGTTATGACTATACCCACCTTAATCGTGGTTTAAATTTTTATTATGTAGGGCGCTACCATCTTGCTCAGCAAGATTTCTTACAGTTCTACCAAGCCGATAAAAAAGATCCCTATCGTGTCTTATGGCTATATTTGAACGAACAAAAATTAAAACCACAAGAAGCCCAAACAAACCTTGTTGAACGAGCAAAAGGGCTATCAGAGGACTTCTGGGGTACACACATCGTTCAATATTACTTAGGACACATCTCTGTAGAAGAATTACAACAACGTGCAAGTGAATTTGCCGAAAATTCACAACAATATGCTGAAATTCTCACAGAAACCTATTTTTATCTAGCAAAACAAAAACTCAATGTAGGGCTAGTAGATGAAGCAGCAGCTTTATTTAAACTAGCCATGGCAAATCAGGTTTATAACTTTGTTGAGTATCGTTTTGCCGCGTTTGAACTCATGAAATTAAAACCGGTTCAAACAGAAGACGAAAAAGAAGAGAAAAGTGCGGTAACAAAAGCGATTGTTTTCTAAAAATCAATCCAAAACTTACCGCTCTTTGCAGTAGAACGAATAGAAAAATTCATTCGCTCTGCTCAACTTAATAAACCGAAAGCCCGTTGAGCTTTCCTTATTTATATTCGAGTATTTTAATGACTGACAAAATTACTTTTAATGACTTAGGCTTACCTGAGTTCATCTTAAAAGCTGTTTCTGACTTAGGTTTTGAAACACCTTCTCCAATTCAACAATCTTGTATCCCACATTTGCTCAATGGCAATGATGTGCTAGGTATGGCACAAACGGGTAGTGGTAAAACCGCTGCCTTTGCACTGCCTTTACTCGCGCAAATCGATCCAAGTGAAAAACATCCACAAATGTTAGTGATGGCACCTACACGCGAACTTGCTATTCAAGTTGCCGATGCGTGCGAACTATTTGTTAAATATGCACAGGGCACTCGCATTGTTACCTTATATGGTGGCCAACGTTATGACATCCAACTTCGTGCATTAAAACAAGGCGCACAAGTGGTTGTGGGTACACCAGGCCGTATTCTTGACCATATTCGTCGCAGAACATTAAATCTTTCTGAACTTCGTTTTATCGTATTAGATGAAGCCGATGAAATGCTACGCATGGGTTTCATTGATGATGTAGAAACCGTCATGGCAGAATTACCAGAAAATCATCAAACTGCGTTATTCTCTGCAACAATGCCTGAACCGATCCGTCGTATTACGAAACGTTTTATGAATGATCCACAAGAAGTGAAGATCAAAGTGAATAACGAAAATGCCCCAGATATCGACCAAAGTTGTTGGTATGTACACGGCGTGCGTAAAAACGAAGCTCTTCTTCGTTTCTTAGAAGTGGAAGATTTTGATGCAGCGATTATTTTTGCTCGCACTAAAACTGGTACTTTAGACATTACAGAACTACTTGAAAAAAATGGTTTCCGTTCTGCCGCACTTAATGGCGATATGACACAACAATTACGCGAACAAACCCTCGATCGCTTACGTAACGGCAGTTTAGATATTGTTGTGGCAACCGATGTGGCTGCACGCGGTATTGATATTGAACGTATCAGCCTTGTGGTGAACTACGACATTCCGCTTGATGCAGAATCTTATGTACACCGAATTGGGCGTACTGGTCGTGCTGGTCGTTCTGGTCGTGCTTTATTATTTGTTGAACCTCGCGAGCGTCGTTTACTTCGTAATATTGAACACCTAATGAAAAAAGGTATCAATGAAGTAGAATTGCCAAATCATCTTGTGTTACAAGAATGCCGCCGCAAAAAATTTGTCGCCAAAATTACGAAACAACTCGAGCATCACGATTTAGAACAATATCGTAGTTTATTAGAAGACTTATTCACAGCCGATCAGGATCAAGAAGATATTGCTGCAGCAATGTTGATGCTGCTTCAAGGCAAACAAAAATTAATTCTTCCACCTGATCCGCCAATGGAAAAACGTCGTCGTGAACGTAATGATCGCGGTGATCGCCGTGAAAATCCACGTTCAGCTGAACGTCGTGGCGAACGTAAAGGCTATGGAAATCCACAACCAATGGATTTATATCGTATCGAAGTCGGTCGTGCAGATGGTGTAGAAGTTCGCCATATCGTTGGTGCGATTGCTAACGAAGGCGATATTAACAGCCGTTATATTGGTCATATTAAACTTTATGATGACTACACTACCGTTGAATTGCCACAAGGTATGCCGAAAGAATTATTGCAACAATTCGCTAAAACACGCGTATTGAATAAACAAATGCAAATGTCTTTCTTAGGTGCAGTAAAATCCGATAATTCCCGTGGCAGCGATGATTTTAACGGTAAACGTAAAGGTCGTGGTGGCGATTTCCGTGGAGAGCGCGGACGTGAACGAGGCAATGATAATCGTGGCAATCGTAAATTTAATGAAAAAAGTAACCGCACTTTTAGCGACAAACCACGCCGTGATCGTAGATCATCATTCTAAAAATAAATCGTCTGATATTTTACATACACTTAGCCCCTTGAACCTCAAGGGGCTTTTTATTGCCTATAGTGAAAGTTTTGGCTACAATCCCATAACTTTTTTATATAGGAAAAATCATTGAAAGGTCTTTTTTTACGTATTATTACTGCTCTAGCGTTATTATTTTGGGCTATTGATATGGTGTTCCCATGGCAATTTTTACGTCATACTGAAGAAAATCATTATACTGCAATTCAAGCTAGGGGATCACTTTATGTAGGAACAATAAATAACCAGATTTCTTATTTTATTAATAAAGATAGCGAACGAGGCTTTGAATATGAATTAGCCAAAGCATTTGCTGATACTTTAGGCGTAGAACTCGAAATGAAAATTTTCGATAATCAAGAGCAGTTATTTGATGAACTTGATAAACACAATATTGATTTAGCTGCCGCCCACCTTTTATACCATCCTAAAAATGCAGAACGTTTCCAAATAGGTCCTGCATATCATTCTGCTTCATGGCAATTAGCTTATCGAAAAAATGAAAATCGTCCTAAAAATTTAGGTAACGTAAAGAAAGATATTTATATCTCAAATAATTTAGCATTAGAAGAAACGCTAAAAGAATTACAAAAACAATATCCACAATTAACTTGGAAAAGAAATCAAGCACTTACTCAAGAAGAACTATTACTACAACTGGCTGAAGGCAAAATTCCTTACGTTATTGCAAATTCTATTGATATTGCTGCAATTCAACAAATCAAACCAGAATTAGCCATTGCCTTTGATATTACTGATGAAGCAAACGTTCACTGGTATTTACCCAATAGCCCCTACCGCGATCTACAAACGGCTTTACTCAATTTTATGAATAATGCCGAAGAAACGGGACTTTTAGATAATTTAAAAGAAAAATATTTAGGACATATTTCACAATTTGATTACGTGGATACGCGCTCTTATATGAACGCAATTGAAAATACCCTGCCACAATTCTCACCGCTCTTTGAAAAATACAAAGGTGAATTAGATTGGCGACTACTCGCAGCAGTGGCTTATCAAGAATCTCATTGGAATCCTGACGCAACATCGCCAACTGGAGTACGTGGCATAATGATGCTCACCAAAAATACCGCACAACATATGAAAATCAGTGATAGAACAGATCCTGAACAAAGTATTAAAGCTGGTTCAGAATATTTACACTGGTTGATTAGTCAGCTTCCTGAAAGCATTGAAAAGGAAGAAAGAATTTGGTTTGCCTTAGTTGCCTATAACATAGGACTCGGTCACTTAATTGATGCACGCCGTTTAACTCAAAATCTTGGAGGAAATCCAGATAATTGGCTCAATGTGAAAAAAAATCTGCCTTTATTAGCAGAAAAACGCTATTATTCCCAACTGAAATACGGCTATGCAAGAGGCTATGAAGCCTATCAATATGTAGAAAATATTCGCCGCTATATGAATAGCATCGTAAATTATCATCGAGTCCAAGAAAATCAAACAACGAATGATAATGCCAACAACGAAAGTGCGGTTAAAAATTTAGAAGAAATAAAAGAAAATAAGGATTAATAAAATGTTAAAACGTAAAACTTTTCTTAAAAAGAAAGCTAATTTACAACAAAGTTCTTTATCACGTAATCTACGTTTAAGACGTTTAAAACACCGCAAACAACAACAATTTTCGAGACATTCATTACAATTTGTCGTACAAGAAATTTGTTGCTAAGTAATCTATTTTTCTTATCAAAATAAAGAAAAAATAACCGCACTTTTTTATGTAATTTATATCATTAAAGTGCGATCTTTGTTTTACAATAATCGTAAAATATAGTGTGAAATTTTATAGATTAATCAATATTTTATTCTAATTTTATCCCTAAGTTTCCAATTTTCACACCGACTAGACCAATCGAGACGGGATCAAAATAATCCCCTAAAAATTTGAACAATTCATTTAACTCTGTAAAAGAACGCTGAATTTTTATTTGATCCTCCACTTTACGCACAAATTCATAGCGTATGTTATTTTCTTCAAAATAAGCTGTTAGAGTTAAATAAATCGTTTCAAAGAAATGGCTTTTGGCCCCCTCCTCTCCGGGATCACTAATACGCACATTCCACGTATTATTAAGTAGAATTTGAGGCTGTTTTGACATATTTTACTCCTTGCTATTTTTAACCTAAGAAAAACCCGATTATAAAGTTTCTGTAATCAAAAAAATTTATAATCGGGCTTTTCAAATATTTTCCCTGGGTGTTTCGCCTTACGTTGGTAACTGCCTTTCCCTTTACGTTTTTTCTCAACACGCTGACGAAATAATTTATCGCCTAGCAATGCCATCACTGCATTATCTTTTATCACGCCTCGAGTGTGCAAATAAACGGTTTCATTTTCAACCGCACTTTTTTGTTTCTTTCTCATAAATTTTCCTTAAAAAAGCCGCGGAAGGATTTCCACGGCTGGTGTATTATACATGCAAACGTTTAAATTACAAAATCTCAAGTACAGTTTCTGGCGGACGCCCGATTTTAGCTTTATCGCCATTAATAACAATTGGGCGTTCAATAAGTGCTGAATGTTCACTCATCGCTTTAAATAATTCTGCTTGAGAAAGATCTAAATTATCTAAATTTAAGCTTTTATATAGTTCATCTTTCGTGCGCATCATTTGGCGAACATCATCAATTCCTAATTTTTTGGCAATGCTTTGTAATTCATTAACGGAATACTGCTTTTGCAAATACAGTTCAATAATCGGCTGAATACCTTTATTTTCTAATAATGCTAGCGTTTCACGGCTTTTTGAGCAATGTGGGTTGTGATAAATAATAACAGACATAGGATTTCCTCTTAGTAGCTATAAACACTGTAAATTTTAACTTATAATGGCAAAAAAATACTTATAGGAAAAGAAATTATGCTAGAAATGTTAAAAAGCTGGTACTCTCGCCGTTTAAGTGATCCTCAAGCGATGGGACTATTAGCAATATTATTATTTGGCTTTATCTCCATTTATTTTTTTGGAGATTTAATTGCGCCTTTGTTGATTGCTCTAGTACTATCCTATTTACTTGAAATGCCAATCAATTTTTTAAATCAATATTTAAAATGCCCAAGAATGTTAGCGACAATTCTTATTTTCGGTAGTTTTATTGGTCTAGCAGCAGTTTTCTTTTTGGTATTGGTGCCAATGTTGTGGAATCAAACTATTTCCTTATTAAGTGATTTGCCCGCTATGTTTAATAAATCTAATGAATGGCTACTCAATTTACCCAAAAATTATCCTGAACTTATTGATTATTCAATGGTTGATTCTATTTTCAATTCTGTGCGAGAAAAAATCCTTGGTTTTGGCGAATCTGCTGTAAAACTTTCTTTAGCCTCTATTATGAACTTGGTTTCTTTAGGGATTTATGCCTTTTTAGTGCCATTAATGATGTTTTTTATGTTGAAAGATAAATCAGAACTTTTACAAGGGGTAAGTCGATTCTTACCAAAAAATAGAAATCTCGCATTTAAAGTATGGAAAGAAATGCAACAGCAAATTTCTAATTACATTCACGGAAAATTATTAGAAATACTGATTGTCACTTTAATCACTTATATTATTTTCTTAATTTTCGGGCTAAATTATCCACTCTTATTGGCTTTTGCGGTGGGTCTTTCAGTTCTCGTCCCCTATATTGGCGCAGTTATTGTCACGATTCCTGTTGCATTGGTTGCTTTATTCCAGTTTGGAATCAGCCCAACATTTTGGTACATCATTATTGCTTTTGCTGTAAGCCAACTTTTAGATGGAAATCTCCTTGTGCCTTATTTATTTTCTGAAGCCGTCAATTTACATCCACTAATTATTATCATTTCAGTATTAATTTTTGGCGGTTTATGGGGATTTTGGGGTGTATTCTTTGCCATTCCTTTAGCCACTTTAGTAAAGGCCGTAATAAATGCCTTACCTCAAGATTAAATAATCTTTGAATTTTAAGTACTTTATTTAATTAGAGATTTATATAAATAAAAAATAGTTAATCGTAAATTTTCGATTAACTATTTTTTTAATTTATTCTAAAAGTAAATCAACTAAGGTAATTCATCAATTTCTTTATCTACTTTAGGTGGGATCATATGTTCACGACGTAAACCAACATCGTATGCAATGGCGATGGCAACAAAAATCGAGGAATAAGTACCAAATCCAATACCTACGAGTAAAGCAAGTGAAAAGTTATGAATGGAAGGACCACCAAAGAAGAACAATGCCATCACGACAACTAATGTAGTAACCGAAGTAATGATAGTTCTTGATAAAGTTTGCGTTAAAGAAATATCAATAATATCAATCGTATCCAATCGTCTAATTTTTCGGAAATTTTCACGAACTCGGTCAAATACCACAATACTATCGTTGATGGAGTAACCCACCACAGATAAAATCGCTGCGACAAAAGTAAGATCAATTTCAATTTGTAATGCAGAGAATACCCCTAGCGTAATAATTACGTCGTGCGCAAGAGAAGCGATACTGCCAAAGCCTAAACGCCATTCAAAACGTGACCCCACATAAATAAGCACCATTGCTAATGTCGCTAAAGTCGCATATACCGCACCTTGTGCTAATTCTTCACCAACATTTGGGCCAACGAACTCAATACTGCGAATTTGAATGTCTTTATCTACATTCTGTAGCATACTTTTGACGTGTTCACCAATGGTAGAATCATTATTACTTGCAGGTAAACGAATCATCACATCCTGAACCGATCCTGTGGTTTGAACAACTGGACTTTCAATTCCATTTTCGTGAAGTTTACTACGAATTTGTTCAAGGTTAGCGGACTGCGAGAAGTGAGTATCAAATACCACTCCACCAGTAAAATCTAAGCCCCAGTTAAATCCTTTGGTAATAATAAAAAATAGAGAAATTACCATTAAAAGTGCGGATAATATATAACCCCATTTACGCACTTTCATAAATTCAGTCAATGGGAACGGGAGCTTTATCCCATTGATTTCACGGATAAAATGTCCGTCTTTATCTTTTGTAAAAAGTTTCATCATTTCCCGCCTAAATTAATAATTTTTTAAGTTGTTTGCCGCCGTAAAGGGCATTAACTAATGCGCGAGTTCCAGTAATCGCGGTAAACATAGAAATCGCAACACCAAGTGAAAGCGTAATCGCAAAACCTTGAATTGGGCCTGTTCCTACCGCGTATAGAATAATTGCGGTTAAGATTGTGGTTAAGTTAGCATCAAAAATAGAAGTAAATGCACCGTTATAACCTTCATTAATGGCTTGCTGAATTGAACGACCATTACGAATTTCTTCTTTAATACGTTCAAAAATCAATACATTCGCATCTACTGACATACCTAAAGTTAAAACGATACCCGCAATACCCGGCATTGAAAGTGTCGCGCCGGGTAAAATAGACATTAATCCCACAAGTAATACGATATTAATAACAAGTGCAAAACTTGCAATCACACCAAACATTTTGTAGTAAAACAACATAAAGGCAATAACAGCAACTAATCCCCAAAGACTCGCATTAATCCCTTGCTCTACGTTTTGTGCACCTAATGATGGGCCAATTGTGCGTTCTTCAACAATTTGAATTGGTGCAATTAATGCGCCAGATTTCAACAAGGTAGAAAGATTATGTGCTTCGGCAATACTATCAACACCAGTAATTTGGAAATTAGAACCAAAACGACCTTGAATTGTTGCAACATTAATAACTTCTTCATGCTTTTCTAAAATGGTTTTGCCATTTTCATCTTTTTTGCCATTATCTTTATATTCAACATAAAGCGTTGCCATTGGTTTTTTGTAATATTTTTTAGTGGTCTGAGACATAATCTCGCCACCTTCGCTATCCAAGGTTACACTCACTTGCGGCGTGCTTGAATGCTGATCTAAACCAGAGCTTGAATTAATGATATGCTCCCCACCTAATACGGCACGTTTAAATAATGCAACAGGATGCCCTTGGCGATCATATTTAACTTCCGAATCAGCTGGTAACATATTACGAGAAATAGCATCAGCTGTAACATTTTGATTTACGATACGAAACTCAAGTGTTGCCGTTGCCCCTAAAATTTCTTTTGCGCGTGCAGTGTCTTGAACACCTGGTAATTCAATCACAATACGTTCAGCACCTTGACGTTGAATTACCGCTTCTGCAACACCTAATTCAGCAACACGTTTACGTAAAATCGTTAAGTTTTGCTCAATGGCTAAGTCGCGTGCTTCATTTAATGCTGCAGTAGATAGCCCTAAATTAATACTATCAGCATCAGGCTCAGTAATGTCTAATGTTGGATGTAATTGGCGAATAATTCGCTCAGCTTTAGCACGCTGGCTCACATTAGCTAAGGTTATCAACGTACCAAAATGCTCTGTATTTTTAATGGCAGTATATTGAATTTTTTCTTTGCGAAGTTCGCCACGCAAACTGTCTTGTAATTGCTCTTGGCGTTTTACAAGTGCGGCATTCATATCGACTTCCATCAAAAAACGAACCCCACCGCGTAAGTCTAATCCCCATTTCATAGGATTCGCACCAAACATACTTAACCAAGCTGGAGTGGCTGGAGCAAGATTTAATGCGGTGGTGTAATTATTGCCAAGACGTTCAGCAATTTTATCTTTAGCAAGAAGTTGATCATCGGTATTAGTAAAACGAGCTAGAATTGAGCCATTCTCAAGCACGATAGATTTGGTTGGAAGATTATTGGTTTTAAGCACATCTTGAACTTGTCCAAGCACGCTAGTATTTGCTTCTTGACCGCGCGTACCGGAAATTTGCACCGCAGGATCTTCACCATAAATATTTGGAAGAGAATATAAAATCCCGATGGCCACAATAAAAATAACCATCAAATTCTTCCATAATGGATAACGGTTTAACATAGTTTTCCTTTTCTTTTCTAACGCACAGAGCCACAATGCGTGGCTCTGGAAAATAATTTAACGTTACTCTTAAAGTGATTTTAATGAACCTTTAGGAAGAACGCTCACAATGTAGTTACGATTAATCGTAATTTCTGTCGTGTCGTTTAACGCAATCACGATGCTATCACTACCTTCGGTTACTTTAGTAATTTTGCCTATTAAACCACCAGCAGTTAAAACTTCAGTACCTTTTGCAAGCTCAGACATCAATTTTTTGTGTTCTTTATTGCGTTTAGCTTGCGGGCGATAAATCATAAAGTAGAAAATTAAACCAAAGATCACGAAAATAAATAGCGTGGACATTGGACTTTGTGCTTCCATTGTGTTTTCCTTATTAATTTAAGTTAAAAATTTTGCGTAAAATACCATAAATTGCTTCATTGGGAAAGGCGAACTAAGCCCAATATCCTACGTTATGGCGATTAATTTTATTTTTTCAAGATAACGATAAATTCTTTTTCCGAAGCGTAATATTGCTCGACTAAAGCAACAGAATTTTCTTCGGCAAAAATAGAAAAATTTTCCACCGCACTTTCAAGGTTTAAGATCAACATTAGCTCATCATTTTTATTCAAATTTTTTAAGGCTTTTTTGGCACTTAAAAGAGGAATGGGGCATCGAAGTGCGGTTAAATTGAGCTGATATTTCATTCTTTAACTTGACGACGAGCACTCATGCGCTTGCCCATTTCAGTCAAAATATCCGCACTTAAGCATTCACGCCCCATTTCAAATAACGGCTCTTCTAACGCAATATGACGATCATAACCTTGAATAAAGCGTTCAATTAAATATTCATCAATATTTTGACGTTGTTCAGAAATAAGCTCTTCTAACTGCACAGATAATGCATTCCAATTTTCATGCAAATATTCGTGCTGTTTTTCTAATTCATCAATGGAAGTTTGTGCTTGCGGAGCCACTTTGACTAATTGAGGGAAAAAATCTGATTCTTCATCATCGTGATGTAACGGTGCGGCACGATTGAAATAAGTTAAAATTTGCTCAACATCATTTAACACAGCCTGAGTATAGCCGTGTTTTTCTAGATAATCAGGCAAAATGCTTAACTGACGACAAAAACGTTTTACTTTACTATGACAAGCATAAAGCATTTCAATAGGTTCATTCCATGTGGCGAATTGTTGAGGTTCAAGAATTTGCATAAGATTTCCTTTATTAAAAAGTGCGGTCAAAAAACGTTTTATTTTTCTACCGCACTTTCATCAATTATGATTTATCCGCTAATTGTAATGGCGGAACAGGTTTGCCCATGCGAGCATAGAATTCCACCACAAAATCATCAAAACGATCGTCTTCAATCGCTTGACGAATTTCCGCCATTAAACGTTGATAATAGCGTAAATTGTGAATGGTATTTAAGCGTGCACCTAAAATTTCACCGCATTTATCTAAATGATATAAATACGCTTTGGTGTAGTTTTTACAGGTGTAGCAATCACATTCAGGATCTAACGGGCTGGTATCATCACGATATTTTGCATTACGGATTTTGACAATGCCGTCTGTCACAAATAAATGGCCATTACGTGCGTTACGGGTTGGCATTACGCAGTCAAACATATCAATGCCACGACGCACGCCTTCCACTAAATCTTCTGGTTTACCCACGCCCATTAAATAACGTGGTTTGTCAGCTGGGATTTGTGGGCAGATGTATTCTAAAATGCGGTGCATATCTTCTTTTGGTTCGCCTACCGCTAAACCGCCCACCGCATAACCGTCAAAACCAATATTGACTAAGCCTTCTAATGAGACTTTACGTAATTCTTCAAATACACCGCCTTGGATAATACCAAATAGGGCATTTTTATTGCCTAATTCATCAAAGCGATCGCGGCTGCGTTTTGCCCAACGAAGTGACATTTCCATAGATTTTTTCGCATAATCGAAAGTCGCTGGATAAGGCGTACATTCATCGAAAATCATTACGATATCAGAACCCAAATCATATTGAATTTCCATGGATTTTTCAGGCGAAAGGAAGATTCGCTCACCGTTAATTGGGTTTTGGAATTTTACGCCTTCTTCGGTAATTTTACGTAATTTACCTAAACTGAATACTTGGAAACCGCCACTGTCAGTCAAAATCGGGCGATGCCATTGCATAAAATCGTGCAAATCACCGTGTTTACGCATCACTTCCTGTCCTGGACGAAGCCATAAATGGAAGGTGTTACCCAGTAAAATTTCTGCACCTGTCGCACGCACTTCTTCTGGTGTCATGCCTTTTACCGTGCCATAAGTACCCACTGGCATAAACGCAGGGGTTTCTACACTGAACGTGCCTTGTGGACGTTCAAACACCAAGCGACCGCGACGAGCATTGCCGCTTGTTTTATCTAATTCATACTTCATTTTTGCTCCAACGAATAAACAGTTCGAAGATTTTTTTGAACAAAAAAGCCTGTTAAAAAATACAGGCTTTGTGATATCATATTTTCAATGCTCTTTGAGCAGAGGCGGATCTACTAAGATAGTCCGCCAGTTGCCGCTGTCGGGCTATTTCGTAGATCCTGAGTTTGTTAATCATACTAAGGATAAAAATATGACTAAATTTATGATTAAGTTGGTCATCATTATTCTACTTTGCCTGTTATTGAAAAGTAGCACTGGCTATTAGTAGTTGATGCCGACAAGAGATGGTTACCGCCATCTCTTGTTCTTTATTGTAGGTGCTGACTAATTACAAGTCAAACAACTTATTCCAACTCTCTCACATTAGAATTTTTATTAATAAACATCGCATCGCCATAACTAAAGAAACGATATTTTTCTTGCACTGCATGCTTATACGCATTCATGGTATTTTTATAACCAGCAAAAGCTGAAACTAACATAATCAAAGTGCTTTCAGGTAAGTGGAAATTAGTAATTAAGCAATCCACCACTCGGAATTTTTTACCCGGATAAATAAAAATAGAGGTATCAGAAAAATAAGGCTCAATTAAATCTGGATTACCAAATTCTTCCGCAGAAAGTGCCGCACTTTCAATAGAACGAACAGAAGTAGTTCCCACTGCAATTACACGTTTGCCGGCTTTTTTTGTTGCGATAATCGCATTGCAAACTTCTTGAGAAACTTCTACATATTCTGCATGCATCACATGATCTTCAATATTTTCTACACGAACTGGCTGAAATGTTCCCGCGCCCACATGCAATGTAACAAATTCAAAATTCACGCCTTTTGCTTTGAGTTTTTCAAGTAAATTTTCATCAAAATGCAAACCAGCCGTTGGTGCTGCTACCGCACCTGGTACTTTACTATAAACCGTTTGATAACATTCTTTATCGGCTTCTTCATCTGGACGGTCAATATAAGGCGGTAATGGCATATGCCCAATGATTTGCAACACATCTAAAAGAGCGGTTGATTTATCACTTAATTCCACTTCAAACAACGAGCTATGACGAGCTTTCATTACTGCTTTAATACCATTATTTTCGCCTAATTTATCTTCACCTAAAAATAATTCCGCCCCTTCTTTGGGTGATTTCGATGAACGAATATGCGCTAAGAAACGATGTTCATCTAACATTCTCTCAACTAAAACTTCAATTTTGCCACCACTGGCTTTACGCCCAAACATTCTTGCAGGAATAACGCGCGTATTATTAAAAATCAACAAATCGCCTTCATCAATTAAATCTAATACATCAGAAAAAGTGCGGTGAAAAATTTCTCCGTTTTCACCATTTAACTGTAATAAACGACAAGAAACACGATCAGTTTTAGGATAACGAGCAATTAATTCATCGGGTAAATCAAAGTTAAAGTCTGAAACACGCATAATAAAATTTAGGTTAAATAAAATAGGCGGTAAGTCTAGTTTGAATTGAAAATGATCTCAAGAAAAAAACTTTCCTCGGGGAAGATAAAATAACCAGCAATTATGCTGGTTATTTGGGATTAATTATAAATTTGCTTTTTTAGTTGCTTTTACGTTTACATCACAATTTTTAACGATGATGTTATCGCTAGATTTACCTTTTTGAATTAAATTTACAGGCACAACAGAATCAAATTTATCTAACGTTAAGCCACTATCTACATTCCAAACATAATCCCCAGAAACGAAACTTGTAAAGTCATTTTGTGATTTATCACGAGTAAAATCTTTGGCAATAATGCCATCGCCCACACTTACCATTGCGGCAACTGGTTCTTGGTTTTCAAATTGATACACAGCAGTCACCGTTTGTTTATTGCAGGAATATACAACTGTTTTATCAGTTATTGTTGGAAGTGTTTGCATTTCAGCTATTTGCGCAGATGATTTTGTCATTTCAGGTGCATCCTTTGCACAAGCAGATAATACGACTACAGCAGCAAATGTGGGTAAAATTTTAGTTAAATTCATTATTAAATCCTCTTAATTAATCCCTATATAGGGTGCTACTTAGATACCTTTAATAAAATAAAGTTCCATTATTGGAATAAAAAAGGTGGGATTTGATCTGCCCCACCTTGTTTATCAATAAACGATAAAATTATGTTGATTTTTACCAACGATACCCCAATTTCACGCCCACATTTTGCTGTTTGCCGAGTTGTGAACCTTGAGATTTTGAGATAAAAGCGGAAAGTTGGAAATGTAAAATTTCTGCCTTTAATCCCACTTCTTTTTGCCAATAACGCCCAAATGATTGTTGCAACATCGTGCGATTTACAGTGGTTTGTACGTTAGCGTTTGAAACATCAACATAATTGACGAAGAAATAAGGCTTAATGCTGATATTATCTGTCGGGGTAAATGTATAATCAACTCGAATGCCAGCATTATAGCGATTAAATACAAGGCTCGGTGTTTGCACTTTCACTTCTTCAGATTGATAATTTTCACGTTCAATAAAATATCGATTAACACCCAAATAAGGCTGAATACCCAATTGCCCTAAACGGAACTGATAACTTGCATTCACACCATAATTTATCGCTTTTCGATGAATTTTTCGGCTTTGTTCTTCAGCCATTTTACTCGCACTAATTCCCGCACCCACGTTTACACCAAATTGTAAATCGCCCCATTGATATTGGGCAAAACCAGACATCATCGCTAATGTCGCGTGATTTTTAACCTGTTCGTCAAAGGTATTATCTGAACGGCTATGCGAGAAAACCGCCCCAATTCGTCCATTATCTAAGGCTTTTTGCACCCCAATTTGACGCAAGTTCGTTTTCTGCTGATAAGCACGGAACGCATCAGAATCATAGCGTCTTTTATCCTGTGCGATATTTGTCCACACGGCAGATTGTGCTTGATCTACAAAAAGACGATCCAATTCATCTTGAACGGAAAGCATACTATTTACTGTCGCAGACAACTCCGATAACGCACTATTTGAGTAACGGCTGATCAATTCTTTTTGTTTGCGTTGTCTTTTCTCTTCTTCCTCTTGAGTTTGAGGTTCTTTTTTCACTTGCTGTTGGGCATCAATAACCTCAAGTGCGGCTTGTAATATTTGATCAGGCAGGGTATCAGAAAACTCTCTCGCAGCTCTTTTTGACCGCACTTTTTTTGCCTTACTTGTTTGTGTTTCAGTAGTCAGAGCTTGTTTGGCTTCTAATGCGTTTAACAGGCTTTGAGCAGGCAGGGGATCAGAAAACACCGCTCTTCTTGACCGCACTCTTGCCTTACTTGTTTGTGTTTTAGCAGTCTGTTCAACTTGTTTGGCTTCTAATGTTCGTTCTGCTTGCTCTGCTCTTACTAAATCATTGCGCAATTCCTGCTCTTTGATTGGGTTATGCAAGCGGAATTCGCCCTTATTCTTCACTAATTTATAACGTAATGCACCTGCATCAACGTGGTCATTTTCTAAAGTAAATTTGAGTTTGTCTGATAACGGTTGATTATCTTTGCTTTCAACCAAAGTTAATTGCTCAAGGGCTTCGGGTTCTTTGCCTGTGTTGCGAACAGATAATGTGTAATCGCCCTCAGCGTCATTGGATAATTTTAATTTATCGCTTTTATAGCCAAATAAAGATGAAGTAAATTGGAATGTGCCTTGCCCGCTCAATTTACCATTTACTGTCAATGTGTTGAAACGATGTTCTGCCGATGTTGGCGTTGTTTCCGTCTCTAATGAACGGCGGTGACGTGGCGCATTATTTGAGCTAGCTGAATAAGCTGAATTTAACGTAACAGTACTATTATTTAGCGTTAAATTCTGCAATGTGGCATCGCTAGGCATTGTCCAAGTCGCATTTTCCAACGTCACTGTTGTGCCTTTGTCGCCCTGAATTTGGTGCGAAAAATGGCTGTTTTTTAAAGAAAATTGAGCAGAATCCGTTAAATTCACATTACCATTTAACGTGGCATTATCTACTGTTGCATTTGCGTGATTTGAAAGTTTGATATTGCCTATTTGGGTGGCATTGTTGCTCAATGTAAATTGGCTGTGATCTATTAAAGTGACATTACCATTAAGTTTTGCTAAACCATTAATATTCACTGTTGCATTATCAGTTAAATTAATAGAACCATTAATTTGTGTTGTCGGTATGGAATCAATAACTTTTTTATCGGTTAAATTAACTGTTTTACAAGTCGTTAATCCTGTCCAATCTGAACGCGTGCAAATGGTATTTTGCTGATTTGGCACAACACCAAATGTGGCATTTGCATTATTGCTGACTGTCCAATTTCCCTCAATTGAAGAAACATTGCGAGAAACCACCGCACTTCCGCCTTTAATTTGGAAGTTTTCAGCTTTAAATGTGCGGTTGATCCAATCGTCATCAATAACCACTTCGCCTTGAGGTCGTCCGAGCTCGTTTGGGCGATTTAAATGGTTGTAAGCGTGTGGCGTTGGGCGACCACTAAACACTAAAGTGCCGCCTTCTTGAGTAATATTGCCTTTTAAATTTGTTCCACCTGATAGAAGGAAGTGATTATCTTTGTTAAGCGGATTGTAATTAACATTCAAACGGCCAGTATTTTTAGTATCATCTTTATCACCAAACCAACCATTAAAAGCAATATCACGTTTATTGGTTAAATCGCCTGTGTTGTTATTAATGGTGTCGCTGCCAGTAATGGTCACTGTAGATTCTGTTGTGGCATTGTGATTAACAATCATCGCGCCCTCGTCCGTATTTTGGATACGTTTAAAGGTTAATGAATGCCCGTTAAGATCTAAGCGACCACCACGAAATCCGAAATAGATATTGTTAGGATCAACTTGATCTGCACTATTTAGTTGAACGGTAGCTCTACCACTTACAATGCCAACTTCTTTAAAGGCTTGTTTTTGACCCGCTTCATCTGCTTGTTGATCTAAAATGACGCGACCATTACCCGCACTTAAACTTCCTAAATTCTTTCCCTTACCATTGACTAATAAAGTGCCTGTACCAATTTTAGATAGGCGATCATTTTCAGGATTGTGAACTTTCCATTCAACAGTTGCATCTTGTCCAATAGATACGCCAGCACCTTGCCAAGTTATATTATTTTGACTGCCTTTTACAACAAAATTACCTTCAAAGTACAATCCGCCAGCACCTTGATTTATATTATTTTCAATTGTTAAAATTCCTGTTCCTTGATCACCAAAGTAAATACTTTTCCCATGATGTAATGCTGGCGACCATGGATTAGGACCTTTATAAGAGGGAGATTCATCGCCTTTATTACCGCCTCTTAAATCATAAGGTTTACTGATATCATATAGTCCTACTGTTTGTGGTGGTTGTTTTGCACGTACAGGTAATGAACTTTGAATTGTAGTTACTATACCATTATGACTTTCTCCAATTTTAAAGGTATATTCTGCATTGGTATCAAAAAAGTTTGCTGCCATATCATTATCAAATACTTCCTGAAAGTAGTCTTTTCGTGCAATTTGATAACCATTCCCAACTGCTGCGGTTGGATGTCCCTCTCGCAATACACCATTTAAAAGCCATTTTTCTTGCTTTTTATCATAAATAAATAAAGGAGAGCCACTATCCCCTGCCGCACCTGCAATGGGTAGTGGACCATATTTATTAGGTGTCTGTACTCTTCCATTCAAATATAAGTAACCATTACCAGTACCACCATCCATAAAGGTATTACCACCTGTAAGCCAAGCACCGCCATAGGCTAAGTCTGCTTTAGTATTGTTTTTATCATCTTTCCAATATTGATGACCACTACCAGCACGGACCCGAATTGGATACCTTTCCAAGTCAATATAAGTATTACCATTCATATATGAAACCATTTCAATAGGCGCCACTTCCGTGACAAATTTAGCAAGTCTTGGATGTTGATAGTCGGTCATATAACGGTGCGTACTATCATTTTTATAGTTATAACGTTTGACGACTTTATATTTAAAACGATGTTGGTCTGGATTTCCCCCCTCCATACCAAAATCAACGCCATCATACCCTACATTATGTGCGACGCTAATTAAATGCTGCTCACTTATCAATGTTGAATAACCACCACGAACCATGGGAGATAAATCAGGCATAGGCACATCTTTCATCATCGTACCTATCATTTTCCCTTCTTTGTTATAAACCTCAATATTTTTAGCCCCAACTGTGAACTTCCCTTTATTCTCAGCAAAATCACGATAATATTGGTAGTCAATCCCAAAATAAGTATGACCTGCCCACGCTTGCGACACTATCCCTAATGAAACACAAGCGGTTAAAAAATTCAGACGAAATACAGTTTTTTTCATAATGTTTATTTAATTAAGTAATTTTTCGTATTAAAAAATACGTGGTTAAACGACTATTGAACAATAAAAGTGCGGTGATTTTCTAAGGGATTTCAGCTAAAAAAACGAACTAAAAGGCACAAAAGAAAATAAATGAGTAAAACTATATAGTAATTAAGCCAAAATTTCTAGGTTTTTGCTTAATACTTAGTGGGTAATCTAATCTTGCGATGGATTAATATTGTATGTAATTTATACAGATAACTAAAATTAAAACAATATCACTAATAAAATAACCGCACTTTATGTGAGTTTTCTCTGAAAGTGCGGTCATTTTTTCTAAGGTTTTTCTAAAATCGGTTTAAGGAAGCGGGCGGTGTGGGAACTTTCTACTTTGGCAACTTGCTCTGGTGTACCCGTCGCAATAATTTGTCCGCCGCCACTGCCTCCCTCTGGGCCAAGATCGACAATCCAGTCTGCGGTTTTAATCACATCAAGATTGTGTTCAATGACGACAATAGTATTTCCTTGGTCGCGTAATCGATGCAGTACTTCAAGTAATTGCTTAATGTCAGCGAAATGCAAACCAGTCGTCGGTTCATCTAAAATATATAAGGTTTTACCTGTATCACGTTTAGAAAGCTCAGTCGCTAGCTTAACGCGCTGGGCTTCGCCGCCTGAAAGTGTTGTGGAAGATTGACCTAATCGAATATAGGATAATCCCACATCCATCAAGGTTTGTAATTTTCTTGCAATCATTGGAATCGCATCAAAAAACTCGCGAGCTTCTTCCACCGTCATATCTAAAACTTGATGGATGGTTTTGCCTTTATAACGAATTTCTAAGGTTTCGCGATTATAGCGTTTACCTTTACATTGATCGCAAGGAACATAAACATCGGGTAAAAAGTGCATTTCAACTTTGAGTACACCATCGCCCTGACAGGCTTCACAGCGTCCACCTCGCACGTTAAAGCTAAAACGTCCTGGATTATAACCGCGCGCACGTGCCTCTGGCACCCCTGCAAAAAGCTCGCGAATTGGGGTAAATAAGCCTGTATAAGTGGCTGGATTTGAACGTGGCGTACGCCCAATCGGGCTTTGGTTAATATCAATAACTTTATCGAAATGTTCTAATCCCTCAATAGATTGATAAGGTGCGTAATCGGTTTTTTCCGCTCTATTTAATGCATTTTGCGCAAGTGGAAATAAGGTGTCATTAATAAGTGTGGATTTTCCCGAACCAGACACACCAGTTACGCAAGTAAACAAACCAACGGGAATATCTAAATTCACATTTTTTAAGTTATTACCTGATGCACCTTTAAGTTTGAGCCATTTTTTCTTATCAAGTGCGGTGCGTTTTTTAGGAATTTCGATTTTATCTGCGCCCGATAAAAATTTTCCCGTGATGGAATTTGGATTGAGCATAATTTCATCGGCATTTCCTTGCGCAATAACTTGTCCGCCATGCACGCCAGCACCAGGCCCAATATCAATAATATGGTCAGCTGCACGAATCGCGTCTTCATCGTGTTCCACGACAATTACCGTATTACCAAGATTACGCAAATGAATTAACGTATTAAGTAAGCGTTCATTATCACGTTGGTGCAAGCCAATAGAGGGTTCATCTAATACATACATTACGCCAACAAGTCCCGCACCAATTTGACTCGCAAGGCGAATACGTTGCGCTTCCCCACCTGAAAGAGTTTCAGCTGAACGAGAAAGAGAAAGATAATTCAAACCTACATTCACTAAAAACTGCAAACGCTCGTGGATTTCTTTAAGAATTTTTTCCGCAATTTGTGCTTTTTGACCTGTGAGAGAAAGTGCGGTAAAAAATTCGAGGGTTTCGCCAATGCTTTTTTCCGCAATTATCGGCAAATTGGTTTTTCCAATATACACATTACGCGCTTCGGGTCGCAAACGAGAGCCGCCACAATCTATACAAGGTCGATTGCTAATATTTTTCGCTAATTCTTCACGCACCGACATTGATTCCGTTTCTTTATATCGGCGAGCCATATTATTCAAAATCCCTTCAAAAGGATGCTTGCGAATAACCACATCGCCACGATCATTCATATATTGGAATTCAATTTCCTCTTTTCCTGAGCCCTGCATAATGATGTGTTGAATTTTCTTTGGCAAAGATTCATAAGGGGCTTCAACATCAAAATGATAATGTTTCGCCAATGATGTAAGCATTTGATAATAATAGAAATTACGACGATCCCAACCTTTTACCGCACCACCAGCAAGAGAAATAGTTGGATTTTGCACCACACGATCTTCATCAAAATATTGCTGCACACCCAAGCCATCACAAGTTGGGCAAGCACCTGCAGGATTGTTAAAGGAAAATAAACGAGGCTCTAATTCTGGCACAGAATAACCACAATGCGGACAAGCAAAATTTGCTGAAAAAACTAATTCTTCTGCTTTCGGATTATCCATTTCTGCCACAATTGCAGTGCCACCTGAAAGCTCTAATGCGGTTTCAAAAGACTCTGCTAAACGTGTTGCTAAATCTGACCGCACTTTAAAACGATCAACCACTACTTCAATAGTATGTTTTTTCTGTAAGGCTAATTTTGGCGGATCAGATAAATCGCAAATTTCGCCATCAATACGCGCACGAATATAACCTTGCGCAGCAATATTTTCTAAAATCTTGAGATGTTCGCCTTTTCGATTTTTGACAACTGGTGCAAGTAACATCATCTTGCTGTCTTCTGGCAAACTTAATACTTTATCCACCATTTGACTAATCGTTTGTGCCGTTAATGGAACATTATGATCGGGACAACGTGGCTCCCCTACTCGTGCAAACAATAAACGTAAATAATCATAAATTTCCGTAATTGTTCCCACCGTAGAACGTGGATTGTGTGAGGTAGATTTTTGTTCAATGGAAATTGCAGGGGAAAGTCCCTCAATAGAATCCACATCAGGCTTTTCCATTAAAGATAAAAACTGGCGTGCATACGCCGAAAGAGATTCAACATAGCGGCGTTGCCCTTCCGCATAAAGTGTATCAAAGGCTAAAGAGGATTTTCCCGAACCTGAAAGCCCAGTAATCACCACAAGTTTATTGCGTGGAATAGTTAAATTAATATTTTTCAGGTTATGGGTTCTAGCCCCGCGAATATCGATATTTTCCATAAAATAACTCAAAAGTATGAAATAAATGTAAATTTTGCGATCATTATCGCATATTTTAATATCTGTGCAAATATCCAGTTAAAATATATAGATCTTTTAAAAAATTTCAGGCAAAATAACCGCACTTTTTTAGATAAAAAATGAGGTTTTTTTATGGCTGGAATTAATAAAGTCATTATTGTAGGTCATTTAGGTAATGATCCTGAAATTCGTACTATGCCAAACGGCGATGCCGTTGCAAATATCAGCGTAGCAACCAGTGAAAGCTGGAACGATCGTAATACTGGCGAACGCCGTGAAGTAACAGAATGGCACCGCATTGTATTCTATCGTCGTCAAGCAGAGATTTGCGGCGAATATTTACGTAAAGGTTCTCAAGTATATGTGGAGGGTCGTTTAAAAACGCGTAAATGGCAAGATCAAAACGGTCAAGATCGTTACACCACAGAAATTCAAGGCGATGTAATGCAAATGCTTGGTGGACGTAATCAAAACGCAAGTGGTTCTGGTAATGATATGGGCGGTACGCCACAATCTTCTTACCAAGCTCGTCAAACTAACAATGGTAATAGTTATCAATCATCTCGCCCAGCTCCACAACAATCTGCACCACAGGCTGAACCACCAATGGATGGATTTGATGACGATATTCCGTTCTAAATGACATAGATTGAAAAGTAAATGATAAAAATCAGAGAGAAGCTGAATAAAAGAGAGCTTCTCTTTTTATTTTACTAATTAAAAGGACTAAATCTATGATTATAGATTTAGTCCTTAATTTTATAGCTTTAGTTTTAGGGAAGATTAATTGCTACCATTTATCTTCCATATCACATTTTATTGAAGAGTAAAACTAATTTGCACACTTAAACTCGAAGGGAATCCTGCGGGTCTTGTTCCAACAGAGCGAGATACGTTAATAGCGTCTAATGCCGCCTTATCTAAACTTTCATCGCCTGAGGATTTTGTAACCTTAGCACCACTTAATGAACCATCAGCTCCTACATTAAAAGATACACTCACTTTTCCTTGTTTGCGCATTATCTTCGCTCGAGTTGGATAACGTTTATGGCTTTCAATTTCACGGCGGATTGCAGAACGGTAAGCCGCTATTTCACTCGTATCCGTTCCACTTCCTGCTACCTGTGCATTGCTATTAGCTGCACTTGTTGTACTTGCTTTATCATTTACGTTGGCACTTGAATCAATATTTTCATCGCCTTTTGGTAGCTCTTTATTGATTGGTTTCTTTTGTGGTTTAACCTCTTTTTTAGGTTTATTCTTCGGCTTTTCTTTTGGTTTTGGCTTTTCCTTTTCTGGTTCTTTGATTTTTTTCGGTTCAGGTTTTATTGTTGGATCTTCTACAATTTCTTGTTTTTCTGGTTCTGGCTCTTTTTGTACATTTTCTGGCTCAGGCTCTGGCTCTTTTTGTACATCTTCTGGCTCAGGCTCTGGCTCTTTTTGTACATCTTCTGGCTCTGGAGCAGGTTCTTCCAACACCATGCCCTGTAATAGTTCCATAGAAATACTTGTAGATATATCGCCTTGTGCGCTATTTGCACTATCACTTGGCTCATTCCAATTCCATAAGATAAATCCTATAACAATACCGTGTACGATCAAAGAAATAAGCAAACCCAATAGCGAACGTTTTGTTTGCTGCATAATTATTCCTTACGGCGTAGTTGGTACAGATTGGGAAGGAGTAGATTCTTGAGAATTTTCACCCGCACTTTTTCCCTTATCTTTCATAGAAACAATTGCCACATTTTTGATTTCATTTTTAGAAAGCATATCTGTAATCGTCACAAAATCTTGGAAAGAGGCTTCGGCATCAATTTTTAAAGTTACTTTCTGATCTTTATTCCATTGAGCAATTTCTGCCTCTAGAGCTTCTTGAGAAATAGGTTTATCATTAAAATAGAGTTGTTTATCCGCTGTCACTGTCAATAATTTAGCTAGCTCGTCAGATTTAAATGCGACCGCTGTACTAGCTTTTGGTACATTTACTTGAATTTTACCTTGAGAGATAAAAGATGCAGTAATAAGCACCACAGTAAGTAGCACCAACATAATATCAATGAAAGGGATAATGTTGATTTCATCGAATTTTTTCACGAATTATTCCTTATCTTTTTGTTCGCTTAATACTTTCCATTTTAAACGATTAACTTCAACTTTACGCCCCAAACCGTTATAAAACACCATAGAGGGAATAGCCACTAGAATACCTAATGCAGTTGCTTTTAATGCTAAAGATAAGTGCAACATAATTACACTTGGATCAATGTCGCCACCGCCGTGACCGATTTGATAGAAAGTTAATAAAATCCCGATAACTGTACCAAGTAATCCAACATAAGGCGCATTTGCACCGATGGTAGAAATCACTGTCATATTACGGTTTAAATCAATATCTAATGCATGAATAGTAGAATAATGTGCCACGCTTACCTTTCTTAAAAAAAGATAACGTTCAATTACCATCGCAAGCATAATAATGCTCATCAGTAATAATAAACCGATGATAAAATAATCACTGTACTGTTGTAAAAAATCAAAAAGTTGTACCATTTTTTTTCCTTGTTATTTGAGAAATTTTTTTGAGAATATAATTGAGAATGAATTTCAATCACTCGGGGAATTCTAGCAAAGGCTGAATAATGCGTAAACCTTGAATTTAAAAATTTCTGAATTTTTTACCGCACTTTATGTGGAAAAGTGCGGTTATTTTTTGAAATATTATAGGGAACGAAGATAATCAATGATCATTTGATGATGGTCTTTTATCTTAAATTTATCAAATACTTGCATAATATTTCCGCTTTCATTGATTAAAAAACTAATTCGATGAATACCGTCGTAAGTTCTCCCCATAAATTTTTTTTCGCCCCATACGCCAAATTGCTCCGCAACTTGATGATCAGGATCAGAAAGCAATGTGAAATTAAGTTCTTTTTTCTCAATAAATTGAGCTAATTTTTTCGGGGCATCAGGACTAATACCAAGTACAACTAAACCTAGTGCATCTAATTCAGATTTACTGTCGCGCAATCCGCAGGCTTGTGTGGTACAGCCTGGAGTGAGAGCCTTTGGATAAAAATAAATTAAAACTTTTTTACCACGAAAATCATTTAAAGAAACAAATTTTTCTTGTTGATTTAATAAGGTAAAAGCAGGTGCTTGATTACCAACAGATAATGGATTCATAAAAAACTCCTTTAATGAAAAAAAATTTGCAAATTAACGTTATTTTAGCGACTATAACAAGTGAAACCAAATAATAAAATTAAAAACCGACGGAGGTTATATGTCAGCGCAAAATCCTTTATTTTCGGGTAGCATAGTTGCCCTTGTTACGCCAATGAATCATTATGGCGAAGTCGATTTTTCCTGTTTAGAAAAATTAGTAGAACATCATATTGAAGCTGGTTCTAATGCGCTTGTTTCTGTGGGTACAACGGGAGAATCCGCCACGCTAAGTATTGAAGAAAATGTAAAAGTCATTGAAAAGACTGTTGAATTTGCCAAAGGACGTATTCCTATTATTGCGGGAGCGGGTGCAAATGCGACGAGTGAAGCAATTACAATGACCAAATTATTACGAGACAGTGGTGTAGCAGGATGTTTATCTGTTGTGCCTTATTATAATAAACCAACCCAAGAGGGAATGTATCAACATTTTAAAGCCATTGCGGAATGTACTGATTTACCGCAGATTCTTTATAATGTTCCTATTCGCACAGGCAGTGATATGAAACCAGAAACAGTTGCTCGTTTAGCTGAAATTGAAAATATTGTAGGCATTAAGGAAGCAACGGGAGATGTTAGCCGAATAGTTAAAATTAAGCAGCTTGCAGGTAAGAATTTTATTGTTTTAAGTGGCAATGATGCAACAGGCTTAGAAGCAATAAAATTAGGTGCTGAGGGAGTAATATCAGTAACAAATAACATTGCAGCAAAAGATATGGCTGATATGTGCCGTTATGCACTTGCGGGAGATTTTGATAAAGCGGAAGAAATTGATGCTCGTTTAATGCGTTTACATCACGACCTGTTCATTGAATCTAATCCAATTCCAGTGAAGTGGGCAGCTTATCGCTTAGGCTTAATTAAATCGCCACATTTACGCTTGCCACTTACAACACTTAGTGAAGAAATTCAACCAAAAGTAGAAGATGCGCTAAAAATCGCAGGATTGTTATAAAAATAAAGGGGTAAGTAATTACCCCTCACTTTTATGTATTATAGATCAGTAAAATGATCAAAAAGTGCGGTCAGAATTTATCAAATTTTCAATTTAGTTAAGGTTAATATATGAAAAAAATAATATTGAATTTAGTAACGGCTATTATTCTAGCTGGTTGTTCGTCTAATCCTGAAACCTTAAAAGCAACCAACGATTCATTTCAAAAATCTGAGACGAGCATTCCCCATTTTTCCCCTTTGGCTACTGGAGGTGTACAGTTACCAAAAGCTGATGATGCCTATTCATTACCTAATATTGAAGTGAAAAAAGGGGAAGATATTGATATTCGCCCACCATTAATCCCTCTCGCTATTATTCAAAATTCAATAACAAAATTTGATGGCGAGCGTTCGTTGATTGTCTATCCAAAACAACAGGCAAAACTATATAATCTTCAGCAAGTTAAGCGTTTATTGAAAGATGAGGGTATTTCATCAACAACAGATGGTTCGATTTTAACAACTGATTGGGCAAAAACAGAACGAATTGGCGATAAATCTATAGAAATAAAATATCAAATAGAACAAGTTATGACAGCTGATGTAAGTGCGCTTACCGTATCTATTTTACATATGCGCCGAGATGGTATTATTTTTACACCAAATGTATCAGATAAACAATATTATACTTCGGAACGTTTAAATCGCATTGTTTTAACACTCACTACCGCGTATAACAAACAATTACAGGATTTATAAAGTACTTTAATTCAATAGGGGGCGTCATATAATAATTTCTCTAAAATAATAAATATTTAAACATGAGACATAGATCATCCTTTTGAAAATTACTCTGATATTTATCTTTAAAACACTTGAAAATCTAACATAAGAACACTATTTTGTTATTAACTAGAATTTAAATCACGCAACAAAGAGGTAAATGCTATGACACTTAATATTACCAGTAAACAAATGGACATCACTCCTGCAATTCGTGAACACTTGGAGGAAAGACTTGCGAAGTTAGGTAAGTGGCAAACGCAGTTAATTAGCCCACATTTTGTTTTAAACAAAGTACCTAATGGATTTAGTGTCGAAGCCTCTATTGGCACACCCTTAGGCAATTTATTAGCCAGTGCAACTTCAGATGATATGTATAAAGCAATTAATGAAGTGGAAGAAAAATTAGAACGTCAGCTTAATAAACTTCAACATAAAAGTGAATCTCGCCGAGCTGATGAACGTTTAAAGGATTCTTTTGAAAACTAAATACTGTAGATAAAATCTAATCTGGCAGTCTTATTGTAAAATAATATGTCTGTCAGATTAATTTTAGATGAAACAATTAAATCACTAAAAATTGATGATATTTAATAAAATATTAATAATATTTTATTAAATATAGATTGATTTAACCTATCGTGCAAGGCGATGTAAACTTCAGTACATTCACGCTTATCCACTACAAGAACATAAACGACAACTTTATCTTCAATAACTTCATAAACTTAAACAATGCCCTACAGAGCGAAATTTTATTTTATAAAACACACCAAAAAATCTAAAAAACCGATCGGCAAATACGTATGAATTTCCTAAGCGTTTGATTAATTTTTTCTTAAATTGCTTTTAATAAAAATAGAGACTAATGAAAGATACAGATTAAATTTATATTTTTTAACGAGATAGATATTATTTGACGGGATTAATGGCGGTGAGAAAGGGATTTGAACCCTTGATGCAGTTTCCCACATACACGCTTTCCAGGCGTGCTCCTTCAACCACTCGGACATCTCACCGTAAAAGGTTCGCAAACTATAAAGATTTACTCTGGTTTAGTCAAGTTTTTTACTCTAAAAAATAAAAATCTTTAAAAGATTAGTTAAAAAATAGGCAATAAAAGCTATTGAGCTAATTCAGAGTTAGAAGATACTAATAATTTAGTAAGATGTAACCTTGATAATTATTAAAACAGTTGATTTTAATAGATACCATATATTAATTTATCTCTTATTCTCTTTCTTAACCTTTTTATTTTAATTAAAAAAGGGATTTTCTCAAAATGATCATACCAAGATGATGGTATATCAATAATTTTATCCATTTCTTTTAAAAGTAAATTTCCTATATGACAATTTAAGTGACTGCATTTTTTGTGCCAAAATTTATTTGGACCACAATAATGAGAAATAACTATTGGCATTTTTACGTATAATAAATTTTCCTTTTTAATCAAATCTCGATCCGTTGGTGTAAAATTAAATCTATTATTAATAAATTTTACTTTTCCTTTACAGATACCATTTAGAATATCTTGATCTTGGTATTTCATAACATTATTGTATTTATTCATCCAATTTATTGATTTTTGGAAAATATTTTCTTCTTTCCATTTATTTAAATTAATTAATAATATGCCCGCATTAAAATAAAAATCTCCTTCTAAACCAATTGTTTTTTTATAAGCTTCATTTTTTACATCAATAAAAGTATCTCGACATGCTGCCAAATAATAGTTCGTTATATCTATATTCCAAAGTTCTTGAAGTGAAGAGTTTGTTAATGTGTCCACATCAATATAAATAGCTTTTTCTATATCCTTTATGTATTTAGTTAAATTTAGTCTAGCGTAAGTAGCTAAAGATATATAATCTATTGTTTTTGGAAAGTTTTGAAAATCTGACTCACAGACTGGCAAGAAAAATACTTTACAAGAATATTCGCTTGCTAAATTATTTATTATGGTCTTATTTTCCTGATTTATTTTCATATCAAGAATATAAAAATTCATTTTTTCAGGTGTGTTTTTAATAATACTAAAAATACTTACAGCTAAATAAGGTGCATAATAGTTGTCAGACGAAAATATAATATTCATTGTCTGTCTGTCTGTCTGTCTGTCTGTCTGTCTGTCTGTCTGTCTGTCTGTCTGTCTGTCTGTCTGTCTGTCTGTCTGTCTGTCTGTCTGTCTGTCTGTCTGTCTGTCTGTCTGTCTGTCTGTCTGTCTGTCTGTCTGTCATGAAATTATCTCTGATTAACGTGTGAATTATTATTTTTTGGGTTATTTTTTTGATAGATTAAATAATTTTATTTACTTTATAATTTACTTTTTAAAACACTCAATGCCTTTGCTCTATGAGAAATTTTTTTCTTCTCAACCGTTTCTAATTCAGCAAATGTGCAACCTTGTTCTGGGCTAAAGAATAAACTGTCATAACCAAAACCATTTTCGCCTTTTTCTTCAAAACCAATCACGCCACAACACTCACCTTCGGCGATAATTGGCGATGGATCTGTTGGATGTTGTAAAAACACGATACAGCTCACAAATTTAGCTTGGCGTTGATCTTGTGCAACATGAGCAAGCTCTGCCAATAATTTCTCACGGTTTTTAGCATCATTGCCCTCTTCACCAGCATAACGTGCAGAATACAGACCTGGTGCGCCATTAAGTGCGTAAACCACCAAGCCAGAATCATCCGCAATAGCAGGTAAACCTGATTTTTCTGATGCATAACGTGCTTTTAATAACGCATTTTCGACAAAAGTTAAGCCTGTTTCTTCTGGGCTTTCAATGCCTAAATCTGTTTGCGCAATCACTTCAAAGCCAAAATCAGATAGAACATCAGCCATTTCTTTCACTTTGCCTTTATTGCCTGTAGCAAGTACGATTTTTTGTTTCATAATTAGTCCTTTTATTGATGATAAGCTGCCGTTAAATCAGCCCAGTTTTGCTCGGTAAATTGAATATTCATTCGTCCAACTTCTTTTTCAAAGGAACGTTTTAAACGGTTCAGATTTTGTGCTTTCCAAAAATCCCCTGATTTTTTACCGCACTTATCAAAATCAATCAACCAACATTTTTGCTCTTGTTCAGCTTGTTGAAGCAAAATATTGTGTGCATTCAAGTCAGTATGACAAATCTGTAAATCATGTAGTTTTCGAATCAAACGACCAATTTGCCTCCAAGTTTCTTTTGGCAATGTTTGTGTTTGTAAAAGTGCGGTTAAATCCTGCGAATTTTCGATTTTCTCGGTCAAAATATCCGCTTGATAGCAAATACCTAACTTGCCTTTTTGAATACGTGCGGCAATGGGTTTAGGCACAGGCAAACCTGCTTCATACAAACGTTGCAACAAATGAAACTCAGCAAAACTACGGGTAGTTTCAAGAGCAGAAAAACGATAACGATCTTTGTTCAGTTTACCCCAAATTCCACCGCGATAATAATGACGCAAAGCACAATTTACGCCAAACCAATCTTCCGTTTGCAAGAAATAAGTCGTGCCTCGACCTTTTGCACTTCCTATCACTCGTTCTTGTTTTTGCCAAAATTCCACTTGGAAAAACTCGGTTGCTTGCTCAAAAGTGCGGTCAAAATTAAAGATAAAATATTGGTTATCTTGTTGGAATTGGTGCATTGGAACGTTGTTATGATATAGAAAATGGGCTTATTCTACTTTAAAATAAGCACAAATTAAATGATAAAGGAACGTTAATGCCACTTTTTACCGAAGCTCCAAAATCCCTTTGTATTCTCCGATTGTCAGCTGTAGGCGATGTTTGCCACGCCTTAGCGGTGGTTCAGCACATTCAGGCATATTATCCACAAACAGAAATGACTTGGATTGTAGGCAAAACTGAAATGGGTTTGCTTTCGGGCATTCCTAATATCACGCTCATTCCTTACGATAAAAAAGCAGGATGGAAAGGTATTTTATCACTCTGGAAACAACTAAAAAATAAACAGTTTGATGCGCTATTAAATATGCAAACAGCATTTCGTGCATCAATCCTTTCTTTAGGAATTAAAGCAAAATTCAAAATTGGATTTGGAGAAAAACGTTCTCGCGAAGGACAATGGCTATTTGTAAATCGTCGTATTACAGATCCTTTTTCCCCTCACGTATTAGATGGATTTATGGCTTTCGCTGAATATATTGGCGTACCAAAATCAGAACCGAAATGGGAATTAGCTATTTCAGAAGATGATTATAAATTTGCCGATCAATTTATTGATTTCTCTCGTAAAAATTTATTGATTTCCCCTTGCTCTAGCAAAGCAGAAAAAGATTGGCTAATTGAACGTTATGCAGAAATTGCCAATATTGCCCATCAGCATAATATCAATGTGATTTTCTGCAGTTCGCCAGCGAAACGTGAATTAGAAATAGTCGAAAAAATTACCGCACTTTGCCATTTCACGCCAACCAATATTGCAGGAAAAACAAACCTAAAACAGCTTACCGCTTTAATTTCTAAGGTCGATCTGGTACTTTCGCCAGATTCTGGCCCTGCCCATATTGCGACAACACAAGGTACACCCGTTATTGGCTTGTATGCCTATCACAATCCTTTGCGTACTGCACCTTATAATAATTTAGATAACGTGGTATCTGTATATGAAGAAAATGCCCAAAAAGAATTTGGCAAACCCTCTTCTGAACTACCTTGGGCAACCAAACTAAAAGGAAAAAATTTGATGGCAGAGATTCAAGTCGAACCCGTCATTGAACAAATGAAAAAATTAGGATTATTTTGAAAAAATGATCTGCATCTCAAAGGTTAGATGGTTAAGTTAAACGTTTTAATATAGCCAACTTGAAAGTTGTTTTTGGAAAGTAAGAACTTTAGTTTTTTTAAGTTAAAAATCAATAACTTGTTGTCAAAATAATTATATTTAGTCATAAAAATCTATACCTTAATCTCTTGCTTATTTAGTCCAATTTTTGCAGGTACAGATTGAAATCCAAAATTAGTTTGAATTTTACGCAATTAAATGCAAATGATTATAAATAAACCTATTGATTATTATTATAATCATCATTATTATCATCGCCATTCTCCTATTTTTAATTATTACAATAAGGAAAACAGATGCGATTTTCTAAACTTTCCCTTGCAATTACAACAACCTTAGTGACAGCAAATGTGCTAGCACAATCCACTGAATTAGACTCTATCAACGTTATTGCGACACGAGATCCAAGTAGGTTTGCTTATACGCCACAAAAACAATCTAAAGATAGTCTTCTTTCCAAACAAGCTACTAGTGTTGCAGCTGCGTTAGAAGACATTCCAAATGTTGATGTTAGAGGCGGTTCGAGAAGCATTGCTCAAAAACCTAATATCCGAGGGTTAAGTGATAATCGTGTTGTGCAAGTCATTGATGGCGTGAGACAAAATTTTGATTTAGCACATAGAGGTTCTTATTTTCTTCCAATGTCACTTATTCAAGAAATTGAAGTAATCAAAGGACCAAGTAGCTCCTTATGGGGTAGCGGTGCATTGGGTGGTGTTGTGGCAATGCGTACGCCAAATGCTTTGGATTTGTTGAAAAATAATGACAAATTCGGAGTTAAAATTCGCCAAGGTTATCAAACTGCTAATAATTTATCGGAAAGGGATGTGTCTGTATTTGCGGCAAATGACAAATTCGATGTTCTTCTTAGTGGTTTCTATAATAATGCGGATAATTTACGCACTGGTAGAGGCAATAAGCTGAATAATACCGCCTATAAACAGTTTGGGGGCTTAGCAAAGTTTGGTTGGCAAATTAATGATGCGAACCGCGTGGAATTATCCCACCGCGAAACTCGTTTTAAACAAACAGCACCAAGCAATAATGAGGTGGAAAACGAACTTACTAATAAACAAATTACAGATCAAATCGGAGAGTATCACAGTTCAAAGAAAACCAAACCATCACTAGAAGAGTTTTACTCTGGAGTGAAAACACGTTTAGGTAGTGTCAGTTATTTAACTGATCAACAAATTCCTGATCAAAGCACGGTATTTAACTATTATTTAACGCCAGATAATCCTTATCTAAATACGCATATCGCGCTGTATAACAATAAAACTATTGAGAAAGAACAGCGTAAAGTCAGTGGTGTGAAAGATCAGACTAAATTGACTACCCGAGGTATAAATTTACGTAATTCTTCCGAATTATCTCACATTTCCTTTGTTTATGGGGTGGATTATATGCGAGATAAAATCCGTACCGAACGAGGCAAAAACAGTAATGATGCGAAGTTTCGAGCGGACCCCTATAATGCGAATTCAAACACTACAGGCGTTTATTTAATCGCCCATATTCCGCTATTTGGGGAAAAATTGCTACTTTCGCCAAGTGTACGTTATGACCACTACGATACCTCAAGTAAAACTGTAAAATACAAGGATAATCATTTATCTCCTGCCACAAAATTGACTTGGATAGTGACCAATTGGTTAGATTTTACTGCCAAATATAATGAAGCTTTCCGAGCACCATCTATGCAAGAGCGGTTTGTGAGTGGTGCTCACTTTGGGGCAAGTCTTATTGGAGGGCTAGATACAATCAATAGATTTGTAGCAAATCCAAATTTGCGCCCTGAAACAGCGAAAAATAAAGAAATTACCGCAAATCTACATTTTGATAGTCTGTTTAAACAAGGCGATAAATTCAAAATTGAAGCGACTTATTTCCGTAATGATGTGAAAGATTTTATTAACTTAAAAATATTTAATGATGCAAATACAAATAAAAGTGCAAGTGCAAATGGAGCATTGTTGCCATTGCCAACAAAATCCCAGTATCAAAACATAACTAATGCCCGTTTAAGCGGTATTGAGTTGCAAGCTCAATACCAAACAGAACGTTTAACACTGTTTACTAACTATGGCAGCACCAAAGGTAAAGATAAAGATAGTGGCGAAGCTTTATCAAACATTGCCGCAAGTAAAATCGGCGTAGGGGTAAATTATGCTTTAGTAAAAGACAAATTCACGGTGGGAGCGACAGTAATCCATTACGCTGCTCAACGCCGAGTGCCTAAAGATCATAGTGTTACCTACCCAAGTTATATACTGACCGATCTTCGTGCTACCTATGCGCCATTAAAAGGCGAATGGAAAAACCTGCGTTTAGATTTTGCACTGGAAAACTTGTTTGATAGAAAATATCAACCCGCGTTTAGTTTAATGGAAGGCACTGGTCGTAATGCGAAAATTAGTGCAGTTTATAGCTTCTAAATTTACTTTGGAAAAACGCCCTAAAGCTGTTTTCCCTCAATTTTTGTAATTTTATCAATTAATAGGACATAAGGAATGAAAATGAGACCTCGTTATTCGGTTATTGCAAGTGCGGTCAGTTTAGGCTTTGTTTTGAGTAAATCAGTGATGGCATTAGATCGGCCAGATACTGGATCATTGAACCGTGAACTAGAACAACGTCAAATTCAATCAGAAGCCAAACCTAGTGGCGAATTATTTAATCAAACGGCAAATTCGCCTTATACTGCACAGTATAAACAAGGACTGAAATTTCCACTTAAGCAAGTACAGATTTTAGATCGAAACAATCAAGAAGTCGTCACAGACGAGCTTGCACATATTTTAAAAAATTATGTAGGAAAAGAGGTATCGCTGTCAGATTTAAGTAATTTAGCAAATGAGATCAGCGAATTTTATCGTCATAATAATTATTTAGTGGCAAAAGCAATTTTACCACCGCAGGAAATTGAGCAAGGTACGGTAAAAATTTTGTTACTCAAAGGTAATGTAGGCGAAATACGCTTGCAAAATCACAGTGCATTAAGCAATAAATTTGTATCCCGTCTCTCTAATACAACAGTGAATGCGTCCGAATTTATTTTGAAAGATGAGTTAGAAAAATTTGCTTTAACAATAAACGATGTTCCAGGGGTAAATGCTGGTTTGCAACTCTCCGCAGGCAAAAAAGTCGGCGAAGCGAATTTACTGATTAAGATTAACGATGCAAAACGTTTTTCTAGTTATGTTTCAGTAGATAACCAAGGCAACAAATATACAGGGCGTTACCGTTTGGCTGCGGGGACAAAAGTCAGTAATTTGAATGGCTGGGGCGATGAATTGAAACTGGATTTAATGAGTTCTAATCAGGCTAATTTAAAAAATGCTCGTATAGATTATTCCTCTTTAATTGATGGTTATTCTACGCGTTTTGGTGTAACTGCTAACTATCTCGACTACAAATTAGGTGGTAATTTTAAATCATTACAATCTCAAGGGCATTCCCATACCTTAGGGGCTTATTTGTTGCACCCAACAATCCGTACACCAAATTTTCGTTTAAGTACTAAAGTGAGCTTTAATCATCAAAACCTTACGGATAAACAACAAGCGGTTTATGCGAAACAAAAACGGAAAATAAACAGTTTAACTGCAGGGATTGACGGTTCTTGGAATCTTATTAAAGATGGGACAACTTATTTTTCATTATCTACCTTGTTCGGTAATTTAGCGAATCAAACTAGTGAAAAACAACATAATGCAGTAGAGAATTTTCAACCACAATCGCATTTTACGGTATATAACTACCGCTTGTCTCACGAGCAAATTTTACCAAAATCTTTTGCTTTCAATATTGGTATAAACGGTCAGTTTGCCGATAAAACCCTTGAAAGCTCACAGAAAATGTTGCTTGGTGGTTTGTCTGGAGTACGTGGACATCAAGCTGGTGCGGCTTCTGTGGATGAAGGGCATTTGATACAAACAGAATTCAAACATTATTTACCAGTCTTTTCCCAAAGTGTGCTAGTTAGTTCATTGTTCTATGACTATGGTTTCGGGAAATATTATAAAAATAGCCAATCTCTCGCACAAAGCGTGAAAAATAACGTGAAATTACAAAGCGTTGGTGCAGGACTTTCTTTTTCAGATGCTGGCAGCTATGCCATCAATGTCAGTGTCGCCAAACCGCTTGATAACAATATTGATAATGCCGATAAGCACCAATTTTGGCTTTCTATGATTAAAACTTTCTAAGGAGGTATGCTATGTATAAATTAAATGTAATTTCTCTTATGATTTTGACCACTTACACTGGTGCGGCATATGCCTCTACACAGGGTTTGCCACAAGATCACGAGGTAGTTGTTGGGGAGGCAGATTTTTCTCAAACTGCAGATAAAATGACGATTACTCAAAAAAAACCTACAACTCAAATAAATTGGAAGAGTTTTGACATCGGCAAAGATAAAGAAGTGCAATTTATACAGCCTAGCGAACATGCTGTGGCATATAACCGTGTAATTGGCGGCAATGCTAGCCAAATTCAAGGGAAATTGACGGCAAACGGTAAAGTTTATTTAGCAAACCCTAATGGGGTTATTATTACCAAAGGGGCACAAATTAATGTAGCTGGTTTACTTGCAACGACCAAAGATTTAGAGAAAATCAGTGAAAATGGCAATGGCAATAGCTATCAATTTACCCGTAAAACAAAAGATGGTCAGGAGCTAAAAGAAGGTAAAGTTCTCAATGAAGGGAAAATTGAGGCGAAAGATTTCGTGGTACTTAATGGCGATAAAGTTATCAATGAAGGGGAAATTGACGCTACAAATGGCAAAGTATATTTATCCTCAGACTATAATTTCACATTTACCTTACCAGATAGCAGCATAAGTGTGGCACTAGAAGATAATGCAGTACAGAGTATTGTTCAAAATGAAGGGAGCATTAAAGCAGGAGAGATTACGTTAAGTGCGAAAGGGCGTAAACAAGCATTAGATAGCTTGGTTATGAATAATGGTGTGTTAGAAGCAACTAAAGTTAGCAATAAAAACGGCAAGGTTGTGTTATCTGCTGATGAAATTAAGTTAGATGATAAAAGTAATATTAAAGGGGATATGGTTAGTTTTGTGGCTGATGTTACCTCAAATAAGGAACTTAAAGACAATATAAAAATCACTTCTCAAACTGGCTCAAAAGTTACCTCGCCTAAAATCGATTTTAAAGGCAAAAGTGTTAATATCAATGGTAACTTTGGGCGTGACGATAGTAAAGCACACTATAACGATGAGCATAAAACATTAAAAACAGAAGTTAATATTGACGTGCCAGACGATGAAAATATTCGTATTGCGAATATTGAAGATGAAGATAAAGATAGTACGGGTTCATTTATACAAACAGATGCGTTAAGTTCATTACTAGCTAATAATGGAAAAGTAACTCTTAAAGGAAATGAGGTTAATATTTCAGGAAATATTAATATAGCTTCCTTTAAAGACTCAGATTCGCTATTAAAGCTAACTAACAAAGGTCATATTAAGATCAATAATGCGGATATTAATTCAAAAGGTCGTTTATTTTTTATAACCAGTTTGCAGAATGAGAAAGATTTTCAATCAGATATTACCATTACTGACAGCAAAATAAATCTTGGTAACGGAGCTATGGGATTGGGGCGTAGTGCCGATCCAGATGATTATGATAACCGATATCAGAAAACAGAATACTCACAACGCAAGAAGTTTAATGTTCATATGCGTAATGTAGTATTTGATCAGGTTGATGATGTGGTTGTAGCAGGTGGATTTGCAAAAGTTAATTTAGATCACATCGTTGCCACAGGAAAAACGAATTTTTACATTGATGGGGGGGTATCCCGTAATAGAAATGGTAAGTCTTCAAAATATGAATACGGTGTGTTAGATTTAGACGAACGTACGCAGTTATCTTCGTTAGATCAACGCAAACGCCGTTGGAAATATTATTATAATTTAGATTTAGATATGAATAGAGCCTATTGGCATCGTTTTGATATGTTTGCCAGCAAAAATACGGGGCGATCAACTATTAAAGATACAGAAATTAATATTTCTAACAGTAAGATTAATCTGAAAAATGGATTTGTACATTTACTGGCAGAAAAAATTAAGTTAGATAAGAGCAAGATTGATATTACTTTTGATAAAGATAATTCAGAAGATATTTCAAGTCAAATTAACCGTTTAGGAATGAATGGTAAAGTCTCAATGGTAAACTCACATATTAAAATCGTGGGCGATGAGAAAAGCGATATATCTGCAAAAGCACCTTATGCTACGATGTTTTTAATCGGGGAATTAATAGGAGAAAAAAGTTCTATTTTTGTGAAATCTCATCAGGGTTACACCTTTAGAACTGATGGCGATACAAAAATTGCAGGTAAATACAGTAAAGATGACTTGAAAATTACCGCAATTAACACTGGTGGAAGAACTGGGAAAGAAGTGATCATTAATGGTGCGCCTGGCTCAATTGATAATGATGCGAATATTGCCAATATGGCATTTACTATTGGTGATAACGCAAATACCAAAACAACCATTGAAAATGCCGACATCACTGCCTTAGCACCAAACGGTGGGACAGCTTATTTAAGCTCCAAAGGGGTAGAAATTGAGGTAAAATCAAATTCAAATTTCACATTCTTTGAACTTCCTCGTGAGAAAAACTTTAATCAAACAAAAATTAACGGCGATTCTACCAAACTCAGTGAACGTGGTTTTGCTAGACTTTATGACAAAATTAACGGTGTGCGAGCCAGCAACTTGTCTGCTGAGCAATTGAATGTGACGGACGCAAGCGAAAAAATCATTAATACAAATTTAGTGAGTAGCTTAGATGTTGAAAAACTTGTTTCTGTTGCAGTTTGTGATGCAGGTAACGGTTGCGAAGAACAACAATTCGGCGATAAAGGTAATAATACTAAAGTGAGTGTTGGAGAGTTAGAAGCTGAACAATAACTATTCAGAACACAAGGTAAAAGTGTAAAGCCAATCTGACAGACACCAATTAAATTGCGTGCCTGTCAGATTTTTTAATAGCCATTGTCGCTACATTATTTTAAACAACCACGAACAACCAACACGCCAACATTTCTAGCTTGTGCGACAGCTTTTGGTTTACTCAGTTTAATTTTTAATCCTTGAAGTTGATAACGTGATTCAAGCAACTCTGCCACTTCATAAGCCACTCGCTCAATCAACAAGAAAGGTTTACTTTCCACATAATCAATTATCACTTGGCTCACTTCAGCATAATTTAAACAATATGCAACATCATCCGTTTCTGCTGCTTGTTTACAATCCCACGCCATTTCCAAATCAAACACGAGTTTTTGCTTTATTTGCTGTTCCCAATCATATACACCGATTTGTGCAAAAACAGTCAATTCTTCAATAAAAATACGATCCATAAGGTTTCCTCTAAAATTATTGTAGGCGTATGCTATCAACTTTGGGTAAAATAACGAACAGTTTTTCTTGCTGGAGTACAAAATGAGCCTTTTCGCCCTTTTTTATATGCTTTTTGCCTATCTTTTAGGCTCTATTTCCAGTGCGATTTTAATTTGTCGCCTTACTGGATTGCCTGATCCTCGTCAAAATGGTTCACACAATCCTGGTGCGACGAATGTATTACGTATTGGAAATCGTAAGTCTGCCTTGGCGGTGCTTATTTTTGATATGTTAAAAGGGATGATTCCTGTATGGGCAGGTTATTATTTAGGTTTAACCCAATTTGAATTAGGGATGGTCGCACTTGGTGCTTGTTTAGGGCATATTTTCCCCATTTTCTTTCAATTTAAAGGTGGCAAAGGTGTTGCAACTGCCTTTGGAGCAATCGCACCGATTTCTTGGGCTGTTGCAGGTTCAATGTTTGGTACTTGGATCCTTGTTTTTCTTATTAGTGGCTATTCTTCATTAAGTGCGGTACTTACGGCGTTACTCGTGCCTTTTTATGTGTGGTGGTTTAAACCAGAATTTACTTTTCCTGTTGCCTTGGTATGTTGCCTATTAATTTATCGTCATCACGATAACATTCAACGCTTATGGCGTGGTCAAGAAGATAAAGTTTGGGCTAAATTTAAAAAGAAATAAAAATTCTACCGCACTTTTTTAATTTCCACTGGAGTTTTCTGTGCATACCAAGCGTTCTGTTTCAACTCGTATTGCTAAATATTTATTTATTATTTTAATTGTTGCTGGCGTGATTAGTTCTCTGAGTTTAGCGATTATAAGTAGTAATAAATATGATGCGAAAGCTATTAATATTTCTGGTTCATTACGAATGCAAAGTTATCGTTTGCTTTATGAAATGCAAGACCAACCAGGAAGCGTGGAAACGAACTTACGTCGTTATCATATAAGTCTTCATTCATCTGCTTTATTGGAAGTTCAAAATCAATTTTTCACACCGAATGTATTAAAACATTCCTATCAAAACATTTTGCAACGTTGGACGAACATGGAAAAATATGCACGCCAACAGGATGTAAAAAACTATAGTAAGCAGCTTACTAACTATGTTGCAGATGTTGATTATTTTGTGTTTGAATTACAACGTTTTAGTGAGCAGAAATGGATTTTAGGCGTTTCAGTATTAGGTTTTGCGATGTTGTTAATTTTGCTGATGGTGTCTTATGTGATTTGGTACACAAACCGAGAAGTTGTGAAACCTTTGCATTTAATGACAAAAGCCAGTATGCAAGTGCAAATGCGTCAATTCAATCATATTCCACTTGACACAAGGAAACAAAATGAACTTGGCACACTGGCTCGCGTATTTACACAAATGTCCACAGAACTGGGACAGCTTTATTCGCGTTTAGAAGAAGCGGTAAACGAAAAAACGCAAAAGTTGCGTCAAACTAACCGCACTTTAAGCACTCTTTATCAAAGTGCTCAACTTCTGAATACAAACACAATTAACGATAAAATTTTAAATCAAGTTTTGCATTACATTTTTATTAGCGACCATTTGAACTTCGTTAAAGTGGAAGTGATGGGGGCTGAACATTGGGATATTACATTGGGTAAGCAAGATGCTAATAATGAACTACAAATCGAAACCCTTTCTGTGGATAACGAAGAATTAGGTGTACTGTCTTGGCAAGCAGGATTACCTTGTCCAGATCCCCGAATTATGCAAAATTTAGCGCAAATGCTTGCTCGTGCGCTTTATTTCCATAAAAATTTACGTCAGAAAGAACAGATTTTATTAATGGAAGAACGCTCAATTATTGCGCGAGAGTTGCACGATTCTTTGGCTCAAGTCTTATCATTTTTACAAATTCAACTTACTTTGCTCAAACATAACCTGAAGAAAGAAGACGAACAATCAAAAGAAAAGAGTTTGGCAATTATTGCCAATTTTGAACAAGCCCTTTCTGGTGGTTATGCACAGTTACGTGAGCTTTTAGCCACTTTCCGTTTAACTATACAAGAAGCGAATTTACAGCTTGCACTAAAACAAGTGATTGATTCATTACGCTCACAAACAACAATGCAAATGAATGTGAATTGTCAATTACCATCGCAAAGTTTGAACCCTCAACAGCTGGTTCACGTTCTGCAAATTGTACGTGAAGCCACCACCAATGCGATCAAACATTCTCAAGGCACGGTAATTGAAATTAGCGCAAGAATTAATGCGGAAGGCGAGTATGAAATTTTAGTTGAAGATGATGGGGTTGGCATTCCAAACCTTGAGGAGCCTGAAGGGCATTACGGCTTGAATATTATGGCGGAACGTTGCCGTCAGCTTAATGCACAATTGCATATTCATCGCCGAGAACAAGGCGGCACACAAGTCAAAATTACCTTGCCACATACATTATATTAGGACATCAAAATGCAAAATTTACAACCTTTTCACACTTTCCACATTCAGTCTAATGCTCGTGAAATTATTGAAGCACATAGTATCGAACAGCTACAACAAGTGTGGGCGAATTCTAAATCAGAAAATTTACCCGTACTTTTTTTAGGTCAAGGCAGTAATGTTCTGTTTCTGGATGATTTTAATGGCGTGGTGGTTTTAAATCGTTTAATGGGGATTACGCACGAACAAGATGCAAATTTTCACTATCTTCACGTCAATGGCGGCGAAAATTGGCATAAATTGGTGGAATGGTCTATTAATAATGGTATTTATGGCTTAGAAAATCTGGCTTTAATTCCTGGCTGTGCAGGATCTGCGCCTATTCAAAATATCGGTGCTTATGGCGTTGAATTTAAAGATGTGTGCGATTATGTGGATGTACTTAATTTAAACACGAATGAAACCTTTAGACTCGACACAGAACAATGTGAATTTGGTTATCGTGAAAGTACTTTTAAACATCGTTATCAGCAAGGTTACGTGATTACAGCGGTTGGATTAAAGCTTAAAAAAGATTGGCAGCCTATTCTAAAATATGGTTCGCTTGTAGACTTCGATCCAAAAACTATCACGGCTAAACAAATTTTTGATGAAGTCTGTCATATCCGTCAAAGTAAATTACCTGATCCAAATGAAACGGGTAATGCAGGGAGTTTCTTTAAAAATCCAGTTGTCAGTTCAGAACATTTTGAGGAAATCAAAAAACATCACAAAAATCTACCGCACTTTCCACAAGCAGATGGCTCAGTGAAATTAGCGGCAGGCTGGCTGATTGATCAATGTAATCTTAAAGGTTTTCAAATAGGAGGGGCTGCGGTTCATAAAAAACAAGCATTAGTGTTAATTAACAAAAGTGGGGCAACAGGACAAGACGTAGTTAAACTTGCCCATCACGTTCGCCAAACTGTTGCAGAAAAATTCGGTGTATATTTGCAACCTGAAGTAAGATTTATCAGTGCAACTGGCGAAGTAAATAGCGAGCAAATTATCACGTAATTTTATAATAATTGAACTTTCAATTGATAAAATCTGTCTTATTGACAAATTAGTTCAATAAGATAGCTTATTGTGCTATAACTAAGTACATTGATTGGCAAAAGCCAAAATAAAGAAGGGAAACGATGGATAAAGAAACACAAATGATGTTAGTTCCTCAAGGCAGTATCGAAGGTTATATTCGTGCAGCAAATGAATATCCGATGCTGACCGCAGAGGAAGAAAAGGAATTGGCAGAACGTTTGTATTATCACGAGGATTTAGATGCAGCGAAAAAACTCATTTTGTCGCATCTTCGTTTCGTGATCCATGTTGCACGTGGCTATTCTGGCTATGGTTTGCCACAAGCTGACTTAATCCAAGAGGGCAATATCGGTTTAATGAAAGCGGTCAAACGTTTTAACCCTGAAGTTGGTGTACGCTTGGTGTCATTCGCCGTGCATTGGATTAAAGCTGAGATCCACGAATATGTTCTTCGTAACTGGCGTATCGTAAAAGTCGCAACCACGAAAGCTCAACGTAAATTATTTTTCAACCTACGTAAAACTAAACAACGTTTAGGTTGGTTCAATGAAAATGAAGTTGATATGGTCGCAAATGAATTGGGTGTTTCCAAAGAAGATGTGATCGAAATGGAGTCTCGAATGAGCGGTGCGGATGTCGGTTTTGATTTACCTACTGATGATGCAGAAACAGAGACCTATTCTCCAGCCCTTTATTTGGAAGATAAAAGTTCTAATTTCGCAGCAGAGCTTGAAAATGAAAACTTTGAAAGCCAAGCAACCGAGCAATTAGGTGCAGCGTTACAAAGTCTAGATGCACGTAGTCAGGATATTATCAAAGCTCGTTGGTTAGATGATAACAAAGCCACATTGCACGATTTGGCAGCAAAATATAATGTCTCTGCGGAACGTATTCGTCAATTAGAAACTAATGCACTGAAAAAATTAAAAAGTGCGGTGAATTTTTAAATAATTTAGAAAAAGAAAACCTGCTGATTAGCAGGTTTTTTATTTCTCATTTAACCGTAATTTCAAATCTTCAGCAGTTTGGCAGGTCTTAATCTTATCAAACACTTGGTTCGCCTCGTCATATTCCTTATTCAAATAACGTAACCACTGTTTAATTCGTGCCACATGGTAAAAACCGCTGTCATATTCATTTTCGACATTAGCATATTTTTGCAAGATTTTTTGAATCTCATACCAAGGCATTCTGGATGCTGCCCTAGCAACTGCACTCGCACAGGCGTACCAGAAGAAGTAAAGCCCTGATTTTTTAATTCAGGGCATAAACGATAAAATACTTTTTCAGGGAGAAATTGATCAACTACGCGAACAAATTCTGTTATACATAAATCGTAGTCATTCACTTCGGTGAGAAGTTGGCGTACAAAGGGATCTAGAACCCCTTGCATAGGCGCAAGAATAACACGCACTATTTCCAGCCTTTTGCTTTACAAATTAAATCGTAAGCGGCTTGAATCTGTTGAGTTTTTTCTTTTGCCATTTCCATCATTTCTGGCGGTAAACCTTTCGCCACAAGTTTATCTGGATGATGTTCATTCATTAAACGACGATAAGCACGCTTAACCGTGCTTTGCTCGTCGGACTCAGTCACACCCAATACTTTATAGGCATCATTTAAAGTTGGGCCAGAAGCATGTTGGTAACCACCACTATTTTGTTGTTGATATTGGTAGCCACCTTGATATGCACCTTGTTGATATTGCTGATAAAAACCGCCTTGAGTAAAAGCTCGAGCAGCCATTTCCATCGCAATCATTTGTTCAAATTGCATACGAGAAAGCCCAAGTTCTTCAGCGATCACATAAAGCACTTCTTTCTCATTTTCGTGAAGTTCTGAATCGGCAAAAGCCGCTTGAACTTGCACTTGTAAGAACATTCGCAATAAATCAGCACGTTGCCCACAACCAATGCGAAATTCACGGATAACTTGACGAATCGGGAAATCAGATTCTTTACCACGACGAAACGCATCTTGCGCTAATTTACGCCCAGCATCATCCAGTTTAAGCTGAATCATTAATTGATTAGCTAATTGAATATCTTCTTCTGTTACACGCCCTTTCGATTTACTTAAATGTCCTAACACCGCAAAGGTGGTTTGCATAAACAAGTCTTGACGTGTTGTTTTCTTTTTAAAGAAACTAGAACTTACCGAGCCAAGCTCATACAATTTTTTATCTGCAATAGAGCCTAAAATGAGACCAGCAATCGCACCAAAAAATCCACCAACTTTCCAACCTAAAAATACGCCTATAATTTTCCCAATAAATCCCATTCTTTCCCCTGTTAAGTCAAAGTGCGGTTATTTTTATAATGTTATTTATAATGATGATAAAAATTTATTTCTCAAGTTTTATACGCCAAATTCGGCACGATAAGCACGCATTTCTGGCAAATGGCTACTGTATCGAGGATCTTGTTCGATAAATTGCATCAAATCATCTAAATCAATGATTGATAGCACTTGGCATTGATAATCACGTTCTACTTCTTGAATTGCAGAAAGCTCGCCTTTTCCTCGTTCCTTACGGTTTAGAGCGATCAATACCGCCGCAAGCTCTGCCTTATTTGCACTGATTAATTCCATAGATTCACGAATTGCAGTGCCAGCCGTAATCACGTCATCCACAAGCAAAATTTTTCCTTGCAATGGGCTACCAATTAAATTGCCGCCCTCTCCGTGATCTTTCACTTCTTTGCGATTAAAACACACGGGTTTATCAATACCATAACGATTAAATAACGCCACCGAAACTGAAGTGCCAATTGGAATGCCTTTGTAAGCAGGGCCAAAAACCACATCAAAATCTACCGCACTTGCTTGAATTGCCGCAGCATAGAACTCGCCTAAACGCGCTAAATCTGCCCCCGTATTGAACAAACCTGCATTAAAGAAATACGGACTTTTACGCCCCGATTTCAAAGTAAACTCGCCGAATTTCAATACATTTCGGCTTAAAGCAAATTCGATAAAATCGCGTTTATATTGTTCCATTTTTTAACTCCTATAAACTGTGTTTATAAGCCTAACGCTTCGCGTTGAGCGATAAAAATTTGATTACAGCCTTGTTTCGCTAAATCTAATAATGTTAATAATTCTTCATGGCTAAATGGCTCGCCTTCTGCAGTGCCTTGCACCTCAATCATTCGACCATCTTCCATCATCACAACATTCATATCGGTTTCCGCTGCAGAATCTTCCACATATTCCAAATCACAAACAGCTTGACCATCAACAATCCCTACAGAAATTGCCGAAACTAGCCCTTTAATTGGATTAGTTTTTAACGTGCCATTCTCAATTAAACCATTGATCGCATCACATAATGCGACTGCAGCACCAGTAATGGATGCAGTTCGTGTGCCGCCATCCGCTTGAATAACATCACAATCTAAAGTAATCGCACGTTCACCCAGTGCTTTAAGATCCACCATGGCGCGCAAAGAGCGGGCAATTAAGCGTTGAATTTCCATTGTGCGTCCACCTTGTTTACCTTTAGCCGCCTCACGTTGCATACGACTATGTGTTGAACGTGGCAACATTCCATATTCAGCCGTTACCCAACCTTGCCCTTGTCCTTTTAAGAAACGTGGCACAGCATCTTCCACTGTTGCAGTACAAAGCACTTTGGTGTCCCCAAATTCAACAAGCACAGAACCTTCAGCATGCTTGGTGTAGTTACGGGTAATTTTAATTTGGCGGGGTTGATTATTTTCTCGATTATTTGGACGCATAATTATTCCTTGATATGATTTCGAACGATGTAATAAAAAAGCGCACTATTCTAGCACGCTTTAGTTTTTATTTTTGTTAAAATTCGCTAAGATATTGATTATTGATAATAAAAAAGCAAGGTAAATAACCTTGCTTTATTAATTTGGTGGAGATAATCGGGATCGAACCGACGACCTCTTGAATGCCATTCAAGCGCTCTCCCAACTGAGCTATATCCCCATAAAAGACAGCGACATGATAAAATTTGACTATGTGGCTGTCAATACGATTTTATTATGCGTTTGTTATCCGATTAAATATTAAGCGTTTTGTGCATGAATAAAATCAATAGCGCGCTGAATACGCACAAGTACGCGATCTCTGCCGATACCGACTAGGGTAACATCCATTGATGGCGATTGACCAGAACCTGTCACAGCGACACGTAATGGCATGCCAACTTTACCCATGCCCACTTCTAGTTCAGCAGCTGTTTGCTCAATGGCTTCGTGAATAGAATGTAAATTCCAGCTAGAAAGTGCGGTTAATTTTTCTTTCACTTTTGCAAGCGCTTCAGCAGCATTGCCTTTGAAATGTTTTTTCGCTGCGGCTTCATCAAAGGTTTCAAACTCTTCAAAGAAGTAGCGGCTTGAACTTGCCATTTCTTTTAAGGTTTTGCAACGTTCCGCAAGCATGGAGACAATATCAGTTAATGCAGGACCATTGCTTGTATCAATGCTTTGATCTTTGTAATGCCATTCAAGATGTTTAGCCACATATTCTGGCGGTAATTCGCGGATATAATGTTGATTCAACCATTGTAATTTTTCGGTATTAAATGCGCTAGCTGATTTGCTAACGTGATCTAATTCGAAATAGTTGATCATTTCTTCGCGACTAAAAATTTCTTGGTCGCCATGTCCCCAGCCTAAACGAACAAGATAGTTAATTAAAGCTTCGGGTAAGTAACCATCATCACGATATTGCATTACGCTCACTGCGCCATGTCGTTTAGAGAGTTTTTGACCATCATCGCCATTAATCATAGAAACGTGTGCATAGGTTGGAATTGGGGCACCAATCGCTTTTAAAATGTTAATTTGACGAGGCGTGTTGTTGATATGATCTTCGCCACGTACAACATGTGTGATACCCATGTCCCAGTCATCTACAACTACACAGAAGTTATAAGTTGGAGAACCGTCTGTGCGGCGAATAATAAGATCATCAAGCTCACTGTTGCTGATTTCAATACGGCCACGTACGGCATCATCAAATACTACCGAGCCTTCAGTTGGATTTTTAAAACGTACAACATGGGGTTCATCAGGTGAATGGTTGTGATCGTGTAAGCAGTGACGGTCATAACGTGGTTTTTCTTTATTTTGTTCTTGAGTATGACGAAGTTCTTCTAAGTGTTCTTTAGTACAATAACAACGATATGCTAAGCCTTGTTCAATCATTTCATCGATCACTTGGTTATAACGATCAAAGCGTTTAGTTTGGTAATAAGGGCCATGCTCCCACGGAAGATTTAACCATTCCATGCCTTCAATAATGGCAGCCGTTGCTTCTGGTGTTGAACGCTCTAAATCAGTGTCTTCAATTCGTAATACAAATTCGCCGTTATTATGTTTTGCGTATAACCAAGAATAAAGTGCGGTACGTGCGCCACCTACATGTAAATAACCTGTAGGGCTAGGAGCAAAACGAGTACGCACTTTTACATTTGGATCTAAATTAAAAGGAGCATCTAGTTTCATCTTTATAACCTATCTTCAATAAAATATTAGTCGTTATTCTACTACGACTTGTTTGACTTCTAAATAAAAAAGCGGATTTTATGCTTATTTTTACGACAATTAAACAAAATTTAATAAAAAGGTATTGACTGAAAATGCATTCTCCCTATAATGCCAACCCACAACATTAAGGGCGATTAGCTCAGTTGGGAGAGCACCTCCCTTACAAGGAGGGGGTCACTGGTTCGAGACCGGTATCGCCCACCACTTCTCTAAAAAGTGTTCTTAATGTTACTAAGTTTGACCAAGCGGGCGATTAGCTCAGTTGGGAGAGCACCTCCCTTACAAGGAGGGGGTCACTGGTTCGAGACCGGTATCGCCCACCACTTTTCTAAAGTGTCCTTTCCGCTCAAACTTTCCCTTTATATTTAAACGCTTTCTAGTGGGCGATTAGCTCAGTTGGGAGAGCACCTCCCTTACAAGGAGGGGGTCACTGGTTCGAGACCGGTATCGCCCACCACTTAAAAGTGTTTAAATAAACCGAAAATTTAAGGTTTTGCCTTAATATTATCGGGCGATTAGCTCAGTTGGGAGAGCACCTCCCTTACAAGGAGGGGGTCACTGGTTCGAGACCGGTATCGCCCACCACTTTATTTTCAAATTATCCAAATAATTTTCTTTTCCCGTTCAATCCATTACGTTTACGTGATAAAGTGCGCAGGCATTGTCATATCTAATTTTAAACTGTTTATATATCATAGGGAAAATTTATGATCGCTTATATTTTCTTAGCTTTATTCACGATTGCGGCAGTGATTTTTATTGTAAACTCCCATTATCGTTGGACTTATTTCTTTGCTATTACGCTTTTTACTTTTTTATTTGGCGGCATGCTTATGGTTTCCAGCCAATGGCAACGTGCTTTAAATTTTTCATCAGTGCTTTTTGTAGTGCTGATGTTATTTCATCGTTTAAAAATTCATTATTACAAACAGCCTTTGTTAATTTCAGATTTCTTTCTTGTGGTGGATTGGCGAAATTGGGAAACCTTAATTCATTATAAAGGTGCGTTGTTTGGCGTTATTGGGCTACTGGCGTTATTAGGTTATGCGATTTTTGGTTTTAATGATGTCGAGTCTTTAGGGGTATTGGGTAACAGCATTGGTGCTTTATTGTTTATCGTTAGCTTTAGCTTGATGTGGCATTATTCTAAAAATCCAAGTGCGGTGCAAGTTTGGTTAGATTCTTTGCCTGATGATGGTCGTGATGTGTTTTTAAATTTACCAATGTCTTGTCGCGGTATTTTTTTCAAAGTGCCAAATTTTGATGGCAATAGCCAAAATTTTATTGAAAAAATGACCGCACTTTCATCTGATACAAACAACCTATCTGAAACAAAACCCGATATTGTTGTAACATTAATGGAATCCACGCTGAACCCTCATCAATTTGCTTTTAGTCAGCAATCTATTCCACCACTTTCCATGTTTGAGTCTCAAAGTGATACAGTATTTGCTTCGCCGTTGCGTGTACATACTTTTGCTGGTGCAACGTGGAAATCAGAATTTGCTTTTTTAGCCGGTGTACCTTCAACCGATTTTGGTGCGTTAGCAAGTGGCGTTTTTTATTCTGTTGTACCGCACTTGCAATCAGGTTTAGTGAAAAATCTAAAAGCACAAGGATATTTTTGTGTTGCTTTGTCGCCTTTTACAAAAGGTAATTACAATGCGAAATCCGCTTATGATCATTTCGGTTTTGATTTAATGTTACAGCCGCAAGATCTTGGTTATCCTGCGCCTATTAGTAAAAATCTTTGGGATATTAGTAGTGAAGAAATGATGAAGTACACCCGAATGATTTTAGAAAAGCAGCATCCTGCACTAGAAAATGTAGATCAGCCAATGTTTGTTTATGTATTGACTATGCGAGAACATGGCCCATACGAATTGGGCATGGAAAATATATTTAATCTTCAAATGCCTAATTTAGGGGCTAAAAGTATTTCTGCATTGAATGACTATACTCAACGTATTGTTGCATTAAATGATGCGATTGAAGGAATGAATAACTATTTACAAGAACGTAAAAAGCCTTTTGTGCTAGGTTATTTCGGTGATCACCAAGTGGCATTTGATAATGCTATCCCTCCGAAGAAAGGGGATTATGCACAGCCCGATTATGTGACGCAATTTGTTGTAAGAAGTAATTATGCAAGTCAATTTAAGCAAGAACAAAAGTTTTTAGATCTTGCTTTTGCTGGAGGCGTCTTGATGAATGTAGCTGGATTATCAGCAGAAGATGAATTTATGAAAGCGAATATGGCAATGTGTAAACTAAGTCACGGAAAATTAGAAGATTCTTCTGATATTCAGCTACTCAATGATTATCGCCATTATTTATATCAAACATTGGCGATTGCCAGATAATTTTCTTAGATCGAGCATTATTGCTCGATCTGCTCGCCAATTTCATCTAAGGTTGAAGCTAATTGTGCACCAACTAATACCACAAGCCAACTTATTTGAATCCACAATAACATAATTGGTAAAGTTGCCATTGCACCGTAAATTAATTGATAAGAGGGAAAAGTGACGACATACCAAGTAAATGCTTGTTTACCAAGAGTGAAAAAAATCGCGGCAAGAAATGCACCGTAAGCTGAATGCTTAATTTTCACTTTTTTATTCGGTACAACCGTATAAATAAGCGTAAAAATAAACCAAGTAAATAAAAAAGGCACAAAACTGAGCAATTTTAAGCCTAATGATAAATGTTCCGATTGCTCAAACATTATTTTAATATACGAACTAATCCCAATACTCACGCCAATAATAAGTGGGCCAAGTGTCAAAATCATCCAATAAATCGCAAAAGAAGAAAGCGGAGAGCGAGATTGACTATTGTGCCAAATACTATTTAGTGTTCGGTCGATGTTATTAATTAGCATCAAGGCAACGGCAATTAAACTCACAATTCCCACCGCACTCATTTTCTTTGAGTTTGATACAAATTGATCGATATATTCGCCCACCATATCACTCGCTGATGGTGCAAAATTAGTAAAAATCATTTCTTTTAATTCTCCCGTCACTTCATTGAATACAGGAAAAGCAGAGAAAATAGAAAAAATAACCATAACTAAAGGAACTATTGCTAACATTGTGCTATAAGTCAATGCACCAGCGACTTGATTAAGTTTATTTTCTGAAAAACGTTTCCAAAATAATAATCCAAAATTTTTTAATGAAATCATAGAAATCCCCCACAACAATGTTTAAATTTTTTACCAGAACCACATACACAAGGTTGTTTCATTGTCGGTAATGATACGGTCGGATCAACAAAATACCAACGGTTTTCAATTTTTACAAAAATTGACCGTTCTTGATGGGCTAGTTCTCCCTCTTCGCCTTGAAAAATCGCCTTAAATTCTACCGCACTTTGAGTTTTTGTAAGGCTTTCCGTTTTTAGAATTTCTAATCCTAGCCACGTAGTGTTGTCCGCCCATTCTTGCAATAACCTAGGCTTTAATAAAGTTTGTTGGCTTGGCGCAGTTGTTACAACAATATAGGGAATATTTTTTAACACATAAGCCGTATAACGTGAACGCATAAGTTGCTCTGCCGTTTCGGGAAATGCTTGTCTCAAATGAAATTTGCCACAACAATCTGCGTAATGATGACTAGATTGACATGGACAATTTTCTAAAGAAAGTGCGGTTGAAATTTCTGACATATTTATCCCTGTTGTTTGAATTTCGATATTTGCGATCGAATTGAGCGTTTAAAGGCTTCAGCTAATACTTCAATCTCTAATGCTGCATCTAATTCAGCTTCATTTTCGGGCGCAGATAACAAGCGATTTAAATGACGAATTGTTATTTGCGGATAAGGACGGGCGAGTAATTTTAGTTCATCCTTTTGCTTAATTGTTCCTGTTTCAATAATACGAACATACCATCCACTAAGCCCAGTTTGATAAACAATATCGCGAGTATCTTCGTTTTCCGTGTTTTTTGATAAACGCTCACAAGGTTTACGTGGTTGAGATACTTCTAAAATGGTTGAGCCGATTTGATAACGATCGCCAATACATACATTGTCTTCATTCAAGCCTGACACGACAAAATTTTCTCCGTATATCGCAGTATCCATATAAGAAAAATCTTTATTTAATAAAGTATTTAATTCATTAAAAGAATCTGCCGACATAAAAAAGAGAGCTTTATCTACACCACCGTGATGTTTTTTTAAACCAACATCGTTTCCTTCCGCACCAAGAGAATGAATTTTTACCGATGGCACAACTTTTTTACGAATCGCGCTTTCATACTGGCTTCCATCGGAAAAGGTTAGGGTTTCAACTTGTCCCACTTTTATAACTAAAATTTTTGCATTCATTTTATTTTTCGCTTGTTCTAGAAAAAATTTACGTGGAATTATAACCGAAAACGTTTAACTTTTTGACCGCACTTCTTTTTTTACTTATTATTCGTTATCAGAAAAACAAAAAAGAAATAATAAAAATGTTTGAAAGAGAAAAAAAATTTTCTAAAAATATTTTATTTCTTTTCTTGAAAATAAGATTTTTCCTAAGGGCGAAATCATCACGTTCAATGATAATAAGGAGATTTATTATGTCAGACGTATTCCACCTAAACCTCACTAAAGCACAACTTAAAGGTGCAACACTCGCTATTGTTCCTGGCGATCCTGCGCGTAGTGAGCGTATTGCGAAACAACTTGATAATCCAGAGTTTCTTACAAGCACGCGTGAATTTACATCGTGGTTAGGTTATATCAATGGTCAGCCTATTGTTGTATGTTCTACGGGTATTGGTGGCCCATCAACATCAATTTGTGTGGAAGAACTTGCTCAACTTGGTGTTCGCACTTTCTTACGTATTGGCACAACGGGGGCAATTCAACCGCACATTAATGTAGGCGATGTTCTTATCACAACTGCTGCTGTTCGCTTAGATGGTGCAAGCTGTCATTTTGTACCATTAGAATATCCAGCTGTGGCAAACTTTGAATGTACAACCGCACTTTATAATGCAGCGAAAGCAAAAGGTATTGAGCCTTATGTAGGTGTAACCGTATCATCTGATACATTCTATCCAGGTCAAGAACGTTACGATACTTATAGTGGTAAAGTATATCGTGATTACCAAGGTTTGCTTAAACAATGGCAAGATTTGAATGTCATGAATTACGAAATGGAATCTTCAACATTGTTTACTATGTGTAGCGCATTAGGTTTGCGTGCAGGAATGGTTGCAGGCGTGATTGTAAACCGCACTCAACAAGAAATTCCAAATGAAGCAACGATAAAACAAACAGAAGAAAAAGCGGTGTCTGTTGTGATCGCAGCTGCACAAGCGTTGTTAAGTTAAATTAATATTTATTTGAAACAATAAAACTTTATTTTATTCTGCACCTTAATTAGATTTATTTTCTAACGAAGTAAGGTGCAGATTTTTTTATTAATAAACTGCGATCTTCTGATCAATTTAATCAAAGTAGTCTATTTACTTGTTGGCATTGAAACCTAAACTTGATATAAGTTCTAAATAAACTACTTCTAAAGGCTAAATAACCTAAAATATTTACGACTAAAATTAGATTTCTGTTAAATCTACATTTTTAGTCTCTTTTGAGGCTAATAATGCCAAGAAAGTCATTAATGCATTGATTGCTAAATAAATTCCTACGCCCATTACACCGAATGACGCGTTAATTTTTAAAGAAATCATTGCTGCAATTGTTGCACCAATAATTGATGCTAAATTATACGCAAGAGAGGCACCTGAATAACGGACTTCTGTTGGGAATAATTCTGGTAATAGCGCAGCCATTGGACCAAATGTCATTCCCATAATCGCCATACCAATCACTAAAAATGCAAATACGCTAACTGGAGTGCCATTTTCTAAGAATAACGGCATTGCTAAACCAAGCACGCCGATAGCAATAGTCACCCAAATCAACCATTTACGACGACCGATTTTATCTGCATAAAAACCGGAAATACTGATAAAAATACCAAATACAATGGCACTAATTAATAACAAGCCAGTAAATGTATTTGCTGGGATTCCTAAACCAAGCGCATAACCTGCTTCAGAAAGCTTTGGCACGGTTCGAGAATATGCCTGTGCAAAAGCCGTCATAATGTAAAACAAAGAATAAGTTGCCACCATAATAAATGTACCAATGATCATTGGTTTTAAGTGTTTGGTAAACACAACACTCACTGGTGCATTCAATTTTTTGCCTTTTTGCTCTGCTTCCACAAATACGTGGCTTTCGTGCAAAGTTAAGCGAACATATAAACCAACTGCAACTAATAAAATGGAAGATACAAATGGAATACGCCACGCCCATTCAACAAGTGCATTATGACCAAGTAAATAGCTAGCTAAGAAGAACGTTCCATTAGCGACAAATAAACCAATTGGTGCGCCTAATTGAGGAAAAGTACCGTACCAAGCTCGTTTTCCTTCTGGTGCATTTTCTGTTGCGACTAACGCTGCACCTCCCCATTCTCCACCAAGTCCAATTCCTTGACCTACGCGACATACACAAAGCAAAATCGGTGCCCAGATACCAATTTGAGCATAATTAGGAAGTAAACCAATTACTACCGTTGAACCACCCATTAAAACAAGAGAGGCAACCAAGGTTTTTTTACGACCAATTTTATCGCCAAAGTGACCGAATAATGCCGAACCAATAGGACGCGCAAAAAATGCTAAAGCAAGCGTAGAAAGAGAAAGTAAATCATTAGAAAGCGGATCATCGCTATGAAAGAATTGCGTATTGAAAACTAATACAGCGGCAGCCGCATAGATATAATAATCAAAAAATTCGATTGCCGTACCGACCATCGAGGCTAACGCCACTTTCATCGGATTATTACGAAGTTGTGTAGACATTGTGTTTCCTTAGAAGTTTATTATAAAGAGAAAGGATTGAATCCTAGCATTTTAACTAAGGTCTAACAATTTTTAATATGCAATTTTCTATTTTTTTAGAGAAATATTTTGAGTTTTCTAAATGTGAGTTATGTCCAGCGCAGGGAATTGTCACTAAATCAATTTGATTTTCTTTGGCTAATACTTGGAACTTATGATCTCTTTCGCCACAAAAATAAAAAAATGGCAAAGAACTTAACCGCACTTTTTCACTAAAATCAGGTTGTTTGGATAGACTTGTCGCCAGCAGCATTTTGCCAATATTTTCCCCACAATTTGATTTTCGTTTTTCAACCAACTGTAATCTTTCTTCTGCAGTCAAATGAGAAAACACAGGTTGTTGATACCAATCATTCAACACTTTTTCTGGTGGTTCTTGTATAAAACGTTGCGCCCAAGCAAAATCCTGCTGAAAACGAGCCTGCTTTTCTTCGTCAGTTTTTAAACCTAGATTCGCTCCTTCTAAAATAACGCCTTGCAAATTAGATCGTTCCACCTGAGCTTTCAGCGCATAATACAAAGCGATCCTTCCACCTAGAGAATACCCAACAAGAAAATAGGGTTCATTTTTCACCGCACTTTTAATTTGCTTAGCCAAATACTCAGCCGTTTCTTCAAAATTTGTGACTTCAATATCTCTAGCTTGCCCGTGAAAAGGCAAATCTAGCGCAATACAATTAAAGTGCGGTAGATTTTCAATGACTTTTTGCCAGTCATTTTTTGTACCAAGAAGTCCGTGAAGAAAAATGATGTTTATCATTGAAGGGATTATTGATAGAAATAATAAAATATGGCGGACTAAAGCCCGCCTACAGAATATTTAAGCACCAATCACGGCGTGACTAATTTGATCGATTAAGCGTTTATACAAACTACTACCATCACTCGGATTCGTTTTAATTTCAATTAACGTTGCCTTGCGACGACTATAAGCCTGTTTAACAACGGAATTGAGATCCGCCCAAGTATAAGGATGAGCGTATTTGAGATCGAACATTGCCGCGATTTGAGAAAAATCGCCATTATGCGGTAATCGATAGAACTGATCTTTGACTTGTTCATCCACAGGTAACATATCAAAAATCGCACCACCATTATTATTGATCACAAAGATTAGCGTTGGTTGCGTAACATTTTTGAATAATGCGAAAGAATTTAGATCATATAAAGTGGACGTATCGCCAATCACCGCAACAACAGGTTTATTTGAACCAATACCTATTCCAGCAGCAGTAGCCAACAAACCATCAATTCCACTCGCACCACGATTGGTATAAACGGGATAACTTTCGGGTAATTGCGTTAGCGCATCAACCAGACGAACAAGTAAACTATTACCTAAAAATAAAACACCGTTATAAGGTAAAAGTGTTGGTAAACGTAATGCTAGCGAGGCTTCCGTTAAATTTCCGCCCACTTGCTGTTCAATAAAGGTCGCACAGAACTTAGATAAAGCTAACGGCTCAAGCAACCAAGGCTTTTGGCGTAAAGGTGGATGCGCACGTAACCAATGATGCGCTTTAGCATTGAATCTTGTCAATGAATGATGGTAAGGATCTAGTGCTTTACCGCTTTGTTCAACTAGCCAAAATTCCCCTTTAAACGCCTGCAAGAATTGATTAATGCGTTTACTAATAAAACGCGCGCCAAATTGAATCACAATATCAGCTTGTAGAAGTTTTTCACGAACAGTTTGGTTTGCTAGCCAAATATCTTCATAAGGCGTCGTTGGAACAACACCAGATTGAATATCCGTCAGTAACACCCAGCCCATAGCACTTGCCCAAGAATTAATGCCCATCGCTTGTTCTGCAGGTAATTGACCAACCACAACGACACCACGTTTGGTACGCCAATGATCCCAATTTTCATGCATTAATACTTCGTTTTGTTGGACTTCTACATTTATCCAAGACTTGTTTTGAATTAACCAGCGTTGTAACGGCTGTAGCCAACTATGGGAATTTACTTCCTCATCAGTTGCATCATAAAGTGGCTCGGTAAATGGCACATTAATATGAACAACGCCACCTTGTTGTTTTTGTTGGAAAGCTGCCTGTTCAAGTAGAGAAATCAACCACTGCGCAGAATAATCAGCGTTCGGTTTAGGTAAATTAACATTTGCAACTGGATACTGACCAAACATATTTTGTTGCAAAATAGCTTGATTTGCACCGCACTCCCAAAGTTCTGGTGGACGATCAGCAGTTAAAACAAATAAATTCACACCGGTTTGGCGCGCTTCAATAATTGCTGGATAAAGGTTTGCAGTCGCCGTGCCTGATGTCACAATAATGGCAACAGGTGATTGAGTTGCCTTAGCAATACCAAGTGCAAAAAAACCTAAACCGCGTTCATCAAAATGCGTATGACAAGTGACTGAACCTGCATTTTGCAAACGTACGGCTTCTAGAGTTAAAGGTGTCGAACGCGAACCTGGCGCGATACAAACGTGAGAAACGCCTTGGCGCACCAAGGTTTCTAAAATCACTTTCGACCAACAACGATTAAACACGCTTACCGACATTTTTTTTCTCCGTTATCATTTTTCTTCTGCAAACAAGGAAATTAACCCTGCTGCTTTACGTTCAATTTCTTTCCATTCTTCCAATGGCTGCGAGCCTGCCACAATGCCCGCGCCAGCAAATACACGAATACGATGACCTTCAATAAAAGCAGAACGAATCGCCACACAAAACTCTGAACATACATCGCTCATCACGCCCAATGTTCCCGCATACCAGCCTCGATCAAAGGTTTCGATTTCTGACAAAATCATTTTGGCTTGTTGCTGTGGCAAACCAGATACTGCAGCTGTAGGATGAATCGCTTTTAATATATTTACATCTGCATAATGTGCGGTCAAATTTGCGCGAATTTTACGAATCAAATGTTGTACTTTACGTAACGGTTTCAATTCCACATTGCTTACATCAAAACTTTCTACTTGCTTACGTAAATTCTGCGAAATATCTTCTACGACCAACCAATTTTCTTTTAAATTTTTCTCATCATTTAACAACCAATTGGCTTGAGATTGCGTTTCTTCCTCACTTTCAGAAACCGATGCTGTCCCCGCCAAAGCTTCGGTTAGCAACAAATTATACTCACGAGCAAATAGGCGTTCTGGCGTAGAACCAACAAAAACCGAATGAGAATTTTCAGCCCATAAAAAATGATAACAACCTTGATTTTGTTTTTCGCTTTCTGCTAAAAAATCGTACGCATTAATCGCTTGCTTTAAATGAAAAGTGGTTTCATTGGCTAACACAATTTTTGTCAGCTCTCCACTTTTAATTTCCACCAAAGCCTGATTTACCCAATCACACCAAGTTCTTTCATTAGCTCGAGGCTCTGTATGCAAAGGAATTTGTTTTGGTAACGCAGAAAGTGCGGTGAGATTTTCAAAAGTTTTGAGGTGGGCTAAAGTATCATTCGCACTTTGCTCATCTTTCACAAAAAAGGATACCAACGTGCCTTTATTATCCTGTTCAACAAGCATTTTAGGTAATACAAATTGTGCAGTGCCTTGAAATTGCAAACCGCCTACCAGTGGAAAACCACTTTCTTCAATAAACTCTTGCGCTAAATTTAACTGTGAAAATGACTGCACTGCCCCAAGCGCAGCCAGTGCTTTTTCTTCATCACGAAAATGTAAATAAAATTGAGGATACGCAGATTGACCTTTCAGCCACGCCAACAAATCGACCTTGTCCAGTTTCACCTGAAAACGGACAAGTTCATTCGTTGATTGCTGTAAATATGCGTGAATTTGCGATTTTAACTCGCCTATTGCCTGCGCTAAATAACTCATTAGATTTTGTTTTAAATACACAAAAAATTAGCCGTATTCTACCGCAGATTGTTAATGACAAAAAATTTTTTTACAAAATCTTTTCAATATTAAAAATTCAGCGTAAATTAACCGCACTTTTCTCGAAAAATTTATTAGAAACAAAAGGATTTCACTATGCGATTATTCCCAAAATCCGACAAATTAGAACACGTATGTTATGACATTCGCGGGCCTGTGCATAAAGAAGCACTACGCTTAGAAGAAGAAGGCAATAAAATTTTAAAACTTAATATCGGCAACCCAGCCCCTTTCGGTTTTGAAGCACCAGATGAAATTTTAGTGGATGTGCTACGTAATTTGCCATCAGCTCAAGGCTACTGTGATTCAAAAGGGTTATATTCTGCTCGTAAAGCCATTGTTCAATATTACCAATCAAAAGGGATTCTCGGCGCGACCGTCAATGATGTGTATATTGGTAACGGCGTATCTGAGCTTATCACAATGGCTATGCAAGCACTGCTCAATGATGGCGATGAAGTACTCGTGCCGATGCCTGATTATCCGCTTTGGACTGCTGCGGTAACCCTTTCTGGCGGTAAAGCAGTGCATTATCTCTGTGATGAAGAAGCAAATTGGTTTCCCGCTATTGATGATATTAAAGCAAAGGTGAATGCGAAAACTAAAGCGATTGTTATCATCAACCCGAACAACCCAACGGGTGCTGTGTATAGCAAAGAATTATTACAAGAAATAGTGGAAATCGCGCGTCAAAATAATTTGATTATCTTCGCAGACGAAATCTACGACAAAATTTTATATGATGGCGCGGTGCATCATCACATTGCCGCACTAGCTCCTGATTTATTAACCGTTACGCTGAATGGGTTATCAAAAGCTTATCGAGTTGCAGGCTTCCGCCAAGGCTGGATGATTTTAAACGGTCCAAAACATAATGCGAAAGGTTATATTGAAGGCTTGGATATGCTGGCATCAATGCGTTTATGTGCCAACGTACCAATGCAACATGCAATTCAAACCGCACTTGGTGGCTATCAAAGTATTAATGAATTTATTTTACCGGGCGGTCGATTACTTGAGCAACGAAACAAAGCCTATGATCTCATCACTCAAATACCCGGCATTACTTGCGTGAAACCAATGGGGGCGATGTATATGTTCCCGAAAATTGATGTGAAAAAATTCAATATTCGCAGTGATGAAAAAATGGTGCTGGATTTACTCCGCCAAGAAAAAGTGCTACTTGTGCACGGTAAAGGATTTAATTGGCATTCGCCAGATCACTTCCGTGTTGTCACCCTTCCTTATGTGAATCAGCTTGAAGAAGCCATTACAAAGTTAGCAAGATTTTTGTCGGATTACCGTCAATAATGAATGCTTTGACAACATTACAAAGGGGACTAAATGTCCCCTTTTTATCGATATAAATATATTGCACTTTCCTTGCGTACTATTATAATAGTGCAAATTTATTTTAGAGGCATTTTATGATACAACAAAAATCTCCTTCTCTCTTAGGCGGTGCAATGATCATTGCAGGTACAGCGATTGGTGCAGGCATGCTGGCTAACCCAACTTCAACGGCAGGTGTATGGTTTATCGGTTCAATTCTTGCTTTAATTTATACTTGGTTTTGTATGACAACCTCAGGATTAATGATCCTAGAAGCTAATCTACATTATCCAACAGGTTCAAGTTTTGACACTATCGTTAAAGATTTATTAGGAAAAAGTTGGAATACTATCAATGGTCTTTCCGTTGCTTTCGTCTTGTATATTTTGACTTATGCCTACATAACCTCAGGTGGAGGCATTACACAGAATCTGCTCAACCAAGCATTCAGTTCTGCTGAAAGTGCGGTAGATATTGGGCGAACTTCAGGATCTTTAATTTTCTGTCTTATTCTTGCAGCCTTTGTATGGCTTTCAACCAAAGCAGTGGATCGTTTCACAACCGTGTTAATTGTCGGGATGGTGGTTGCTTTTTTCCTTTCTACTACTGGTTTATTAAGCTCTGTAAAAACAGCAGTTTTATTCAATACCGTTGCTGAAAGTGAGCAAACATATTTACCTTATTTATTGGCCGCACTTCCAGTTTGTCTCGTGTCGTTTGGTTTCCACGGAAATGTCCCGAGTCTCGTCAAATATTACGATCGTGATGGTCGTCGCGTGATGAAATCGATCTTTATTGGTACGGGCTTAGCATTAGTGATTTACATCTTATGGCAGCTCGCTGTACAAGGTAATTTACCACGCACTGAATTTGCGCCAGTCATTGAAAAAGGCGGCGATGTTTCTGCATTATTAGAGGCTTTACATAAATATATTGAAGTGGAATACCTTTCCGTCGCATTAAATTTCTTTGCTTATATGGCAATTTCTACTTCATTCTTAGGCGTCACTTTAGGGTTATTTGACTATATTGCGGATCTATTTAAATTTGACGATAGCTTATTGGGCAGAACAAAAACAACACTTGTTACTTTTTTACCGCCATTATTGCTAAGCCTGCAATTTCCTTATGGATTTGTGATTGCCATTGGTTACGCTGGATTGGCAGCAACAATTTGGGCTGCACTTGTCCCCGCACTTCTTGCCAAAGCAAGCCGTCAAAAATTCCCACAAGCAAGTTATAAAGTATACGACGGAAATTTTATGATTGGTTTTGTAATGTTATTTGGCATATTAAATATTGCGGCGCAAATTGGGGCAAACTTAGGTTGGTTTGCAAGTTTTACTGGGTAAGTTTTAAAAAATAAATTTAAATTATTAAATAGCGATCTGCACTTTAACAGTGGGTTATGTAGTCCAACTGATTCGTGCAGATCAGCCCTTAATTATTTTACTTTTTATTAGTTACAAACAATCTTAACTGCAAGTCCGCCTTGAGATGTTTCGCGATACTTAGCATTCATATCTTTGCCTGTTTCGTACATTGTTTCAATCACTTTATCTAAGCTTACTCTTGGATTGGTGGTGCGGCGTAAAGCCATACGCGATGCATTGATCGCTTTAACTGAAGCAATTGCATTGCGTTCGATACAAGGTACTTGAACTTGACCGCCGACAGGGTCGCAAGTTAATCCTAAATTATGCTCCATTGCAATTTCAGCTGCGATGCATACTTGTAGTGGATTGCCACCCAAAATTTCAGCTAGTCCCGCAGCAGCCATTGAACAGGCTACACCCACTTCGCCTTGACAACCCACTTCTGCACCAGAAATAGAAGCGTTCATCTTATAAAGTGAACCAATCATCCCTGCGGCTAATAAATAGCGTTCAATGATTTCAGGTGTTAATGGCGAGATGAATTTTTCGTAGTAAGCTAATACCGCTGGAATAATCCCGCACGCACCGTTAGTTGGTGCCGTAACCACGCGCCCGCCCGCTGCATTTTCTTCATTGACAGCAAGCGCAAACATATTGACCCAGTCGATTACGCGCATTGGATCGTTAGATAAATTCGTATTTGCTTGCAACGCACGATAAAGTGAAGCTGCACGACGTGGTACTCTTAATGGGCCGGGTAAAATACCCTCTGTGTGAATGCCGTGTTCAATACAAGCCTGCATCGTTTTCCAGACATTCTCTAGATGAACACTAACAGCCTCTTTGCCATTCAATGCGATTTCATTTTCCAACATAACAGTGGAAAGCATTAAGCCGTTATCACTACAATGTTTCAAAATATCTTCGGCATTTTTGTAAGGATAAGGCACTTGGACTGTGTTTTTTTCTTCTTTGCCAAAATGGGCTTCATCGACAATAAAACCACCCCCAATCGAATAATAGGTTTGGCGATAAAGCTCTGTGCGATTTTCATCAAGAGCGGTAATTGTCATGCCATTTTCGTGCAATTTTAAAAAAGTGCGGTGGAAAATGAGATTATTTTCAAAATCAAATTTTACTATCTTTTGACCGACATTAATGGGTAAAAGCGCAGTTTGTTTCACTTTCTCGATGAAGCCTGAAATCATATCAATATCCACATTATGTGGTAAATAACCCGCTAACCCCATAATAATGGCAATATCTGTACTGTGTCCTCGTCCTGTCATTGAAAGAGAACCGTACACATCTACGTGAATTTCAGTAGTTTGTTCAAATTGATTTCGTTTAATTAAGTCGTCTATAAATTGTTTACCCGCTTTCATCGGACCGACCGTGTGGGAACTGGATGGCCCTATTCCCACCTTAAACATATCAAATACGCTAATCATAAATTTCTCAAAATTCGTTAAAAATTAAAGGCGATTATAATAATCCATAAACAACTGCAGAAATAGCAATCAGCCCCATAATTGTTACAAATACATTACTGAAACGTCCGCTGTAGCGTTTCATTGCTGGGATTTTTCGAATCGCGTACATTGGCATGATAAACAAAATCATCGCAATGATTGGGCCACCAAGAGATTCGATTAAGCCTAAGATACTTGGATTAATAATCGCAACGCCCCATAACGTTAATAAGAAGAAAAGTGCGGTCGCATAATTGAGTTTTTTACGATTTACTGCTTCACCTTTCATTTTTAAATATAAACCTTCTAAGCCTTCACGCGCACCCATATAGTGACCGAAGAATGAACTAGTAATCGCTAAGAATGCAACAAGCGGGCCAAAATAAGAGATATATGGATTATCAAATTTATTCGCTAAGAAAGACAAGATACTAATATTCTGTTCTTTTGCTGCCACTAATTCTTCAGGTGTTAATGTTAATACACAGCTAAATACGAAGAACATTACAAAGAATAACAAAATCGTTGAGGCGCCTTTTTCTGTATGGCTGATATGGCGTTCTGCACCCTCAAACGTTTTGTATTCACGGAATTGTGAGCAAGTGAAAGATGAAATTGCTGGTGAATGGTTAAATGAAAATACTAATACGGGAATGGTTAGCCATAAAGTTGTTAAGAAACCGCCTGCTGTTGGAAGTTCATATAATACGGCACTATTCCATTCAGGAATTAAGTAAATAGAAAGAACAAATAAAATTAAGACTAATGGATAAACAAGCCATTCTGTGATTTTTAACATCACTTTTTCATTAAATAACATCACGGAAATCAATACCGCAATTAATACAAAAGAGAGAATGACTCGATTTGGTGATGCCATACCAAGTTGATTTACAATAAAAGAATCTACGGTGTTAGTAATACCGTTACCGTAAATCAACAGAATAGGGAAAATCGCGAAAAAATAAAGTAAGGTAATAAGTTTACCCGCTGTTTTACCAAAGTGTTCTTCCACTACTTCAGTAATATCGCTGCCAGGATTTTTTGATGAAAGTACAAAGTAGGCTAAGCCACGGTGAGCAAAATAAGTCATTGGCCCGACGATAATTGCCATTAAAACTAACGGCCAAAATCCACCCATCCCTGCGTTAATCGGCAAGAACAATACGCCCGCGCCAACCGCCGTACCGAAAAGGTTTAACATCCATGTTGCATCAAATTTGTTCCATTTGAGTTTTTCTGTTGATTTCATAGTTTGCTCCAAAGCATAAATTACTTAAATTTGTCAATTTGTAGAGCAAAATATGCCCTAACAAAATTTGAGTATTATGTTATGCCGATAAATAGAGAATCTCAAAGAGAAAATTCTAAAATTGTGATCAAGTTAAAATTTTTTTATAAAAAGTGCGGTAATTTTCAGCGACAAAAAAATCGGTGCGATGACGACACCGATTGCGTATAAAAATAAATGAAATTAGAACCGCACTTTTTTCAATCTTAAGGCGTTCATCAATACGGAAATTGAGCTCAACGCCATAGCAGCACCAGCGATTATAGGGCTAAGAAAACCGAAAGCTGCAAGGGGTATGCCGAGAATATTGTAAATCAAAGCAAAAAATAGATTTTGTTTGATATTTTTCAAGGTTGCTATTGCAATAAAAAGTGCATCCACAAGTTGATTCACCGAATGTTGCATAAGCGTTGCAGAGGCAGTTTGTTCTGCAATATCTGAACCTGATTTCATCGCAAAACTGACGTTTGCCGCGGCTAAAGCAGGCGCATCATTTATTCCATCGCCTACCATTGCGACAATATGACCTTGAGCTTTCAGCTTTTGGATTTGTTCCGCCTTATCTCTAGGGCTGAGTCCACCAAAGGCTTTCTTAATGCCGAGCTGTTTCGCTATGTAATCTACCACAGATTGTTGATCGCCACTCATAATTACGACATCGACATTTTGCCGTTGTAAGCGTTGAATAGCGTGCAAGCTATCGTTTTTTAAGGTATCCGTCAGGGCAAATGCACCAATGGGTTTATCATTTATAGATACTGCGACAATGCTCGCAATTTGCCAGATATCCTCTAAATTTTTAGGCAAGATTAAACCGCAATAATCGGGTTTACCGACTTTTATTGTTCCCACTTGTTCTAATTCAGCTTGAATACCTTGACCCACTTCCATCTTTGAAAAAAGTGCGGTAGGAATTTCTAACATTTTTTGTTCCGCTGCTTGCACAATGGCTTTTGCAATTGGGTGGTTAGCTTGTCGTTCAACGGCTGCGGCAAAACGATACAAATCTTCTTCAGAATACACCGCACTTTGTGGCTGCCATAGTGCTGAAATTTCAAGCTCTCCTTTTGTTAATGTACCAGTTTTATCAAGTACAACGGTATCCACGTGGGCAGTTTCCTCCATTGCTGCTGCATCTTTAAACCATACGCCAGCATTAACCGCTTTACCTAAACCAACCATTATGGCAGCTGGTGTGGCTAATCCCAAGGCACAAGGGCAAGCAATCACAAGCACGGATACCGCGTGAATGAGTGAAGACACACTATCATTAGTCAGAACGTAAGTGAACGCGAAAGTAACAAGTGAAATCACTAAAACGACAGGCACAAACACGGAAGCAACTTTGTCAGCAAATCGAGCAATGGGTGCTTTTGAACCTTGTGCATCTGATAATGCATTCATCATATCGCCAAGTAAGGTTTGGCTACCAAGCTGATTTGCTCGATAGATAATAGAACCTTCTGTTACCATCGCCCCCGCTAATACTTTTCCACCTTTCTGTTTTTCTTCTGGACGAGACTCGCCCGTTAAATGGCTTTCATCACACCATCCATTTCCACTTTCAATTATGCCGTCTGCCGCAATACGTTCGCCTTGATTCGCACGAATGATTTCGCCGATATTGACTTGGTCAAGAGCAATTTCAGTCCATTTTTCATTACGTAAAACAGTGACTTTTTTCGGTGTCAGCTGCAAGAGCATACTCAAACTATTTAGGCTGTGCTTTTTAGTGCGATCTTCAAGAAATTTTCCAAGACTGACAAAACCAATTACCATTACAGAAGCTTCAAAATACACATGCCCCATTGCATGATCGGCGTGGTAAAACAGCATAAAAGCAGAATAAAGATAAATAGTGAGCGTTCCTGTGCTGACCAGTACATCCATATTGGCAAGTCCACCACGAATACTACCGATTGCTCCGCGATAAAATGGAATGGCTAACCAAAGTTGCACAATGCTCGCTAATACAAATTGCCAAATAGGGGGTAACATCAAGTGATGTGAGCCACTCATCATGCCAAGCATACCAATCAGAAATGGAATATTGATTATCCAAAGTATGATTAATCGCCAAGGGATTGATGTATTTTCTTCTATTGGTAATTCATTGGCTTGTTTGATATGAGCAGAAAAACCTGTTTTATGGATAATCTCGATAATTTGAGTTTCGCTTGCTTGCGTAGCGTCAAATACAACTTGTGCTTCTTCGACGGCAAAATTCACTCCCGCTTGTTGCACAAATGGTTTTTTATTTAAAACTTTTTCAATGCGATTGGCACAAGATTGGCAGGTCATCCCACCAATCTGAATTGAAATTTTTTTACTCTGTGGCATCAAATCCAGCATCTTCAATGACCTCAATCAACTGTGCAACATTGACTCGATTTTCATCAAAAGTAATATTTGATTTACCCTCTAATTGCACATCAGCAGATTGTACACCATCTAATTCAGTTAAAACTTGAGTAAGACTTTTTACGCAACAGCCGCAATGTATGCCTTTTATGTTTAATGTGATAGTTTTCATTTTTACTCCTTGTTAGTTGTTTTATTGATGAATGCGATTGGCAGGCCATCCCACCAATCTGAATTGAAATTTTTTACTCTGTGGCGTCAAATCCAGCATCTTCAATGACCTCAATCAGCTGTGCAACATTGACTCGATTTTCATCAAAAGTAATATTTGATTTACCCTCTAATTGCACATCAGCAGATTGTACACCATCTAATTCAGTTAAAACTTGAGTAAGACTTTTTACGCAACAGCCGCAATGTATGCCTTTTATGTTTAATGTGATAGTTTTCATTTTTACTCCTTGTTAGTTGTTTTATTGATGAATGCGATTGGCAGGCCATCCCACCAATCTGAATTGAAATTTTTTACTCTGTGGCGTCAAATCCAGCATCTTCAATGACCTCAATCAGCTGTGCAACATTGACTCGATTTTCATCAAAAGTAATATTTGATTTACCCTCTAATTGCACATCAGCAGATTGTACACCATCTAATTCAGTTAAAACTTGAGTAAGACTTTTTACGCAACAGCCGCAATGTATGCCTTTTATGTTTAATGTGATAGTTTTCATTTTTACTCCTTGTTAGTTGTTTTATTGATGAATGCGATTGGCAGGCCATCCCACCAATCTGAATTGAAATTTTTTACTCTGTGGCGTCAAATCCAGCATCTTCAATGACCTCAATCAGCTGTGCAACATTGACTCGATTTTCATCAAAAGTAATATTTGATTTACCCTCTAATTGCACATCAGCAGATTGTACACCATCTAATTCAGTTAAAACTTGAGTAAGACTTTTTACGCAACAGCCGCAATGTATGCCTTTTATGTTTAATGTGATAGTTTTCATTTTTACTCCTTGTTAGTTGTTTTATTGATGAATGCGATTGGCAGGACATCCCACCAATCTGAATTGAAATTTTTTTACTCTGTGGCGTCAAATCCAGCATCTTCAATGACCTCAATCAGCTGTGCAACATTGACTCGATTTTCATCAAAAGTAATATTTGCTTTACCCTCTAATTGCACATCAGCAGATTGTACACCATCTAATTCAGTTAAAACTTGAGTAAGACTTTTTACGCAACAGCCGCAATGTATGCCTTTTATGTTTAATGTGATAGTTTTCATTTTTACTCCTTGTTAGTTGTTTTATTGATGAATGCGATTGGCAGGCCATCCCACCAATCTGAATTGAAATTTTTTACTCTGTGGCGTCAAATCCAGCATCTTCAATGACCTCAATCAGCTGTGCAACATTGACTCGATTTTCATCAAAAGTAATATTTGATTTACCCTCTAATTGCACATCAGCAGATTGTACACCATCTAATTCAGTTAAAACTTGAGTAAGACTTTTTACGCAACAGCCGCAATGTATGCCTTTTATGTTTAATGTGATAGTTTTCATTTTTACTCCTTGTTAGTTGTTTTATTGATGAATGCGATTGGCAGGCCATCCCACCAATCTGAATTGAAATTTTTTACTCTGTGGCGTCAAATCCAGCATCTTCAATGACCTCAATCAGCTGTGCAACATTGACTCGATTTTCATCAAAAGTAATATTTGATTTACCCTCTAATTGCACATCAGCAGATTGTACACCATCTAATTCAGTTAAAACTTGAGTAAGACTTTTTACGCAACAGCCGCAATGTATGCCTTTTATGTTTAATGTGATAGTTTTCATTTTTACTCCTTGTTAGTTGTTTTATTGATGAATGCGATTGGCAGGACATCCCACCAATCTGAATTGAAATTTTTTTACTCTGTGGCGTCAAATCCAGCATCTTCAATGACCTCAATCAGCTGTGCAACATTGACTCGATTTTCATCAAAAGTAATATTTGCTTTACCCTCTAATTGCACATCAGCAGATTGTACACCATCTAATTCAGTTAAAACTTGAGTAAGACTTTTTACGCAACAGCCGCAATGTATGCCTTTTATGTTTAATGTGATAGTTTTCATTTTTACTCCTTGTTAGTTGTTTTATTGATGGTTAAACTATAAACCTTTACATAAGGTTAAGGTCAAGAAGTTTTTTATGAATATTAGTGAAGCCGCAAAATTAGTAGGTTTATCTACAAAACAAATCCGTGATTATGAAAAAATAGGGTTAATTAAACCCGCTGTTCGCAGTTTGTCAGGCTATCGAAATTATGGAGAAAGTGATTTAGAAAGGTTGCATTTTATTCGACACTCACGCAATGTTGGGTTTTCGTTACATCAAATCGCACAATTATTAGCACTACAAGATAATCCTAAGCGTAGCTGCCGAGAAGTGAAAGTGCTAACTGCTCAACATATTGCGACATTAAATCAACAAATAGAACAGTTACAAAAAATGGTACAAAAATTGCAGCACTGGCACGACAGTTGTCAGGGCAATGACAACCCTGGATGTTCAATTTTGAATGGCTTGAACGGATAAGTGAAAAGTGCGGTTAATATTCCCAGCTTTCTGGATCGACACCTAATTCACGCATAAGCACTTTGGCATCTTCAGGGATTTCATCATTACGCTCTTTCATTAAATCTGCATCGGTGGGTAAAGGCTGTCCTGTGAATGCATGCAAGAACGCTTCACAAAGCAATTCACTGTTAGTTGCGTGACGTAAACTTTTTAATTGGCGGCGAGTGCGTTCATTCGTCAAAATTTCCAGTACTTTAATGGGAATGGATACTGTAATTTTTTTTACTTGCTCACTTTTTTTGCCATGTTCTGCATAAGGGCTGATATATTTTCCGTCCCAATTCGCCATAATTTCCCTTAAGTGCTTATTGATAACCTTACAAATTGTCCGTATTCTAATTAAAAATCAAATAAATAACAATCTAGACGGCTAAACTTCCAAAATAAGTTCTTAAAAAAAGTGCGGTAATTTTTTATATTAAATGCTAATAAAAGCTAGACAGCGTAGGGTTTTAGTGGTAATTTACGCGCCATTCAAAGGGTGCAAGCCCACCATTCGAATAATCAATTCTTATTAATTCCAACATTTATTCATTATGCATTTAACAGAACTTAAAAATACGCCTGTTTCTGATCTTGTGAAACTCGGTGAGGAGCAAATGGGCTTAGAAAATTTAGCTCGTTTGCGTAAACAAGATATTGTCTTTGCAATCTTAAAACAGCACGCCAAAAGTGGCGAAGATATTTTCGGCGGTGGTGTGTTAGAAATTTTACCAGATGGTTTTGGTTTCCTTCGTTCTGCCGACAGTTCCTATCTTGCAGGCCCTGATGATATTTATGTTTCCCCAAGTCAAATCCGTCGTTTTAATCTTCAAACTGGGGATAAAATCGAGGGTAAAATTCGTCCACCAAAAGAAGGAGAACGTTATTTCGCACTTTTAAAAGTTGATCAAGTTAATGATGACAAACCTGAAGTGTCCCGTAGCAAAATCTTATTTGAAAACTTAACGCCATTGCACGCTAATTCGCGTTTAAGAATGGAACGTGGCAATGGCTCAACAGAAGATTTAACTGCCCGTATTTTGGATTTAGCCTCGCCAATTGGTAAAGGCCAACGTGGGTTAATCGTAGCACCACCAAAAGCGGGTAAAACAATGTTGTTGCAAAATATTGCACAAAGTATCACGCATAATTATCCTGATGTGGAACTTATCGTATTACTGATTGATGAACGCCCAGAAGAAGTGACAGAAATGCAACGTTCAGTAAAAGGCGAAGTCATTGCGTCTACTTTTGACGAGCCTGCAACTCGTCACGTTCAAGTGGCAGAAATGGTAATCGAAAAAGCGAAACGTTCAGTAGAGCATAAAAAAGATGTGGTCATTTTGCTTGATTCTATTACTCGTTTAGCGCGCGCTTACAATACGGTAACCCCAGCTTCGGGTAAAATTTTGTCTGGTGGTGTGGATGCTAATGCGTTGCATCGTCCAAAACGTTTCTTTGGAGCTGCACGTAATGTGGAAGAAGGCGGCAGTTTAACGATTATTGCCACAGCACTAGTTGATACAGGTTCGAAAATGGATGAAGTTATTTTCGAAGAATTTAAAGGTACAGGTAATATGGAATTACACCTTTCTCGTAAAATTGCAGAAAGACGCGTATTCCCAGCCATTGACTTTAAACGCTCTGGTACTCGTAAAGAAGACTTACTCACAACATCTGATGAATTACAAAAAATGTGGATTCTTCGTAAGATTCTTAATCCAATGGATGAAGTGGATGCAATGGAATTCTTGATTGATAAGCTGATGATGGCGAAAACCAACGAAGAGTTTTTTGAAGTGATGAAACGTTCGTAAAAGCAACCGCACTTCTATGAAGAACAAGGGGAAAATATTATGTTTTCCCCTTTTTAATATCCGTAATATTTGACGAAATAAATGATGACAGCTGATAAGTTCATAAAAGGGGCAAAAGGTAAAAATTCTTTTTTCTTTCTATGAATAAGCGAAAAACATATTCCAAGAACTGAGGCTAATAATAAAAAGTGCGGTAAGGTTTCTAAATGAATAAAACTTCCTAATGCCATTGCTAGCCAATAATCTCCCCGTCCAAAGGCTTCTTTTCTGTAATAACATTTTGCAATCCAATAGATTGCGTAGAAAACAATAAAAAAAATAGCCGCACTTTTTATGCTTTCAGATAACGTTAGCAATGAAAAGTTATTGTCTGTGCCAAATAATCCTAGAGTAAGTAACCATAAACAGGGTGTCGTAGAAATAAGTTGATAGTGCCAATCAAGATAACTGATTGTCCAAAGAATAATAAGTGTGAGTCCGATCCATACAGTAAAAATAGAATCTTTGAAGGCAATTTGTAAAAATATAAATCCAACCCCAATACTAAAAAAATACCTCAAAATATGACCGCACTTTTTTTGTTGAATAGAGGCAAAGTGCGGTTGAAATGGAGAACTGTTTTGTGGAAATAATTCAACGTAAGTCGCATAAATCTCTTGCTGCAAATGCGTAATAAAACCAGATAGGTAGAACCACAATGCGATCCCTAAGATGCCGCCTAATAAAAACATTGTGAAGTAAATCATTGAATAACTGATCCCATATTAAAGATAGGTAAATACATTCCCATCATAATAATCCCAATCAGACTGCCGATGATTACCATCATTAATGGTTCTAGCATTTGTGAGAGTAAGTCAATTTGATGATTAAGTTTTTCTTGGTAATTATCTGCGATATGCTCTAGCATCAAAGCGAGTTTTCCGCTTTGTTCGCCAATTTGTAGCATTTGTTGTGCTTCCATCGGGAAAAGATCGCTACTTACGCTATTAGAAAACGCATAGCCTTGAGAAACCCATTGCAAAATTGACCGCACTTCTTTATCTAATACCATATCGTTTACAAGCGTTTTCTTGGTTTGCCAAGTTTGTGTGCGAGGAAGAAAACTGTCTAGTGCCTGATTAAGCGGTACGCCGGCCTGCAACATAATTTGTAAACTTTGACTAAAGTTCACTAAACGTGAAAGCTTTTGAATTGTGCCAAAAATAGGCGTGATAGAAATAAGTTGATTTTTCTTTTGATGAAACCAAGTCTGGCGTTTTAGATAGAAATAATAAAATAGAAAAAAACTCAAAACGAAAAATAGCAAAATGCCAATATTTTGCTTAAGGAAATTAGATATTGAGAGCAATATTGCGGTTATTGTTGGTAACTCCGCATTATTGCCACTGTACATTTCAGCAAATTGAGGCGCGATAAAAAGCAGTAATGCGAGTGTCAATAATAGAGAAATTCCCAATACCATTGAGGGATATAACATAATTTTCTGTAATTTGCGTTGTAAAGCCAAAGATTGACTACGGTGCGTGGCTATTTTTTTACAAACTACGGCAAGTTTTCCTGTCATTTCTCCCACTTGAATCAGTTGAATTTCTTGTTGTGTGAGATATTTTCCTTGTTGTTCAATGGCTTGTGAGAATGCTAAGCCAGATTCAATGGATTGAAGCAGTCGTTCAAGCCATTTGTTGAGCATAATTTGAGTACAATTTTGTTGCAAAATTTGTAGGCTGTTTTTTAACGGAATTACGGACTGTAGCAATGTCGCTAATTGATTGAGTAATTCACTGATTTCTGAATTTTTGGGTTTTGCCCCAAATTGCCAGTTTTGTTGTAATTTGATGTGAGTAAGCCCGCGGCTTATTAACTGAAAGTGCGCTTGTTGTTTCGTATCCGCAATAATTGAGCCTTTTTGTTTCTGATTTAATGCGTTACTACCTTGATAATAAAAGAGTTTTTTAGTCATGAGTTTTACCTAACACACGTTCAATTTCTTTCTCATCTGTTATGCCTTGGCTAACTTTTTCCAAACCACTCTCTCGTAAATTCTCAAAATCCGTTTGATAGCCATTCTGTTGCCAATGTAGAAATTGATACACGCCGATTCGCCCTCGATAACCTTGATGGCAATCACAAGAATTTATTAAATTTCCACCGCACTTTGGACAGATTTTTCGTACAAGACGCTGTGCAATGACGAGTAGTAAACTGTTTTCAATTTCATGTTGTTGAATACCGAGTTGTTGTAAGCGAGAAATGGCAGATATTGCATCATTGGTATGTAAAGTTGAAAGCACCAAATGTCCCGTTTGAGCGGCACGTAGTGCAATCCTTGCACTTTCTTCATCTCGAATTTCACCTAGCATAATGATGTCGGGATCTTGACGTAAAAAAGCACGCAATAGACGGCTAAAATCTAATCCAATCTGCGGATTAATTTGGCTTTGAATAATACCATCAAGTTCAATTTCAATGGGATCTTCAGCGGTCATAATATGTTTATCAGGCGTATTTAGCCACTGAAGTGCGGTGTAAAGCGAGATACTTTTCCCACTTCCTGTGGGGCCGGTTACTAAAATTAATCCTTGTGGCTGGCTAAGTGAGCGTTGAAATGCTTGTTGCTGATTTTCGGTCATACCCAGTTCAGCAAAGCTAAGTTCTACAGGTTTATTTTGTTGCGCTCGCAACACGATTTTTTCGCCCCAATGGGTTGGTAAGGTTGAAAGGCGAAAATCAAGAATATCGGAAAAAGTGGTTTTAAATTGAAATCGTCCATCTTGTGGAAGTCGATTTTCACTAATATCTAATTTAGCCAGTAATTTTAAGCGTGAAATAATACGATTGGCGAATATTTTGCTTATTAAGGGTTGTGGTTGTAAAACACCATCAATTCTAAACCGCACTTGAAACTGATCAGCCAAGGTTTCTAAATGAATATCAGAGGCATTTTTTTGTAAGGCAGATTCAAAAATCTGATTAAGTAAGCGGATAACAGGTTCATCATCTTCTTGTTCAAAATGGGTTTCTTGATGTTGATAGAATTTAACTTGCTCTTCCACTTGCATTTGGTGCGGAGTAAGTTGTTGTAACAGTTCTTTGAGTTGGCTGCTTTCTAACAAAATTGGTTCGACAGGTTTTCCTGTTATAAACGCAATGGTTTCACAAGCTGAAAGATTGGAGAGAGAATCAACCCCTAGCCAAAGACGATTATTTTCTTCTTTAAGTGGCAAAGCAAAATACCGCAAGAGCAAGGATTGTTGCTGCTGATTGCGTTCCCATAAATCTGGCGAGATCGTAAAGATCTCGCCATTTTGAGCGGTTACACGCTGAGTATGAAGTAAAGCATAGCTCGTCATTGTGTGACACTTCCGCAAAAATTTGCTGGAAATAAAGAGGCATCCGTTCCTTTGCAAGTTGTTGTCCAAGTTACACCTGTTGCAGCATTACCTGTAGCTTGCAAAATATATTCCATATTTGCCAATGTGCCATCCCCTTTTACTGTTATTGCACCGTTGCTTGTTGTCACTGATTTTACATAGCCTTTTGCTGTGGTTATATCTGCTGCAATACCATTTTTTCCACCCGTACAGTTTGTTGTTTCATTTGTGCTATATACACATAATTCCACATCAGCCTTATAAGGCGCTGACGCTTGCAGTAATTCAGATACCGCTGCTTTTTTAGTATAATTTTGATAAGAGGGAATTGCGATAGTGGCTAAAATAGCAATAATTGCAATCACAATCATTAGCTCTATTAATGTAAACCCTTTTTTCAAGGTTTGCTGTGTTGTTAGTTTCATTCATTTTCCTTTTATTAAGCCTTTGTTAGCGACGACATTGTGAAAAGGAAAAATTTGTTTGTAAAATTGACCGCACTTTTTCTGCGATCCTGATCGCAAAAAAAGGAAAAAAGTATGCAAAAACTAAAAGATATTGAACAAGGTATATTGGATTGTCGGCAAATTCAGTCACCTCACTTCGATAAACGCCCAAATCCACAGGATATTTCCTTATTGGTTATTCATTATATTAGTCTGCCGCCAGAACAATTTGGCGGCGGATATGTGGATGATTTTTTTCAAGGAAAATTAGATCCTAAGATTCATCCTTATTTTGCAGAAATTTATCAAATGCGTGTTTCAGCACATTGTTTGATCGAACGAAATGGGCGAATTACGCAATATGTCAATTTTAATGATCGCGCTTGGCACGCAGGCGTATCTAATTTTCAAGGACGAGAAAAATGTAATGATTTTGCCATTGGAATTGAGCTGGAGGGGAGTAATGAACAGCCTTTTACCGACGCTCAATATTTTTCATTGCAAGAGCTTACTAACGTAATAATGAAAAGTTACCCGAAGATTACAAAAGATCGAATTGTTGGACATTGCGATATTTCGCCAGGACGTAAGATCGATCCTGGTCAATATTTTGATTGGGAACGTTATTTATCCAGTGTAAAACAAACTGTATAAAAATTAAACATCAAATTTTGATGTATTCTGTGTATTATAAATGCGTTCACTCTTTTAATTCTAACTAGTTGAATTAAAAGGAATAAATTTAAATCTGAAATTTTATTAAAAAAGTTAATTTGAGTTATACAACATTATAGATTTTCTCAACCACAATTTTATCCACAGAAATATTGAATAACTCAAAGAGATGATAAAAAGATCTTTTGTGAATAAAACTGTTTTAAAAATTGTATTTTTTTACCGCACTTTCTTCCATTTTGAATGTGAAAAGTGCGGTTTATTTTTGTTTAAGATCTTTTGGTTGTAAATAACTCAATTTATTTTGAAGTTTGATGTGATAAGGATCTTTGCCTGTTTTTACGAGATCAATTCACAATCAGAAATCCGTTATTCACAATGTTATCCACAACATAGGTACTTTTCGTCATATAAACAAAATAAGAATATTTTGTTGTCTAGAAGTTTCCCCTCTCCGTAAAATTGTGTATTTTTAACCGCACTTTAGGTTCAAACCCAATGTGCAGTTATTTTTATTGATTTTCCTCTTTTCGCTTTTTGCTCTTTTTTTTAAAATATGATACTTTTTCGCCGTCAATAAGACATCAAACACAAATCAATATGAACGACGAACAGCAAAATTCAAACCAACCTGAAAATACGAAAAAACCTTTTTTCCAATCTTTATTCGGTCGCTTTTTTCAAGGCGAATTAAAAAATCGTGAAGAACTTGTGGAAGTGATTCGCGATTCAGAACAAAACGATCTAATTGATCAAAATACGCGTGAAATGATTGAAGGCGTGATGGAAATTGCGGAACTTCGTGTTCGTGATATTATGATTCCTCGTTCACAAATTATTTTTATTGAAGATCAACAAGATTTAAATACTTGTTTAAACACAATTATTGAATCCGCACATTCTCGTTTTCCTGTGATTGCCGATGCCGATGACCGCGATAATATCGTGGGCATTTTGCACGCAAAAGATTTATTAAAATTTTTACGTGAAGATGCCGAAGCATTTGATTTATCTTCATTATTGCGCCCCGTCGTGATTGTGCCAGAAAGCAAAAGAGTGGATCGTATGTTAAAAGATTTTCGCTCTGAGCGTTTCCATATGGCCATTGTGGTGGATGAATTTGGTGCAGTGTCGGGGCTTGTTACTATTGAAGATATTTTGGAACAAATTGTTGGCGATATTGAAGATGAATTTGATGAAGAAGAGATTGCGGATATTCGTCAGCTTTCTCGTCATACTTATGCAGTGCGTGCGCTCACCGATATTGATGATTTCAATGGGCAATTTAATACGGATTTTGATGATGAAGAAGTAGATACCATTGGCGGTCTGATTATGCAGACTTTTGGTTATTTACCAAAACGTGGGGAAGAAATTATTTTGAAAAATCTTCAATTTAAAGTGACTTCTGCAGATAGCCGTCGATTAATTCAACTTCGAGTCACAGTGCCAGATGAACATTTGGCAGAAATGAATAATGTAGATGAAAAATCTGAATAGGATTTTATTATCAATTAAATTTATGAATAAATATTTTACTTATCTTATTGCGATTATATCAGGTTTACTCGGCGTTTTTGCCTTTTCGCCATTTGATTATTGGCCTTTAGCCTATGTTTCTTTACTCGGTTTACTTTATGTCGCTAAAAATCCTAAAAAATCCACCGCACTTTTATCCACTTTCTTGTGGGCGATGGGATTTTTCTGCTTTGGAGTAAGTTGGCTTAATGTCAGCATTCATCAATTTGGTGGTGCGTCTTTAGGGGTAAGTTATTTCCTTGTCGGTTTACTTGCGGCTTATCTTGCACTATATCCAATGCTATTTACCTATTTGGTTCAGCGTTTCAAAGTGCAAAGTGCGGTAATTTTTGCCGTGATTTGGACATTGACAGAATTTTTACGGGGTTGGATTTTTACTGGTTTTCCTTGGCTTCAATTTGGTTATACACAAATTGACAGCCCATTTTATGGCATTGCCCCTATTTTTGGCGTAACAGGATTAACGTTCTTTACTGTTTGGGCAAGTGCGGTAATTTTTAATCTCGTTTCCTCTTTGTTTAAAACGAAAAACCTTAAATTAGTTTTAGCGAATGCTTTGTTATTGATCATCGTGGGGGGATTAAGTGCTTATTCATCCCAAATTCACTTTGTAAAATCTGTTGAAGATAAGGCAATTTCAGTCACGCTTGCGCAAGGTAATATTGAACAAAATCTTAAATGGGATCCTAATTATTTCTATTCTACTTTGGCGATTTATCAAAAATTAATCACAGAAAATCTTGGTAAAACCGATTTAATTATTTTGCCTGAATCAGCTTTGCCAACGCTTGAAAATGCGATTACGCCATTTTTTGAGGGATTAGAGCTTGCAGCTAAAGAAACGAAAACGGAAATTATGGTTGGAACTGTATTCCAAGATACGAAATCTGGTAAGTTATTAAATTCAATTATGACTGCAGGAAACCCAGATTTTCCTTATCAACCAAATACGCAAAATCGTTATAATAAACATCATCTTGTGCCTTTCGGGGAATATGTTCCGCTAGAAAGTATTTTGCGACCACTTAATTCAGTGTTTAATTTACCAATGTCAGCATTTCAAAGTGGAGAGGCTGTTCAACCCTCTTTAATCGCAAAAAAACGTGCTTTTTCGCCAGCAATTTGTTATGAAATTATTTTCGGCGAGCAAGTGCGACAAAATTTGAAACAAGATACGGATTATTTGCTCACGTTATCTAATGATGCGTGGTTTGGCGATTCTATCGGGCCTTGGCAACATTTACAGATGGCAAGAATGCGTGCTTTAGAGTTAGGCAAACCGCTTATTCGTGCAACGAATACGGGGATTTCAGTTTTCGTTGATGCGCAAGGTAAGGTATTAGCGCAGGCACCACAATTTATTGAAACAACTTTGACTTATAAGATTGCACCTACAGAAGGCAAAACCCCTTATTCTGTATTAGGAAATATGCCTTTGTATGCTTTGTCTTTATTGTTTTTACTCTTGCACAGTATGATGGCGTTTATTCGTCGTAAGATGAATATCTGACAAAAACACCAGTTAAAATGACCGCACTTTTTCATTCATATAAATAAACATTATGCGCATACCAAGAATTTATCATCCAATATCCCTTGAAAATCAAACTCAATGTCTTCTTTCGGAAGACGCGGCAAACCACGTTGCTCGAGTATTAAGAATGACAGAAGGCGAACAGCTTGAACTCTTTGATGGTTCTAATCATATTTATCCAGCAAAAATTATTGAGTCAAATAAAAAGTCCGTAAAAGTAGAGATTTTGGGGCGTGAGCTTGCGGATAAAGAATCCCATTTAAAAATCCATTTAGGACAAGTGATTTCTCGCGGAGAACGAATGGAATTTACTATTCAAAAATCCGTAGAATTAGGGGTAAATGTGATTACGCCATTATGGTCAGAACGCTGTGGCGTAAAACTTGACGCAGAGCGGATGGATAAAAAAATCCAACAATGGCAAAAAATTGCGATTGCAGCTTGTGAGCAATGCGGTCGTAATAGCGTGCCAGAAATTCGTCCATTGATGAAATTGCAAGATTGGTGTGCAGAAAATGATGGCGCATTGAAATTGAATTTACATCCACGCGCGCACTATTCTATTAAAACCTTACCGACTATTCCTGCTGAGGGTGTTCGTTTATTAATTGGCTCGGAAGGTGGATTATCAGCACAAGAAATTGCCCAAACTGAACAGCAAGGATTTACAGAAATTTTATTAGGAAAACGTGTTTTACGCACTGAAACTGCATCACTTGCAGCGATAAGTGCATTGCAAATTTGTTTTGGGGATTTAGGCGAATGATGGAATTACAAGGAAAATTTTTGATCGCAATGCCACATTTAGACGATTATTTTAATCGCACGGTGGTGTTTATGTGTGAGCATAATGAACAGGGTTCAATGGGTTTGGTAATTAATCAGCCGACAGATTTAAGCATTGCGGAACTTTATTCAAAACTCAATTTTATGATGAAAAATGACCGCACTTTTGGTAATGAAATGGTGGTTGCGGGTGGCCCTGTGCATACAGAAAGAGGGTTTATTTTACATAAGAATACGCTTAATGCTTTTCAACATACTTACAAAGTCACAGAGGAACTTTCAATGACAACCTCCGCTGATGTGGTGGAAACGCTAGGTTCAACTTTTGCGCCTGAAAAATATCTTGTTGCGCTAGGATGTTCAAGCTGGGAGGCTGGTCAATTAGAAAAAGAAATCAGAGATAATGCGTGGTTGGTGGTGTCATCTAACGATCAAATTTTATTTGATATGCCCTATGAAGATCGTTATGCTGCAGCCAATCAGTTACTTGGTATTCATCCTTATAATTTTGCGTTAGCACAAGTAGGGCATAGTTAATGGGAATTACCGCTCTGGCTTTTGATTTTGGCACTAAAAGTATCGGTTGTGCCATAGGACAAAGTATTACTGGTACAGCACAGGCCTTACCCGCTTTTAAGGCGCAAGATGGCATCCCAAATTGGGAAGCGATCGAAAAATGTTTGAAAGAATGGAAACCAGATGTTGTCATTGTTGGTCTTCCTTTAAATATGGACGGAACAGAACAAGATCTCACTCTACGTGCTCGTAAATTTGCAAATCGTTTACAAGGTCGTTTTGGCGTTAATGTTCATTTACAAGATGAACGATTAACCACCACGCAAGCTCGTAGTGAGATTTTTGAACGTGGTGGTTTTAAAGCATTAAAAAAAGGCAAAATCGATGGAGTGTCAGCTTGTTTAATTTTAGAGAGCTGGTTTGAATACGCTGAATATTAGATTCACATTGTAAAAATAAACTTCATGTTAGAATGATTAAAGTGCGATTTTATAATCTCGCTTTTTCGCCACCAAATTCATCTAATAAATTTTCGGTGAGTTTGGCTAAAATACCAGTCATCAGTACAAAATCTGCATCGAAACGCTGTGCAAAATCTTCTTTCAGAATATCATCATTTTTTTCCCGTACAGTATCTGCAAATTTTAAACGTTTGATTGTGCAATCCTCGTTAAAAACGAAAGTTAAGGTATCCTCCCATTCTAAGGCTAATTTACTTACTACTTTTTTGCCATCTTGCAGAAGAGCGAGAATTTCTTCATTTTCTAAAGGTTGTTTTTTACAACGAATAACGCTGTCTTCCTGACTGCCACGAAGCTCGGCTTCTTCTAATGCAAGTAACCAATGCGGTAAAGTATCTTGAAGGATCCAATTGGTTAAAATCGTGCTGGGTTCATTAGCAAAGGCTAAAGGCACGACAGGGAGCGAACCTAAGGATTTCCGCAGTAATGCAAGCGCATCTTCCGCGCGTTTACTTGATGCGGCATCAACATGAACAAGATTATTTTCCGTATCAATCCATAGCGCCGTATGCTGATTTTTACTAAACGCACGAGGCAATAAATTCATAACAACATCATCTTTTAATGTTTGTTTTTCTACCTTTTTAAGTTTGCGGTTTTCTTTTTGTTCGAGGCTTTCAATGCGGTCATCTAATTCACGTTTGACCACATTTGCCGGCAAGATTTTTTCTTCTTTTTTGGCGATTAATAGAATTTGTTTTCCAACAGAAAAATAGAGTAAATCAGAACCTCTTAATGGCGCAGACCAACCAAATTTACTTTGATCTTGAGCACCGCAAGGATGAAATTGACAATCTTCCAGTTGAGTTTGTAGCTGTGCAAGATCCCAATCTAGCACTTTAGTCAGTCTATAAGTCATTAAATTTTTGAACCACATCGTAACACTTCCTTCAATATAGGGTAGAATGTGCGGTATTATAGCCCATAAAAGTAGGAAAAACGATGCAACACAAATTGATTGCCTTTATTGGTGGCGGCAATATGGCACAAGCTATTATTCTTGGATTATTGAAACAAGGTTATCCTGCCGAGCAAATTATTGTGAATGATCCAAATGAAGAAAAAAGAGCATTTTTTGCCAATCTTGGCATGGCAACTTCAGAAAATAATGTGGAAAGCGTAATTAAAGCGGAAGTTGTGTTGCTTGCGGTAAAACCTCAAATGATGGCTGAAGTTTGTTCGCCACTAAGTGCGGTGGATTTTTCCGACAAATTATTAATTTCCATTGCTGCGGGCATTTCAACTGAATGCTTGAACGCATTAATTCCAAGCGTAAAATCGATAGTGCGCGTCATGCCAAATACGCCAGCATTAGTGGGCGAAGGCATGGCGGGGTTGTTTGCACCGAAAAATACGAGTGAAAATTACCGCACTTTTTCACAAGATTTATTGGGAGCAGTGGGAAGAACGGTTTGGGTGGATGATGAAACTCAAATGCACGCAGTCACTGCCGCGTCAGGAAGTAGTCCAGCCTATTTCTTTTTAATGCTGGAAGCGATGCAACAAGCCTTAATCAAAATGAATATAGATGAAAAAACTGCGCGTGAATTAGTGCAGCAATCTATGCTTGGTACAGCCAAAATGGTGATAGAAAATCCGCAAATTGCACTTTCAACTTTGCGTGAAAATGTTACCTCGAAAGGTGGCACCACTGCGGCAGCGTTAGCAGTATTTGACGCACAACATTTTAATCAAACAATAGAGCAAGCTATGCAGGCTTGTTTGTCTCGTTCACAAGAAATGGAAACTTTATTCTGATGCAAGTTCGTCCTTTTTATTGGCTCGCACTGAGCTTTCTAGGTTACTACTGCGCTTATGGCGTATTTTTGCCTTTCTTTCCCGCATGGTTAAAATCACAACAATATGGGGAGGAAATGATTGGTTTGGTTATCGGCAGTGCTTATATTTTCCGATTTGCGGGCGGATTATTTTTTTCATCGCTGATTAAAAAAGCCAATCATATTATTATTTCCTTACGCCTATTGGCGTTAGCATCGGCAATTATTATGGCGGCTATGAGTTTAGTTGCGCATAATTTTTGGTTGTTGTTTATTGCTATCGGTTTGTATGCTTCTGTGAATTCAGCAGGAATGCCGATTGGGGATTCGTTGGCATCCACTTGGCAACGCCAAATCGGCTTGGATTACGGCAAAGTCCGTTTGATTGGTTCTGCTGCTTTTATTCTTGGTGTAGTAGTATTTGGTGGCATGATTGGCTGGGTTGGCGAGCAAAATATCGTGTGGATTTTAACCGCACTTTTATCTTTCTATACCATCATTCAGCTTTTAAAACCGACCATTCCCCCAAAAGATGAAATACCTGAAGGTGGCGTTCAAAATGATGTTGGTTTTATTGCTTTACTGAAAAATCCGATGACATTACGAGTCATGGTTGCAGTAGGGCTGATTCAAGGCTCTCATGCGGCTTATTATGTTTACAGCACGATTTATTGGACAAGTATTGGGATCTCCGTTTCTCAAACTAGCTTACTTTGGGGCATTGGCGTATTAGCGGAAATTGTATTATTTTTCTTCTCTCGTCGTTTATTTCAAAATATTTCTATCAGCGTACTGCTTTATATTTCTGCGCTTGCGTGCATCGGACGCTGGGCTGTAATAGGATATATTGACGATTTCTGGTTGATATTCTTATTGCAACTTATACACAGTTTAACCTATGCCGTTTGCCATTATGCGATTGTTCGCTATATCACCACGCAACCGCAAAGCCATATTGCGAAGTTACAAGGTTTGTATAATGGTTTATCCAATGGTGTGCTCATTGCTATTTTCACTGCGATTGCTGGCATGATTTATCCAACGTCGCCAGCGATGACATTTGTATTTATGAGTATCATTGCAGCTGCAGCATTTTTTGTGATTCCACGCAAGTTAAATGCCTTTTTGATTGTTCAGCATAAATAGGACGTATCGCTTTCCTTTTAAAAAAGTAATATGAAAAATCTTGCGCTCATTGATTTGTTTCTTAACGAATATTGGATTGAAAAAGGGCTTTCAGAAAATACTGTTCAATCTTATCGTTTGGATTTAACCGCACTTTGTGATTGGTTGGATAAAAACGACTTGTCTTTGGAAACTTTAGATGCTGTTGATTTGCAAGGTTTTCTAGGAGAGCGTTTGGAGAAAGGTTACAAAGCCACGAGCACCGCACGAATGTTAAGTGCAATGCGTAAACTTTTCCAATATTTATATCGGGAAAAATATCGAGTGGATGATCCAAGTGCGGTGCTAAGTTCGCCTAAATTACCCAGTCGCTTGCCAAAATATTTAACCGAGCAACAAGTGTCAGATTTGCTCAATACGCCAGATGTTAAAGTCCCTTTGGAATTGCGTGATAAAGCAATGTTAGAGTTGCTTTATGCGACGGGGCTTCGTGTAACAGAGTTAGTTTCGCTTACGATTGAAAACATGAGCGTGCAACAAGGCGTGGTGCGAGTGATTGGTAAAGGGAACAAGGAACGTATTGTGCCAATGGGGGAAGAAGCTGCTTATTGGGTTCGTCAATTTATGCTTTATGGTCGTCCTGTGCTATTAAATGGGCAGAGTTCTGATGTTGTGTTTCCAAGTCAGCGCGCACAGCAAATGACTCGTCAAACTTTCTGGCATCGTGTAAAACATTATGCCATTCTCGCGGATATTGATGCTGATGCACTTTCCCCTCACGTTCTTCGCCATGCTTTTGCCACCCATTTAGTAAATCACGGTGCGGATTTACGCGTGGTGCAAATGTTGTTGGGTCATACAGATTTATCTACAACACAGATTTATACTCACGTGGCAAAAGAAAGATTGAAACGATTGCATGAAAGATTTCATCCTAGAGGATAATTTCGGGGTAAATTTTTATAGTTTTAAAGATTGATTGTGGATTTCTTATTGATTAATTAATTTGACACGCATCACAAATTTTGAATAAAAAATTAGACAGCTCAAGCATATTTTGCTATCTTGCGAAGAATTTCGACATTTGTTCTATCGAAAAGTAATTTTGGATTCTAAAATGAAAAAAATCACGCTTTTTTTTACCGCACTTTTATGCTTATTTTCAACTTCTGTTTTAGCCGAACCTAATTCAATACCTAAACAATGTGAACAACTATTTAAAGAAACAGAGAATTTGATTGCCCAAGCAGAAAAACAACCTGGAACCCACATTCAAGTAAATAAAATCAAAAGTAAACTAAACCAAAGCAAACAACAAATTCTTCAAATGGAATTAGCGACTCAGTTAAAAAGTTGTGAAGTGGGTTTAGCAAAATTAAGTAACTTGAAAAGTTATAGTGAGTAATTAAAAAAGCCTTATTGAGTACAATAAGGCTTTTTTAGTGGTTAAATTTATCTAGTCTGATAATTTCTGCAAACCAAAATGACGATAAGTTTGCGATGTTGCAATACGGCCACGCGGCGTTCTTTGTAGAAACCCCTGTTGAATCAAATAAGGCTCTAAAACATCTTCAATGGTATCACGTTCTTCGCCAATTGCAGCAGCAAGATTATCTAGCCCCACAGGGCCACCATCAAAACGCTCAATAACTGCAGACAACAACTTTCTATCTAAATAATCAAATCCAGCATCGTCTACATCTAGCATTGAAAGCGCTTGTTTTGCCACATTTATAGAAATAATACCGCCATTACGTACATCTGCATAATCACGCACACGTCGTAATAAACGGTTTGCAATTCGAGGCGTGCCTCGTGAACGACGAGCCACCTCAAAAGCGGCTTGTTGTTCTAATTCAAGATTTAAACAGTCCGCACTTCTTGCAACGATAGATGTTAAATCTTCTACAGAATAGAATTCCAAACGTTGCACAATACCAAAACGATCACGCAATGGAGAAGTCAAAGAACCCGCTCTAGTGGTCGCACCAACCAAAGTAAAAGGGGGCAAATCTAATTTAATGGAACGAGCAGCGGGTCCTTCGCCAATCATAATATCCAACTGATAGTCTTCCATTGCTGGATAAAGGACTTCTTCAATAGCAGGGGAAAGTCGATGGATTTCATCAATAAATAACACATCATGCGGTTCAAGATTAGTAAGCATTGCAGCCAAATCGCCCGCTTTTTCTAATACAGGCCCTGACGTCGTACGAATATTCACGCCCATTTCATTTGCCACAATATTAGCAAGCGTTGTTTTTCCCAAGCCAGGAGGGCCAAAAATCAATAAATGATCTAAGGCATCTTGACGTAGTTTGGCTGCCTTGATGAAAATATCCATCTGCTCGCGTACTTGCGGCTGCCCAACATAATCTGCTAATAGTTTAGGACGAATAGCACGGTCGATAACATCTTCATCAAGCTTAGCTTGCCCGCTAATAATTCTATCTGCTTCAATCATATTTTTCCTACAATGCGGCTTTTAATGCTTCACGAATAACTTGTTCACTGGTTAATTCAGGTTTAGCAACGCATTTTACCATTTTTTCTGCTTCTGCAGGTTTATAACCTAAAGCAATCAAGGCTGAAATTGCTTCATCAGATGAACTTTCCGAGTGGGATTCAATAGATGGGGATAATGGAATATGCGTACTTTCTACAAAGAAATCGCTTTGTTTTACGCCTTTAAATTTACCTTTGAGTTCAACTAACAAACGTTCAGCTGTTTTTTTGCCAACACCTGGAATTTTAGTGAGTTTAGAAAGTTCTTCTCTCTCTATTGCATAGGCAAATTGTTCGACCGACATGGCGGATAAAATCGCTAAGGCTAATTTAGGCCCAACCCCATTTGTTTTAATTAATTCACGAAATAAAGTGCGGTCTGTTTTCTGGGCAAATCCAAAGAGTAAGTGAGCATCTTCACGAACAACAAGATGGGTGAATAAAGTTGTTTCTTGTCCAATTTCTGGTAAATCATAGAAACTCGTCATAGGCAAAAGCAATTCATAGCCTACGCCTTGCACATTGAGTAAAATTTCTGGAGGTTGTTTTTCTAAAAGAATGCCTTGTAAGCGACCGATCATAATTCTTCCGAATGATAAAAAAATTAACGCATAGAATAAAATAAAACTGGACGAACATCCAGTTAAATTTTTAATCTAAAGCGTCCTCGGCTATATCTGGTCTTTAAAAGTGCGGTCATTTTTTCTTGCGTTTCTGTCATTTTCACAGAATTGGCAATATGTAAAGAATGTTGAATAGAATGAGCGTGTGTAATCGCAATAGCCAACGCATCCGCGGCATCGGCTTGAGGTTTATCTGATAACTTCAAAATACGAGTCACCATTTCTTGCACTTGTACTTTATCAGCAGAACCAATGCCCACAACCGTTTGTTTTACTAAACGTGCGGCATATTCAAAAACAGGTAAATCATTATTTACCGCTGCAACAATCGCCGTGCCGCGAGCCTGCCCAAGTTTCAATGCTGAATCCGCATTCTTCGCCATAAACACTTGCTCAATCGCAAACATATTAGGTTGAAATTGCGTGATGATTTCAGTTACTCCAGCATAAATGCGTTTCAAACGGGTGGGTAAATCTTCAACTTGAGTACGAATTGCGCCACTACCGAGATATTCTAAATGTCTCCCTGTTTGGCGAATCACACCGTAACCCGTTACGCGAGAGCCGGGGTCAATACCTAAAATAATGCTCATAATTTCTATAAAAAATAGGTAATTAAATTACCCATTTATTGCATTATTAAAGTTGAGATGCCACTTCGTCACAGATTTCTCCGTTGTGATATACGTTTTGTACGTCATCACAATCTTCCAACATATCAATTAAACGAAGTAATTTTGGTGCAGTTTCAATATCAAGATCGACGGTTGTTGATGGAATCATCGTTACTTCAGCTTCTTGTACTTTAAAACCAGCTGCTTCAATGCCATCGCGCACTGAACCTAAATCTTCCCAAGCAGTATAGATTTCAAATGAACCATCATCTTGTGGTTGAATATCATCAGCACCCGCTTCGATTGCCGCTTCAGTTAAGGCATCTTCATCCGCTTCTGCGATTAAGATTAAACCTTTTTTGCTAAATAAATAACCCACAGAACCTTCTGTTCCCAAGTTACCACCACATTTAGTAAAACTTGGGCGTACTTGTGAGATCGTACGGTTTGCATTATCACTTAAACATTCCACCATAACCGCTGTACCGCCTGGGCCATAACCTTCATAGATTTTGGTTTCCATATTGGTATCATCGCCACCACCTACGCCACGATCAATAGCACGGTTGATAGTATCGCGCGTCATATTGTTGCTAAGTGCTTTATCTACTGCTGCACGTAAACGCGGGTTAGCACTCACATCGCCACCACCAATTTTAGCTGCGGTAACAAGTTCACGAATTAATTTAGTAAAAATTTTACCGCGTTGTGCATCTTGTGCTGCTTTGCGGTGTTTAATATTAGCCCACTTACTATGACCTGCCATTTTATTTCCTTCTATTTATCTTTAAGAATATATTTTCTAATTGCTTCCGCATTATTGGAAGATTTTGTCATTTGGATTGCTTGTTCAGGGGAAACCCATTGATATGCCAAATGCTCACTCAATACTGGAATAAATTCTTTTTCCGCCTCACACAAAAACAAATGTTCTTTGCAGTGAGTAATATTCGGTGCGTATTTATAGCGGAAATGTGGAAAAATTTCAAATTCTATGCTCTCATTGCAATCAAAAAGCGCGGTGGAATTTTCCGAAATTTCTAACCGCACTTCTTCCCATAGCTCACGAATTGCTGTTTTTTTTGGTGTCTCACCACTTTCAATGGTGCCAGTAACAGACTGCCAAAAATCAGGATCATCTTGGCGTTGGAGCATTAAAACTCGGTTTGTATTTTTAGCGTAAATTACAACAAGAACAGATTGATTATTTTTGTATTGCATCATTAAAAATGCGGTCAAATCTGACCGCACTTCATTCCTAATATTCCAAACTTATTCTGCTTTAACGACAGAAATTGCCAACTCTTCCAATGCTTGCGGATTTACAAAACTCGGGGCTTCCGTCATTAAGCACGCTGCTGCCGTGGTTTTCGGGAAGGCAATTACATCACGAATGTTTTCTGTTCCAGTTAAAAGCATGGTTAAACGGTCTAAACCGAATGCTAAACCAGCATGCGGTGGAGTACCGAATTTTAATGCATCTAATAAGAAACCGAATTTCTCGCGTTGTTGTTCTTCGTCAATACCAAGAATACGGAACACAGTTTGTTGCATTTTCGGATCAAAAATACGCACAGAACCACCACCCACTTCGTAGCCGTTGATGACCATATCGTAAGCATTGGCTACCGCACTTGTTGGATCAGCCTCTAATTGCTCTGGGCTGAAATCTTTTGGTGAAGTGAATGGATGGTGCATTGCTGCAAGATTACCTTCTTCATCACGTTCAAACATTGGGAAATCAATGACCCAAAGCGGTTGCCATTCGTCTAAACGAGTTAAGCCAAGATCACAACCTAATTTCAAACGTAACGCACCCATTGCATCAGTGGTCGTTTGCCATTTGTCTGCACCGAAGAATAAAATATCGCCAGTTTGTGCATTCACACGTTCTGCTAACGCTTTCCATACCTCTTCATTTAAGAATTTCGCAATCGGACTTTGCACGCCTTCAAGACCAGCATTAATATCGTTTACTTTTGCCCAAGCCAAACCTTTTGCACCGTAGATGCCTACAAATTGTGTATATTCATCAATTTGTTTACGAGTAATTTCTGCACCATTTGGTACTCGAATGACTGCAACACGGCCATTTGGATTGTTTGCTGGCTCATTAAATACTTTAAATTCAACATCTTTGACAATATCTGCTACATCTACCATTTCTAATGGATTACGCAAATCTGGCTTATCCGAACCAAAACGACGCATTGCTTCTTGCCAAGTCATCACTGGGAACTTACCTAAATCTACACCAATGGTATCAAGCCATAAGTCGTGCACCATACGTTCCATAATTTCGCGGACTTCTGGCGCAGTTAGGAAAGAAGTTTCCACATCGATTTGAGTAAACTCAGGCTGACGGTCTGCTCGCAAATCTTCATCACGGAAACATTTTACGATTTGATAATAGCGGTCAAAACCAGACATCATTAAAAGCTGTTTGAAAAGCTGTGGTGATTGCGGCAATGCATAGAATTTGCCTTTATGCACACGGCTTGGCACTAAATAGTCGCGCGCGCCTTCTGGCGTTGCTTTGGTAAGCATTGGAGTTTCAATATCAAGGAAACCATTATCATCCATAAAGCGACGCACAAAGCTGGTGATTTTTGCACGGGTTTTCAAACGCTGCGCCATTTCAGGACGACGTAAATCTAAATAACGGTATTTTAAACGTTGTTCTTCGGTGTTATTTTGGTTGAAGTCTAATGGTAAAACATCAGAAGCATTGTAGATGCGTAATTCTTTCGCTAACACTTCCACTTCGCCCGTAGCCATATTTTTATTGATTTGGTTTTCAGGACGCGCAATCACTTCACCTTTAATTTGAATACAGAATTCATTACGTAACCCAGCAGCCGCTGTCAATGCATCTTGATATTTAGGATCAAAACAAACTTGCACAATGCCATCACGATCGCGCATATCAATAAAAATCAAGCCACCTAAATCACGACGGCGATGAACCCAACCGCTTAATGTTACGTCTTGTCCGATATTGTTACGGTTTAATGCTCCGCAATAATGTGTACGCATCATTTCAAAATCCTTTGTACTCTTTTAATTATGCTCAAAAATCTGTCGCAATTATAGCGGAAAACCAAGAGAGATAAAAAGGTTATTTATGCTGACAAATCAATCAAAAAAGCAAAGAAAAGTAATAAATGTTCAAAATAAAGGCTTTTTTGTGCCATATCATCAGATTTTTTGTTATATTATGCGGCTTGTTGAGATTAAATTACGTTAAGGATAACCACATGTTATTTATCAATATTACTTTTGCCTGTATTTTAGCGATCCGTTTTTACAGTCTGTCTATTTCAATTCGTCATGAAAAAGCACTCATTGCAAAGGGTGCAATACAGTATGGTAAACGCAATTCCACACTGTTGTCCATTGCCCATGTTGCATTTTATTTTGCGGCGATCATTGAGGCTAATAAGCAAAACCTGTCATTTAATAGCACTTCACAAATAGGGTTGGCGATTTTAATTTTTGCTATTGCAATGCTATTTTATGTGATTTATGAGCTAAAAGAGATTTGGACAGTAAAAATTTATATTTTACCAGAACATCAAATTAATCGCTCTTTCTTGTTTAAATACGTACGTCACCCAAATTATTTCTTAAACATTATTCCCGAATTAATTGGTTTATCGCTTTTCTGTCAGGCTAAATATACCGCATTGGTTGGACTACCTATTTATTTGCTTATCTTAGCCGTGCGTATTAAACAAGAAGAGAGTGCCATGTCGCATTTATTTCCTAAATCATAATTTATAAATTTCTTCTAGAATAACGACTCTTTCTCTCTGCCTTTAACACATTATGGTAAAAGATACTCTATTTTCTACCCCCATTGCTAAATTGGGGGATTTCATCTTTGACGAGAACGTTGCTGAAGTCTTTCCAGATATGATTCAACGTTCCGTGCCTGGCTATTCCAACATTATTACGGCAATCGGTATGCTGGCAGAACGTTTCGTCACGGCTGATAGTAACGTTTATGATCTAGGTTGCTCACGAGGAGCTGCCACACTTTCTGCACGTCGAAATATTCATCAACCCAACGTAAAAATTATTGGTATCGATAATTCTCAACCGATGGTTGAACGTTGTCGCCAACATATTGCGGCATATCATAGTGAGGTACCTGTAGAAATTCTCTGTGACGATATTCGCCACGTTGAAATTAAAAATGCCTCAATGGTCATTCTCAACTTCACCTTGCAATTTTTACCGCCTGAAGATCGCGTGGCATTGCTCACGAAGATTTATGAAGGATTAAATCCAAATGGCGTATTAGTACTTTCTGAAAAATTCCGTTTTGAAGATACTAAAATTGATCATTTACTCATTGACTTGCACCACCAATTCAAGCGAGCCAATGGTTATAGCGAATTAGAAGTGAGCCAAAAACGCACCGCACTTGAAAATGTGATGCGTACAGATTCTATTGAGACACACAAAGTGCGGTTAAAAAACGTAGGATTTTCACAAGTAGAACTTTGGTTCCAATGCTTTAATTTTGGCTCGATGATTGCGGTTAAATAAAACAACGGTAATTTGATCTTCTTGCTTGCATACAGCAATTGAAATGATTAGTATATACTTATTAAATACATAGTATATACGAGAGGGTAAATATGCTTACTAAAGTGTTTCAAAGTGGTAACAGCCAAGCTGTTCGGATCCCGATGGACTTTCGTTTTGACGTCGATACCGTAGAAATTTTCCGAAAGGAAAATGGGGATGTGGTATTACGCCCAGTTTCTAAAAAAACAGATGATTTTCTTGCGTTATTTGAAGGATTTGATGAGACCTTTATTCAAGCACTTGAAGCGCGTGATGATTTACCGCCTCAGGAGCGAGAAAATTTATGATTTATATGTTAGACACCAATATCATTATTTATTTAATGAAAAATCGCCCCAAAATTATTGCCGAACGAGTATCACAATTATTGCCTAATGATCGCTTAGTTATGAGCTTTATTACTTATGCTGAACTTATTAAAGGCGCCTTTGGTAGTCAAAATTATGAGCAATCAATACGAGCAATAGAATTACTTACTGAACGAGTGAATGTACTATATCCCAATGAACAAATCTGTTTACATTATGGCAAATGGGCAAATACACTCAAAAAACAAGGGCGACCTATCGGAAATAATGATCTATGGATCGCTTGTCACGCATTGAGTTTAAATGCCGTTCTTATTACACATAATGTAAAAGAATTTCAGCGAATTACAGATCTTCAGTGGCAAGATTGGACAAAATAGATAATTCTGATTTTTTATTTTACTTATGACATAATCTGTTTAACTCAACTAAAAAAGGACAAACCAATGCAAATTTTACACACTATGTTACGCGTGGGCGATTTAGATCGTTCAATCAAATTTTATCAAGATGTTTTAGGTATGCGTTTATTACGCACCAGTGAAAATCCAGAATACAAATATACGCTGGCTTTTTTAGGTTACGAAGATGGCGAAAGTGCGGCAGAAATTGAATTAACATACAACTGGGGCGTAGATAAATATGAACATGGCACAGCATATGGACATATCGCTATCGGCGTAGATGATATTTATGCCACTTGTGAAGCCGTTCGCGCGAGCGGTGGTAACGTTACTCGCGAAGCAGGGCCAGTGAAAGGTGGATCAACCGTCATTGCTTTTGTTGAAGATCCAGATGGTTATAAAATTGAATTTATCGAAAACAAAAGTACTAAATCTGGTTTAGGCAACTAAAGTGCGGTCAATTTTTATTGTATTTTTAATAACGTAGGGATTCCTACGTTATTTTATTTTTAAGAGATAGATTATGTCCGATTCTCAAGAAATCCCTTATCACAACCAATTAAAAAATCGCTTTCGTGGCTATTTCCCCGTCATTATTGATGTTGAAACTGCAGGTTTTGATGCAAAAAAAGATGCGTTACTCGAACTAGCCGCCATCACATTAAAAATGGATGAAAACGGTTATTTGCATCCTGATCAGAAATGCCATTTTCATATCAAGCCTTTTGAAGGCGCAAATATTAATCCAGAATCCTTGAAATTTAATGGTATTGATATTCACAATCCACTACGTGGCGCGGTGTCTGAACTTGATGCAATCACGGGATTATTTCAAATGGTGCGTCGAGGACAAAAAGATGCAGATTGCCAACGTTCTATCATTGTGGCGCACAATGCCACTTTTGACCAAAGTTTTGTGATGGCTGCCGCTGAACGTACTGGCGTAAAGCGTAATCCCTTCCACCCTTTTGGCATGTTTGATACCGCAAGTTTAGCAGGATTGATGTTTGGTCAGACTGTTCTCGTTAAAGCCTGTCAAGCCGCAAAAATTCCTTTTGATGGTAAACAAGCCCATTCAGCGTTATATGATACCGAACGCACGGCGAAATTATTCTGCTATATGGTCAATCATTTAAAAGATTTAGGTGGTTTCCCACATATTGCTTCTGAACTAGAACAGGAAAAAACAACTGAAAAAGAGACCGCACTTTAAGAAAAATAAAAAACTGGTTGCAATCGTTTTATTTTTCCAGTAGTTTAAAAGCAATTCTTATTTGGAGATAAAAAATGAACATTATCCGTCGTCACCATCATCACCATTCAACTGAATAATCTTTCAGGTTTTTGGTGTGCTTGGAAGATTTCTTCCGAGCTGACAGGATAATAAAAATCTTACCCCTCGGAAGGCAACTTTCGAGGGGTTTTGTTTTATTTACGATATAGGAGGCATTAATTTAGCGTTATTCTTTATTCAATAAAAATTTTAAAGTAAAGTATTTATCATTTAATTTACAAGGAAAAACACAATGTTATCAAACCCTGTTGTTATCTCAATCATCGTTTTGCTGGCACTTAGTTTGCTACGCATCAACGTTATTATCGCACTGGTGATTGCTGCGCTTACCGCAGGATTTATCGGTGATTTAGGTTTAACTAAAACCATCGAAACCTTTACAGGCGGCTTAGGTGGCGGTGCTGAAGTCGCAATGAACTATGCAATACTTGGAGCGTTCGCCATTGCTATTTCTAAATCAGGAATTACTGATTTAATCGCTTATAAAATCATCACAAAAATGAATAAAACACCAACTGCTGGCAATTTAACTTGGTTTAAATATTTCATTTTTGCGGTATTGGCATTGTTTGCCATCTCCTCTCAAAACTTACTTCCAGTGCATATTGCTTTTATTCCAATCGTTGTACCACCACTACTTTCAATCTTTAACCGTTTAAAAATTGACCGCCGTGCAGTAGCTTGCGTACTTACATTTGGTTTAACTGCTACCTATATATTATTACCAGTAGGCTTTGGAAAAATCTTTATTGAAAGTATTTTAGTTAAAAACATTAATCAAGCTGGCGCAACCTTAGGTTTACAAACAAATGTAGCACAAGTTTCTTTAGCAATGTTGTTACCTGTTATTGGAATGATTTTAGGCTTACTCACAGCCATATTTATTACCTACCGTAAACCACGTGAATACAATATCAATGTTGAAGAGGCAACAACTAAAGATATTGAAGCTCACATTGCTAATATTAAACCAAAACAAATTGTTGCAAGTTTAATCGCGATTGTCGCGACCTTCGCAACACAATTAGTCACAAGTTCAACTATCATTGGCGGTTTAATTGGCTTAATTATTTTCGTACTATGTGGCATTTTCAAACTAAAAGAAAGCAACGATATTTTTCAACAAGGCTTGCGCTTAATGGCAATGATTGGCTTTGTAATGATTGCTGCTTCAGGTTTTGCAAATGTGATTAATGCCACCACTGGCGTAACAGATTTAGTACAAAGCCTAAGTTCTGGTGTTGTGCAAAGTAAAGGTATTGCCGCATTATTAATGCTTGTCGTTGGTTTATTAATTACAATGGGTATTGGCTCATCATTCTCTACAGTACCGATTATTACATCAATTTACGTACCACTCTGTTTATCTTTTGGTTTTTCTCCATTAGCGACAATTTCTATTGTAGGCGTAGCAGCGGCTTTAGGAGATGCAGGTTCGCCCGCATCAGACTCAACATTAGGCCCAACATCTGGCTTGAATATGGATGGCAAACACGATCACATTTGGGATTCTGTTGTACCTACCTTTATTCACTATAATATTCCATTATTGGTATTCGGCTGGATTGCAGCAATGTACCTTTAACGATTATAATCCCCCACTTGGGGGATTTTTTTATGACTGTTCAACAACTTATCCAACGCTTAGATCAAAAAGTTCAACAACTTTATCAAGCTCATTTATCCAAACGAGAAGAAAAAATCTTCGCCAAATTTGACCGCACTTTATTTAGTGAAAATGGACAAAATGTTTCCTTTTATCTAAAAGAAATCAATCAAACGCTAGATAGAATAAAGACATTAGAGTCTAACGATTCTAATCACTATAATTTTCTAGCTGAGCGTTTACTCGCCCAATGTTCCGTTCTTTCGGAAGCTTTAGTTCGCAAAAATACTCATCTAACTGAATCCCAAACAACAACGAAACAAACCATTCAAAAATCTCAACATAGCATTCATAAATTACCACCAAGAGAACGCCTAGAAAAATATTACGAAGCACGAGAACAATTGAATAATCTTTATCGACAGCATAAAGATTTAGCACAAGCTGAAAAAAATAATGATGAGAAAATACGTTATGCTCAACTTGCAGAAGTTTATAAAAAACGCCAGCAAAAATGCCAAGATGCAATCGATCTTTTAGAAGAATATTTGGTGTTTAAAGAAGAAGTGGAAAACCGTGAAAATACGGAAAACAAATGATTAGAAATAAAAAACTAATTCTTCCGAATTAGTTAGCTCGTAAAAATTGATGGCGGAGGAATAGGGATTCGAACCCTAGGAGGGCGTAAACCCTCGCCGGTTTTCAAGACCGGTGCCTTCAACCACTCGACCATTCCTCCGTGATTTAACGAGCGTGAATAATACGTTCTCTAATAAAAACCGTCAAGTAGAAATAATCTCATTTTTATCAAGTGATTATTTTTACCACAGCTTATAAAAAATGCCTTTCCTATTTATGAACGGAAAGGCATTTTTGTTGAATGAATTTCAGTGCTTTTTATTACTACAATATATCGCAGAAATTAACCGCACTTTTGTCATCTAAACAATTATTTTACGCGAGAGACGTATTCGCCAGAGCGGGTATCAACTCTGATAACTTCGCCGATTTGGACGAAAAGCGGCACTTTTACAACTGCGCCTGTGCTTAATGTTGCAGGTTTACCGCCAGTGCCTGCGGTATCGCCTTTAAGACCTGGGTCTGTATCGACGATTTCTAATTCAACAAAGTTTGGTGGCGTAACAGTAATTGGTGCGCCATTCCATAAAGTCACGATACAATCTGCTTGGTCTAATAACCATTTTTCTGCATCGCCTACGGCTTTTGCATCTGCAGAGTACTGTTCAAATGTTTCTGGGTGCATAAAGTACCAGAATGCATCGTCTTTGTATGAATAAGTTAAGTTAAGATCCATAACATCAGCTGCTTCAACCGAAGTGCCAGATTTAAAGTTTACGTCTAATACTTTGCCTGAAATTAATTTACGAATACGAGTACGAGTGAATGCCTGACCTTTGCCTGGTTTTACAAATTCATTTTCAACGATGACACAAGGCTCGCCGTCTTGCATAAATTTTAGACCTGGTTTGAAATCACTGGTAGTATATGTAGCCATATTTGAAATATCCTAAAAATGAGAGATGGTTTGAAAAGTGCGTATTTTACCCCAAGAACCCGTCATTAGAGAAGAACAAAATTGGCTCACAATTCTAAAAAATGCCATTTCAGATCCTAAATTATTACTAAAAGCCTTAAATTTACCAGAAGATGATTTTGAGCAATCCATTGCTGCGCGGAAACTTTTTTCGCTCCGCGTGCCACAACCTTTCATTGATAAAATAGAAAAAGGTAATCCGCAAGATCCCCTTTTCTTGCAAGTGATGTGTTCTGATTTAGAGTTTGTGCAAGCGGAGGGATTTAGTACGGATCCCTTAGAAGAAAAAAATGCCAATGCGGTGCCAAATATTCTTCATAAATATAGAAATCGCTTGCTCTTTATGGCAAAAGGCGGTTGTGCGGTGAATTGTCGTTATTGCTTTCGCCGACATTTTCCTTACGATGAAAACCCAGGAAATAAAAAAAGCTGGCAACTGGCGTTAGATTACATTGCGGCACATTCTGAAATAGAAGAAGTGATTTTTTCAGGTGGCGATCCTTTAATGGCGAAAGATCACGAATTAGCGTGGTTAATAAAACATTTGGAAAATATACCGCACTTACAACGTTTGCGTATTCACACCCGTTTGCCTGTTGTGATTCCGCAACGGATTACTGATGAATTTTGCACTTTATTAGCAGAAACTCGTTTGCAAACAGTTATGGTGACACACATTAATCACCCGAATGAAATTGATCAAATTTTTGCTCATGCGATGCAAAAATTAAACGCCGTGAATGTCACGCTTTTGAATCAATCTGTTTTGCTAAAAGGCGTGAATGATGATGCGCAAATTCTAAAAATATTGAGCGATAAACTTTTTCAAACAGGCATTTTGCCTTATTACTTGCATTTGCTGGATAAAGTTCAAGGGGCGAGCCATTTTTTGATTAGCGATATTGAAGCTATGCAAATCTATAAAACCTTGCAATCTCTGACTTCTGGCTATCTTGTTCCTAAACTTGCACGAGAAATTGCGGGCGAGCCAAATAAGACTTTATACGCAGAATAAGATCCGATAAAATACACATAATTTTTTCGCCGCACTTTTGAGCTTCTCAATTTTGTGGCTAATTAATATAAATAAGAACAAGCATCAGAGGCAATCCAGTGAATTCTATGGATAAAAATCAACAATCATCTCAAAATGAATTGGATTTAGGGCTTAATCAAGAGCCAATTACACCAAAGAAAACAATTCAGCCAAGTTCGTCAATTTTAGGTAAAGCAAAAGGGTTATTTGCCAAAAAAAATCACGTGCAAACTAACTTTCAGCAACGTAAAGAACCTACTTTTGGCGATTCATCAACGCAAGAAAATGATCCTTTAATTCCGAGTGAAAATTTGAAAAAAGTGCAAAAGCCTGTTCTTCAAACTTCTTCCACAGAAGAAAATATTTCTGCGGTTGATGAAGAAATCAGTGCTGAAAATAACGCGGATGAACCCGTCGAAAAGGCTGAAAAACCTATTTTAGCTCAACCAGAAAAATGGAAAATATTACAAGTATTGCCAGCAAAACATCGCCGTTTATTTATGGCTATTTTTGTGTTGGTTATTTTATTGATTATTTTCTTCGCATTAAAACCAAGTTCTGACACCGTTGAGTCTTTTACTCAATCTAACAGCAATGAAGTTCCTGTGCAGTTCCAATCGTTAGATCAAAGTCAGCCACTGGAAACCACGATTTTAGATAATCCTCCTGCACAAAATCAAATGGCTGTAGAACAAGCTAACCAATCTGAATTTGCACCAAAAGCAGAGGAAGCGGCGAATAATACGACGGCTCAAAACCCATTAGTAGAAAATGCGCCAATGCAACAAAATGTTGTTCAATCTCCAAGTCAAATGCCAAATGAAATGGCTGCGGCATCTGTTATGCCTATGCAACCAGCTCAAGCGGAACAGCCAAAAGCAACTGTGCCAGTTCAGCCGATGAAAAAAGCGGTAGAGCCACAAGTTGCGCATAAAGATACTGTGAAAAAAGAAGTGAAAGTGGCGGAGAATGCACAGGCTCCATCAAAAGCAACGGAACAAAACGTCGCTAAAACAGCAGGAAACGCACCGATTGTTGAAGCCAAACCTGTTCAAGTAAAAAAAGAAAAGAAAGTTCAAATCGTTGATGCAAAACCTGTTCAAGTAAAAAAAGAAAAGAAAGTTCAAATCGTTGATGCAAAACCTGTGAGTAAATCTGCAGCCTCTCGTCTTTCTGCGAAAACATTAACTGTGCCGAAAGGTGTTTCGCTGATGCAAGTCTTCCGTGATAATCAACTTAATATTTCCGATGTAAACGCAATGAGCAAAGCAGCAGGGGCGGGCAATGTTTTAAGTAGCTTTAAATCTGGCGATAAAGTAACGGTATCTGTGAATAATCAAGGGCGAGTAAATGAAATGCGTTTATCCAATGGTGCGCGTTTTGTGCGTCAGTCTGATGGTTCTTATCAATATAAAAAATAATTTTTTGGGCGAGTAATCGCCTTTTTTCTTTTTAAGTTATTTTCTCAAGGTAGGATTTATGTTGAAAAAAACATCTCTTATTTTTACCGCACTTTTACTGGCTGGCTGTGCGCAAAATGCGAATGTGACAACACCTCAAACGCAAAAAATGCAAGTAGAAAAAGTGGATAAAGCCTTACAAAAAGGCGAAGCTGACCGATATTTATGTCAAGATGATAAAGTTGTTCGTGTTGTACACGCCACGCATAAAAAATACAAAAAAAATTTGCATTATGTTACCGTCACTTTTCAAGGCGTATCAGAAAAACTAACCTTAATGATTTCTGAACGTGGTAAAAATTACGCCAATATTCGTTGGATGTGGCAAGAGCGTGATGATTTTAGTACGCTAAAAACGAATCTCGGCGAAATTTTAGCAACGCAATGTGTCTCACAAACAAGTGAACGCTTATCTGGACAATAATCGTGCAAAGCGAACTTCAACGTGGTTTTGTTTTGCATCGTCGCCCTTATAGTGAAACGAGCTTATTGGTAGATTTATTCACTGAAGAAAGTGGGCGTTTAACCGTGATTGCAAAAGGGGCGCGTGCAAAGCGTTCATCTTGGAAATCGGTTTTGCAACCTTTCACACCTTTATTGTTGCGTTGGACGGGAAAAAGCACATTGAAAACCCTCACTAAAGCTGAACCTGCCGCAATTACACTGCCTTTACAACAAATTGCCCTTTATAGTGGATTTTATGTAAATGAATTACTCACTCGTGTTATTGAGTCTGAAACTCCAAATCCTGCGCTTTTTCAACATTATTTAAAATGCTTAACTGGCTTGGCAACGGAAACTAACGTTGAGCCAACGTTGCGTCTTTTTGAATTTCAACTTTTACAAATGCTCGGTTACGGCGTGGATTTTCTGCATTGTGCGGGGTCTGGCGAGCCAGTGGATTTCTCAATGACATACCGTTATCGTGAGGAAAAAGGTTTCGTTGCGTCTTTAGTGAAAGATAATCTCACGTTTTACGGCAGAGATTTGTTAGCCTTTGAAGCCCTCGATTTTTCCGATGATGCGGTACGTCAAGCAGCAAAACGCTTCACTCGTATTGCGCTGAAACCTTATCTTGGCGATAAACCGCTAAAAAGCCGAGAGTTATTCACTCAAAATATTTTACTTTTAAAATAATGGTTCTTCTTTATACCCCAAAGCAAAAAACAAACAATGTTCAAACCATTACGGCTGATATTCTTGATTTAGATTATCAAGGTTTAGGCGTGGCGAAAATTAATGGTAAAACTTGGTTTATTGAAAATGCGCTTCCGCACGAAAAAGTGGAATGTCGTATTTTGGAAGATAAACGCCAATATGGGCATGCTACGGCAAAAAAATGGCGAGTAAAAAGTTCTGAACGTTTAGAACCTAAATGTGCTCATTTTATGCGTTGTGGTGGTTGCCAAGGACAGCATATTCCTATTGAAATGCAGAGGAAAGCGAAACAATCCGCATTGTTTAAGCGGTTAAGTAAATTACAGTCAGAACCGATTTCATTTCAACCTATGATTTGTGGCGATGCTTGGGCGTATCGTCGTCGTGTGCGTTTGAGTTTATGGTTTAATCCAAACACAAAACAAATCGACATGGGCTTTCGTCAGAAAAATACCAACGATTTAATACCCGTTCAATCTTGCGAAGTAGCAGAACCTGCAATTAATTATTTACTGCCTAAATTAACCGCACTTTTAGAAAAATTTTCCACACCGAAACAGCTTGGGCATATTGAATTGGTGGCTGCCGATAATGGCGTCGCAATGTTGTTACGTTACACGAAAAACCTTGCGGAAATTGACCGCACTTTATTGCTCAAATTTGCTGAACAAGAAAAATTAATGCTGTTTTTACAAAGCGACAAAGGCATTGAACAAATCTATGGCGATGCGCCTTATTATCAATTTTCTGATGGCATAAAATTACATTTTGATATTCGTGATTTTATTCAAGTAAATAGTGCATTAAATGAACGTATGATCAATACAGCGTTGGATTGGCTTGAATTGAGCCAACAAGATTGCGTGTTAGATTTATTTTGCGGCATGGGAAATTTTACGCTTCCTCTTGCCAAACGCGTGAAAAGTGCGGTAGGAATTGAAGGCGTTTTTGAAATGGTACAAAAAGCGGCGCAAAATGCCGCAAGAAACCAAATCAAAAATATTGAATTTTTCCAAGCCGATCTTGACCAATCCTTTGTTGAACAACCTTGGGCTAATCAGTCGTTCAATAAAATTTTGCTTGATCCTCCACGCAGTGGCGCAGCTTTCGCGTTAAATGCTTTGTGCGAGCTGAAAGCAGAGAAAATTTTATATGTGTCTTGTAATCCTGCAACATTAGTGCGTGATGCGGAAATTTTATGTGATTTTGGCTACAAGATTGAAAAAAGTGCGGTGATAGATATGTTCCCTCATACGGGGCATTTGGAATCGATAACCTTATTCACTACAAAATAACTCGGTTATTCGGTACAATATCCACCCAAAATAAAAGCGACAGGAAGTTGCTTGCTCTTCATCAACAAGGGGGTATTATGGTTGCTGTTCGTGGTTCTCATTTGTTAAATCCGCAGAATTTTGTGATTGAACAATGGTGCACTGGCTTAAAACTAGCAGAACAAACAGAAAAAAGTTTGATCGATGCGTGGTATTACGCACGTGATTTAATGAATGCCTATCCCGATGAAATGAAGAATGCGACCTTAATGCTGCAGTCTGGCGTGGAAATGGTAGAAATTTTGCACGAACTTAATATGGATGCGGAAACATTGCTTACTGCCATGTTGTTTCCTATTGTTGCAAATAAATTAACAGACTGGGAAAGTCTAAAAGAAAAATTTGGTGCGAAAATTACTAAATTACTTAAAGGCGTGTTGGAGATGGATAATATTCGCCAACTTAATGCCAGTCATTCCGCTAACGCTCTGCAAGTGGATAATGTTCGCCGTATGTTGTTGGCAATGGTGGACGATTTCCGCTGCGTGATCATCAAACTTGCCGAACGTATTACTTTCTTGCGTGATGCAGAGTATCGTTGTGCAGAGGAAGACAAAGTCCTTGCCGTCAAAGAATGTTCTTATATTTATGCCCCTCTTGCCAATCGTCTTGGAATTGGTCAGCTGAAATGGGAGTTAGAAGATTACTGCTTCCGTTATCTTCATCCTGAACAATATCGCGCTATTGCTAAATTATTGCAGGAACGTCGTCTTGATCGTGAACATTACATTGCTGATTTCGTCAGTGAGTTGAGCAGTTATTTACGTGAAAATATCAAGCAAGTGGAAGTCTATGGCCGTCCGAAACATATTTACAGCATTTGGCGCAAAATGCAGAAAAAGAATCTTGAGTTCAGCGGTTTATATGATGTAAGAGCGGTCAGAATTATCGTGCAAAAATTGCAAGATTGTTACACCGCACTTGGGATTGTGCATACTCAATTTAAACACTTACCCAAAGAATTTGACGATTATGTCGCGAACCCGAAACCGAACGGTTATCAATCTATTCATACTGTTGTTTTAGGTAAAGGTGGCAAGCCAATTGAAGTACAAATTCGAACCCAACAAATGCATGATGATGCAGAGTTAGGTATGGCGGCACACTGGAAATATAAAGAAGGCAATACAGGCAGTATGTCTGCCTATGAAGAAAAAATTGCGTGGTTGCGTAAATTGTTAGCTTGGCAAGATGATATTACGGATTCAGGCGAAGTGCTGGCAGAGTTGCGTAGCCAAGTGTTTGATGACCGTGTATATGTGTTTACGCCAAAGGGCGAAGTGGTGGATTTGCCAACGGGATCTACACCATTAGATTTTGCTTACGCCATTCATAGTGAAATTGGTCATCGCTGTATCGGGGCAAAAGTTGCGGGGCGTATTGTGCCATTTACCTATCAGCTACAAATGGGTGATCAAATTGATATTATTACCCAGAAAAATCCGAACCCGAGCCGTGACTGGCTAAACCCAAATTTAGGATTTACTCACACCGCAAAATCTCGAGCCAAAATTCAAGCGTGGTTTAAAAAACAAGATCGCGATAAAAATATTCCAGCGGGTAAAGAATTACTCGATAATGAACTCGCGCTTTTGAATTTAAGTATTAAGCAAGTGGAACCTTATGCGTTACCACGCTATAACTTGAAAAATTTGGACGATCTTTATGCGGGCATTGGCAGTGGTGATATTCGTTTAAATAACTTAATCAATTTCTTGCAAAGTAAATTGATTAAAGTGACTGCTGAAGAAGCAGATCAAGAGATTTTACGTCATGTTGCTAACAAAAGTGCGGTCAATTCTCAGCAGAAATCTGAAAAGAACAATGGCTATGTGATTGTGGAGGGTGTGGACAATCTTATGCATCATATTGCGCGTTGCTGCCAGCCGATACCAGGCGATGCGATTGTTGGCTATATTACAATGGGACGTGGTATTTCTATTCACCGAGCGGATTGTGAACAATTCTTAGATTTGCAAGCGGCTCATCCAGAACGCGTAGTGGAATCAATTTGGGGCGAAAATTACGCAAGTGGTTTCCATATTAATATCCGTATTGTGGCAGGCGATCGCAATGGCTTATTGCGTGATATTACGACGGTTCTAGCAAATGAAAAAATTAGCGTATTAGGGGTCTCAAGCCGTGCTGATACCAAAAAACAGCTTGCTACTATTGATATGGAAATTGAACTTCATAATGTTGAAAGTTTGAGTAAAATATTGGCTCGATTAGCAAAATTAGATGATGTTATCGAAGCGAAGCGTTTATAAAAATAGGAAAATTTATGTATAAAACGACGGGGCTAACCCATTTAATCAATTCCACGAAATATTCATTACAAGGCTTAAAAAGTGCGTTTAAAAATGAAACGGCTTTTCGCCACGAATGTTTTTTAGCCTGCATTTTAATTCCTCTTACTTTCTTTTTAGGCGAAACAAAAATTGAAATTATATTGATGATTTCTTCTGTTTTGCTTGTGATGGCGTTAGAACTTTTAAACAGTGCGGTAGAGGCAGTTGTTGATCGCATTGGTACAGAACGCCACGAACTTTCAGGACGTGCGAAAGATCAAGGCTCTGCATCGGTATTTATTGCCCTTTGTATTGTCGGTATCGTTTGGGGCGGAATTTTATTCTTCTAACCCTCCAAAAGTGCGGTAAGTTTTTACCGCATTTTTGATTTATCCAATCACGTCAAAATTATTTATAAAAATAAGGAAAAATATGACCGCACTTTTAAAAATTGGTCTGGTGTCTGTTTCTGATCGCGCATCAGCAGGCGTATATCAAGATCAAGGTATCCCAGAATTACAGGCTTGGTTAGAACAAGCGTTAGTAGATCCTTTCCATTTGGAAACAAGATTAATCCCTGATGAACAACCGATTATTGAACAAACCTTAAAAGAGCTGGTGGATGAACAAGGTTGCCATTTAGTGCTGACAACTGGTGGAACTGGGCCAGCAAAACGCGATGTAACGCCTGATGCAACCCTTGCGGTAGCAGATCGAGAAATGCCAGGTTTTGGCGAACAAATGCGTCAAGTGAGTTTGCATTTTGTGCCTACCGCAATTTTATCCCGCCAAGTGGGTGTAATTCGTAAGGAAAGCTTGATTTTAAATCTTCCTGGTCAGCCTAAAGCGATTAAAGAAACCTTGGAAGGCGTGAAAGATAAAGAGGGAAATGTGCTTGTAAAAGGCATTTTTAGCGCAGTGCCTTATTGTTTGCAACTGATTAACGGCTTATATATTGATACCAAGCCTGAAATCATCGAAAGTTTCCGTCCTAAATCCGCAAGACGCGAAAATCTGGAGAAATAGCATGAAAAAAATCGAAGCAATGATTAAACCCTTTAAATTAGACGATGTGCGAGAAAGTCTTTCAGATATTGGTATTTCAGGTATGACAATCACGGAAGTACGCGGATTTGGTCGCCAAAAAGGTCATACAGAACTTTATCGTGGTGCGGAATATATGGTGGATTTTCTGCCGAAAGTGAAATTGGAAGTAGTGGTTCCTGATGAACTTGTGGATCAATGTATTGAAGCGATTGTTGAAACGGCACAAACAGGCAAAATCGGTGACGGCAAAATTTTTGTTTATCACGTTGAGCGAGCGATCCGCATTCGCACGGGCGAAGAAAACGAGGATGCGATTTAGTGCAAAATAATTTAAATTTACACCGCACTTTGCTTGGCATTGCTGCGGTGATTATTATCTTAGCTGGCGTAAAATTGGCGGCAGAAATCGTGGTGCCATTCTTGCTATCACTCTTTATCGCGATAATTTGTTCGCCGATAATTAAGGCGATGACCCAACGCCGCGTCCCGCATTGGTTAGCCATTACTTTGCTTTTTGTCTTGATTTCTTTGGTATTTTTCTTCTTAGTCGGGTTGATTAACAGCACGGCAAGAGAATTTACCCAATCTATTCCACAATATAAAGTTTTGCTTTCACAACGTGTGAGTGATTTAACTGGATTGTTGCAACGTTTCAATCTGCCTTTCACGCTTTCGCGTGAAACCATCCAAGAAAATTTTGACCCAAGCATCATTATGAATTTTGTAAGCCGAGTATTGCTGAATTTCTCTGGTGTAGTGAGTAATGTGTTTGTTTTAGTGTTGGTTGTGATTTTTATGCTTGCCGAAGCACCAACGATGAAACATAAATTTGCAATGGTAATTAGTTCAACCCCTCATGATGCAGCCAAAGAAGAACGCCATATTGATCGCGTTTTGCAAGGCGTAATTGGTTATCTTGGCATCAAAAGCATCACGAGTTTACTGACTGGCGTCGGAGTGTTTATTTTGTTGGAAGCCTGTGGGGTTCAATATGCCATTTTGTGGGCAACCTTGAGTTTCTTGCTGAATTATATTCCCAATATAGGTTCTATCATCGCGGCTATTCCGATTATTGTGCAAGCCTTATTACTGAATGGTTTTGGCATTGGCTTTGGCGTAGCAATCGGTGTTATTGCGATTAATATGGTTGTCGGTAACATTATTGAACCTAAAATGATGGGGCAACGATTAGGGCTTTCAACCTTAGTGGTGTTCCTTTCATTATTGTTTTGGGGATGGCTGCTTGGAACAGTGGGAATGCTACTGTCTGTTCCTTTGACGATGGCATTAAAAATTGCCTTGGAGTCCAGTCCCAATACAGCGAAATATGCCTGTCTATTAGGAGATGTCGAAGATTTCAAATAGATTTTAGAGATAAAAGTGCGGTGAATTTTCACCGCATTTTTTTATGATAAGTCTTGCGGATCGACGTCCAAAATTAACCGCACTAGGCTGTTTTTTTCAAGTTCGGCTTGTTGATATTCTCTTAATGCTTTTTGCAACGTCATTCTTGACGGATGTTGCAATAATAACTGCCAGCGATATTGCCCCGCTTTTTTGCTGAACGGTGCAGGCATTGGGCCAAGCATTTGTAATCCCGTAATTTGCTTCGATTGAAAAAAATCTGCAATTTGGCTTAAGCAATTTTCTGCAAGATCAGAATGTCGAGCCTGTGCTTTGAATAACGCCTGAAAAGTAAAAGGCGGCAATCCCATTGAATGGCGTAATTGTAAGGTTTCTTTTGCAAAAGCTTGGTAGCCATTTGCCAATAAAGTGGTAAGCAAAGGATGATCAGGATAATGTGTTTGTAGCACAACTTCACCTTGTTTATCGGCACGTCCTGCACGTCCAGCAACTTGAATATAAAGTTGAGCTAAACGTTCTTCTGCACGAAAATCCAGTGAAAATAATGCACTATCTACATTCACTAAGGCAACGAGAGTAACATTCGGAAAATGATGTCCTTTCGCGAGCATTTGTGTGCCAATCAAAATTTGGCTTTTGCCTTGTTGAATATCTTCTAAATAACCTTCCAATTTTCCTTTACGTGCCGTGCTATCGCGGTCGATTCGCGCTACAGAATAATGAGGAAATAGCGTTTTCAAGGTTTCTTCTAATTGTTCTGTGCCTAGACCAGTAGTAACTAAATGGGTAGAACCGCAATCGCCACATTGGCGAGGAATAGTTTTTTGTGCGCCACAATGATGACAACGCAATACATTTTGATGCTGATGATAGGTATAAGGTTTTTCACAATGAGGGCATTGTGCGATCCAACCACATTCATGGCAAAGCAATACGGGTGCAAAGCCACGACGATTTAAGAAAAGCAACACTTGATTGCCTTTTTCGAGATGGGCTTTCATTCGTTCCAACAAGGGTTTTGATAACCCGTTTTGTATATTTTGATTTTTCAAATCAATAACGAAATGACGAAGTGCGGTAGAATTTCCCGCTCTTTTTGATAAAACTAAATGTTGGTATTTGCCGTTTTGTACATTATTAATACTTTCTAAACTTGGCGTGGCGGAGCCCATTAATACCGCAATATTTAGTTTTTGAGCCAGCACAATCGCCAAGTCTCGCGCATGGTAACGCCAACTGTCTTGTTGTTTGTAAGACGAATCGTGTTCCTCGTCCAAAATAATTGCACCAAGATTAGAAAATTGCGTGAACAATGCCGATCTCGTGCCAATCACAATGGCACTTTGTCCAGAGCGGGCGCGATCCCATACATAAAGCCGTTGCGTATCGGTTAAATTAGAATGCAGTACATCAATTTCTACATTAAAACGTGCTTTAAAACGTTGCACCGTTTGAGGTGTTAGCCCGATTTCGGGTACAAGCACTAATACTTGCTTACCCGATTTTAAAATTTCTTCAATATACTGCAGATAAATTTCTGTTTTACCTGAACCAGTCACGCCATCGAGCAGCCATACATTGAAACCAGAATGGAAGAGCAGTTGGCTGAAGGCTAAGGCTTGCTGCTTATTTAAGGTTAAACGATTTTCAGCATTGACTATTGGGTTATTGCCTAATCTTTGTTGCCAGCTTAGGGGATTTGTTTGGATAGTAATTTCTTCAATAAACCCTTTGGCTTTTAAGGCAGACCAAATGGCAGAGGAAAAATTATTATTGCCTTTTTCAAGATCAGTTTCAGATAAGCATTGTAGGGCTTCAGCTTGCTTTTTCGAGCGTTTTAATTCGCCTTGTTCAAGGGCATTTTTCCCCGCATCCGTAATTCGCCAAAAAGTGCGGTCATTTTTTACCGCACTTTCGCCGTTACGCAATTTCACAGGCAAGGCTTGAAATAACACATCGCCTAATCCCGCTTGATAATAATTTGCTGCCCAGTGAAGCCAATCCCAATAAATGGGCGTAAAAAGTGGGGCTAAATCCAATGGTTGAAGAATAGCCTTGAGTTTATCCTCTGGCACGTCCGATTTTGTCGGAAAATCAGCCACAATGGCGACACGTTTTTGAGTGCCAAAAGGCACAAGAACACACATACCGATTTGTAATGAAACATCATCGGGGACGAAATAATCAAATAAGCGAGGAAGCGGCACAGCCAGTGCCACTCGGACAATTTTCATAATCAACCTTGGGAAAAAATTTGCCCTATTATACGAGAAAAATTGGTATAATCGCCGCCAATTTTTTTCACGAACAAGATTTTTATGACACAAACTTTTGCCGATCAAAAACGTAAAACCGTTGAAACCGCAGAATTTACCGAAGATGGCCGCTATAAGCGCAAAGTCCGTAGTTTTGTTCTCCGCACAGGTCGTTTGAGCGAATTTCAAAGAAATATGATGAATGATAACTGGGGAACACTTGGTTTAGATTATCAAACGGAACCTTTTGATTTTGCTAAGATTTATGGCAATGATAATCCAGTTGTATTAGAAATTGGCTTTGGAATGGGAAAATCGCTTGTGGATATGGCTTTTGCTAATCCTGACAAAAATTACCTTGGCATTGAAGTTCATACTCCTGGCGTTGGTGCTTGTATTGCTTATGCAGTGGAAAAAGGCGTAACGAATTTACGCGTGATTTGCCACGATGCAACGGAAATTTTACGAGACAGTATTGCTGATGGTGCGCTTGGCGGTTTGCAGTTATTTTTCCCCGATCCTTGGCATAAAGCAAAACATCATAAACGTCGTATTGTTCAACCGCACTTTGTGACACAAGTTATACAAAAATTAGGTAAAAATGGTTTTATCCATATGGCGACAGACTGGGAAAATTATGCAGAGCAAATGCTAGAAGTATTAAGCGCAAACACCGATTTAGTGAACACCTCGAAAAATGGCGATTATATTCCAAGACCAGATTTTAGACCTTTAACTAAATTTGAAGCCAGAGGTTACAAACTTGGACATGGTGTTTGGGATTTATATTTTGTGAAGAAATAAGCGGATTTTAACTAAACCCAATACCTAATTTATGAATTTAATATAAAATACACGTTTGAATATAACCTTAATAGGAGAAATAAAATGTCTAAATCTTACAATCAACGCCAACGCAAAAAACTTCATCTTGCGGAATTTCAAGAACTGGGTTTTCTTGTAAATTTCCAATTTGCAGAAGGCACTGCGATTGAAACTGTAGATGAAATCGTTGATCGTTTTATTAACGAAGTGATCCAACCAAATGGTCTAGCTTATGAAGGTAGCGGGTATTTACATTGGGAAGGTTTAGTTTGCCTAGAAAAAATTGGCAAATGCGATGAAAGCCACCGTGAAACTGTGAAAAAATGGTTAGAAACAAATGGTTTGCAACAAATTGAAGTAAGCGAATTATTTGATATTTGGTGGGAATATCCAGCAAAAGCTGAATAATCTAAATTGAAAGCAGCATAACAAAAATTGCTATGCTGTTTTGTTTTAATCCCTTGCAAAATTCATTAAACCTTAAATTTTTTGATCTATAACAAATAAAGTTCAAATAATTGACAAACTACCTATTTTGGGTTGTTCTCATTCATTCATCGTAAACACATAATCCTTCATCTACAGAAGCATTCAGAAATATTTTAAAGACATTATGACCGTTGAAAATTTACCTCGCAGACAATTTTTACGCGGTAAATTTTCAACATTGAGCTGTTTAGAAAATAATCAAAAACAGAATTTTGTGGGTATTAGACCGCCTTGGTCTGTGGAAAATTCTATTTTTGTAGCACAATGTACGCGCTGTGGCGACTGTCTTTCTGTCTGTGAAACCAATATTTTGGTAAAGGACGATGCTGGTTTTCCTGAAGTGCGCTTTGATAATGGCGAATGTACTTTTTGTGGGAAATGTGTAGATGCCTGTAAACAGCCTATTTTTTATCCTCGTGACCAGTTACCTTGGTCACATAAAATCGACATTGGCGTAGCTTGTTTAACATTGCACCGTATTGAATGCCGAACTTGCCAAGATAATTGTCCAGCTAATGCGATTCGTTTCAAATTACAAATGGGTGGCGTAGCACAACCTTTAGTTAATTTCGATGCTTGTAATGGCTGTGGGGCTTGTGTACAAGGCTGCCCTGTGAATGCAATAACAATGAACGATCTAAAACAAAATGAATAATACAAATTTAATATTAGAAAATGCGAGGGATTGGCACGTTGTTGGATTGATCGTGCAAGGTAATCCAAAAAAATTATCAGCAATTCAAACCGCACTTTTAGCGATTGAGCATACTGAAATTCCGACTTTTGATGAAAAACTTGGAAAATTTGTGGTGGTAATGCAATCGAACGATCAGCATCTCTTGCTTGAAAAAATGGAAAGTGTGAAAGATATCGACGGTGTGATTAATGTATCGTTGGTGTATCACGAGCAAGATGAACAAAATAAATAATTTTAAAATCAAACGTTTAACGTGGGGGAAAACGCGATGAATTTAAGTCGTCGAGACTTTATGAAAGCCAATGCGGCTATGGCAGCCGCAACGGCAGCGGGGCTAACCATCCCAGTCAAAAATGTGGTTGCGGCTGAATCCGAAATTAAATGGGATAAAGCAGTATGTCGTTTCTGTGGTACTGGTTGTGCAGTATTAGTTGGTACTAAAGATGGACGTGTTGTGGCATCTCAAGGCGATCCTGATGCAGAAGTAAACCGTGGTTTAAACTGTATTAAAGGTTACTTCTTGCCAAAAATTATGTACGGTAAAGACCGTTTAACGCAGCCGCTTTTACGTATGACAAACGGAAAATTTGATAAGAACGGCGATTTTGCGCCAGTTTCTTGGGATTTTGCGTTCAAAACAATGGCTGAAAAATTCAAAGAAGCGTTCAAAAAGAACGGTCAAAATGCAGTAGGTATGTTTAGTTCTGGTCAGTCTACCATTTGGGAAGGCTATGCGAAGAACAAACTTTGGAAAGCAGGTTTTCGTTCTAACAACGTAGACCCGAATGCGCGTCACTGTATGGCATCTGCAGCGGTTGCATTTATGCGTACTTTTGGTATGGATGAACCAATGGGTTGTTATGATGATATTGAACAGGCAGATGCTTTTGTTCTTTGGGGCTCAAATATGGCGGAAATGCACCCAATTTTGTGGTCGCGTATTACTGATCGCCGTATTTCTAATCCTGATGTTCGTGTTACTGTGCTTTCTACTTACGAACATCGTAGTTTTGAACTTGCCGATCACGGTTTGATATTTACACCGCAAACTGATTTGGCAATTATGAACTACATCATCAATTATCTTATTCAAAATAATGCGATTAATTGGGATTTTGTTAATAAACATACCAAATTTAAACGCGGAGAAACGAATATTGGCTATGGTTTACGTCCAGAGCATCCATTAGAAAAAGACACGAATCGTGCAACAGCTGGGAAAATGCACGATTCTTCTTTTGAAGAATTAAAGCAACTTGTATCAGAATATACAGTGGAAAAAGTATCGAAAATGTCTGGGTTAGATAAAGTCCAGTTAGAAACTTTAGCGAAACTTTATGCTGATCCAACGAAGAAAGTGGTTTCCTACTGGACAATGGGCTTTAACCAACATACACGTGGTGTGTGGGTAAACCAATTAATCTACAATATTCATTTACTTACTGGAAAAATTTCAATCCCAGGTTGTGGGCCATTTTCATTAACTGGTCAGCCTTCTGCTTGTGGTACGGCGCGTGAAGTAGGTTCATTCCCTCATCGTTTACCTGCCGACTTAGTGGTAACTAATCCTAAACACCGTGAAACAGCGGAACGTATTTGGAAATTACCAAAGGGGACGGTTTCTGAAAAAGTGGGGTTACACACAATTGCACAAGACCGTGCAATGAATGATGGCGAAATGAATGTGTTATGGCAAATGTGTAACAATAATATGCAAGCAGGACCAAACATTAATCAAGAGCGTTTGCCAGGCTGGCGTAAAGAAGGCAACTTCGTGATTGTTTCAGATCCTTACCCAACTGTATCCGCACTTTCTGCTGACTTAATTCTTCCAACGGCAATGTGGGTGGAAAAAGAAGGGGCTTACGGCAATGCAGAACGTCGTACCCAATTCTGGCGTCAGCAAGTCAAAGCACCGGGCGAAGCAAAATCAGACTTATGGCAATTAATGGAGTTCGCAAAATACTTCACGACGGATGAAATGTGGACAGAAGACTTACTTACACAAATGCCTGAATATAGAGGTAAAACTTTATATGAAGTGCTTTTCAAAAATGGTCAAGTAGATAAATTCCCATTGAGCGAACTTGCTGAAGGCCAATTAAACGATGAATCAGAATATTTTGGTTACTACGTTCACAAAGGTTTATTTGAAGAATACGCTGAATTTGGTCGCGGTCACGGTCACGATTTAGCTCCATTTGATATGTATCATAAAGCGCATGGTTTACGTTGGCCAGTTGTGGAGGGTAAAGAAACCTTATGGCGTTACCGTGAAGGCTATGATCCGTATGTTAAAGAAGGGGAAGGCGTGGCTTTCTACGGTTATCCTGATAAGAAAGCGATTATTCTTGCGGTGCCTTATGAACCACCAGCTGAGTCACCCGATAATGAATACGATTTATGGTTATCAACAGGTCGTGTTCTTGAACATTGGCATACGGGGACAATGACACGCCGTGTACCAGAATTGCATCGAGCATTTCCAAATAATTTAGTATGGATGCACCCATTAGATGCACAAGCTCGTGGTTTACGTCATGGCGATAAAATTAAGATTTCATCTCGTCGAGGCGAAATGATTTCTTATTTAGATACTCGCGGACGTAATAAACCACCTCGTGGCTTAGTATTTACCACTTTCTTTGATGCAGGTCAGCTTGCAAATAGCTTAACACTAGATGCGACAGACCCAATTTCAAAAGAAACCGACTTCAAAAAATGTGCGGTAAAAGTGGAAAAGGCTGCGTAAAAACCATGTAAAAATCAACCGCACTTTATTTCTCCCATCAATAAAAGAGGAAGATGAAAGTGCGGTTAAAATCTAAAAAGAAAATGAAGAAACCCGCCCTTAATCCTGAACGTAGAAAATTTCTTAAAGAAGCAACCCGTACTGCGGGTGGTTTAGCTGGCGTTGGGATTTTGTTGGGATTGCAGCAAAATCAAAGTCTTGCGCGCGAAGGTGTGCCATTACGCCCTCCATTTGCTTTGCAAGATGCGAAAGCGTTTTCTGCCGCTTGTATTCGTTGCGGACAATGTGTTCAAGCCTGTCCTTATGACATGCTGCATTTAGCCTCTTTATTATCGCCAGTAGAAGCGGGAACGCCGTATTTTATTGCGCGTGATAAACCTTGTGAAATGTGTCCTGATATTCCTTGTGCAAAAGCCTGTCCTAGTGGTGCATTAGATCGTCAAGCAACAGATATTAATGAATCGCGTATGGGGCTGTCAGTACTGTTAGATCACGAAACTTGCTTAAATTATCAAGGATTACGTTGTGATGTTTGTTATCGAGTTTGTCCATTAATCGATAAAGCGATTACATTGGAAACACAACATAATCCACGTTCTGATAAGCATGCCTTATTTATTCCAACAGTACATTCTGATGCCTGCACGGGATGTGGAAAATGTGAGCAAGCTTGTGTGTTAGAAGAAGCAGCGATTAAGATTTTACCAATGGATCTGGCAAAAGGTATGTTAGGTAAACATTATCGTTTAGGTTGGGAAGAAAAAGCGAAAGCTGGCCATTCTCTTGCACCTAAAGATATGATTTCATTGCCAACTCGAACACCAGAAGGGACAACTGTAATTCCTGAACCAGCAGAACCCGTGCTCGCACCAATTTTAGGGGGCGGAAAATAATGGCAAATGCACCAAAATTTGCAGGGAAAGAGGCTCGAGAAAAATGGGGCTGGTGGTATGCAAACCGCTTTTTGTTTTGGCGTCGATTAAGCCAACTTAGCATTCTTGCGATGTTTTTGAGTGGCCCTTATTTTGGCGTGTGGATTTTAAAAGGTAATTATAGTGGTAGTTTATTACTCGATACTATTCCACTAAGTGATCCTCTAATTACCGCTGAAAGCTTGGCTGCAAGACATTTACCAGATGCTCTCACTTTAATTGGTGCTGCAATTATTGTGTTATTTTACGCAGTACTTGGTAGTAAAGTGTTTTGTGGTTGGGTATGCCCACTAAATGTTGTGACTGACTGTGCAGCGTGGCTTCGCCGTAAGTTAGGCATTCGCCAAACAGCAAAAATTTCGCGCGGTTTACGTTATGGTATTCTTGTGCTTATTTTACTAGGCAGTAGTGTCAGCGGAATGTTGCTTTGGGAGTGGGTTAATCCAGTGGCTGCTCTTGGTCGCGCCTTTGTATTTGGTTTTGGTGCAACAGGCTGGTTATTACTTGTTATTTTTCTTTTTGATTTATTGATTGCTGAACACGGCTGGTGTGGACATCTTTGCCCAATTGGTGCTGCTTATGGTGTGATTGGTGCAAAAAGTTTAATCCGTATTAAAGTGATTGATCGTGCTAAATGCGATAATTGTATGGATTGTTACAATGTTTGTCCCGAAGCCCAAGTGTTACGTTCGCCTTTACACGGAAAAAAAGACGAAAGCCTACTAGTGCTTTCCAAAGATTGCATCAGCTGCGGACGTTGTATTGACGTTTGCGCTGAAAAAGTTTTTAAATTTTCGACCAGATTCGATCATTCAGGGGAGTGATTAATATGACTAAACAGGTATCTAAAATTTTAGCGGGATTATTTACCGCACTTTTTGCTGGCTCACTGATGGCATCTGATGCACCAGCAGTGGGAAAAGATTTAACTCAAGCGGCAGAAAATATTCCACCCGCATTTCATAATGCACCGCGTCAAGGCGAATTACCCGCATTGAACTATGTAAATCAGCCTCCAATGGTTCCACATAGTGTGGCAAACTATCAAGTGACAAAAAATGTAAATCAATGTTTAAATTGCCACAGCCCAGAAAATTCTCGTTTGAGCGGTGCAACTCGAATCAGCCCAACTCACTTTATGGATCGTGATGGAAAAGTAGGTTCAAGTTCATCGCCACGTCGTTATTTCTGTTTACAATGTCACGTTTCTCAAGCAAACGTAGATCCTATTGTTCCAAATGATTTCAAACCGATGAAAGGTTACGGAAACTAATTTAAGAGGTCTATATGTCTGAGAAAAAACCAAATATCTTAAAGCGTTTCTGGCAATGGTTTAGAAAACCAAGCCGTATGGCGATAGGTACAATTATTATCTTATCGGCTATTGGCGGTATTCTTTCTTGGGTTGGTTTTAACTATGGTTTAGAAAAAACCAACACTGAACAGTTCTGTGCAAGCTGCCATATGCAAGATGCTTATCCAGAATATTTACATAGCGTGCATTATCAAACTCGTACTGGTGTGGGGGCAAGTTGTCCAGATTGTCACGTACCACACGAATTTGGTGCAAAAATGAAACGTAAAATTATTGCAGCTAAAGAAGTATATGCGCACTATACTGGAAAAGTGGATACCTTAGAAAAATTCAATGCGCATCGTTTAGAAATGGCTCAAAATGAATGGGCGCGTATGAAAGCTAACGATTCTAAAGAATGTCGTAATTGCCATAATGTAGATCGTATGAACTTCAATGATCAACGTTCTGTGGCGGCACGTATGCACCAAAAAATGAAAACTGAAGGTAAAACTTGTATCGACTGTCACAAAGGTATTGCACACCAATTACCTGATATGAGTGGCGTTGAGTCAGGCTTCAAAGACGAGAAGTGATTTTCTAAAAATAGGCTGAAAAAATACCGCACTTTTTTCAGCCTATTATAAATTTGGGTAGTTTATAAAAAAATCTGCACTTTAATTCGCTGATTTATTCAGCCTTTAAGGTGCAGATTAATTATATTTTCTAAAGTGCGGTTAATTTTTAGATTATTTTTAGCCTAAGATTTTATCTAACTCTTGGCTAACTTCTTCTACTTTTTGTGTACCGTCTAAACGGAAATATTGAGTATTCCCCGCTTTCGCTTCTGCTTGGTAATAATCAATTAATGGGCTAGTTTGTTTATGATATACGGCTAAACGATCTAATACAGTTTCTGGTTTATCGTCTGCACGAATAATTAAATCTTCGCCTGTTACATCATCTTTACCTTCCACTTTTGGTGGATTATAAACGATGTGGTAAGAACGGCCAGACGCTTGGTGTACGCGACGGCCACTCATACGTTCAACAATCACTTCGTCTGGCACATCAAATTCTAAAACAAAGTCAATTTTAACACCTGAATCTTTCAGTGCATCCGCTTGTGGAATAGTACGAGGGAAACCATCTAACAAGAAACCATTTGTGCAGTCAGCTTGAGCAATACGATCTTTTACAAGGGCAACGGTTAATTCATCTGGCACTAATTTACCTTCATCCATTAATGCTTTAGCTTGTTTGCCAAGTTCAGTCCCCGCTTTGATTGCAGCACGGAACATATCACCAGTTGAAATTTGCGGGATACCAAATTTGTTCATAATAAATTGTGCTTGAGTGCCTTTACCTGCACCCGGTGCACCTAAAAGAATAATTTTCATAAAAAATCTCCATTAATACAAAACGTGATTAAGATACTGATAAAGCATAGTGCGGTCAAATTTTTTATAATTTTTACCGCACTTTTATACTGAGCTGGTCTTATTATTTTCTTGCTTCAAAGGTGCTACCCAAAATAAACAAAGCATGCCGGGAATCGCTAAAAATAAACAAAACCAAAAATACTGATAATACCCCACTGCTCCCACAACATAACCAGAAAGTATACCTAAAACTTTACTTGGCAAAGCTGAAAGGCTTGTAAAAAGTGCAAGCTGTGTTGCAGTATAAAGAGGATTACTCTCACGCGCCATAAAAGCCACAAAAGCTGCGGTACCAAGTCCAACGCCGATATATTCAGCTGCAATCACAATACCTAGTTTCCATAACTCGGCAGATGTAATAACATCAAAATGACCGAAAGCAGACAACCAAATAAACCCACCAATTGTTACCATTTGTACAAGCCCAAATAGCCACAATGCACGGTTAATACCCAGTTTTAGCATTATCATACCACCAGCAAGCCCAGATAAAATGCTTGACCAAAGTGCGGTACTTTTTACAACAATAGCAATATCCTCTTTGCTAAATCCCATGTCATAAATAAATTTGGTTTGTAACGTTGTGGCAAAAGAATCCCCGAACTTATACAAAAACAAAAATAGTAAAAAACCGATAGCCTGAATAACGCCCTTACGTTGGAAAAATTCTTGTAATGGAATCCAAAACGCTTGATAGAACGGCTGATTAGTTTGCTGCATGTCTATTTTTGGCTCTTTTGCTAAAAATAGTGTCATGAAGATGCCTGCTAACATACAAAGTGCGGTCCATAAAAAGACGCTTTCCCAAGGATAAATCGCCGCCAAATATAGCGATAATCCCCCTGGAATTAATCCCGCAATTCGATAAGCATTAATATGAATAGTGTTTCCTAAACCTAATTCATGATCACTCAAAATTTCACGACGATACGCATCCAACACGATATCTTGTGTGGCTGAAAAAAAGGCGATAAGCAACGCAATATTTGCTACTGTACCCAGTTGTGTGAGCGGATCAAACAGGCTAATGATGTAAAGTAAAATCAATAATGCCACTTGTGAAAGCAACATCCAGCTACGACGACGCCCTAAAAAACTCGGGAAATAACGATCCAATAATGGCGCCCACAAAAATTTCAATCCATAAGGCAACATCACTCCAGTTACTGCACCAATAAGCTCAATTGAAAGATGTTTATCTGTCAGCCAAACAGGCAACATTTGCGACAATACAAATAATGGCAAACCAGAATTAAAACCTGTGAAGGCGCAAATTAACATCTTGCGCGTAAAAATTTGGGAAGAAAGGGAATTTGACATAAAGTGCGGTTAATTTTAGTTGTATTTTAGAAATTTCGCCTTTCAATTAAAGGATTTTTGTAAAAATTAGGGGATTTTTAATCATTCCCCCAATGTTTAGCATTCTTCTTCCTAAAAAAGAAAAACAAATATTAGAGAATATTAATCTCTATACCCTTTTGGATTATTTTTCTGCCAGTTCCACGTGTCTTGCATCATTTTTTCAAGACCACGTTCTGCCACCCAACCAAGCTCTTTTGCCGCTAAACTAGGATCAGAATAGCAAGTAGCAATATCGCCAGAGCGGCGTTCTACAAGTTTATATGCAATTGTAATATTATTGGCTTTTTCAAAGGCTTTTACCATATCTAATACGGAATAACCATGGCCCGTACCAAGGTTATAAATATGTAAACCAGCGTCATTTTCATGACGTTGAAGCGCTTTTAAATGCCCCACAGCTAAATCCACTACATGAATATAATCACGCACACCTGTTCCATCATGAGTGTCGTAATCACTACCAAATACAGAAAGTTGTGCTAATTTACCGATAGCAACTTGGCTAATATAAGGTAATAAATTATTTGGAATACCATTTGGATCTTCCCCAATTAAGCCACTTTCATGTGCCCCAACTGGATTAAAATAACGCAAGATTGTCATGCTAAATTTTGGTTCCGCTTTTGCTGTATCGCGTAAAATCTGTTCAACCATATATTTAGATGTACCATAAGGGTTGGTTGTACCGCCGACTTCACAATCTTCTGTAATTGGAATAATTTTTGGATCGCCGTAAACCGTTGCAGATGAGCTAAATACAAAGTTCCAAACACCCGCTCTTTTCATTTCTTGAATTAATACAAGGGTGCCAGCGACATTGTTCATGTAATATTCTGTCGGCTTTTGAACACTTTCCCCTACGGCTTTTAACCCTGCAAAATGAATAACCGAGTTAATCTCATTTTCTGCAAAAATTTTTTGTAACAAAGCACGATCTAAAATATCGCCTTCATAAAACTTTGCTTCTTTGCCTGTAATTTGTTTTACACGCTCAAGGGATTTTGGCGATGAATTGCAAAGATTATCTAATACCACCACCTCTTTGCCAACATTTAATAATTCTACAACTGTGTGAGAACCGATATAACCGGCGCCACCTGTCACTAAAATGGCCATAATGATTTCCTTGTTAATTATTGAGACTAAAAAATTATATCACTATTTTGTGTGGTAAGAATGGTGATTTTCAATAAAATAAAAAACCTGTTGCTAAAAAGTATTGTTGTAGCGAGTGAGATAACCTCTCATATTTAGGGCTATGTCCATTAGTTGTGTGATATAAGGTTATCTAATCCCATTTTCTTGATTTTAAGGCGTGTTTTATATCATTAGGTAAACGTAATATATCCCAGAACAACCGAAAAATCAGATTTTGGTAAATTCTTGGTTTGGAATATATACCAATTTTTTTATATACAAACTTCGGCGGAATTAAAATATCTTGTGTGTAATTTTTCTTTTCTTCGAGAATAAAAGTAATTGGGTTATTCAGTGGTGATAAAGGAAAATAATTACATAGAGGACTTTCTGGCGAAATGCAATAAATATTTACTCCATAATGTTTTTGTAAAAAATAAAGTGCATTTAAATCATATTCCATAGAATGGATATCGCTTTGACTTTTATTTTGTGAAAAATAAGGTAATAATTTAATAATATTTTCTTTTTGATGATGAAATGCGTAAGGATTCCCTTTTTCTTGATAAAAATCAATACCTGTTAAATAAAGATCTTTATAACCCATTGCAGTTGCCACTGCACACATATAAACACCTGATGTAATTCTCTTATTTTCATATAATTCGTTATATTGTAAATAGGCATCAAAGGCGGGTAGCTTGTTTAAATAATAATGTCCAATATCAACTTGTGTTAGTAATTTTTGTACATTTTTAATTTTCTTTAATTCTGAATCTCCTAAATTGACAAAAGATGATAAAATAATATCAGCATATTCATATTTATATTCATTATTTTTAATTAATTGCATAAAAGTATAGTATTGTTCAAAAATTACAGAGCAATTAAAAAATACTTTTTTTATTTTCTTGCCAAGAAAATAATGATCTTCAAAATAAAATTGATTGCAACGGAAAACATCATAATCTTTAGGTAATAAACTATAGTCAATTGATTTTAAACTTGTTCCATTACCTGCAATAATGACAGACTTTGATTGATTGATTGATTGATTGATTGATTGATTGATTGATTGATTGATTGATTGATTGATTGATTGATTGATTGATTGATTGATTGATTGATTGATTGATTGACATATTGTACCGTTCATTGAATAAAATAGAAGTTATCCCTAAAAAATAATAAACATTATATAGATTTATAGAACTTTTTACTAAACATTGATTATACCGTCCTAAAATTATTATCTAATATCAGTTGTACTATCTCCGTTGTATCTTAGCAAGAAAAATTTAAAAATGCTTTTCTTGTTCCATTCGGATAGAAACCTAATCGCTTGTTTTTTCTACCAAACAAGCGTAAACTTACCAACAATTTTTAGTCGGGGTGCCGAAAGGCTGAGATGATACCCGTGAACCTGAAACAGTTAGTACTGACGTAGGAAACTAATATGCCAAAAAATCCATTTTCTTTTCATTCCATTTCTTATCCTTTCTTTTTTATTACGCATTCCCTTTAATCATTGAGGCGAGCGATGGTGCGTATTCAAGATTTGAGTCTTGCCTTTAATGAACAAACGTTATTTGAGCATCTTAATTTAACCCTGTTGCCGAACGAATGGGTGAGCTTATTGGGCAGTTCAGGCGTGGGGAAATCGACACTTTTGCGACTACTGGCGGGCATTGAAACGCAAGGTGTGGTGCAGGGGAAAATCCTATTTGAACCGAAAATTCGTATTGCGTGGTTGCCTCAAAAAGAGACACTTTATCCGTGGTTGTCAATTGTCGATAACGTGCAGTTGCAAGCGGTCTTATTTGGACGAAAATCTGTAAAAACCACTGAAAAAGCTAAAATGTTGCTTGAAAAAGTGGGAATGGCAGCACATTGGCACAAGCCTTGTTCGCAGCTTTCGGGCGGGCAAAAACAGCGGGTTGCCTTGGCACGCACCTTAATGCAAGAGGCGGATTTGATTTTGCTTGATGAGCCTTTTTCCGCTCTTGATGCCATCAGTCGCCATCAACTTCAAGATTTAGCCTTTGAACTGCTCGAAGATAAATCAGTGCTGCTCGTGACCCACGATCCGCAAGAGGCATTACGGCTAAGTCAGCGTATTTTTGTGTTGCGTTCGCCTGAATCTCATCAAACAGCATTATCGGAGGTAATTTTGCCCGAAGGTAACACCCCGCGTGAGTTGCATCAAGCCAATTTATGGGCGTTGCAGCAACAATTATTGCGGGAATTAGGGGGCGAACAATGAAAATTCGCCTACTTAAACCGCTTTTAATTGTAGTCGTGTTGTTGATGATCTGGCAAATGGTCGCAACCTTGGGTAGCTTTCCACACTACATTTTTCCCTCACCGCAAGCTGTAGGGCAGCAGTTGTTCACACACGCTGAACTGCTTTGGCAGCATACGCAAGTTACGTTGTTAGAAATCTGCTTAGGGCTGTTGTTAGGCTTTCTATTTGGGCTGATTTCGGCGTTGTTGCTCTCATTTTCTCGTCAAATTTCTGCCGTGTTATTGCCGATTTTGGTCATTTCGCAAGCGATTCCCGTGTTTGCTATTGCGCCGTTGTTGGTGTTGTGGTTTGGCTATGGAATGGCATCCAAAATTGTGATGTCGGTGCTGATTATCTACTTCCCCGTCACGGCAGCTTGTTATGATGGACTACGCAACACCCCACAAGCGTGGCTCGATTTGGCGAAAACCTTTAACATTTCCCCCTTGCGTTTATTGCTTAAAGTGCGATTACCTGCGGCTTTGCCTGCTTTTGCTTCGGGCTTGCGAATTGCGGTTTCGGTCGCCCCGATTGGTGCGGTGGTGGGCGAATGGGTAGGTTCATCTGAAGGGTTGGGGTATTTGATGATTCACGCCAATGCCCGAATGCAAGTCGATTTAATGTTTGCCGCCTTACTGATTTTAGTGTCAATTTCACTCTGTTTATATTTCAGCATTGATTGGCTATTACACCGTTTTATTTGGTCTGTTTAACTTTTCATTAAAGGAGAAAAAGATGAAGATAATCATCCGTTATTTCAGCTTTGTAATGGGGCTAATGCTCACGCTTCCTAGCTTTGCAAAAGAGAAAATCAGCGTAATGCTAGATTGGTATGTAAACCCCGATCATGCAGCCATCATTGTGGCTCAACAAAAAGGCTTTTTTGAAAAAAATAACTTGGAGGTTGAAATTATCGAACCTGCTGATCCTGCATTACCGCCGAAATTAGCGGCGGCAGGAAAAGTTGATTTAGCCGTGAGTTATCAGCCTCAGCTTTATCAACAAGTGGCAGAAGGCTTGCCTTTAGTGCGAGTGGGTTCACTGATTTCAAATCCATTAAATAGCGTAGTGGTACTAAAAAAGAGCAATTTGAAAAGCCTTGCTGATTTAAAAGGTAAAAAAGTGGGGTATTCTGTCAGCGGTTTTGAAGATGGATTACTTGATACAATGCTTCATTCTATTGGTTTAAGCAATAAAGATGTGGAATTAGTGAATGTAAATTGGTCGCTTTCGCCCTCTCTTTTAACTGGACAAGTGGATGCTGTGATTGGTGCATTTCGTAATTTTGAACTCAATCAGCTTGCTTTAGAAAAGCAAGAAGGTATCGCATTCTTCCCTGAACAATATGGCGTGCCTGCTTATGATGAGTTGATTTTAGTTGCTAATAAAAACAACGTAACAGATAAAAAAACATCGGCATTTTTGACCGCACTTGAACAAGCCACAAGCTATCTACAAGCTCACCCCAATGAAGCGTGGCAAGCCTTTGTCAGCTATAAACCAAACGAACTTAACACGCCATTAAACCAACTGGCGTGGAAAGACACGCTCCCCTTGTTAGCCAATAAACCTCGCCAATTAGACACTAAACGTTATCAACAAATGGCAGAATTTATGCAACAAAAAGGCTTAATTCCAAAAGCCTTAGCGTTGAAAGAATATGCGGTAGAAATTGAATAAGGAAAAAAGATGATTGAACAACTCATTCAACAAGCTCAGCCTTATTGGCAACAATATATTGAACACGAATTTGTGCAACAGCTCGCAAAAGGTACGCTACCAAAAGCTTGTTTTCAGCATTATTTAAAGCAGGATTACCTCTATCTGTTCCACTATAGTCGAGCCTTTGCTTTGGGCGTATATAAAGCAAAAAATTTTGCGGAAATGGAAATTCCTCGTCAAACGTTGGAGGTTATCTGTCAAGAAGTGCAATTACATTTGGATTATTGCCGTGAGTGGGGAATTAGTGAGCAAGAGATTTTTGCTACTCAAGAAAGTGCCGCTTGTATTGCTTACACCCGCTATTTGCTTGATTGTGGCATGACGGGCAGTTTGGCTGAGCTTTATGCAGCTGTAACCCCTTGTGCTTTGGGTTACGCTCAAGTTGCTCGTTACATTACTCAGCATTATCCTCGCTTACCGAACAATCCTTATCAAACGTGGATTGACACCTATGCGAGTGAGGAATTTCAACAAGCCGCCCAAGAAACCGTTGATTTTCTTACCGCACTTTGCAAACCACTAAACCCAAGCCAGCTTGCTGAGATTCAACAGATTTTCACCACCGCAACTAGAATGGAAATTGCGTTTTGGCAAATGGGGTTGGATTTGGCCTAGGCTTAGATTGGCGATTAGACGAATGACTTTATTTATCTCCCAACGGATAAATTTATTGCGATTTTCTACCTCCTCTTTGAGAAAAGAGGGGTAGAAAAATTATCTTATTCTAATCTTGCTATAAGCTAATGCTATAACAAAAAATGCGGCTTGCAGAAGAATAATACAAGCACCTGTTGAGGCATCAAAATGATAGCTCAATATTACGCCTATTAGACTTAATGTGATGGAACTGACAATAGCAATCCATAGCATTTTATCAAAAGATTTTGTTAGCGTAAGTGCAGTAATTCCTGGCGCAATTAACATTGCCACCACCAAAATAACGCCGACCACTTGCATGGTGCTTACAATAGTTAAAGCAAGCAGCATTAACAAACCATAATGTAAAATTTTAGGAGAAAGCCCTGCAACACGGGCGTGGTTTGGGTCAAAACAATAAAGCAAAAAGTCTTTACGTTTAAAGACAATCAGACAAAAAATTATCGCAGAAATGACCGCACTTTGAATCAGCTCTTGATGACTTACACCCAACACATTACCAAACAAAATATGGCTTAAATGCTGTTCTGTTTGAATTTTGGTAAACATAACCAAACCAATAGCAAACATTCCAGAAAATACAATGCCCATTGCGGTATCTTCTTTTATACGACTATTTTCTTTTAAATATCCCACACCAAGCGAGCAAAAAATGCCTGAAAAAAATGCACCAATCGCTAAAGGGATTCCTGCCAAATAAGCAAGTACAATACCAGGTAATACAGCGTGAGAAATCGCATCACCCATTAATGACCAACCTTTCAAGACTAAATAACAAGAAAGCAACGCACAAATAATTGAAACAATCAATGCGGTCAATAAGGCATTTTGCATAAACTCAAATTGTAGCGGTTCTAAAATCCAATCAAACATTTTCTACCGCCTTTTTATTACGAGTGAGTAAGCCATATTTTGGTGAAAACAAGAAGGCAACCAAGAATAATAATGTTTGCAATGTCACAATCACACCGCCTGTGGCACCATCTAAATAATAGCTAATATAGACTCCAACAAAACTTGTCACCGCCCCTAAAATAATAGCGATGATTGACAAGGTTTTGAATTTATCCGTTAGTAAATATGCTGTTGCACCTGGGGTAATAACCATCGCAATCACTAAAATCGCGCCTACAGTTTGCAAGGCAGCTACCACACAAGCACTTAATAATGTGAAAAATAAGATTTTATAAAATAATGGGGAAAGACCGACTGTAATCGCTTGAGTTTCATCGAAAAAAATCAGCAGTAAATCCTTCCAAAATAATAAAAGTAATACTAAACAAACACCGATAATAATTGCGACTTGGTAAATATCTTCATCGGCAATGCCTAAAATATTACCTAAAATGATATTTTGCACATTTACTGCGGTTGGATTTAAAGAAATAATCAATAGACCTAATGCAAAGAAAGTACTGAAAATAAACCCGATAACGGCATCTTCTTTCAGTTTAGAAATGGATTTAATCCAAAGAATGGAAAGTGCGGCTAAAATTCCAGCGAAAAATGCACCAAGTGCGTAAGGCAAGGCAAAAGCATAGGCAATTGCAACACCAGGTACGACTGAATGGGAAAGTGCATCGCCAATTAGAGACCAACCTTTGAGCATTAAATATGAAGACAAAAACGCACAAATCCCACCAACTGCGGTACTCAAGATCATCGCCTTGAGCATATAATCATAGGAAAAAGGTTCGAGCAATAAATCTAACATTACCTAATCCCTCTTATTTTTAACCGCACTTTTATAAGGGTAATCTTCAAAATGACAATTTTGTGTTGTTGGCGCAGGTGGATCTTGCTTAGTTTCGCCATAGAATACAACGGCTTTTTCATCATCTGTTAAGACAGTAACAGAACGTTTATCTTCATCATTATGTAAATTTTCGCCCAATAATTTAATATGACGTAACACCCCACCAAATACAATTTCCAAATTATGTTGGTTAAAGGTGTCTTCTGTTTTTCCTGCGGCGATGACCGTGCGATTAATCATTACCACTTGATCACAAAAATCAGGAACAGAACCTAAGTTATGGGTTGAAACAAGAATAAGATGACCTTCTTCCCGAAGCTGTTGAAGAAGATCAATAATGGCATTTTCAGTTTTCACATCAACGCCAGTAAAAGGTTCATCCAATAAAATAATGGGACTTTGTTGTGCTAAAGCGCGGGCTAAAAACACGCGTTTTTTCTGCCCGCCAGATAACTCACCAATTTGACGATGCGCAAGATGCTCAATATTTACTCGCTGCATCGCCTCTTGAACTTTTTGTTTATCAATCGCTTTGGGGATACGAAGAAAATTCATATACCCATAACGTCCCATCATCACGACATCATACACTGACACAGGAAATTGCCAATCCACTTCTTCTGATTGTGGTACATAAGCAACCAAATTACGTTTCAATGCTTGGGAAATTGGCAAATCACAAAGTTTAATTTCGCCTTGTTGTGGCTTTACAAGTCCCATTATGCTTTTAAATAATGTGGACTTACCACTTCCATTCACGCCAACCAACGCACAAATAGTTCCACTATTGAGTGAGAACGTCATATTGTGAATAGCAGTATGACCATTGTTGTAACGAACAGTTACATCATTAACCCAAATTGATGTCGAGAAAGAGTCCATTATTTTCCGAATCCTTTAACAATGGTTGATACAGTGACGTTAAGCAAATCAATATAAGTTGGCACTGGACCTTCTTTCGCAGAAAGTGAATCAACATACAATACGCCACCGTATTTTGTGCCACTTTCTTTCGCTACTTGTTGTGCAGGTTTCGCTGAAATTGTACTTTCACTAAACACAACTGGAATATTGTTTTTACGAACTAAATCAATCACTTTACGCACTTGTTGTGGTGAGCCTTGTTGTTCAGCATTGATTGGCCATAAATAACCTTCTTTTAAGTTGTAATCTTTCGCCAAATAACTGAAAGCCCCCTCACTTGTTACAAGCCAGCGTTGCTCTTCTGGAATTTGTGCTAATTTTGCACGAAGCGGTTCATCAAGTTGTTTAATTTTTTGAGCATAGTCAGCGGCATTTTTTTCATATACAGCTGCATTTTGTGGATCGTATTTCACTAACGCATTTTTAATATTTTCAATATAAATTAAAGCATTAGATGGCGACATCCACGCATGTGGATTAGGCGCATCTTTATACGGGCCTTCATAAATAGATAATGGTTGAATACCTTCTGTTACTACCACAGCAGGTTTATCTTTAACATTTTGGAAGAAACGCTCAAACCAACGTTCCAAATTTAAGCCATTCCATAAAATTAAATCAGCAGATTGCGCTTTTACAATGTCTTTTGGCGTTGGTTCATATTCGTGAATTTCTGCGCCAGGTTTAGTAAGAGATTCCACCGTTGCCGCATTGCCTGCCACATTTTGCGCAATATCTTGAATCACGGTGAAGGTGGTAACTACTTTAAATTTTGCGTTAGCTTGCATTGCAAATAAACCAAGTGCAAGTGCGGTCATAATTTTGAATGAATTTCGCATAAGATGTCCTTATTTAAAAAAAGATAGATTGAATGCCTGAATAATTGTTCAATAGCTCAACAATTATTCATCGGAGATAATAGTACTACTTTTTATATTGTTTTGGAATAGGAATGATTATCAAAATAATAGATTTATTTATAATTATTTCGTACAAAATGTATTGAATTTATGAAAAAAGAACAAAACATTTTGGTTAGTATTAAGTTCAGCAATAGTCTTGGCTGCTTGTGATGATAAACCTAAAATGACAGAACAAACCAAAACAACTGACCAAGAAAAAGTCACTATTGAACAGCCTGCTCATCAGCTAAAAAACGCGAGATAAAACAAACTGTTATCTCGCATTTTTATGTTTATGAACATTATTTTGATAATTTCTGAATTAGCGTATTAAATCCCACTTCATCATAGCCATCTTCATATTGGGCTTCTCCTGCTACATCACGAATTGTTCTTCCATTTAATGCCGTGCAGCCGAATTTTTCTAATTTGCTTTTAGTAAAACTAGAACGATACGCAGAGGAAGTGTTATTTAAACTAATTACGCCAATAGTTGCATTTTTGCATCGGTGTTTATTAATGAAAACGAGATTATAACCAGATTCTTGAATGTAGCCTGTTTTATTCACTGCCGCATCAAAAATTTCATCACGCACTAACTTATTGGTATTTTTAATATAAAGTTTGTGTTTCCCTGCTTGGATATAAGTTGCACTAAGATTAGATAAACGTTTAATGTCCGATTTATTTAATGAATATTTGGCGAGCTTAACTAAATCCATTGGGCTGGAAATATTATAGCTAGATAATCCTGAACTATCGTGAAAACGAGTAGAATACATACCAAGTTGATGGGCTTTTTCGTTCATTTTATTAATAAATTGGCGACGACTTATTCCCGCTGCACGAGAAAGCGCGTGGGCAGCATAGTTATCAGAATGGACAAGCATTGCTTTCAATAATTCGTTACAAGAGATAGGAATATTTTTAGGTAATTTTGTTCCAGTGCCTTTAATTCGATCCGTATCCTCTTTTGTGATTGCGATTCGACAATTAGGATTTTTATTATTCTCTAAAAATACATTAGCCGTCATTAATTTTGTTACAGAGGCAATAGGCTGAATACTATCAGGCGCATGGCTTTCCAATACTCGATTATGGGTAAAATCATACACAACATAAGACTGTGCCAGCGAAAAAGAAGGACACAAAGATAAAATAAATAAAGCTTTTTTAAACATTATTGGACACCTTAGAAAATAAGCTCGCATTTTACCGCACTTTTTCCGCTGTAATTGAAAATATTTGCGACCTAGATCGCAAAAAAGTGCGGTAAGATTTTCCATCGTTTTTCAATTCCGCTAGATTATGCGGTGACAAATCTGTACAATCGCCGTTCATTTTTTAATTGCGAATTTTTCGTTGTGAGTTTTTGATAAAAACACCTGCACAATGCTATCGCCACAATGTGTAATAACGAGGCTAAAATGTCAGAATTATTGTCAGTGCAATCAGATGCACCCGCTAAAAAAATTAATCTAATGGATTTAACGCGCCAACAAATGCGCGAATTTTTTAAAGAACTCGGCGAAAAACCATTTCGAGCAGATCAGTTAGTTAAATGGATTTATCATTTTGGCGAAGATAACTTCGACAATATGACAAACATTAATAAAAAATTACGTGAAAAACTTAAGGCGGTTGCAGAAATTAAAGCCCCAGAAGTTGCCGTTGAACAGCGTTCAGCCGATGGCACGATAAAATGGGCAATGCAAGTGGGCGAGCAGCAAGTTGAAACTGTGTATATTCCCGAAGCAGATCGCGCGACGCTTTGTGTATCTTCCCAAGTTGGCTGTGCCTTAGCTTGTACATTTTGTTCAACAGCACAACAAGGATTTAATCGCAATTTAACGGTTTCAGAAATTATCGGTCAAGTATGGCGAGCCTCTAAAATTATTGGTAACTTTGGCGTAACTGGCGTTAGACCCATTACAAATGTGGTAATGATGGGAATGGGCGAACCCTTATTAAATGTCGCAAACGTTGTTCCTGCAATGGAAATTATGTTAGATGACTTTGCTTACGGTTTATCAAAACGTCGTGTCACTTTATCAACTTCTGGGGTTGTGCCAGCACTAGATAATTTGAGCAAAATGATCGATGTGGCACTGGCAATTTCATTACATGCACCAAATGATGAATTACGTGATGAAATTGTGCCAATCAACAAAAAATATAATATCAAAACCTTGATTGACTCAGTAAATCGTTATTTAAATGTATCAAATGCAAACCACGGCAAAGTGACGATTGAGTATGTGATGCTCGATCATGTAAATGATGGCATTGAACACGCTCATCAACTTGCAGAAGTATTAAAAAATACACCTTGTAAAATTAATTTAATTCCGTGGAATCCGTTCCCAGAGGCACCTTATGCAAAAAGCTCGAATACGCGTATCGACCGCTTCCAAAAAACATTAATGGAATATGGCTTTACCGTGATTATCCGTAAAACCCGTGGCGATGATATTGATGCGGCTTGCGGACAGCTAGCTGGAGATGTGATCGATCGTACTAAACGTACGGCAATGAAACGCCAATTTGGACAAAATATTGGGGTAACAGAAGTTAATTAATATTCTAGGCATGTGAATTAATCAAGTTCACATGCCCTATGTTTTCATACAAATTAAAGCATATTAAATATTTCGACTGCCCCTGTTAAAAGGAGAAAAATGCAAACAATAAGTAAACAACTAAGTGCGGTTATTTTCCCTTTCATTTTTTCTGCCTGCGTTTCACAATCTGCGTCTAGCTTAGATCATCAAGCTGCCGCCAAAGCGCGAGTGGAACTCGCTTTGAGCTATCTTCAGCAAAATAATCCTCAACTGGCTAAAATCAATTTAGACAAAGCACTTCAACACGATAAAAATTACTATCTCGTACATTCAGCACTTGCACATTATTATCAACAACAAGGGCAAATAGAAAATGCCTTTCGTGAGTATGAAATAGCCGTAAAACTTAATCATAAACAAGGCGATGTACATAATAATTTTGGTACGTTTCTATGTAGTCAAAAGAAATTTGAGCAAGCCCAGCAATAATTTGAATTAGCCCTTAATTCGCCGAATTATTATCATCAAGCAGATACATTTGAAAATATCGCGCTTTGTGCTTATTCCGCGAAAAAAATGGATATTTATCAGCAAACATTAGAAAAATTACGTCAAATCAATGGAAAACGTGCGGAAAAATTCAATAGTCTAAAATAAAGCATTGCCAAATCAAGTATTGGACTTTAAAATTTAGCCCTTATTTACCGCCTAATTATTTGATTAACTTTATGAATCCAACTACTGAGCAAGTGCTTTCTCCTGGTGAGATTTTTCGTCAAACACGCGAAGCCTTAAATCTTTCTCTTGAAGATGTCGCTAAAGAAATCACGCTACGCCCTTCTATATTAGAGCAACTTGAAAATAATGAATTTATTCAAAAATCAACGCCTTCTATATTTGTCAAAGGTTATGTTCGCAGCTATGCAAAATTCTTACGTTTGCCAGATTCTGTGTGGGAAAATATTGTTTTTGCTGAAACCGAAAAAAATGATTTAGGGAAAAATGCACGTTCAACCCGTGCCGTTAATCAATATTCTTCTCACAATCGTTGGATCGGGCGTTTAACCGCAATAGTATTCGTGATGGTAATTGGTATGACTGGGCTTTGGTGGTGGCAAAGTTATCAACAAAATACTCAAGAACGCGATGATTTAGTGCAAAGCTATGTTGCCTCTACCGAAAACAATCAGCCCACCACCGCTCTTGTGACAACAGAAGAAACTAATAAATCTGCACCAGAAACAGCAGCACCAGTCTCACAACCAGTAGAAATAACAAATAATCTGTTACCAGAAATAGCACAAGAAAATAGCGTTTCACAACCCAAAAACGATGAAAAATCAGTTTCAGATATTCAAAGTGCGGTCGAAAATCCAAGTATTTCTCCAACGTTACCTATAGCAAAAGGCGATTTAGTGATTGAAATACTAGCAAATAGCAGTTGGATTAGTGTAAAAGATAACGCTCGCCACGTATTAGCACAAAAAGAATATAAACAAGGCGAAATATTAACCTTTAATGGCAATGAATTTTCATTAATTGTAGGCGCACCAAGCAATGTGCGTATCACTTACAAAGGCGAGAATTATCCTCTCAAAGTGGATGGTCGCGTAGCAAAATTCAAGCTTTCACAACCTTAGGAAAAATAATGTCAGCTTTTCAGCCAACTATTAAGCGTCGTGAATCGACAAAAATTTATGTGGGAAATGTACCAATTGGTGGGGATGCACCGATTGCCGTGCAATCAATGACAAATACTCGCACCACTGATGTGGAAGCGACAGTTGCTCAAATTAAATCATTAGAACGTGTTGGTGCAGATATTGTTCGTGTATCTGTTCCAACAATGGATGCTGCGGAAGCATTTAAACAAATTAAACAACAAGTGAATGTCCCGCTCGTAGCAGATATTCATTTTGACTATCGTATTGCGTTAAAAGTCGCAGAATATGGAGTGGATTGTTTACGTATCAATCCTGGCAACATTGGTCGTGAAGATCGCGTCCGTGCCGTTGTTGATTGTGCGCAAGACAAAAATATTCCGATTCGTATTGGTGTAAATGCAGGCTCTTTAGAAAAAGATTTGCAAGAAAAATATGGCGAACCAACGCCAGAAGCCTTGTTAGAATCCGCATTGCGTCATGTAGAAATTCTAGATCGTCTTAACTTCGATCAGTTTAAAGTGAGCGTAAAAGCCTCCGATGTATTCTTAGCGGTTGAATCTTATCGTTTACTGGCTAAAGCAATTAAACAGCCTTTACATTTAGGCATTACAGAAGCAGGTGGCGCACGCGCTGGCGCAGTAAAATCTGCGGTGGGTTTAGGAATGTTATTAGCTGAGGGCATTGGTGATACACTGCGCATCTCTTTGGCGGCAGATCCCATAGAGGAAATCAAAGTCGGTTTTGATATTTTGAAATCTTTACGGATTCGTTCAAGAGGAATTAACTTTATTGCTTGCCCAACCTGTTCTCGCCAAGAATTTGATGTAATCGGTACAGTAAATGCGCTAGAACAACGCCTTGAAGATATTATTACACCAATGGATGTATCTATTATCGGTTGTGTAGTGAATGGTCCTGGCGAGGCACTCATCTCCGATCTCGGCGTAACGGGCGGTAACAAAAAAAGCGGTTATTATCTTGACGGCGAACGCCAAAAAGAGCGTTTTGATAACGAAGATATAGTGAACCAATTAGAAGCAAAAATTCGTGCGAAAGTCGCACGACAAGATCCAAAAAACAGAATTATTTAAGGAAAGCGCGTGGCAAAAACAATTCAAGCAATTCGTGGTATGAACGATTGCGCCCCAACAGAATCTCCATTATGGCAATGGATTGAAGCACAAGTACGCAATGTATTAAATAGTTATGGCTATTCGGAAGTGCGTATGCCAATTGTAGAAAGTACGCCATTGTTTGCGCGTGCAATCGGCGAAGTAACTGATGTTGTCTCAAAAGAAATGTACACCTTTTGGGATAACGATGAACAATTAACCTTACGCCCTGAAGGCACAGCAGGTTGTGTGCGAGCAGCCATTGAACACGGTTGGATCTATAATAATGAACAACGCTTATGGTATATCGGGCCAATGTTCCGTCACGAACGTCCACAAAAAGGGCGTTACCGTCAATTCCATCAAGTAGGTGTTGAGGTATTCGGTATTGCGAATCCAGAAATCGATGCCGAATTAATCATGCTTACCTATCGTTTATGGAAAGCGTTAGGTATCGATCAACATGTTACACTTCAACTTAACTCAATTGGTTCTTTAGAAGCTCGAGCAAATTATCGTTCAGCTTTAGTTGGATTCTTAGAAAACCATCAAGATTTAATGAGCGATGAAGAAAAAGAGCGTTTAGTAAGAAATCCGCTTCGTATTTTGGATACAAAAAATCCAGAATTACAAAAAGTATTAGATAACGCGCCTAAATTACTTGATTATTTAGATGATGAAAGCCGTGCGCATTTTGAACAATTATGTTCATTATTAGATGCTGTTGGTATTCAATATGAAATTAATCCTAAACTCGTTCGTGGTTTAGATTATTACAACAAAACTGTATTTGAATGGGTAACCTCCGCTCTTGGTGCACAAGGTACCGTGTGTGGTGGCGGTCGTTATGACGGTTTAGTGGAACAACTTGGCGGACACGCAACGCCAAGTATCGGATTTGCGATGGGATTAGAGCGTTTAGTCTTGTTGGTACAAGAAGTTAATCCAAATGTTCCTGCGAAAAGTGCGGTGGATATTTATGTTGTTTATCAAGGCGAAGGCGCAACATTAGTCGCTTTTGAATTAGCGGAAAAAGTACGCTCGGAATTACCGCACTTAAATACCATGTTGCACTGCTCTGGCGGTAATTTTAAAAAACAATTTAAACGTGCAGATAAATCTGGTGCAACATTGGCATTAGTTATCGGCGAAAGCGAAGTACAAAATAAACAAGTCGTTGTTAAACACTTACAAGGTGGCACAGATCAGCAAACCTTAGATTTAGTGAATATAATCGACTATCTTCAAACTCAATTTTAATTTAAAAGGGGAAAAACATGGCTTATTCCATTGAAGAAGAACAAGAGATTAACCAGTTAAAAGACTGGTGGAAAGAGAATGGCAAAACAATTATTGTCGCTTTTATCTTAGGTGTGGGTGGTATGTTTGGATGGCGTTATTGGCAATCGCACCAAGCAGAACAAATCGCTCAAGCTTCTGCACAATACGATACTTTAATTAATTCTGTGCAACAAGACGAACAGGCTAAAAAAGCAAATATAGAACAATTTGTGCAAGCGAATAGCAAAACTGCATACGCTGTATTTGCTTTGTTAGATGAAGCGAAAAAAGCCACTCAAAAACAAGATTTTTCAGCAGCAGAAGCAAATTTAAACCAAGCATTAACCCAATCTCAAGATGAAGTATTAACATCTATTGTTGCATTACGTCTCAGTGCAGTACAATTTCAATTGGGTCAATTAGACAATGCTTTAACCACCTTAAACCAAGTGAAAGGCGAAAGTTTTAATGCTCGCAAAGCGATTTTAACGGGCGATATCCAAGTTGCAAAAGGAGATAAAGTTGCGGCGAAAAACAGCTTTGAGCAAGCACAACAAAGTGGTAGCCAATTAGAACAACAAATGGCAAAAATGAAATTAAACAACCTTTAAAAAATAATACCCGCATCAAAGTGCGGGTATTTTTTCAATCAAATTTCTGATTATTCAAATTCATCCAGCCATTTTAATAAAATAGCCTCAAGAATTGATTCATTTGATTTATTCGGATCGTCATCAAAATCTTCAAGTTCACAAATCCATTTATGTAAATCAGTAAAACGAACTGTTTTTGGATCTAAATCTGGATTACGATCGTAAAGTTCTTCTGCAATTAATTGGGCGTCTGTCCATTTCATTAGTGAGCCGCCTCATTTGCGTGATTAAGGTTATATTTTGGAATTTCTACCACAAGATCTTCATTTCCCACGACGCATTGACAAGATAAACGGCTATCCATTTCTAATCCCCAAGCCTTATCTAGCATATCTTCTTCTTGATCACTCGTTTCATTTAAAGAATCAAACCCCTCACGAACAATCACGTGGCAAGTTGTACAAGCACAAGAACCATCACAAGCGTGATGAATTTCTACTCCCGCATTGTGAGCAACTTCTAATAAGTTATCTCCTGTTGCAGCATCAACGACCATACCTTCAGGACAAAAATCTTCATTAGGTAAAAAAATCACTTTTGGCATAATACTTTCCTCAAAATTATTTAATATCTGACTGCAGTTTTACGGATTTTCAATGTCTGACAGATTTTTACCTGTCAAAGCTTTATTAATTGATGCATTCATTCGGCGAGCAGCAAATTCTTGGGTAGCAGTGTCTAAGGCTTTAATTCCTTGCGCAATTGCATCGCGATCTGAACCTTGTTTTACATCCATTAATTGTTTTAACACAGTTTCAATATGATGAAATTCATCTGTGCTAAGCAATTCAGCCCCATCTGCTTGTAGTGCAACAATCACGCTTTCAATAACACGATCTGCTTCCACACGCTGCTCTGCCAATTCACGTGCTTGTAAATCTTCTTGTGCATTATCAAAAGAAGATTTAATCATTGCGGTTACTTCTTCATCAGTTAATCCATAAGATGGTTTAATTTGTATTGAAGCCTGTACTTTTGTCGATTTTTCCATCGCTGTAACGCTTAATAAACCATCTGCATCCACTTGATAAGTCACTCTAATATGGGCTGCCCCCGCCGCCATTGGCGGAATACCTCGTAGAGTAAAGCGTCCTAAAGAACGACAATCATCGACTAGCTCTCGTTCGCCTTGTAGCACATGAACACTCATTGCCGTTTGCCCATCTTTAAAAGTAGTAAACTCTTGCGCACGAGCCACAGGAATTGTTGTATTACGTGGAATAATTTTTTCCACTAATCCGCCCATCGTCTCAATGCCTAAGGAAAGCGGGACAACATCAAGTAATAACATATCAGAATCAGTTTTATTCCCGACTAAAATATCTGCTTGAATTGCAGCACCAAGTGCCACAACTTTATCAGGATCGATTGAGGTTAATGGTGTTTTACCAAAAAACTCGCCAACTTGTTCTCTTACATAAGGCACGCGAGTTGAACCACCAACCATTACTACGGCTTGTACTTCTTCGGATTCCACATTGGCATCTTTCAATGCCCGACGACAAGTTAGCAATGAACGTTTTACAAGCGGATAAATTAATTCATTGAATTGTTCCCGCGAAATCTCTACTGAAAAATCTTGCCAAGAAATAACCGCACTTTTTTCATTAGTCAAGGTAATTTTAGCTTGGTTGGCAAGGGTTATTAGCTCACGCTGTTGATTTGCTGTTTGTGGTTTTAGCTTAGTTTGTTCTATTACCCAATCTGCAATTAAATGATCAAAATCATCTCCACCTAATGCAGTGTCTCCCCCCGTTGCTAAAACTTCAAAGATACCTTTTGATAAACGTAAAATTGAAATATCAAATGTGCCACCGCCTAAATCATAAACCGCAATAATGCCTTCTTGCCCACTATCCAATCCATAAGCAAGTGCAGCTGCAGTAGGTTCATTCAATAAACGTAATACATTTAGCCCAGCTAAACGCGCAGCATCTTTAGTGCTTTGACGTTGAGCATCATCGAAATAAGCTGGAACTGTAATCACAACCCCAGAAAGCTCACCTCCAAGGCGTTGTTCTGCAATGTGATTTAAGCGCGATAAAATATCTGAAGACACTTCAATTGGACTTTTAGGCCCCTGTGCCGTAATAATTAAAGGTAATCCATTTTCACTCGCCACAAATTCATAAGGCAAACTAGAATAACGAGACTGAACATCAGGAAGGCTGCGACCAATTAAGCGTTTTACTGAAATCACCGTATTTTTTGGATCAAGTGAGGCTTGCTCAAAGGCTTCTAAACCAACTTTCTTCTCTTCAACGCCATAATGAACAACTGACGGCACAAGACTGCGTTCTTGTTCATCATTAAGAATCACGGATTGCCCACTACGCACGGATGCAACCAAAGAATTGGTTGTTCCCAAATCAATCCCAACGGCTAAACGATGTTGATGCGGTGCCGCAGCTTGTCCTGGTTCTGCAATTTGTAATAATGCCATATGCTATTTTTCTACTAGTTATGCGACGGAATACGCCAAATCAAATTTATTTTTTTCTGCAAAGTTTGCTTGGTAATGGGTTTCAATATTGACTTCCTGTTTTTGACGTTCATCAATTGCTATTTTTCTGTCTTGGTTTAAATCAGGCGTAAATACAAAAACTTGGTTACCATCTAATTGTTTTACATCATCTTGCCAATTTTTCCAAAATAGCCCTTGATAAAAGGCCTCTACATCGCCATTCAATGCCCAAGCTAAAAATTCTGTGTAAGTAAAATTTAAATTATGCCAAGTAAGATCTTTTGATGAATAGTAATAAATTTTTCCAATATTATTGCCTAACGAACCACCATTTAACGCAAAATAACCACCAATCACATCATCTGCAACTAATAAATATTTTGGTTTTTCGCCTGACTCACTAAAAGATTTACTGAAATTCCAATCCATCAAGCCACGCGGTAATTTAAAACTTCCAGAACCTAAAATACGTAACCAACCATAATGAATTAAAATTCCACCTGTTTCATAGATTACTGCACCCATTGGCGAGGATGTTGGCATTTGCATAGTAAAAAGCTCACGCTCCGCACTGGATTGATCTTTTTTAATTACTTCACAATGATTGCGAGCGTTATCAATCCATTGGGAAAGGGTTATCCAAGCAGAATGTTCTGGACTAGTGAGCTGTTCAAGAGTTTGCATAGTGTTATTTATTCACATCTCGTAGGGGCAAATTACATTTGCCCCCAGATTTAATCTAATTCAAAAATTCGTTCTTCCACACGTTCAATTTCTTCAGAAAGTTTATGGGTAAAACGTAATTTATCACAGTATTGAGATGCTCTCGCCCATTGTTGAGATTTCAAACTCTCAAAAAGTGCGGTCAATAATGATTGAGTTTCTTGTTTAATTTCTTTCGCAAAAACATTTAATGCTCTTTCATCTTGCTGGCTTTCAACATCTTCTAATTGTTCGCGCCATTGTAATTGTTGCATTAAAAACGCCACATCTTGCGTGCTTTTTTGTTCAAGATCTAACTGCTCACCAGTATTAAGAGCAATGATCGCTTCAGCTCGCAAAATTGGGTCTTTTAACGTTTTTAAGGCATCATTCACTTCGGTAGATTTTTGCATCGCAACACGTTGCTCTAAAGCACTACTTGAGACAAAATTATCTGGATGTAGGGCCTTTTGTAATTTTAAATAACGTGCATTTAGTACTTTTTCATCCAGCTGAAAATCAACTGGCAAATCAAAAATTTGAAAAGGATTGAACATCAGATTATTACCTTAAACGTGGAAACTTTCGCCACAACCACAAGATTCTTTTACATTTGGATTATTATATTTAAAGCCTTCATTTAGGCCTTCTTTTACATAATCCAGCTCAATGCCATTGAGATAAACGAGACTTTTTGGATCGACAATAATATTAACACCGTGCTGCTCAAAAACTTGATCTTCGGAATTTAAAACATCTACAAACTCAAGTACATAAGCTAAGCCTGAACAACCTGATGTTTTCACACCTAAACGTAATCCAATACCTTTACCACGATTATCCAAAAAGGCTTTCACTCGCTGAGCTGCTTTTTCTGTTAATGTAATACCCATCTATCCCCCAAACACCGCTAAAAATGCGGTCAAAATTGACCGCACTTTTTCACATGATTAGCCTTGTTTTGCTTTATAATCAGCAATTGCTGCTTTAATTGCATCTTCTGCTAAAATAGAGCAATGCACTTTTACTGGCGGCAATTCTAATTCTTCAGCAATTTGGCTATTTTTAATTGCCCCAGCTTCTTCTAAAGATTTACCTTTTACCCACTCAGTAATTAATGAACTAGATGCAATCGCAGAACCACAGCCGTAAGTTTTGAATTTTGCATCTTCAATAATGCCATTATCATCTACCTTGATTTGTAGTTGCATAACATCACCACAAGCTGGCGCACCGACCATTCCAGTACCAACATTGCTATCTTTTTTATCCAATGATCCCACATTACGTGGATTTTCATAATGATCAATTACTTTTTCGCTATAAGCCATTTTAACTTTCCTTTTTTCAATTCTAGTAAATGCCATTGTCAGATAATGGCAACTAAATATTAGTGAGCTGACCACTCAATGGTATTTAAATCAATACCTTCTTTAAACATATCCCATAATGGCGATAATGCACGAAGTTTTTCTACCGCACCCTTCATTAAATTAATTGTGTAATCAATTTCTTCTTCAGTAGTATAACGACCTAATGTGAAACGAATTGAACTGTGCGCCAATTCATCATTTAAGCCAAGTGCGCGCAATACATAAGATGGCTCTAAGCTAGCAGATGTACAAGCAGAACCAGAAGAGACAGCAATATCGCGCAACGCCATCATTAAGGACTCTCCCTCAACATAGTTAAAACTAATATTTAAATTGCTATCTAAACGATGTTCCATTGAACCATTTACATAAGTTTCTTCAATATCTTTTAAGCCATTATATAAACGATCACGAAGTGCTTTTAAACGCGGCATTTCTGATGCCATTTCTTCTTTTGCAATTCGATATGCCTCTCCCATTCCTACGATTTGATGAACAGGTAATGTACCTGAACGCATGCCACGTTCGTGACCACCACCATGAATAATCGCCTCTAAACGTATGCGAGGTTTACGACGAACATACAATGCGCCAACACCTTTTGGCCCGTAAAGTTTATGGCTAGACATCGACATTAAATCAACAGCTAATTCTTCCAAATTAATTTCAACTTTACCAACACTTTGAGTTGCATCCACATGGAAAATTGTTTTATTTGCACGACAAAGTTCGCCAATAGCTTTAATATCTTGTAACACACCAATTTCATTATTAGCGTGCATAATTGAAGCTAGAATTGTATCTGGACGAAGCGCAGCTTTGAATTTTTCTAAATCAATTAAACCATCAGCTTCTGGAGACAAATAAGTGACTTCAAAACCTTCTCTTTCTAATTGACGGCAAGTATCTAACACTGCTTTATGTTCAGTTTTACAGGTAATAATGTGTTTACCTTTAGTTTGATAGAAATGCGCCGCACCTTTAATTGCGAGGTTGTCAGATTCTGTCGCACCAGAAGTAAAGACAATTTCACGAGAATCTGAGCCAATGAGATCAGCGATTTGATTACGCGCAATATCAACAGCTTCTTCTGCTTGCCAACCAAATTTATGTGAGCGAGAGGCTGGATTGCCAAATGTGCCATCGATGGTTAGAAACGCCATCATTTTTTTCGCAACACGTTCATCGACTGGACAGGTCGCTGCGTAGTCTAAATAAATAGGTAATTTCATTTTCACTCCTAAATTATGCTAAATATAACCGCACTTTTTTATTAAAAAATATACTGCTTATCCTTTTTATTGATTAACTAATAAATTACTAAAATCACGATGAGATTGACGTTTTACATTACGCTTATTTACCAGCTCTGCTAACGTAATCTCATTTAAAAAACTTTCAATACGTAAACTTAAATCTTCCCAAAGTTCGTGAGTTAAACATTCCACACCATTTTTACAATTTTCACGCCCCAGACATTTCGTTACGTGAATATTTTCATTTACTGCCGCAATAATCATTCCTACAGAAATTTGTTCACTTGGTAGCCCTAACTGATAACCACCTCCTGGCCCGCGAACACTTTTGACTAAACCGTCTTTACGTAATTTAGCAAAAAGTTGCTCTAAATAAGATAAGGAAATATGTTGGCGTTCAGAAATATCCGCAAGGCTTACAGGCCCGCCATCTGCATTTAAAGCAATATCTAAAACGGCTGTAACTGCATAACGACCTTTCGATGTAAGTTTCATAAAGAATCCCTAAAAATTAATTGCACAATACTTACATATCTGACTAATTTAGTCAATTATTCTCTTTTGTTAAATCAATTCGTTTTTCAACCGCACTTAGCATACCATTTAAAATATTTAATTCGTTTTTCTCTAATTTTGCACGATAGTATAAACGCTTTAATTTACGCATAACTCCTTGATTTTGAATAAATCCAAGAGACTGATATATACGTTCTGTGTAGTCAAAAAAATAAGCTAACTGATCTGTTGTTGGATAGTTTTTCTCTATTAAAGAAAGTGAATTTTTCTTATTATTTTGAACTAAGAAAGCCATACGCAATTCATAACTTACCAGTTGCACAGCCATTGCTAAATTTAAAGAAGAATAATCAGGATTCGCTGGAATATTCAAGTGATAATGACATTTCAGCAGTTCTTCATTGGTTAATCCAATACGCTCACGACCAAACACAATAGCTATCTTGCCTTTATACGCTACAACTTTCTCCGCGCATTCTCGAGGCTCGATCAATGTATTTTGTAAATGACGTAAGCGAGCACTTGTTCCAATTACCAAAGAGCAATCATCGACGGCTTCATCAAAACTATCGACAACCCTAGCATTTTTTACAATATTTTCTGCGCCAGCTGAAAGGGCATAAGATTGTTCATCAACAGATTTAGGTGAAACAAGACAAAGCTGGGTCAATCCCATCGTTTTCATTGCTCTAGCCGCAGAACCAATATTACCACTGTGCGAAGTTTCAATTAAAACAATACGAATATTTTCCAACATAATGATGCCCGACTAAAATTTAAGGGTATTCTACCACAATAACCGCTAAAAATAGTCAAGAATTTAAGCAAATTAAAGAAACTTAAAATATTAGAGATGAATAATAAAAATGGTGGGTTGTGAGAGACTCGAACTCTCGACTGACGGATTAAGAGTCCGAACCAGTTATAATAGATATTAATCAATAATAAATTATAAATCAACCACTTACGCATATAGATATTATATATTTATCCATTAGTCCTATCAACCTTCCATACCTTTTTACACCTATCTTGTCAAATTCTCGTCAAACTAAAATCATTTAATCCTAGCTGATCATTGAGTTAATGATAAACAGTATTTAGAAAGTTCGGTGAATTTTCATCGCGCTTTAGGTGTAACCGCCCGCTAAATTTGAGAAATAAAAACGCCCTTTAAATCATCATTAAAGGGCGTTTAAATTAGATATAAGAAACAGCGAAATTCCCCACCGCTTGTCTTAAACTCTATCTGGCCAAGGGTCGGACGTTGTCCACATCATGGCTGGCGGTCTTAGATTTTTGGGGCCAATGTCAGGTATTGCCTCATTGCCTTTTATTTTAGGGTCTGCGTGGTATGGGGTAAATCGCATAAAATTTCCAGTGGAAATTAATGATCGGTTTGTCTTTAGTCATCATGTTTAAACATTGCCCCTAATTGATTCGGACTAAATCGCCAGCCATTTTCCCCACCGCAAATCGCATTAAAACACCATTCGCTACAAAAATATTTTGAGCGTTTTTGTTTGATTCCAAGTACGATTCCTAGCGCACCCCACCAGTCATACCTCATGTTTTTAGTTTGCTCGAAATAAGCCTTAATCCGCTCTTCCGTTATGTTTTGCAGTTCAATTAAATCCCACTTCTCATGTTCTAAGTACATGATCTTACTACGTACTCCACCATCTCGTATTGATGACGAATAGCAGACCTTAAAACCTTTATTTACGACAATTTCACAATGGCTATATAAACCTTTAGTAAGCTTACGAGTTAACCAATCTGATAATCGAGCCAAGATCGCTTTAGGTGTCCAGCCTGTTTTCTTGCCTTTATACAACGCTAAATAAACCTTACCTTCCGTCATTGTTGCACCTCCGTTAATGCTTTCATTTTTCTGATAATGTCATTATGAATTTGCTGTAATTCTTCTTCACTCAATTCTTCGTGCTTGAGCTCATACTTACGCATACGCTGCACCGCGAGTTGTTCTTGCAGTGTTCGTAATCCTTCAGCCTGTTTTAAAATTAGCAATGTTGCTGATTTATTATCAAGTCCTGCGACAGTTGCAAAACTTGATATATAGATGCTTACTTCGCCAGTAAAATTCGCTTCTTTAAATGCCAGAGCTGCAGATTCACGTTCTTTGTATTCCTCGGCAAATCGAGTCCACTTCGCACTAATACTAGCTGCTGTATCATCAATGCTATCAACTAGTCTTTTAATGAGTTCACGCTTAATTTCAGTTTGCTTCTCCTCATCAATAACCCAGCTATTTCCATTCCATATGTGTAATTCTGTTGGTTGTCTATCAACTAGAATGTATTGACTTTTAAAATCAATAAGTTGTTTAGTCTCAAGCTCTGATTCGTTTTCTACTTCCATTTCCACAAAATCATTTAAGTTTTGCGGAATAGGGAAAATTTGATAACTATTCAAATTTTCTTTTAAAAAATAGACTTTCATTAATCACTCCTTCATCGAATATCAATACGTTTTACAAAACGACCAGCAAGTTCTTCAATGTGTATTGTTGTACCGTTTCTATCAACAGTCACAGCGAATTTCTTGACTTCTACATGATACACCCTAGTTCCACCAGAATTGTGTGGAATTACTTGACGAATACTACTAAAATAAACTCCACCGCCCCTTTTACCTTCAATTTCTGCACCCACTTCAAAACTGACGGGTTCAATATTGTTATTATCATCAAGGCTGTGGCTTTCTGATGACTGAAGATACAAAATAAGTGTTTTACCAAAACACTTTTCTGAAATATCAATACGCCCAGAACTTACATTACCTTGCCACACTGTTTTTAATGTACTAATTTGAGATAAACTCTCTTGCGCCTGTAAAAATTTCTGATTTATATCAGCTTTTGCATTGTTTATTTCTAGTAAAGTAGATTGTTTATTTTCTTTTATTTTTTGTTCAACCCTCGCAGATAACGCTTGCATATTTTGCACAAGTGTACCCGCATCTAAAATTCCTGCGTTCTCAACAACGCCGAATGCTTTAACCCAAAATTGAACGTCATCAAATGTGTTTTTTGCTTTTATACAAAGTTTGAGAGCAATCGCTCGCGGTCTTGTTTCAGCTCCCCCCGTAGCCATCGGGCTATCTAAAAGCGGATGCATAAATCCATTATCACCGAGATTGTCATCAGTTACAGTTGCAGAGCGTAATCGTGAGTCTATAACAGTTTTCGTTTTGTCATAAAAAACATTACTATCACTTGAATTAACCCAGTGTGTTCTAACTTTATGTACGTGCTTTTTAATTTCGTCACTTTGTGTCTGACCGATATTTAATCCATTCCCTGTATTTCTAATAAATCGGTCTTCCGCAAGTGGTACATTTGAAAGAGAACCATATTTACCGACTAAGTGACGATATAACTCTGGGTAATTTTGCTGTGTGACTGTTGAGCGAATGCTATCAAAAGCAATCCAGCCAGTGGGAATGTTATCCACGGCAAAATAAGCCGTCATCCCCACATCACTACGAGTTAAATCAGGAAGTTGGTTGCTGTCGCCCAAAGTGCGGTATAAATCGGGAAAGGATTGTTGGCTGAACGTTAAACCATCAGCACGTAAAAAACCAACGGGATTAGTTACTGAGCGAGGGAATGATACAACTGCACCAATAGGCACGCCGTCGCCGCCTGCATCTTTCCATTCTGACCAATTTGAGCCATTAAAAAAGCGTGTTTTGATTTTGTTATCATTCGCTTTACGTGCAATTTGACGCACCGCATTTGTTGCCCCACCGCTAACTACTTCAATATGCCATTCCCCATTTTCGGGTAGATTTTGACCGCTTGCTAAGTAATAATTGCCATCGGTTTTATAGCCATTAGCATCGCCCTGCCCTTGTTCTACTTTGAAATTTCCAATACCATAGCCTGCTAAGGTTGTGGCTGGGGATTGTTTAGCGCTAGCAGCTTCTTTTGCTTCCGCCGCTTTATCATAAGCCGTTTTAACGGCTGCTGAACTCGCAAACTTTGTGTCACTTTCGTCGTCAACAGCAGAGTTTGGGAGTGGCTTGTTTTTGAGTGAGTTATAATCAACGGGTAGTTTATACTCTGTAGCCATGGGTACCCATTGAGCACCATTATATTCTTCAAAAATTTTTGTCGATGGATTCCAGCGTTTTGCTTTTAGCGGGACATTAGTGTGCTCCCCATCCAAAAATGATAAAGCCGCACTAATGGCGGCTCTAATTTCGGTTGGGAATTGCGTATATTCGCTATCGACAGTTGGTTTGTTAAAATCTGCCATTTTTGCTCCTTTACACTCCTTTTACAACCCAGCCAACTTTACCGCTTACACGATTCCCATTTTTATCAAATAAAAATACGTAAAAGCCTTTAGGTTTTGGCTCATCCTTAAAGTCAGATGTTGCAAAAAGTGGTTGTTTAGATTGTGGTGTTAAAACCGGGACAGACGCATCGATAAACTCTGTTGCAAAGTTTACCCATGTGCCTTTTATATCTGACGCATTTGCCTGTACGGTTCCTCCGTCAGTTTTTTGTTTTTGATCGAGTTTTAGATTAAGTGACTCTATTACGACAGGTTTCTGTGCATTGCTCACTGTAATTCTAAACTTAACATATCTAAAGTTGGTTTCATAAACGGATTGTTGGTCGTGTTCGCGCCAATTATCTTTAGCGTTTTCTTTTACTGCTATATGATAGTTAATATCATAACTGCCAGAGCTTATCACCTTAGGGGTAAGAGTAATTTTGGATGATGCTAATACCGTGCCGTAATCCATTTCCTCCTCATAATATCCGCTCTCGTCTATTGGCTGGAGGTACAACGGGAAACCTCTATTAATTTGAGATTTTGGAGTAGCGAGATTATTGGATCTAAAATGCTCTGCCCATGTATCTCGTCTGACTGGTAGATATAACTTGCCATCGATTTTATCCGAACCATTTTTAATTCCGTCATACGAGCTGTTGTAGTCGTATTTAAGGATATAATCTGGCGGTTGTGCAACATTGGATAGCGTATATTGCGGCTCACTTCTGTTACCTGCACTATCAACACCAATAATCCAGTATTTATATAACCCTCCTACAGTTTCAAACTGTGGAAACGCTAACCCATCAATATTTGTGATAAACTCTGAATTTTCTATTGTTTCCCCTTTCCGCAACTCATAATAGACAATCGGCAAGGTAGCCTTGGCACTTTGCCAACGCAACATGACGTAGTTATCGATAACTTGTTGAGATATAGAGACAGGTGTCGGTCGATGGACAATTAGCTGCGCTTGAGCGGATTCGCTCCGATTTCCGCCTAAGTCAATTGCAGTAACGGTAAATTTTTTATTGCCGTTAAAATCAGCCTTAAATTTAAATGATGTACTTTTAACTAAAGCCAGCACGTCATCATCTTTTTTAACCTCGTAGAGCTCAGTCGAAAAAGAGTTGTTTTTTGTCTCACCCCAAGTCATCAAAACTTCATCGCCGACAATTTCTGCAACTAAGTTTTCTACCTGTCCGCCTGAAATATTAAACGTTACTGCAGTGGGCGATTCAGAGCGAACATCGGAAGAATCCACCGCGCTTAGCCAATACTTATGCTCACCAGCGCGAATAAAACCAAGATTAAATTCGTTTGCCTTGATTTTCCCAACTGGTTTAGAAATTTCATAGGTGTCGCCTTTTTTAATCTCGTAATACTCTAAATCTATATCGGGCGATAAATCCCAAATTAAAAAAGCTCCTTCTTGGGCAATAGCCTTGTGTCTTAAATTAGAAACATTATGCGGAGGGCGTAATCTACCTATTGGCTCATAGTTTTGGATTGGATTATCGGACCATACACCTAATACATTGCTTGTTTTGATGCGGATTTGATATAACACACCATCTTTTACATTAGGAATATCAACCGATGTTAAGGTCGTTGGCTCCATCTGTTTCCAGTTGCCATTGCCCTCGCGATACTCAATTTGGTATCGAGATGTGAGTGATGTTGCAGGTTCATAACTTACAACAATTTTGGTTTGGATACTTCCCCCAAGCCCACGATAAATTTCATCGGTAATCACTACATTTTTTACACCAGTATCTAGCGTATTGTTTGTTGTGTCATATTCAATGAGTTCATTCCCATTTTCAATATGCTCAAACTTAGAGGGATTGTAATCAGATGCAGTGATAGTATATGAGCCGTCATCACTCTCAACAATGGAGATAACTCGATAAAATTCAGGTTTTATATCTGAACTAGCAATAATCCATGTGCTATTTTCTGTAACAGAGGTAAAGACTGGTCTTACGTCAATCTCAGTGAGTTTTCCACGTTGTGTAATTGCTCTTTGTTCTAACTCCCCTTTCTCATTCACAATGCTAATCGTTGATTCTTTTGTGATTTCAACTTCCGCATCGAGAATGATTCGATTGACTGTTGAGCCGTCTTTAACTCGCCCACCGCGTCTCTCCCCTGAACGATGGATGTCAGATACTTGTATCACTTCTCCAGGGATGGGTATGGCACCATCTTGTCCGCAAGAAAACGTAATAACTTCGCTTTCGTATTGCTCAGTATAAAGTAGCCATTTCCCTAGTCGTCTCGCTTGCCCTCTCGATGTACAGCCGAACGCCACAACTTCCGTTTGGGATATGTACCCCATCTTAACAATCGCCTCCGAGTCCTCGATGTACTCTACAGATTGTTTAAAGTACTTTTTCGGGTCGTTCCACGTCACTAATACAACATTGTGACGAGTTTTAATATTCGAGCCTGAGCGGCTGAATTTACCGCCGATAACATTGGTATTATTAAACTGATAAATAGGCTCTTTGGGTGAGTCTTGGACAAGCATTTGAGTGCCGCTACTCCAATAACTCATTGCTCTAAATACCGATGTTAAATCTCGTAACAGCTTAAAGGCTTCTTGTTTGGTTTGGATGTAAACATTGCAGGTAAAGCGAGGTTCACGGCCACCAAATCCATCAGGGACTAATTCATCGCAATATTTTGCTATTTGGTACATCGACCATTTATCTAGCATATCCTCTTTGATGTATTCCCCTGCCCCATATTCCTCGTTAGTGAGTAAATCAAAATAAATCCAAACAGGGTTATTTGAGTATTTGACAATAAATGTACCGTCCCAATCACCACTATATTCTCGAGTTTCTGGATTGTAGTTTGAGGGCACTTTTAGTTTGATGCCACGGCAATGATACCCACGAGATGGTATTGAGCTAAATTGCTCGGCATCTATTTGCACGCCAACATATGCCACACCAGGATAAGTTAATTTTTCCTCAAAAACCGTTGTGATTTTCGAAAAAATGGTTTTGTTTTGTAAAACCTGGCTATCTGAATCATCAGTTAACCGTGTCACTTTTATATTCCAGGGAGCTTCGCCTGTTAATCTAAAGCTATGTTCGCGATTATATGATGATGTGGTTTTACCCTCGATAACGATATTACCTGCATCTATCCACTGGCTACCGTTAGCTTGATATTCGACTTTTAGCTCAACCTTTGTACCGTTAATATCTCCATTGCTTTTATTTTGATGACTTAATCCAGGTACAGTAATGGTTACTCTAACAATATCTGCTTCTGGTGCAATAATAGAGCGGGTGATAGGTTTGTCTTTTTTTACTTCGGTATTAACATCTGTTGTCACTTCATTGGTTTGGCAAATTTCTGACGGTGCTTGTCTCACACTTCCAGGTCGCCACTCAATAGCAACATTATTAAAATTGAATTTGCCTTTTTCATCTTGCAACTGTACATCACCAAAGTAAACTGAGTTCAGTCCATTTACTGGTCCTTCAATTTCGCCACAAGAAATAACATCAATAAATTTTGCATAGGAACAAGACTTGAGTGAATCAGGGGCTTCAACTGGTGCTCTACCACCTCCGCCACCACCTTTTCCTCCGCCTTTTCTACCGACTATCTGCATTTATCACCCCGAAACTCGTTTAAATTTAAGTTTTCCTCTAGTTTCATTGTTTGATGTAGAGTTTGTTCTGATAGGAATTTCTTTATCGGTAAGACCTGCCGATACAACAGCAGATCCAACTATTAATTCACCATATAATAATGGAATAGGTTGTCCTTGCTCGGTTGTATTTACCGCACCATTAAATAAATAAGACGGCTTATTCTCTGGACGTTCTTGTGGTCCACTTACTTTTGGCACAGGGACGAGTAATTGGCTGATGCCGCCAAGTACAAGTGATGCACCAATCGTAAGTGGCAAGGTTGCCGCGCTGCTTAAAAAGCCTGTACCGCCTATAGTAGCCCATCCTAAAGGGTTCCAAAATGCAAGACCAATCATCGCAGCCCCCGCTATGAGCTAAAAGAATCCCCCTCGCTTAGAACCTCTAATGACTGGAATAAGGTGAAATTCGGCTTGAGCGCCATACCGCATTTGAAATTCATCAGATGATGTTGTCAGCTCTTCTCGCTGCACCAAGAACCGATAAACTATTCCGTGTCTTTCAGACTCTAGAAGAAACTCTTTAAATCCTCTTTTTAAAACACATAAGGCTCGGATGGCTTCCGCTGGTGTTTTTACTGCCAGCTTATGGACTTTCCCAAAGCGTTTGCCTAACTCGCCTTTAAGGCGTATTTTTCTTATGTCGCATGATGTGCGTTGTTCGTTCGCGGTAGAATTGTCCATATACATCCTTACTTGATAGTCGTCCGTATAGGTGATGGCCAATTAAACCATCACCAAGATAAACACCAGCATGATTAGGTACATTTGCGTTAATTTGCATCACAATCATGTCGCCTATTTTTAAGTCTTTGACTGGATAAAATCCAGCGTCCTCAAAGTTATCAACATAGAGATTGCCACCATTATCCCACCAGCCATCTATGCGATTGTAGTTTGGGAGATTAATACCCAGTTCTTGGCGATACCAATCACGCACAAATCCGTAGCAGTCAGTCATGCCATGGATAAACTTACGCCCATACAAATCAGGCACCTCTGTAAGTGCAGGCATAAAATGCGTAGATACCTCATCGCCCTCTAGTCCAATAATGCACCATTCCAATCCACTCATTTTATGTGCGTCTTGATCTGCAATGCTTGGTAAACAGCTCTCGTCTGGATGGGAATGAACAACGGTTCTAATTTCCCCCACTCCTTCCGCTCTGGCATAATCTTCTATGCCAATCAAAAATTCATCTTCTGTTTCTGCTGCTAAATTGGTACAGGCGACATACTGCAATTTGCCATTTTTAAGCACAAAAAAACCGCAACTTTCGTGCGGATAACTTTGTTTGGCGTGTGCTATTGCATCATCAATATGTTTCATTTTAAATCCTCATATATGCCGCACTAGGGAAACCACCAAAAGGCAATTCAGAGCGCTCACCAAAATGTGCTTTACAGTCAGCAAGTGTTTTAGCGCAAGTTGCTTTATCACCTGTATATCCGCAAAACTGCCCCTTATATTTATGAGTGCAATATTGAGCCACAATCTGCCGACGGGGTAATTTCACCCCTTCTAAATCAGTGGCAGGTAATAGCTCGAAACTAACGGTTAAATGGTCTTCCGATGTTTTTTGCGATATATAAAATATATCATCGGGTAAATGTGCGTTTGGGTCGGCAGTCAAATTTCCATTTTCAAAATTTACCGCATCAAGATAGATTATTTTCGTTCGTTTGCGAGTAAGTCGAGCGCCCTCAATGCCTTTTAATTTTGCCAAGACTAATGTAATCGCCCCACCTAAATTGGAAAATGTAATCCTTGGTCTAACAGGATTTAACCCATCAACTGCAAATCCCTCAGCTTTGACTGGATAAGGCGTATATTCTTGCCCTTGCCACACAATAGCTTGACCTAATGGATTTAATCCATCGTGGAAACGATAAACAATATCGCCAAATTTAGTGAGATCGAGTTCAAATAATTCTATCCAACCATGAGAGGCATATTGTTGCAGTTGTCCGTAAATACTCATATTTTCTCCAATAAAAAACCGCACTTTCTAAAAGATTGTGCGGTTATAAGTTCACGAAAAGATCTAACTGTTTAATTTGTAAAAGCTCACGCTCAAGGTCTTGCTTTTCTGATTTGCATTGCTGCAATAATTTTCCCCGTTCACCAGCTCGTTGCGTATATTCGGCTTTCTTTTGTTGCCACAATGCCAACTTGTTTTTGACTTCATCACGGCGAGCAATACCCTCTGTCCAGTAATCCCATAAAGCTAAGAAACATTCCTCTTGGTAATTTTCCAAGCGTTCTTTTAAATCGGCACGCACTTTGTTTGGGTTAATGCTAAACAGCCAGCCATTTAATTTTTTGATTGGCATACAAAGCATTTCGTATTTTTTGCCGTCTTTTCCAGTTGTGGTCATATGGTAACAACTGAATTTTTGACTGTAGTCAGTTAGTTTTTTGTATTGTGGTTTCCACGCCAAACCAATTCCTTCCACAATCTCACGCATTGCCACATAAGCAATGCCGTTGTTGTCCACTAAAGTAACTTCTTTACCTAAAAATTCTGCGGTTAACGTTTGCATATCTTCTCCTGTTTTCTCCACAAAAAGGTGGCCTGTAAGAAGCAGTGAGTGGAGAAAGGAAACACCGCTTGTCACGTGTACATCGCTATCTTACAGGCAATAAAAAACCCGCCAATTCAAGCGGGTTGTAAAATTTCAATAAAAAAGCCGAACTGCATTGCTACAATTCGGCTATTGTTAGAAATAGTAATGCAAATTTAGGGTTAAGTCAATTTATAATCACCTTTTGATGAGACTGTTCAACTTGGCAAATATACCCATCGCAATCTTGATTTAAGTCTAAATGATAGGTGGCCCATAACAACGCCACCACAAGTAAAATTCTGAACATAATTTGTCCTTTTTTGTGAATTTTGGGTGTAGCAATCCGCCGCACGGATTTCTTTGGGAAAAGTGCGGTCGGATTTTTCGTTGTTTTATAGAATGTCTAACTGAAATCCTGTTGCTTTAGGGTTGTAGGCTCGAAGGTATTTTAATACGCGCCAGTTATTTCCTTGCTCGCATTCAAATTGCTCTGTAATGCGTGTCAATACGTTATGGGCCTGACGGAGAGTACTGCGATATTCGTAAGCCACGCCATAAACGGAAGCAGCGTAGTGCGAACCAATTTGTTTTAATGCGGGATGAAGTACTTGGCAAAGTTCCGTGCCTCGCAATAAAGCAAACCATGCCCACACAAGCTGTTGGAGTTCATGCTCGGTAAATTCAAAATTAAAGCACTCATCTTTTTTAGGCGTTGTAATCAACTCTCCCTCAAGCACGATTCTGTGAACATACTCCACCGCTTGCGGTAGCTGCTCTAATGTCAAATCTTCGATTGATTCCACATTAAAGCGGTGGTGGATTAAATGGTAGGCGTCGGAATAAATTAATCCCTTTTTGCTCACGAGCATATTCACGGCATTGCGTAATCCTGTGCGATCATCTACCGTGGTTTTACGTTCAGCTTTACCATTAAACCAATAATCATGTAACGCTTGGTAACACTCTTTTTTGTATTTGATTAATGTGTCACGGATTTCTGGGTTACAACGATTAATATCAATACCAAATAGCCAGCCGTTTAGGTATTCGATTGGTAAGCAGATCATTTGATAATTCTTACTATCGCTTCCAGTCATATTCATGATGAATATAACTGAATTTAGCACATCGTCACGTCTAATTCGATTGTATTGCGATTCCCATTGAATGCCGATATTTTCACAAATAGGCTTCATTGCAACATAATGTACGCCGTTTTGTTCAATGGTAATCAAGGATTGATTGTTAAAAGATACTGTTTGAGTTGAGATTTGATTAGCCATTTCTGACTCCTTTGTTTTATTTTACGAAGATTTGACCTAATAGGGTCGCCAAGAGGTTCGTAAACCGAAACAAAGAACGGCCGGGATTATTCCCCTTTCGGGTATTTTATTCTCCGCCCTCTCGGCATAGATAAGATGTGGTTATGCGTAATGAATGTTTAATGGCAATAAACAAACAAGGTTGCTAAATTTCACGCATAAAAAACCGCTATGCTATCGGGTGCGGACTTCCGCTTTGTTTTAAGGTTACGAGCCTTAATGAAAATAATAATGAAAAAAGCCTGCTTTGTAAACAGGCTTTTGAGAGCTTTATTGCGATTTTTTTCTAAAATTTTCGTCATTAATGCAATACTCGAAACAATCACGAATAATGCCACTTAATCTTAAAATATTCTCTGGGTAATCAATAATAATTTGGTTGCCTGAAATCTCTAACCCAGCTCTAATAATTTCTTTTTGATGCTCAGAAGTTAAGTCAATAGGGATAACGATTGAAGGGCGTTGCTTATTATCATAGTAACGTAAAATCCATCTATTAGATTTTCCTTGATATAAAATACCAAAATAACTCTCGGTATCTTTGGCAACTAAATCTGTATCGCTACCAATAATCATTGTGACATACTCTAAAACTTGTCTTTCGGTATATGTGGTGACAATTTTACAGTTATCAGGATCTACAACGTCTGCTTTTTCATCATTATATTCCACCTCAGTAACCTCAACAGGTTCTATATCAATAGGTTTTTTTGATAATCCAGAAACAACCATATCACTAACAGCCTTTTCAACTGCTTGTCTTACTATTGGTGTTATAGATTCAATAAACCGCTGATTCAACTGTCTTCCAATATTGGAACGGCTAGCTATATAACGGACAAACTCACAATCAACCTCTTTTAATGACGAAGATATTGTTTTTGTAAATGTTGATAGATATATACTTTCTTCAGCCAATGTTCGTAACGCTTCAGGCTGAAATTTATCATGACAAAATTGAGATAATTGGAATATTTTGGTTTCGTCAAGCGATTCAAAATTAATGCGCAAAAATGGCACATCATCCATAATATTTTTATCTTTTAGATCTGTGAAAAATCGCCATTCACGACCATTACTAATTGCTGCAACTGCAACTTCTGGAGTTGCATTGAAATAGCGTGCTAATTGTGGAGAATGGTTTGAGAGATCTTCATTGTAAGATTTAGCCTCAATAAACATAACGGGAACATCATGACAAAATAAGGCATAATCTACCCGTTCACCATTCTTTGCTCCAACAAAATCGGCTGCATACTCAGCCTTTACCTTAGTAGGGTCATAAGCTGAAAACCCTAAAATATCAAGGAAAGGAAGAATTAAAGCTTGCTTTGTTGTTTCCTCAGTTGAACAATGTTGCCCCACTCTCATTACATGTTGGGAGTGAGCTAAAATTCTCTCTTTAAAAATTTGATCGCTCATTTTTATTTCCTCTAGAATAAATTTGATATCCATTCTATGAAATAAAAATATATTCTTTAAGATTTTTAATCAGAAATTTTCTATTTTTGCGATCTCCGTCACAAAACTTTACTTAATTTAACCTCACTTTAAGCGTCATAACGTGTGGTTCGAAGGCTACCAAAGGTCAGCTGGACGTATTCCAAAAATAAAAGCCAGAAATAAAAATGTGTATGCAAATTGGCGCGCTCTCTTAGACTTATCAATTACTTCTAACATTTCATAGAATAAAGCTAATCCCGAAGCACGCTGCGCCAATGGCAAAACCAACCGCTGCAATAATTGCTGCACTTGCTAGCATTTTCCCTGCAATGCCTGCATCTTTTTCACTCATTTTTCCACCTACCTTAACTTGATGTTTTGGTGTATACTTAATCAAAATTGCTCCTTAGTTGGTTAAACTTGGAATAAGGGGTAAATAAAAACCCCGAACATTGCGAGTGTTCGGGGTTTGTTTTTTTATCTAAAAACTACACCACTTCTTCAAAGGTGCAGCTGATTTCCGTGTGTCTTTTAGTGACGGTTTTTGACCATTTCGGGCAAACGACTTTGATTAAATCGCCATTTTCGTATTCACGAAAGAAAAATGCCGTGACGCCACCATGCGACGTTAAAAAGCGGTCAAATTCGACCGCACTTTTGTGATTGAGCTTGTATGTCAGGTTAAATTTGCGGAGCAGCGGATTTAGTCCGTCCACCATTCGCTGTTGATAACCATCGCCAAAATTAAGCACTTTTCGTCTAGGTTCTTCCTCTACAGTGTATTTAGGCTGAGGACACCAAGATAATGTTTTTAATGCCATGTTTACTCCTAAGATAACAATCCGCCAGGGCGCATATTCTTCTGCAACATTGTTCCCGCTTCTGCTTGCGCAATTTGTTGCACTAATTCCACGGTGATTTCAAGCTGTCCATTTTTTGATTGTTGGCTTACCGTTGCATCCATCGGTTCACCGTTATTAATCACCTTAACCGCTATATTCCCTGATGATTTAGGTTGATAAGCCATAGTTGGCAATCTTGGTACACCGACTCCACCACCATTAGCAAAACCACGACGAACAGAACCGTAATTAAGATGATCTAAAAAGCCACGACCCAAACGAGCAGTGGCTTCTTTTGTTATGACGTATTCGCCCTTATGTACAATACCAGCTGGCGTATATTTTCCCCCATCACCTGTATAACCACCTGTAGCAAAACCAACACTGGTAATTTGAGACACTAAATTAACACCAGCACTTGCCACTGCTGCCATATTAGCGAATTTCTGTGCTGGCGTAAGAGCGGTTGGATCGGCAAGTGCTTGTGCGATCGCTTGAGATAACTTCACTGTAGCTTCTGCAATGGCAAAGGCTTTTGAGATTGCAAACATCGCCTTATAGGCTGCTGATTGCTTACCGGCTGATTGTTCAACGATTGATGTTAAAGTCCCAAACGCATTACCAAGATCATTTAATCCAGTAGCATAAAGTCCCATTTGCTCTTGAAACTGATTATTTCTGTATTTTTCAATAATTTGCTGTTTGCGTTGTTGGAATTCTTCTTCCGTGATTAACTTTTGATCGTTAAATGATTGAAGCTGAGCAAGCTCTTGCGTTTGTTGATTAATTAACTCTTGTTGTGGGTCATAAAGTGCACGTAATTGTGCCAATGGATCGACCGCACTTTGTGACACCTGTTGCGCATAGTCAAACTGTACTCGAGTCGAGGCTTTCACTGCTTCACTTTGGTTGAGCTGCCCTTTCTCGTATAATTCCTGAATAGATTTTAGTTCATTATCACGATTAGCTTTCAACAACTTTTCTGGCGCATATTTGCCAGCAAGCTCTAAACGTTGGCGAGCAAAGCGTTCTGCAATAGCCGTTTTTGCGGTTTCATATTCTTGATACGATACCACACCTTTTTTATTGTGTTCTTCCAACCGTTGGAACATTCGCGCTTGCTCTAACTCGATTTCGCCTAGACTAGAGCTGTTTTTCTTGCGAATTTCATCGTAGAAATTAAGCCAACTATCACGAGCATTTTCACCTGATTTTTTGTGACTTTCTTTGATTTGTGTTTCAATTGTTGTCACTTTGGTTTCATCGGAAAACATTTTTTCTAATGTTGCTTTTCCGGCTATGATCTTATTTAGTGTTTCAACTGATAAACCAACAGCTTTATCTGCTGCATTAGCTGCGGTAATTGTACCTGTCGCAATGCCGATCAATACTTCATTATATTCAGCACCCTCTTTCCCAAGCAATTCATAAAGACCTGCTAAAACATACGCAGATTTTGCTTGCCCTTGTTGTTTTAACTTCGCAACCTCTAATTTTTGAGCAAGCGTTGTTGATTTACCATTTAACTTATCAATTGCATCTTTTAAATCTAAAGTTTTATCTGTGGCGTTCTTTGCACCGTTTGCCGCGTCAGAGAAACTTTTTGGTAAAGTTGCGATAATATTATTCGCAGTTACTGCATCAATACCAAGTAATTTGAATTTTTGTCGGACATCATCAAGACTTTTACCTGAACGCAACATGTTTTCAGCTAGAGGAGCAAGCATTTTTACGAGGGCTTTTTCTGCTAAACTTGCATTTTCTTCGATAGACTTGATTTCGTTTTGTAGGTGCTCCAACTCTTTATCACTAATACTATTAACGACTGTGAAACCATCAAAATCGCCATTAATGTTTTTTGATTTTGCACTAGCTTTAGCTTTTTCGATTTCCTTGTAATATTTCTCAATATCTTCGAGTTGCTTTTCTACTTTTAAGGATAATGCAGCTTCACTTAATTCATTGTAACTTTCTGCTAATCCTTGGTTTGCAGTTGTAGTATCAAGTGCCCACTGTCTTGCTTGTGCAGCTTGCGAGCTAAAGAAAATTAATGATGTAGCAGCTATCCCAATTACACCAGCAGGGCCACCAAGTAAAGCCATTACACTTTGCAAACCTTTTGCCGCCATCGTTGCAAGATTAGTTGCTGTAGCAAGGTTTCGTTTTGCAGTGGCTTCAGCTTGTGCAAGTGCAATAATTTGAGCAGACTGCACTTTCATTCTTTCACGCAATGCAAAGCGTGTTTGTTCAGATTGTGCAAGTTTAAATTGTGCGTTTAAGCTTGCCATTTCAACCTGAGCCGCTGTACGCATTGCAGTAGCTTTTGTTGCTATGGCTTTTGCCTCTGCAATATGCGCTAGAGCATTTTTTGCACTAGCATAACCCGTTTTTAATAGTTCCAAGCCGTATTTGCTAAGATGACCGATAGCAAGTGCAGCTGTCAGCGATCCAAGCCCAATAATTAATTCTTGGAGATGATCGCTAACAAAATCGACCCCAGTAGCTAGTTTTTGCGTAACACCTAACGCACTATTTGCTTCACCTGAAAACTTAGTTATCGATGTCTCTAAATTTGTAAAAGACATTGAAAGCGTTTTCACGCGTTTATTAAAGTCATTATCAACCGTATCTCGTGCTTTTACTAAAGCTTGGATAACGGTGTGAATGTCCAATTGCCCTGCTTTAGCTAAGTTTTTCAGCTCGCCAGTTGTTACGCCAAGCCCTTTAGCTATTGCGTCAGCAAGACCTGGAGTCTGCTCAATCACAGAATTAAGCTCATCACCGCGTAATTCTGCACTTCCTAATGCTTGCCCAAATTGCATTAATGCTGCTTCAGCTGCACCTGCACTAGCACCTGATATTGCAACAGATTTTGCAACAGTCTCCGTTAATTCGGAGACTTGCAATTGAGATAAATTCAATCTATCTGCATTTTGTGCAAAGCGTTGATAGATTTGTGCAGTAGCGCCCACAGCTTGATTGGTTTTCAAAGAAATATCAAACACCGATTCTGTCGCAACCACCATAGCTGTTTGGCTATTTGTTACTAAGCGAATACGGTTTTGCAATTCAGTATAACTATCCGCGTATTTTATCACATCAGAAATACCAGATGATAAATAGGAACCGCCCGAACTTACAATGCCCGCCCAAAAAGTACGGCTTGTCGTTTTATTAATTGTATTTGCCGCTTTCTCTATGTTATTCAAATATTGAGTAGTACGCTCTGAGAATTGTTTTGCTTTGGCCTGCGCTTTTGTAAAATTCAATTCAAATTGTTTTGCGAACTTTTGCGTTTGATAGGATGATTTATCAAGCGCCTGATTAAACTGAATTGAGTCCAAACTCAAAAGAATATTTAACGAACCTAAACTTGACATATTCACCTCATAAAAAAAGCCCGCCGAAGCGAGCTTTTAGAAACTTATAATTTAATTAATAATAACATATTTCACACGATTCTTATCTTGTTCAACTATCCTTAGTTTCTTAATACGGTTATTTTCTTTAATAATAGCTACAACAAGACAAGTTGCGAAAATAGCAACATATACACCAATAAAAGCGAGAATATAAATAAAATCAACAGCAAATAAAAGGAATAATGTCCCTAATGCAATAAGCAGTATAAAAAAGCATTTTGCTGTAAATTGAATAAAATCACGCAACATACTTACCACCTTCTATAAGTTGAAAGTAACTGTTTTTCCTGTGGGTAATTCAACCGATAAATTTAACACACCACCCATTGCTTCAATGTAACGTTTAACTGATGATAATTTAATGTCATTGCCACGTTTTTCAAGGGCGACAACTGACGGCTGAGAAATACTTAATGCTTCTGCCATTTGCTTTTGTGAAAGCTCTAATTCTTCACGAATACGGTAAAGTTGTAACTCCATTCGCATATCGTCTGCCATAGCTTTCACTTTCGCTTGCTTTTCAGCTGGAAGATTATTCATCAGATCTTTAAATTTCACGCTCATTTTCTTGCTCCTTAGTTAATTCAGAAAGGTAATCATCATAGGTTTGTTCCGCTAGGGCAATCATCTCTTTGTAAAAGAGTTTTTCTTTCTTGCCTTTTTTATCTCCGCCACATAAAACAATCGCTTGTCTGACAGGGTCGAAAATATAAAATAAACGGAATACCGATAATTTAGACTGTACTCGCAATTCTTTTAAATTGGTATATTTAGAGCCTTGCAGCGTATCCGCATAAGGTCTGCTTAATTGTGGACCTTCTGTTGATAATAATTCCAACGCCGCATAGATTTTTAATACGTCATCTTCTGCCAGCGTTTCTAACCAGTTCAAAAGTGGGTCTTGTAAAATTACTTCCCATTCTTGTTTCATACAGCTATTACCTTTCTTATTATTTATATAGATTTTAATCTATATAAGATTCAGAAGCAATAGATAATTTAACGATTTGCTAAATAATCAGCCACTCCGTCATCATCATCTTCATCATCCATTTTTTCTTGGTAAAACGGCATAAAATCAGATAACTCTGGAGGCTTAGACTTAGGGTCTCGATTTATCATAGCAAGCAAATGTGAAACTTGTGCAGTACGATAATCCTCTCGCCATAATCCAAAAGGCTGTTCCTGATAAAAAATTTCGTATTCTTGGAGATGACGCTCTGGCATTTGCTCAATTTCTTCAAGTGTTTTGCCGAGAGAAAGTGAGAGGTTTATTTGGAACTTTCTTCGGCTTGAGAGTTTTTTGGTTCATCTTCCACAATAGCTTGCGTTAATTGCTCAAATACAACCTTATCTAATTTGGAAAGTGCGGTTAAATCATCAGGATTATCCATATCAAAAAGATTTTTACCATCTTGATCGCACAACCGCATAGCAAGCGTACGCGTTAATCGATTCGGGTCATAAATTTTAGCAAGTTGCTCAGTAAGGTGTTTTTCATCATTGAAGTTCAATTCAATACCTTGACTCTCTGCAATGTGCACCAATTCTTGTTGTTGCCCATAAAGCACACGATTCATTTCACCAACAGTAATTTCACGGATATAATAATTCTCGCCATTAATAATGATTGGGGTAATTTTAGGCTTATTGGCTAAAAGTTTTTCACGTAGATTCATTATTTATCACCTTTGTTTTTAATTGAATTAATAATATTTGGGAGTCGCCAAGCGATGATGAAACATACGCCTAACACTAAATAAGCTAAGGTCGTTTCCCATAACCCATATTGCATAGCTTGCTCCTTGAATAAAGGAAGAAAGTTAGTTATAATTTCCAATGAAGTTTATTCCTTTTAAGTATGGTTTAATTGGAATGAAAAACCCCGAGAGTTCGCTGCTTTCGGGGTTTTAGTTTTTATAAAGTGCAGTCAAAATTCACCGCACTTTGCGGCTATGCTGGTAAGTGATAATCGCGTTTTGCTTTTTTAATCGTTACACCAGATTCAAATTTACCTTTTACTTCACCACTGAAATTTGGTGAGGTTTGGATAAATCCTGTGCCGTAAAGAGAACCTTGACCATTTTTCAATATCATCATCCAAGGGAAGGTTTCTTTAGCATAAAACTTCTTGCGCAAGTCAGCTTGCATTGCAGTACCTGGTGCATAGAAGAATGTTAATTTAATTGAGCCATACTCAATCTCACCTGCTTCTGTTTCTGTACCCTCGGAGCACATTGTTGTAATATCCTCCTCGCCGAGAGTGTCACCATCACCTTCAATTTGTTTAATGGCACAAAAGTTAGATGACCATTTAACGACAGCCACTTTTGCGGATGAAAAATCCGTTGGTGCATCTTGACCGCTCCAATCGACCTCATCAGCAAGAGTGATTTTATCTGTTGCAATAGATTTCACAGGATAAAAACCATCAAGCGCACCTAGACCAGTTAGCTTAATAAAATCCCCTACTTTGGCACCATGCCCTGCTGATGTAATGGTTGCATTAGGCTTAACCGTTACGGCTGTGACTGCTTTGCCTTCGGTTAGACCAGTGCCCAAATAAAATTTAGTGCCTTGAAAAGGTGTTGTTTGTGTAGGCATATCTAGTCCTCATACTTAATTTGATATTTAAGGTTAGAAACGAACCAAGTACGATTTGTCGTATCTTGCTCGTATTCGTAGCTAATAAGAGTCATTTCGGAAATGTTTTCCGATAATTCATCATTAGATATAGCTACGCTTAATCGCTCTTTGATTTTGTCTGCAATATCATCTAATGTGTCGTCGCCTAAAGCTGTTTTCAGATAAATTGCGATATTTAATGCTGCGGTATATTCGTGATGACAGAGATCTACCTCTTCGCACGAAATCTCATCAAGAAAAACTGCAATAGCTGTTTTTTCTTGGTCAATATCAATAAATAAAGGGCGCCCAGAATAAATATTCTCAACACCCTTTATACTGCTTTTGAGCATATCCGACACTTGATGCCGAATCTTCTTATGAATTAGCATTTAATCCTCTATTTTTTTAAAATGTCACTCAACTCTCTTGTCAGTTCGACTTTGATCTGACTTGAATAATCTTTTAACTCATTATGGAAAGCCGTTGTTAATGGTCTAGATAACGGAATCTTAACAACATCAATTGAATACCGCTCTTTACCTTGTCGCTGCATAACGTGTTTACGACCATTTGCTAGAGTTTGAATAAAACCGCGTTGTATTTGATATTTGCCTATTCTAATTTGCCCTTTACTCGCTCGCATGGTTCGTCTAGGGTTTTCCAATAATCGAATTAATGGTAAATTTCTTCTATCAACTCGTATTTTTGCAACTGGTCGATTCGCTGTTGCTTTTTGGGATAATCGAGTTCGCTTACGGATTAATTTAGCTGGCACATGAATCTCTTTGGATACATTTTTTGTTCCATTTTTGATTGCACTTCTCGCCACCTTATTAATCGCTTTTGCTGCCGCTTTAGGCGCGACTTGATTAGCCAGTTTTTGGATATTAGCTTGTAATGCTGCCATCCCTTCAATTTTCACCGCCATATTTACTCCAATTGCAGCACGATCTTCCCATCTTCAAAACTAAACCCTCGCACAACATATTCCTCTGTTGAAGAAATAATGATATCTCCAAGTTTTGGCTTATATCCTGATGCTTTAAAAAGAGTGAGAGTACGCGTCGTGCCATTAATTAAGTAATCATCGGTGTAATTGCCACTCATTAGTTTTGGGCTTTCATCAAGCACCGCTTTGTATTTTTTGCCGTTGATAACATAGACGGACATCATCACATCTGATATGACTTTGTCCGCCTGTGCGAGTGCGTCATCAAACGGACTAAGCGTTGATCTTGACATCTACAGTGCCCATCGATACGCCACTAGCATGCCAAGCAATACCTAAACGCTTGTTACTACCTGCGGTAGTTGTTGCTCCGTCAGTTGCAGACCAGTACACGATCGCACCTTGTTTGATGTCGTCAGCCGCTTTTGCTTTAACGGTAAATACACCGGTAGTCAAACCAACACCAACGGCGGATTTTTCCACGTCGGCAACAGCAATCGCCGCAAGGTTTTCTAACATCACTACATCACCGCTTTTTACGGCAGCGGCAGCGGTAAAACGCACGGTGTTTCCGTCTTGCATATAGTTTTTAGCCATATTTAATGATCCTTTAATTTTGATAATAAAAAACCGCACCTCGCTTAAAAGTGCGGTCGTTATTTAGGGCGATTTAAGTTACTTATTGGTAACTTTTACAATGCCACGGTAGTCAATTACATTAACACCTGCATCAATGCGCACCTTGGTAGATACGCCATCAACAGTGAAACCTTGTTGTTGCTCCATGTATGGCGTATCAATGCCGTCAAGGTAAGAAACTTCAATAGCCTCTTTGTTGATTAAGTACCAAGATTTTGGATCGGCAACTTGTAAACGTGCGGATTTAACTGTCGGCACAATGTCACGGATTGGATTGATAATGCCAGAATTGATATCAGCCCCCTCCACACTTGCCGAACCTAGAACTTGTTTAGCACGAGTATAAAGTGAGGTTGGTAACAACATAAAATCAGGCTCAATCGCTAATGGTTCACCACGAGTATTGACAAATCCATTCATCATTTGAATTGCTTTATCAATATTGGTTACATCTAATGCGGCACCGGTTAAAGTGTTTTTGTGAGATGCGTCAAATAACGCTTTGCCGTCTTGTGCAATCGCGTTACCGGTTAATAACGCAAACACTAATTTAGCGATTGTCGCACGTGCAGCTTGTCCCATTTTTTCAGGGATTTTTGTCAACAAGTGCATATCGTCATTGATGATTGCTTGACGAGTAATGCTAAATAATTGCCCGTAAGTCGCTAATGCAACGCTAGCGCCCTCATCGCCGATTGTGCCGTAGGTGTACTCCTCACCCTCACCGACTTGTGGTAAGTAACCAAAGTCACCTAATCCAACACGTTTCGCCGCGCGGAAGTCGGTTAATGTGCCACGAGATGTAAACTGATCAAAGTTTTCCGCTGCGGTTTCCCAACCTTTAAGCAAGGATTTGTGCGCTACATCAATTAAGATCTGACCAAAGTCAGAGCTTGAGTGAGTAAATGCCAAACCAACCATGCTCATTGCATTTTGACTCGATACACTAATACCTCGATCAACCAATGATGCACGAGCAAGCTCACGCAATGTCATCGCATTGTAGGCGTTGTCTTTAGCATTTACTTTGTCTTTGTCGATACCTGCACGAGCCAATAAGGATTGTTTCACGCTATCACCAACAATGTTACCGTTATCGGCATAAGGCGTTACTGCTGCACTTGGGGTTGTGCCTGCACCAAGTTTTGCTAATAATTTGTCTTTGGCTTGATCTGCGGTAATTGATAAATCACCTAAACACTCCACTAACAAATCATTGTGCGTAGTACCAAACGGTGCAAATACCGCTTTAATGTCGGCGTTACGTTTATTTAATTCAGCCTGCACTTGTGCGGTGTTATCTACCGGAGCTGTCGGCGCTTGATTTACCGGTTCAGTTGGTGCTGGTTGTGCAGGAGTTGGTGTTGCTTGTGGTGCGGATGCGCCAGCGTTGCCTTGTGGCTTAAACAACATGTCTTTCATTGCTTTTGGCATATTTTCAAAGTCCTCTAATTTTCTTGATTTAATAGACGCCATCGCCACAAGTGGTTCGGCTAGTTTGTCTGCAAATCCTTGTTCAACACATTCTTTTCCGTTGAGCCAAGTTTCTGCTGATAGCATTTCTGCTAATTCTTCAGGTGTTTTTCCTGTTTTGCTTGCATAAGCTGGGATTAGCGTATTTTCGACCTTGTCTAATAAGTCGGCATACTTGCGCATATCCTCAGCATCGCCACCTTGGATGCCCCAAGGCTTGTGGATCATCATCATTGCATTTTCCGGCATGATTACCTCATTGCCCGCCATCGCAATAACGCTCGCCATACTTGCCGCCAAGCCGTCAATGTAAACTGTCACCTTTGCAGGGTGATTTTTTAGCAAGTTGTAAATCGCGATCCCATCAAAAACATCACCACCTGGTGAGTGGATGTGTAGGTTAATCTGCTTAATGTTGTTTCCGCAGTCTTTTAAATCCTGCGCAAAGCTCGCAGCAGATACGCCCCAAAATCCGATCTCATCGTAAATTGAGATCTCTGCCGTATCGTTGGCTTTGGCTTTGATTGAGTACCAAGACTGGTTATTCGTCTTTGTTGCGCTCGTTGCCATCGCCACCGGCGACAGAATCATTTTTTGTTTTGTCATTTGTCGTACCTGTGTTAGTTAAATCAGTGTCAAACTTGAGACCAAATTTGCGGTTTTCCTCAACCTCAACTCTACGTCTGCGTTTAACTTCTGCCGGGTTGCTGCCGCTTGCTCGTACTGCTTGGCTTTCGGTCGCTAATCCACCTTTGATGCGCTCTTTCCACGCTTGCGCCTCTTTTGTCGGGTCTATCCACGGCATCACTGGGCCACTATAAACAGCGTTATAAAGTGATGCAGGATCAATATCGACTGGCACATCAATTTCACCGCTGACAATCGCCATTTTTAGCCATTCTCTGTATATCGGGCGTGAGATGTGCGCAACAAAGGTATCTTGTAAAACGGAGTAACCCTCAAAGCTCTCCACCAACTCTTGGCGCTGGCTTGAGTAAGTCCCGTTATAGTCACGAGCAATGCTTGAGTAACTTGAGCGAGTCCCCGCTGCTGTTGCTCTTAATTGTCCATTCCTAAAGGTTTCTAGGTTCACATTTGGGCGATTAGAATTGATTAACCCGATGTCCTCACCGGGTTTTAAATCATCAATGATTGCACCGGGAGCAATCTCAAAATCTCGCTCCGGACTGTCTGCACTGTAATCCTCATTATCTCCGTAGAGTGCGGCATCACCTTTTTTGATGTACATCGTAAAGGCGGCGGCAATTCGTGCGGCCACACGCTCGCTTTCCTCATAATCTTTAAGGTCAGCAAGTCGGATAATTACACCGTGCAACATCGATACGCCACGCAACTGGTGCAAGCGTTTTTTAAACGCAAGGTGCAACATATTTTCTGCCGGCACCGATTTAACTCGCCCGTAAGTGCGGTTATTTTCTTGGGGGTTGTCCATGTAAACACGGTACGACTTAGGACGACGCCATGCGTCAAGCTCTACCCCTTGAATTAAATTTGCCGTATCAAGAGTATTCATCGGCACAAAATCAGGCTCTAACGCCTCAAGGCTAAATGCGATTTTAGTACTGTGATTGAGACCAGCTACACTGCCTCGCACAAGTTGGATAAACACTTCCCCATCACGGAGCCACGTGCGTAACAACATCCGCTCAAGTTCGGGGCGAGTAAATTGTCCTGTCACTTCAGGACAGATAGACCATTCCGCCCATTTTTTGCGGATTTGTTCAGCTAAGGTTTCATTCACATCACCGTTTAAATTCATCGGCTGTGGTTCAATGTGGATACCTCGCGAGCCAATAACACGTTCTTCCATCTTGTCCAAAATCCCGATCACAATATCGTGATTTTGGTCTAATGCTCGAGCTTGTTCTCGCAAACTGACTGCACTTTGTTTGGTCGATACGTTAGCGCCTTGGCTTTCGCGTTTTGCTTTGTGCGTACGGTTTGGCATAGCCGCCTCATACGCATTCAGCACATAACGGCTTTTCGCCCTCTTTGCCGCTTGCGCAGGGGCAAAAAAAGCTATTGTTTTTTCAAAGATATTCATTTTTAAAACCGTGGATTAAGGTTTGCGTATTTAAAACGACTACGACCGGAGCCTAATCGTTTTAACTCGACAAGCTCCTCTCTAAGTGTTTGTCGCGTCTTCCGGATTTCGGATAATGATTCGCGCGTAACGCTGCGTCCGTTAAATGTAACGGTTTTCCCCGCTAGCACGTCAAGGATTGCTTTATCGCACGCTTCGAGCATTAACTGCACTTGTTCAATTTGTTCGCTTCGGCTCACAGCCATCCTCCAGATTTCTTGTCACCACCGCTTAACCAGCTATTTTTTTGCTTAGGTTTAGGCTGTGGCTTTGGTTTTACTTGTTCAATTTCTACCGCACTTTCAGCTTCTTCTGGTGCGGATGATTCTTTGCGGATCACGTTAGGGTTTACACTTGGCAATTTCGCCCAGTATGGGACATTGTCCTCATCGCCCCACTTAATACGCTCATAACCACGCAAAATAGCGATCGCATGGGCATAGCAAAATAAGTCAAATGCCTCATTGTTACCTTTGCCTGGTTTGCGCCACTTACCGTCTTGTCCTCGCTCCTCATAGGTCAATTCATCAAAAAACCATTCGCCAAGCCACGACGGAAAATGGATATAGTTAGCCCCGATAGTCTCACGGCTTAGTGCGTTACTAATGCGATCTTTGAGTTGGTCTGTTTGAAGTAGGTATAGCGGCACATCACCTCGTGCTTTAGCATGACGATCTGACCGTGAGGTGTTATCAGGATAAGTTCGAGAAATCAGTTTTTGGCGTTTGGTACTATCACCTTTAACGAGATACACTTGTTTTGATATGCCATCTCGTTTGCATCTACGCCAAAACTTATAGGCGTTATCTGTTACACCGTCCTCACCGCCACTATCCACCGCCATTGCAAGGATTGGCATGACTCCTCCGTCTAATCCCTCAATACGATATTGCTTATTAAGCACATCACTGATGAGTAAATCCCAATCCTCAGGGTAGGCGGACGGATCAATCGGGAGACTTTCTCCATCGGAATTGCTCCGCATTGATGATTTAATGTTGTATCTATCAATGAGCCACCGTTCGCTGTTTTCACCATATCCAACAATTTGGACGACAAAACGGCGATTCCGCCCACCCTGTACATCAACTGCAGCCAATAAAAAACGGCACCCATAAGGTACCGTTCTTTTTTCTGTATCTTCTCGCCGCTCCATCAGCTCATCACTTCGGCGTTGCTCAAGTGCGGAGCGTGGTAAATAAGGCAATCCCCAGTCTGTATTTGTTACTGCCTTTAGCGTTTCTTCACTGCCAGTCATTTCAAATTCATGTTCAGCAGTGAGTAATTTATAAGTTAATTGCGCCCATGTTTGATAAGCGGCGGCAGGGCCTTCCAGCCAAAATGATGCAATACGAGAGTTTCTTCCCTCGCCATGGATTACACCGTCTTTATCTATCGTTTGTCCTTCTTTTAGCCATTTGCCGCCAATGTTTAATGCGCGTTTCTTGTCAGGATCTACGAGAGATTGACAATGCGGGCATTGTAAACGAGCGTTTTCGCTTGCCTTAACATAATCAGTATCATCTCGATAGCCGACCATATTTGCCATTGATGGCTCAAACCATTCTTTACAATGTGGATATTGCCAATAGAATCTGCGTCTATCGCCACGGTTATATAGTGACAAAATACCTGTTGTTGGCGGTGCCTCGTGAGTAGTTTTTGGATGATGTTTTATATCAACAATATCCTTTCCTGGCGAACTCTCTACAAGTGTCATACCGGCACTCATAAATGTAGTCGTCCGTTTGGACGCTAAACTAAATCCGTCACCCTCGCCGTCCACATCATCGGGCCATCGGTCATAGTCTGTTAATGCAACGTATTTATAATCTGATGATGACAATACGTTGATTGACGGCCAGCCAATTTTTAATAGATTACCTGCCCTAAAATATTTATCGTGGACATTGTTATCGTTTTTACGCGGGCTTAATCTTTTTGCAATCTCAGGCGAGCATCTAAAAGTGCGGTCTAAACGTTTACGACTATGCTCACTGGCTTTCTCTTGTGTAAGTTGCACCAAGAGGAAATCTGACGGATCGCAAATAATCGCATAGGTTATCCAGCCATCAATCAATCCGATTGTTTTACCAGTACGAGCTGGTCCAACAAAAATAACTGCGTCATACTCACGAGAGTTTAGGCAGTCCATCGGATCTAACATATATGCAGCAGTATCTTTATCCCATTTAACAGAGTTACCCCCACCAACAGGCACGCGCATATATTCCGCTACGGCTTCCGACACTTTCATTCGGCGAGGCGGTTTAAGTAGATTTGCAATATCTCGCCTAATATCTTTAGCTGATGCAAACATGACTACTCCTCTGATTTATTATCGCCAGCCTGTATATGTAATGACATTTGCGATTTAACGTCATCAATCACCTGTATTACACGAGTTAATTGTGCTGGAGTTAACGCACAATCACGCTCTAAAATATCTGGCAATGTATCAAGTGATTGCACAACAGCTTTAGCCAAAAATCCCATCTCTTGAGCAACTTCAAATGATGGCACCAGTTCGCCTGTATCTCGCTCGTATTTTAGTCTTTCGTTTTCCGCTTGCCAAAATGCTCGTCTCTCAACAGGTGACAAGCTATCAACATCCGCCGTCATTTTTTCGGCAAGTCCGATTTTGATTAAATCAGATAGTGCATAGAGCTTTAATTTGGAATTACTGCCAATAGCTGGCGTTAGTCCTGCAAGCCTTTGTGACACGGTTTGCCGATGCATTCCGACCAGTTCGGCGATCTGATTTATATTGAGTTTTAAGTCGTATAAATTATCCATAGCCGAGACCGTTAAAATGCCCAAAAAAGGGAAAAGATGATGATGACTAGAAACCTAAAAAACTGTCGAAAACCGCGCGCCCGAAACCCCGTGGAAAGGGGTATCCCCTCAGGAGTACCTTTTGCCGTCACGATTCTTTATAAAAATCACTCGATATATTTTTGTTTTATCCATAAAACATAGCTTAGGACTACCATCGAGCTATCATCAGATAGTCAGTCAGTCCTAATGTATGTGTCTGTATATGCCAATAAAAAAAGACCGCACTTTAATTGGCGGTCTTGGTTTGGTTAATCCACTTATTAAGATTATCTACTTGGCTTGCACACTTATCTCGCTCTGCGGTTACCTTAACTAACTGTATGACTACATCGCCGTATGTTTCCCCAGTAAATGCTGTTTTGACACAAGGTACAGTATAGGCTTGAGGCGGATAAATATATTCTGCTTTAGTCGTGATTTTATTTGTACAAGCGGTCAAGAACAGACTGAGGCAAACGAGTGTGAGCGCAAGGTTGAGTCTTAATGATTGTTTTAACTGATTCAGCATTTTCTGTTGCTATCCTTTCTATCTCATTATTACGCTCTTGTTGCTCAATAACTGCATCACGCTCTTGTTGTAGCGTAATAGCCAATGCCTTGTTCGCATCTTCTTGCTGCTGGATAGTTTGGGCTTGAGCTTGGTTCTCGGCTTTTAAACTACTTATCTTCTGAGATTGAAACCAAGTCCAACCACACAAGCCCAAAATCAAACAAAGTGCGGTCAATTTTATGGCAGTTTCAAATCGGCTAAACATAATGCTTTCTCTTTTTCTCGGCGAACCACCAAACCTGCTAATTTTTTACCACTGGCATACACCCATCTAGGAAATTCGCCACAAGCCTTTTCATATTGTTTTGCTCGAAGATATTTAAACATCGTAGATTTGCTTACTGCCCCACAACCCACATTAAAAGTGATTGACACCGCAGAATCAAATACCGATTGCGGTAACATCTCGCCATTACCATATTTATTCACACATCGTTCAGCAATCACAATATCATTCTTCCAACGTTCGGCAATTTCCAAATCTGTGTAACGGTGTTTTGGATTGATTTTCTTACCACCATATTCAGTTGAACCAATTCCAACGGTCAAAACATCCGCAGGGCATTGATACGGATCACGTCTGCAACCCTCGGCATTCCCAATAATTTCAGCACCTACAGGACTTAATCTTAGCTCGCCACCGAACTGAGCATACATTAATCCCATTACCGTAATCACAGAACAAACACCAAGAGCTTTCCTAGTTTTTGTCAAAATCATCATCAAATCCTAAAGACAATCGTTTCATTTTCACACGGTGTATTTCTTCTGCACGCCGTTCTTCATTTTTTCTAACTTTCCCTTCTTGGCATTTAGCATACATATTCACGAGACCACTTATTAAACCTATAACAAGCCCCATAATAGCCAGCCATTCTTGAAATGAATACATTGCCCAGAACGCACCAAAGCCAGACCAAAAAATACTTTGGCTTCCTGCATCTTTTAACATTTTTACACTCCACCCATTTACAGGGCTGATAAAAAAAGCCCACGCATTAACGTGAGCTTGTGATGTGGCAAAGGCGCAAGGAATCGAACCTCAATTAGCGGTTTTGGAGACCGCTGTCTTACCATTAGACTACGCCCTTATAGTTTGATAACAAAAAGCCCCGACCGTTTCCGATCAGGGCTGTAAAAATCAATTTAGGTGTTCACTACTTATACTGCGACCACCATACATCTAAATAGTATGACACTTTGCCAAATATGTCAATATGTAATTTTGATTTTTTTGATATTTGTTGCACGTTCCCTGCTAGTTCTCTGAATAATAAAGCAAGTTATAAGCAGTTCGTGAATTATTGCTTTTGCAAAGTGTATCTCTTTTTCGACTTCACGATAGATTGTCCTAAAACTTGGCACTCTTACGTTAGATTTACCTGCACAAGGTCTCATTTCCTTAGCTTTGGATTTGCCGTGTAGGTGTTCTGCTATAAAATTGATTGTTCTTTTGTTTACATAATAAGCAAACACAATAAAGTGTAAGATTTGGTCATTTTTCTTAAAAAACATTTCAATGGTTTGACTAATCATAAACCCAGTTTCATCATCGCAAATTGGTTCATTTGGCTCTGCAGGAATGACTGATTGCATTAGTTTTGCAATAATATTTAATTGCGGTTTATCAAGCCTACCGCTGCGCACCCAAGCACCCCATTGATACATATAACGGTCAACAAATTCTTCTTGTTCAATCGTTAGTTCTGATAATTCGCTAAATTTACGCATTTATTCCTCTAACTCCTTAATTTTGCCTTGTAATACTTAATCATCGCCTTGCAATCTTCAATGGTGTATTTCTTCGGTTCGTGGTCTTGCCGTTCTAACCAAGCCACCTTATCCGCACCGATTTTATTGACGAGATTGATTCGGTACTCAATGATATTTCCGCTTTTGTGATCATTACAGGGTGCACATTGTTTGTGTACGTTTAGCTCACAAAATCGTAATTCAGGGCAAGCCCCCACACTCCGATAATGCCCTGCGTGGTATTGCCCTTGATGATACCGACCGCAACTGATACAGGGTTCGTTTTTATCTCTCAGACGGATAAATTTATTAAATGCTGATTGCGCCTCTTTCAGCCATTCTGAACGACTTTTTAATTTAGCCTTACGTTCCCTTTGCTTTTTCTTCTCTGCTCGTTCCTGTGCTTTTTGCGCATTATCTCGGGCTAATTTAATCGCACATTCAGGCGAGCAAACTTTTTGTGTCGAGCTAAAGGTTTTTACAAACGCTTTGCCACAAACTTTGCATTTATACTCTTTCGCCATTAGCCAAATACCATATTAAAAATAACCCAAACTGCCGCAATCAAAAGTACAATTTTTAACTCCAAAATCTCATCATCGTTTAAGCGTTTCATTTAAATCCCCATCTATCGTTAAATCTCACGCCATTTTGCACGCCCCATGATTGAACATATTCGATAAGGCTTGCTAATCGTTTTACGCTCATTTGAGCGGTACTTTCTCGTAGGTTGATTACTTCACCCTCTAATCCGATTACCATTTCAGCCTGTCCACCTGTTGCAATTTTGTGAGCCGATACCATAATCATCTTCCAAGTGTCGATGTCTCGCTTTTTACCGTTAAATTCGCACTGTTTTGATATATCGCTTAGTAGTGCGTGAAGTTTTGAGTTCTGCTCAAGTGAGCGTGTTATCGGTTGGATTTTCACTACCAACGGCTTTTTATCGTCCGTTGGCAGCTCTTTGATTAAATCCAAGCAATTATTTTTAATGCGTTGATCGCGTAAAAAGAAAGGTTTGTATTGGCTCATAACATCATTCCCAACGCTTGAATAACATCGCAATACTCATTCTTTATACTCCACACCTAAATCTTCCAACCCAAAATAACCGCAAGATTTTGTTCGATTTACTGCGCTGTATTTACTTACCTGCGGAAACGGTATCGGCTCAATTAAGTGACCGTTACAACGAAAACGATCGTCATCCCATTCGCTGCTCGATATAAAATAATCTGGCGTATAAAAATCCTCTAATTCCGCACCGCACTTTGGGCATTTGTAGCTTGTCATTGCAATACCCCTTTCATCATTGCCATCAAGCTATCGCGCGCCTTATCAGCCTTCGCTTTATCGTAAAAACTTGGTTTTACTGGAATCATTTTCGGAATATCCTCAAAAGGAAAATTCGACCGCACTTTTTCTGCCGCTTCTATGAGTAATTTCGGAATAGCTTTCAACGTGTCCTCTTCCGATTTTTTCTTGCACTTTTCGTACAGATTTTTAAGCAACCAAAATTCCACTTTTGAACGATATTGAAATTCATCCCGATTGAATCGGGCATAGCCTAAGAAAGTGTTATAACGTTGGTATAGTTCCGCTTCGTTCGGTAAACCTAGTGCGTGATAGTCGTAGGCTTTGCACCAATAAACAAACAACCCTACGCTAGGTAAAAATTTATCAAGCGATTTTTCCGCTTCACAAATCCCATTCTCCAACTGAGGTCTCGTAATTTTTTCTCGTACCAACACACGCAACCAAGTTTTTTTAGCAGAGAGATAATCCGCTTCGGTTTCAAAGGCTGCACGCCAACCAGGAAAAATCGATTTAAGCTCTTGAAAGAGCCAGTTAATCGTCTCTTCCGCACGCTGTGTGCGTTCTGGTGGGAGCGTGTTAATTTGGTTTTGTGTTATGGAATTTGCCATTGTGTACCGTCCACTATGAAATTCATTCCTGCAGACCAGCCTGTCTGCGTATCGTCAAATTTGGGTTTGTTGCGGTGTGATTGCCCTAAGTGCGGTGAATTTGGTCGCAGCTTCTCATCACGCCAATCCCAAGATGCGTTAAATCCCTGCCAATTGCGTTCGATGCAAATCTCCACCACTTCACAAATCGAAATTCCTGCTTTGTCCGCTTGTTTTTGCAAACGGCTAAGTTGCGTTTCGCTAATTGCCCCTCGCTTGGTTTTACGATGCGTAATAAAATCTTTAGCAAGCTGTCCTGTTATGCCAAACCGCTCAAGCAAAATTTCAGATTCGCTTTTTTGCGTAGTTTTTTTAGGTTCATTGACTGGTTCTAAAGAGTGACTGGTTATGGGTGCAAATTTTTCACTACCCCCTAGTGCAAATATTTCACTACCTAGTGAAATATTTTCACCCCCTAGTGCAGATTTTTCACTACCCTGCTCAAGGTGTAAAAGATATAAATTTGCACTTGAACCATCTTTATTTTTTCGCGCTTTTTTGGTGACCAATCCCATTTTGATTAAATCATCAATGTGACTAATCGCGCTACGTTTTGACATTTCGCATTTATCGGCAATGTATTGATAACTTGGGAAACAAATTCCATCATCATTGGCATTATCAGCTAGTTTTAAAAGCACAAGTTTTCTAGCAGGATTGCCAACCTTACAATTCATTGCTTGAACCATTAATCGCATACTCATAGCATCAACTCCGAAGCATAACGTGACGCAATAAATTCAATGCCTTTGCTTGTTACGCGTGTCTGTGTGTAATTGTGACCGTGTTCAGCGGTACCTGTTTTAACCGTAAAAAGATCTTTGGTGTGTGCCGATTGATAAGGCAAAAGCACGCCCGATTGACGATACAAATATTTATCTTCCACCAAGCGATTGACCAATGCACGCTCAGGCATTTTTAAAATCTTCGCCGTCTCACGAAATGATTTACTCGTCCCTACTTCCACATAGTGATCAACAAAAGCGACTTTAGGCGCATTACGCTCTTTTTCTGCTTGTAACTGAGCGGCTAACATCAACGCCTCAGAAAAAGATTGCGGAATAAGTGCAGTTGGTTTTTGTTGATTTTTAGCAACTTTTTCCATCTCAATAAAATATTGTCTGGCTTGCTTTCCTTTTTCGTTTCGCTCAACCATTGATAATTCTTTTGCCATATCGATGGAAATAAACCATTCTCTTGATGGGCGACCGCCAATAGGGTTTTTCTCATTTTTGAGTAAAACCACAAAGTCTTGATTTTCAACAAATCCATATTCAGAAATTCGTCTTTGGATCCAATCTGAAAAACGCGTGGATACGTCAAGAAATAAATGCAATTCTCTTGCGTTCACAGTTTTAACTTCATTGCCTGAAATGTGATTGTTGCTAATTGGAATTAAATTTGTCATAATTGCCTAGTATTTGTATTGATTTAGATTTACTTATACATAGCCTCTGTTCCAGCAGGGGCTTTTTTGTCGCCTAATTTCTAGCTAATAAACTAGAAAACTCTTTTGAAAACATTTCCGCTTTTACCTTTCCATTGGTTGCTTTTTCGATTTTCAAAGCATTTTCCAAAGAGATTGAGCCACCATTAAGCCATTTACTAACAGCGTTCTGACTAACTCCACAGGCTGCGGCTAATGCTTGTTGAGATTTGAAAATCTTGATAGCTTTCAAAATTGTCTTGTTCATCAATAGCCCTCTGTTTCATTTTTTAACTTATGGCTATATTTTATAGCCTTAGTTTTTATTTGTAAACAACTAAAACACAAAAAGTTGTTTGATTTTTTAAAACTTTAGTTTTAGACTTTGCGAAATCCTAAGCAAACAACAGGAGTACAAAATGAAAACTCTAGGCGAACGTGTAAAAGCTAGACGAATGGAGCTTGGTATTACTCAAAAGGAACTTGGGGATCTAGTTGGAATTAGTCAGAACTCAATCACTAAGATTGAAAATGGCGGAAATACAATACATATAGCGAAACTTGCCTCTGCTCTTGGCGTTAGTGTTGCTTGGTTAAGCATTGGCGTTGGTGACCGTGACGATGATATTGTTGATAATAGCGGTCTTGATAAGCAGCTTGTAAGCAGTGAGCCTGATTTGTTACACAAGCACCGCATTGATTACTATGATGTAAGAGCGGCGGCAGGATTGAACGGATTTGAGAACTCTGATTACCCTGAAATAATCTCTAGTCTATTTTTGACAGATGAGGGCATTGCTCAATTAGTGGGTAAGAAGTCGGCAGATGGAATTTGCCTTGTAAACGTGCCAACAGATTCAATGGATCCTACTATTAGAAAAGGCGATATTGTGTTCCTTGACACTAAAGTAAATGCTTATTGTGGCGATGGCATATATGCTTTTGCTATTGACGGTGCATTATTCATTAAACGTATTCAGAAGATGATCGGAGGCGGTTATCGTATGATTTCGGACAATGAAATATATCCACCAGAACAGATAAGCGATGATGTGTGCGAAAACGCTAAATTCATTGGTAGATTTATCCGCACTATCCATATAGAGGCAGTAAACCTTTAACTGCTCTAAATGGTGCAGTCAATGGTTGCCATCAATGATTAACACAATAGTTATAATTAAATAGTTATAATTAAATAGTTATAATTAAATAGTTATAATTAAATATTAAAGGCAAACGTGCAATTAAAAATAAAGCTAAATTTAGCTTGACAAATTAAAACTGCATGTTTAATATTCGTGGTCAGAGGCAGATGTAACTGAAATGTTATGTTTGCTGCTGATTCCGGGGCCCGATCATTTTAGATTGGGCTTCCGTGTATTTGGAATCAAAATCATGTCTAAAACCTACATCGTCTATCTTGATGAATTTGGTCATATAGGCCCTTACTTATCATCAACTCATCCAAAACATAACACTCACCCTGCTTTCGGTCTTGGTGGTTTTGTCTTACCTATTAACGCTGTTCGCCCGTTTTCCTCATTCTTTTTTGAGTTAAAGCTTAAGTTATTTGAAAATTTTGATATAAAACAAGCGAAAGAAAAAGCAAGAAGTAAAGGCGAGAGATTTCAATTATCCACATGGGAAAAGAAAGGCTCTAAACAATATTCAGTGATCAACTTAAAAAAATATAAACAACTCATTGTTGAATCAACTTCAAGAATAATTAATAGGATAACGTCAAAGGGCGGTTTTTTATTTTATGTTGGTGAGGCTAAATTTAGAAACCCAGAGCAGCATAACCCACAAGAGGTTTATAAATCTAGCCTAACAGAGATAATAAAAAGATTAGATGATGAATTTCATTCTGAAGAAGCACATTTTTTAATCTTCATGGACGATAGCGAAGGAAGTGCTGATTTGGTGAAAAGGTCAATATATGAAATGCACCAAAACGGAAGGTATCAACTTATAGAAGCTCCTATGCAAGTAGATAGCGAGCTTTATCAAACGATTCAGTGTGCTGACTGGCTATGTGCAATTTATGGCAAAATTGCCTACTACCAAATAGAACCTGAAGCTAAACCGGACTATGAATTATTTGTTAGATATTTTGGTGATAAAATTGCCAGAGCGCAAAAGCGAAGCAATGTTAGAAACAACTTGCCGAAACCAGCATCGAAAGAAAAATTATTAAAACTAAAAGATAAATTTGATAATCGTTGCTGTAAATATTCAAAATAATCAAACCGCCATTAAGGCGGTTTTCTTTTATGAGTTAAAGCACTTAATTAAATCCTCAAGAACTACTCTCTCCTCTTTGTTTGCAATTACAACCTCCAGTCTATCATCCACTCTAGACACAATCTCATCAATACCTAAATCATTAATCAACTCACAATTTAGCGAGATTAACCACAATTTAAACTTTTCTTTCATAGCGCACCTCCTTTCCTCGTTAATCATACCTTAATCAAAAGTGCGGTCTATTTTTAGCTATTAAATTTGCGATACAGATCGCAAAAGCGATAAAAAATCGAGGAAAAACCGCCTTACTACCAAAAAATCAATACTAAATCGCTCAAAAAATAAGCAAATAGACAAATTTTTGTGAATTTTATTATCAACAAAAACAACCACTTAAACAGAAAGCTATATATTTTTAATAAAAAATACAACCTTAGCTATTTACATAATAAAACTTTAGCTATATCATACATCCATCAAAACGAGATACACAATCTCAATGCTCTTTAAAAATTTGTGATGAAAAAAGCCCCGATAAACAGGGCTAGGTTACTAAGATTCATAAATTGGTGTATTGCGATTAGTGTCCATAACAAGATGAATGCAATGTAGGCAGTTCTGTTTGGTTGTATAACCTTCACTAACGGCAATGATTTCGTGATTAGCGGCTTTTAGTCGCCAATACCACTGATTATTTACACCTTTAAATATTTGAAAATACATATAGGTAATTCCTTATGCAAGATGAAATGAAACGCTATGCGATTTCTTATTACTTCGACGGCAAAAGGTGGGCGACAGATGTTTACGCCCATTCATTCGAAGAAGCGGAAGAAAAGCTAAAAGCAATGTCCCAAGGTACTGTTGACGGCGAGATTCACCTTTCAGTTTACATTCCTGAAAATCCGCTATCGAAAGTATCAAGGTTGATTACAAGAATAGCTAAAAAGTTTATGTAAGTCAGTGACTTTCATCACAAATTTTAAACAATTTGGTTAAAGAAACTCACTCGGCGGAAGCGCAGACGGAAGCCCAACGGTGCTAAGCGGTCGTTAGATTGAAAGCCCTAACCTACTTAGTTAAGAGTGAGTTTTAAAGTCTGCCCATGCAAAGCCAGTGAAAAACGGTGCAGTTGCCGAAAGTGGAGCTCAAGCAGGCGAATATCCCAATGTGGATATTTCAAAACACATTTGCTAGTACAGAGACACAGCGGCATGTGAAACCGTTGCGAATGATAGATGAAGTGTGTTTTGAAATGGTAACAATAAAACAAACGAGGTTAAAAATGGAAGAAAAACAAGAAAACAGCCTATCTGATAACGATAAAGAACTAATCAAACAGGCTGTATTAGAAAGTGCAGCAAAAAATACTAATTTTCCCCCAGATAAACTAGCCAAATCAATTTGTGATGCTATTTATCTGATTGATTCTTATAAGCATTGAGAATATGAGGAAGTGATACGCTATCATCTAATGCTTCAAAGCGTTTTGATAACATCTCAACAAAATCAGCATAGACTGATTGCACTACTCCAGTTACAGCTCGAAAGGGCGGTTTTTTAAGAGTATTTAAAATGAAAAATAAAATCACAGACTTAAACAATCATTTATTTTCCCAGTTAGAAAAACTGCTTGATGAAGACTTAACCGATGAAGAACTTAATCGAGAAATTAAACGTGCCAATGCCGTATCAGGCATTGCGGCAAATATTATCGCAAGCAATGCGATTTCGCTTAAAGCAATGACATTGTTTGAAAATCGTCAAATTGAAAGAGAATCCCCTGATTTTCTAAGAATATCTAAGGCGCAAGGCGATGACCTCTAATGCGGAACGATTTAAATTCACCGATGAACATATTGCGTTTATTCGCTTACATTGGGATAAAAAGCCATCTGATCTAATTAAATTGTTTCAGCAACAGTTTGATTTATTAATAAATCGTAATGTTTTCTATAAATTAAAAAAGAAACACAATATTCCAAGCCTTAAGCATGCTAATCGTTACAGCAAAGAAGAACTTGCGTTCATTAAAGCGAATTGCACGTTAAATGAAAGAATCTTGGCTCAAAAAATGGAAGTTTATTTCAATAAACCATTTAATCCACACGCGTTAAAGGTTTTGCGCGTGAAGAGACAATGGCTAACCGGACGAAGCGGTCGATTTGAGAAAGGTGAAAATTTAAAACCGATTGGCTTTGAGCGATATTGTAAAAATGCAAAATGTTGGTTAATAAAAGCAAGCATTAAACGTTATGAACGGAAATCGCATTATCTCTGGCGCAAAGCCGGTAGAAAAATTCCGCGTGGACATATTATTGATTACAAAGACGGCAATTCAAGAAATTGCACCCTTGAAAATCTCGAATTAATTTCACGTGTTGAAATGGCTTGGCGAAAGAAATTACAGTATCACCAACTCAATGATGAAATTAAACCCACCTTTTCCGCCTTTGTAAAACTCAAAGAAGGCATAAATCAACGTAAAAAAGAGAAAGATATGGAAGAAAATCAATCCCCCAATATTGCCACGCAGGAACCGACAACATTTACGTTTGAATTTACCGAACACGAATTGCAAACAATGGCGTGGGCGTGGTTTGCTTTATTGCGTGGCACGGAACTTTGCCAAGTGCTTCACCCCGCACTAAAACAAATTGGTTCGCACTACGCTGCTTCCGTTTATGACATAGCTTACGAATATCGCAGTACTCTCCGTCACGCCCATAACGTATTGACACGCATTACAGAGCAATTTGAATGCGAGCAAGGAAATAACTGGCGCGTATTAAAATATCTTCGCGCCTACGATCCTAAAAAAACGGGTTTTCAATTAGAAATTCTATAAAACAGCAAAAAATCCGACCGCACTTTTGAAAAATCGTGTGGCGGATTATTACACCCAAAATTCAACAAATCGACTAAAAAGGAAACAAAAATGAAAACCGAATTATTCAACGATCACTTCCAAAACTACAAACGCTACCACATCCCAAAAGCGCAGCTAGTCATCGCCGACATTCCCTACAATCTCGGTAATAATGCTTACGCTTCAAACCCTGAATGGTATGTAAACGGCGATAACAAAAACGGCGAAAGCGACAAAGCCAACAGTAGTTTTTTTGATACAGATAAAGATTTCCGCATTGCCGAATTTATGCATTTTTGTTCAAAAATGCTCATCAAAGAACCGAAAGAACGCGGCAAAGCCCCTTGTATGATTGTGTTCTGCGCTTTCCAGCAAATCTCAATGGTGATTGATTACGCCAAGCAGCACGGCTTTAAAAATCACATCCCTTTGGTGTTTATTAAATCATCATCACCACAGGTGCTCAAAGCGAATATGAAAGTCGTCGGCGCAACAGAATATGCCTTGATTTTATACCGCGATAAACTGCCGAAATTTAACAACAACGGCAAAATGATTAAAAACTGGTTCGAATGGGAAAAGGACAACCGCAAGGAAATCCCTAAACTGCACCCGACACAAAAGCCCATTGCCGTGTTAAAACGCCTCATCGAAATCTTTACCGATGAGGGCGATGTAGTGATTGATCCAGTTGCTGGCAGTGCATCCACGCTACGCGCCGCACGAGAGCTTAACCGCCCGTCCTATGGCTTTGAAATCAAAAAAGACAGCTGCAAAATCGCAAAAGAAAAAATGCTTAATATCTAACAAGGAGCCCCAAATGAAACACTCGAAAACCCCATTACGCCAAGAAAAACAAAGCTTCACGCACTTTATGAAAGGCAGTGAAAAATGGCTAAACAGAATCTGCTATTTTCTCGCCGCCTTGATTATTGCCATGATTGTGGGTGGGATTAGCCTACACGCCAATGCCCACCCCACCGATTGGCACGATAACGAATTAAGCCAACAAATCCAACAAGAAACCCGATGTGAACTGAAAGGGGGCATATATGAAAACGGTGTATGTTTACCGCCTAATCTTACACTGGCAGCAGAAAAAGAACTGCAGGATTACACCGCACAAAAACAAGCAGAAATTAACCGCACTTGGAGTAAACAATGAAACCTTACGCTGATCACTACGCTCAACTTGATGCGGCTCACCAACGTAAAGTGGATTGGCAAGCAGGCTATGAAATCGCTTTAGATGAAGTCGCTACTGAAATCGACAATGATTTAAAACAAGGCGATCAAACGCATTATCACGAACTCACGGAAATGCTGTGTGATAACGATAATTTCTGGCTTGCTATTGGTAGCGGTGCAAGTTATGAGCCTTATAGACAAGAGGCGATTAAGAAAATTGCCGAGCGTGAATTGCACGCAAGAATGAATGATTATGACCCAGATTAATGGAGATGAGATATGGTGGAAATAGCAAACATTTTCTCTACAGAAATAAAAGAAAATGAACAACACAATGGGATGATTGATACTCAATCGGCAAGAGAAAGCCAAGAAGTACAGGCTATGATGGTTATAGCGAAACGATTCCCACGCGATCCAATTGATGCAATGGACCGAATTTTAAAATCTTGTACAAGAAAGACTTTGGCTCAAAGTGCGGTTTACTCCTACCCTAGAGGAGGACAATCAGTAGAAGGTCCATCAATCCGACTAGCTGAGACATTGGCTCAAGAATGGGGAAATATTCAATTCGGTATCAGAGAATTAAGTCAATCTAATGGAGAAAGTACTGTTGAGGCTTTTGCTTGGGATATTCAAACAAATACAAGACAAGTTAAGGTCTTTCAAGTACCACACGTTAGATATACAAAAAAAGGAAAACAAATTCTTACAGACCCTAGAGATATATATGAAGTAGTAGCAAATAATGGCTCTAGACGATTAAGAGCTTGTATTTTAGGGGTTATCCCTGGCGATGTAATAGAGGCCGCAGTTAAACAATGCTCAGTTACATTGAAAGCAAATGAAGATGTTTCCCCAGAAGGATTAAAGAAAATGGCTGGTATTTTCTTTGATAACTTTGGAGTAACGCAGGACATGATTGGAAAGCGTTATCAATGTAAATTTGAATCATTGCGCCCTGCCCAAGTCGTCCAATTAAGAACCATTTATCAATCGTTAAGAGACGGTATGTCACACCCTAAAGACTGGTTCGATTTTGAACCTGAAAAGCCAATTATAAATTCAAGCGTAGATAGCAATACATTCGAGCGATGCAAACAAAGCATTGCTAACGGCGAAACCACCCTACAAGAACTTTGTGATAGTGGGGCGTATGAATTTAGCCAAGAGCAGATTGCGGAGTTGGAGGCAATTGAGAATGGAAATGTACCAACTCAAAGCTAAATGCTCTGGCTTGGCTGATTTAATGGTAAAGCCTAAAAGCGGTAATGGAATATCGGCGACCGCAAAAAGTGCGGTAAGAAAGATAGTTAAATATGACCTGTTTGGCTATCAAGATTTCGAAGGCAATAAATACACCGAGAAAGGTATCGCACTAGAAGAACAAGCTATTAAGTTAAGCGGTCGTAAACGTGGCTTACCACTTAAAAAGAACACGGAAAGACGTGAAAACGATTGGATTACAGGCGAGTGCGATATTTATGTGCCAAGTCGAAAATTAATCATAGACACTAAATGTTCTTGGGATATTGGCTCACACCCTTTTTTTGCTGATGAGGCGGAAGAAAAAGCTAAAAAAGCTGGGTATGACGCACAAATGCAAGGCTATATGTGGCTATGGGATTGTAGTGAGGCACAGATTGATTTTGTCCTCCTCCCTACCCCTTACGAGCAATTATCAAGCTATGACGATCCAAACAGATACATTGACTTGGTTGAGCAAATCCCCCAAGAAAAACGTATCACGACGGTCACAATTAAACGTGATGAGAAAATCATCGAGAAAATCAAAGAGCGAGTAGAAATTGCTCAAGAATATTATCAACAACTTATACAGGAGATGCGCTAATGGCACGTAATACCAACACCGTGATATTAGTCGGTCATTTAGGCAGTGACCCAGAAATCCGCCAATTCCAAAATGGCGGGCAAATTGCCACATTTAATCTTGCTATCGGCGATGATTACCGAGATAAACAAGGTAATACAGTTAAACGTACGCATTGGATACCCATTGTGGTACACGGCAACTCTGCTGATGTAGCAAGACAATATCTGCAAAAAGGCTCAAAAATCTGCGTAACAGGAAAACTAGTACAGGAAAGCTGGCAAGACCAAAACGGCAATAACCGCACCGCACTTAAAGTAGCGACACAATCCTTTGAAATGCTAGACAGCAAGGCAAACAATGAAACACAACAGCCAACAAAGACAAAGAAAAACCCGACCCATTAAACGCAGCGGCTGAACAAGACGGGTTTAATGATGATGTTCCGTTTTGAGTTACACCACAAGCCACTAACCAATAGTGGCTTTTTTATTATCTAAATTTGAGAGATAAAAATGGCTGAAGAAAACAAAGAAATTATAGCTTATAAAGGGTTTAAGCAAGACTGGACTTGTCGAGGTTATCAGTATGAGGTAGGCAAAACGTATGAGCATAAAGGTAATGTTAAGGCTTGTGAGAGTGGATTCCACGCCTGCGAATACCCGCTTGATGTGCTTAGCTATTACAGTCCAGCGGTAAGTAAATTTGCTGTAGTTAAAATGAGCGGCGAAACATCAAAAGATAGTGATGATACAAAAATTGCATCTGCAAAAATCACGATCGAAACCGAAATTAACTTACCGGAAATGATAAAAAAAGCCGTTGAATGGATAAAAGGTAAAGTTGATTGGGATGCTGCCAAGGTGTCCAATACAGGCGATCAGTCGGCAGCGACTAATACAGGCTATCGGTCGGTAGCGACTAATACAGGCTATCGGTCGGTAGCGACTAATACAGGCGATCAGTCGGCAGCGACTAATACAGGCTATTGGTCGGCAGCGACTAATACAGGCGATCGGTCGGCAGCGACTAATACAGGCTATTGGTCGGCAGCGACTAATACAGGCTATCGGTCGGCAGCGACTAATACAGGCTATTGGTCGGCAGCGACTAATACAGGCGATCAGTCGGCAGCGACTAATACAGGCTATTGGTCGGCAGCGACTAATACAGGCTATCGGTCGGCAGCGACTAATACAGGCTATTGGTCGGCAGCGACTAATACAGGCTATCAGTCGGCAGCGACTAATACAGGCTATCGGTCGGTAGCGACTAATACTGGCGATCAGTCGGCAGCGACTAATACAGGCGATCAGTCGGTAGCGACTAATACAGGCGATCAGTCGGCAGCGACTAATGCAGGCGATCAGTCGGTAGCGGAAGTATCTGGCAAGCAATCTATAGCTGTTGCGCTTGGTTGGCAATCTAAAGCTAAGGCGAGTATTAATGGTGCTATTGTTTGTGTATATCGCAATCATGATGGCGAGCTAATCCATATCAAAGCATCAAAAGTCGGTGAAAATAACATCAAAGCTGATACTTGGTACACGTTAGATGAGATAGGTGAGTTTGTTGAGGTTAAAGACGACTAAAAAACCATATAGAGAACCTATCTATGGTAGTGATAGATTCGTGGTTGAAGAACACTACTACGAAGATGATGCTTAAAATCTGCCGCTATTAATTAGCGGCTTTTATTTATGAGGAATAATAAAAATGTACTGGTTCAGAAATGCAATTATTTACCAATTAACAAAACAAATAGACTTTGAGAATATCGAAAAACAACTCAAAGAATGTGAATTTACTCCGTGTGGTTCAGCAGATGTTAGCCATTTCGGTTGGTCTGCTCCGCTCGTCACCAGCGAAAATTTAGCACATCAAGCGAACGGAAAAATCTTACTTGTAGCTAAACGAGAAGAGAAGATTTTGCCTGTGGAAGTTGTGAATCGTGAACTCAATAAACGAATCACTGCACTTGAAGAAAAAGAACAGCGAAAATTAAAGAAAGTAGAACGATCATCTTTAAAAGATGATGTGATAGCTACCCTACTTCCGCAAGCGTTTTCTCGTATCAAAACGACCGCACTTTATATCGACACGTTGAAACAACTTATCTTTGTTGATACAGCATCAAGTAAAACAGCCGAAGATGTACTTGCACTTTTGCGTAAATCGCTTGGCAGCTTGCCAGTAGTACCGTTGGCGTTTAACTGTGCGCCGTGTGAAGTAATGACAAGATGGGTTACAGATACTGCACCTGATTGGCTAATCTTGCGTAAGGAAGTGGAAATCCGCGAAAAAGAAGATCTTGGCGTTATCCACTGTAAACAAAAAGATATTGAAGACGAGGAAATTATCGATCTTGTTCAAAATGGCTTGATCTCTAAACTCGCGCTTGAGTGGGAAAACAACCTTAAATTTATCTTGGTTGAAGATGGCACGCTTAAACGCCTGAAATTTGACGACAATATCACCGAGCAGAACGATGATATTGTAAAAGAAGATGTAACTGCTCGTTTTGATGTAGACTTTGTCTTAATGGCGAGCGTGCTTGGTAAAACAGTGGATAGCCTAATAAAAGAATTTGGCGGGATTAGGGATAGATTATGAGATTACTTAAACGGCTAGCTGAAAAAGTCCTGATAGACGATCTTAGACGATTGGATAAACATATTGATAAATCTATCGAACTCCATGAATTGAAGCTACGAAAATTGGGTGAATTAATTAAAAGTCTGGAAGCTGAGAACAATCAACTAAAACGAGAAAATGCGACGCTTGAAACTGAGCTTAGAGCAATAAAACAAGAACGTATTTTTAGTAAACGTAAAAAGAAAAGCAAACGAAAATGAATGAAATTAACATCAAACTCCCCTTACATAAATTCCAAAATTTAATGATTAGTCACGTCCGATACAGCTTGCCACGACATACTTATATCGTTAGCGAAACTATTCACGATGTTAAAACCTACTGGAGCGTGTTAAGCAGTAATACTCGAGAGGTAATTACTCGCGATATTAATGAGCATCTGAAACGCTGGGCAAGCGACCGAAATAACGCATTCCACAAACTTGACTACGATTCGTGGGAGGAACTATTTGACTGGATAAATGAAAGCCGCAGCAGCACATCAACAACAGTTACAACAGCAAAACCACTTGTACCTGTGTTGCCTGTGATTAATCCAAAACAGAGGAAAAAATAACCGCACTATGTTTACCTACGGTTCAATCTGTTCAGGGATTGAAGCGGTAAGCGTGGCATGGAAAGGCTTAAGTAAACCGCTGTGGTTTAGCGAAATTGAGCCTTTTCCTTGCGCCGTGCTTGCTTATCATTATCCCAACATCCCAAATCTTGGTGATATGACCACCTTACCCGAAAAAATCTTAAACCGTGAAATTCCTGCGCCTGATGTGCTTGTTGGTGGTACTCCTTGTCAAGCATTTTCTGTCGCTGGTTTGCGAAACTCGTTAGATGACGACCGCGGAAATCTCACGTTAACTTTAATACACATATTAGAGGCTATTGATTATGTTAGATACCAAGACGGTAAGCAGCCGTGCGTTTTGTTGTGGGAAAACGTTCCGGGTGTACTATCCACCAAGGACAACGCATTCGGACACTTTTTGGCTGGACTGGTTCAAGAACGTCAGCCATTGCAGCCAACAGGGCGAAAATGGACAAACGCAGGTTTATTGCATTCAGCTCGAACTGTCGCGTGGCGAACACTCAATGCTCAATACTTCGGACTCGCCCAACGACGCAAGCGCGTGTTCCTTGTGGCAAGTGCTAGAGAAAGAAGCGTCGCCCAAATACTTTTTGAGCGCAAAAGCTTGCAAGGGTATTCTCAATCGTGCGGAAAAACGCAACAAGGTTTTACCTGCTACGCTGAGGGAAGCTTTGGAACGTATCGCCAATCCGTATTGGGGGGGCTAGTAAAAGCTAGTGGTGGGGCGCTTGGTGGTGGCTCTGAAACTATTGTAGTACATGGTACGCAAGACCCGATTATTTCAACATCAACTGCCCACTGCCTAGGGCGCAATAATGGGCAGGAAAATGTTTTGTTCGATATTTCAGACCGACGCGATGTTGTGCGCATACAAAAGGACGGCACTACGCCAACACTTACCGCAAGAATGGGGACAGGTGGGAATAACATTCCATGCATGAGCATCAACCAAAACATTCGCAAACTTACCCCTTCAGAATGCGAAAAATTACAAGGTTTTCCTCCAGGTTATACGCAAATATCGTATCGAAATAAACCAGCCGAAGATTGCCCGGATAGCCCGCGCTATAAAGCTATCGGCAATAGTATGGCTGTACCGGTTATTAAGTGGATCGGGGAAAGAATGATTAATTATTTAAACAAATAAATCCAATAGGCGTTCCAAGTGAGTGCCTTTTGTTTTAATGGAGATAGAAAATGAAAGAATTTAACTTAGATGCAGCTTTAAATGGCGAGCCTGTTAAATTACGTAATGGTTTGAAAGCTATAGTTTATTACCGCATTCCTGATGAATTTTCATATCCGGGCGGATCCACTGAAATTTATCCATTGCTAGGCATTATTTTTAATAAAGATGGTACTATCAAGGGCGCATCGGAAAACTGGAAAGATTGCGGTGCTTACTGTTCATGTCAAGGTGGTCTTGATATTGTCGGAATGTGGGAAGAACATAAACTAACCTCAGAACAAGTGTTGGAAAAGGCTTACAAGGAGAATTTTCTAGTGCTATGTGATGGTAATCCTGATTTACCTCTAAAAGTTATCGCCAAAACTAAAAACGGCGAGTTTGTGATGCAGCCGGAAGATGGCATCATCCAACCATGGCTCGCTAATCTGACCATGGAATGGTTCTTTGTAAAAAAACTTGATCCAAAATTCGACACAAGCACTTTACCTAAGCCGTTTAAACCACATATTGGCGATGAGTTTTTCTATTTAAGCGATGGAGTGATTAGATATTTTTCGTTTTATGCAGATTGTGCAGCTAACTTGATGATAAATGGTCAATGTTTCCGCACAAAAGAAGATGCTCAAAAATGGCTTGATTTTATGAAGAGTATGATGGAGTAAGTGATGGATATTATTAATTTAATCAAACAACAAACGCCTGAAGAAAGACAAACATTATTCAATGAATTTATTAAACTCTTAAACCAAAAAAGAGAATATGTAGATATTCCTGAAAGAATTGTATGCTCTGCTTGCCAAGTGTTTGTAGATGAAAGAGATGGTACAAATGAAGATGGCGGTGAGATTATCCATGAAGTATATGGTTTAAGACACTATGACCCATTCATGCGTAAGCAGATTAAAGAATTAGAAAAACAATACAAGTATGCTCTTTTAGATTGGGAACAAGGGTTTCTAACTAATAAAGGTCGTTTTGTAGGTCGTAAAGAAGCAATGGAAATTGCTAAAGCTCAGAACCAAGTAATTCGTTTATCTGGTTCACCAAACTCAGATATTCTGTTCTCAGAAGATTTATATTAGGAGTAAGCATGAAAGGATTCACAGAATGGCTATTATATGTATTGGTGGTGTGATATGAGCGAATGGATTAAATGTTCGGAGCGGTTGTCAGGGATGAGAATGAGATTGGGGAAGATATGAAAGTGCTAGACGAACATATCCTTGAGTATATCTGGGATGAAACATTAGACCGCATCGCACAACACACCTTGGTAACGTATATCGGTGGCAGTGTTGGCACGTATAGCGATGATCATGCAGAGAAAAGAGCAGAAGACTTTGCAATATTGAGTGTAAGACACCTTATTGAAGGCTCTGGATTAAGCGAAAGTCAATTTAGACGGCGGGTTAAAAAGCTTATGGCACAAGGTGTTTTGTTGCAACGCATTGGGCCGAATAGCTTTGTGATTAACTCGGATGTGGTTAAAGACGCAGCGGTACATGCCGCACGATGTTGGCGCGCAATCGGTGTGCCGTATGGTATGGACGACACCGGGAGAGCCTGTAAAACATTGCCTATTAACGCTCTGCCGAGAAGCATTTTTGAGTTAAAAACAAATTGTTATCGGATTTTGAGATCTGAATATCCAAGTTACAAAGGAAAAGGAGTAGGAAATGAGCAATGAAATAACCCAAAAAGTCCGCATAACAATCGAAGTTGAAATGGACGACTACCAACGTGATCAACTTAAAATATCAAAAAATACGCAAGTGTTAGGCGGAAATATCGTGCTATTAGACTGGGAAGGTGGTGTGTTTGACGAAGTTGATGGGTATTGCATTTGACAATATGAAAGATGAGACCTTTATAGGTGAATTGCAACTGGCGATTAAACGGGTAGTTACGCCAATTATTAAAGCAAAACGCAAAGCAATTTTGGAGGGGAAAAATGAGTGAAAATAATGGCTGGATTAATTGTGCAAACGAACTACCAGAACCATTTTCTACCGACTTAGAGTATCGTAATGCAACTAACAAACACCTAATTTATTTTACTGAGGATGGTGATCATTGGGCTGTTGGTCTTGGCTGGTATTTATATGACGATAAGTCGGATTGTGAAGGTTGTTTAATTCCGTATTGGGAATCGGATGAAAACCCTGGCGAGGAAGTGGAGGTTATTTATTGGCAACCGCTACCACAACCACCGGAGGAATAAATTATGGCTAAATATTTATATCGTTACGCATTGGAAAGTAACAATCCTACAAACAATGATGATGGAAATACATGGGAAGATGAAAGTAGGTGTTTTGATAATGTCGCTTTACATATCGCGAAAGAAAACGCTTATTCCTGGGATATGTTTGAAGAACCGGAACGCGAAGTTATGTATGTATGGAGAGATGGTGATTTTGAGAACAGACTGCGTTTTTTAGCTAAATTTGAAGTTATTCAACGGCTTGATGTGATAGAGCTAGAGGAAGACGACGACCCGAACGATTTTTAAAACCCATTTACAACCCATTAAATCGCCCTATCCTCTTTACAAAAAGATGAATAAGTTAGATGAAGTGGGCTAACTAAAATAAATCATTATAACCGCTCTTATGGGCGGTTTTTTATTGGAGGAAATATGGAACAAACGCTCACTATTCGCGATGTTGCAAAGTGCTTGAACCTTAGCGAAACAACCGTGCGGAAAAATAAATTAAAGTGGGGATTTTTCCAAATGGAAGGGTCTAGAATGTGGCGAGTTTTTAAATCCGATCTTGATCGCAATCGCAAAAAAGCTGAAAATCTCAGCGATCTATATGCGAAGGTCGGTGATACACAGGAGAAACAAAAATGCCGATCCGCAAAAATAAAAATGGCGTGTGGCAAATCGATTTTACCACACCAAGCGGCGAGCGAGTTCGATGCAGTAGTAAAACAACTGACAAAAAATTAGCTCAACATCTCCACGATAAGCTCAAGCACGAAGCATGGCAAGTGGAGCAGCTTAACAAAAAGCCCGAAAAAACGGTGGAGCAAGCCTTAATTTTATTGCTCAAAGACGCAGAGCATAAAAAAGACAAACTCACCAAAATTCAGCACGCCAAATATTGGTGCGATGAAATCGGGAACAAGCTGCTTAGTTCTTTAACAAGTGAAGATATTCAAAATGCGATTCCTACGCACGTTGTACGCACAGGGAAAATACTTTCCCCAGCAACCCAAAACCGCTATCGTTCGTCCATTATGCGGGCAATCAATCTGGCAAAGCAAGCTGGTTGGATTGATGTCGTGCCTTATATCGCTAAAAATAGCGAACCCAAAAAACGCATCCGCTGGATTACTGAAAAGGAAGCAGAGCGATTATTAGATAGCTTAAATCTTAATTGGATGAAAGATGTCTGCCAGTTCGCCTTATTGACGGGGGCTAGAATGACGGAGATTTTGTCAATGACGTGGGATAAAATTAATTTTGCTAACAAAATGGCAATAGTTACTGGCGATATTGCAAAATCTGGACGTGGACGTTCTCTGCCTTTAAGTGATGACGCAATTAATCTAATCAAAGAAAGGATGAAATATCAAGTGTCTCCCTATGTTTTTCATAGCGGAACAGGGAAACTACGTGATGATATTTCACGAAGGGATTTTAAGCGCGCCTTGCAGCGAGCCAATATTAAGAATTTCCGATTTCATGATTTACGTCACACTTGGGCAAGCTGGCATATCCAACGCGGAACACCGCTAATGGTACTCAAAGAGTTAGGCGGATGGGAAACGATAGAAATGGTTCAGAAGTATGCACACCTAAATGCCGACCATTTATTGTCATACGTGAATCAAGTCAAATTCTCGTCAAACACTCGCCTTGCTAGGTAAAGCAGAATAGCAGAAAACGACAAACTGGATGATTATCCAGAAACAAAAAGTACGTAAGTTATTAATTCTAAAGAGAAAACTTACAATACTTAGAAAACTCTATTTGGTAGGTTGTGAGAGGCTCGAACTCTCGACCGACGGATTAAGAGTCCGCTACTCTACCAACTGAGCTAACAACCCAACTGGACAACTAAATCAGAGAGTGGTGGGTCGTGAAGGATTCGAACCTTCGACCAACGGATTAAAAGTCCGCTGCTCTACCGACTGAGCTAACGACCCACTGTACTAATGGATTTATGATAACGCATTTGCTCTAGAATCGAAAGAATAAATTCATTCGTTCAAGCTAATTGGTTAAATTACAAACGATGAAAACAAAACAGAATCCAATAAAAAATGGATCCTGTTTTTCAAGTATTAGAAATACTAAGAATTAGTACGCTAACACTGCACGACGGTTTTTAGAATATGCAGCTTCATCATGACCTAATACTGCAGGTTTTTCTTCACCGTAAGATACTGTGCCTAATTTACCAGCATCAACACCTTTACCAGCTAAATAACCTTTAACTGCATCTGCACGACGTTGGCCTAATGCGATGTTGTATTCTGGTGTACCACGTTCATCAGTGTTACCTTCTACTAATACTTTAGCAGCTGGCGTTGCATTTAAATATGCAGCGTGCGCATCTAAGATTTGAACGTATTCACCAGTAATGTCATATTTATCAAAACCGAAATAAACGGTATTGTAACGTTGTTGAAGATCAGCAACAGAGTAACCGCCAAAAGTTTGAGCAGCACCATTGCCTGCAGCATCGTTGTTAGATGAACTACAAGCTGCTAATGCAGCTACAGAACCTGCAACTAATAATGATTTAACAAATTTGTTCATTAGATTTCTCCTAAATGAGTTTTTTATTTAGTTAAGTATGGAGACCAAGCTGGAAATTTAACTTGACCATCACTTCCTGGAAGGCTCGCCTTAAAGCGACCATCTGCAGAAACCAATTGTAGCACCTTTCCTAAGCCCTGTGTAGAACTATAAATAATCATAATTCCATTTGGAGAGAGGCTTGGACTTTCGCCTAGAAAAGATGTACTAAGTACCTCTGAAACGCCCGTTGTGAGATCTTGTTTAACTACATTATTGTTACCATTAATCATCACAAGTGTTTTTCCATCTGCACTAATTTGCGCGCTGCCGCGACCACCCACTGCTGTTGCACTACCTCCGCTTGCATCCATTCGATAAACTTGTGGCGAACCACTTCTATCGGATGTAAATAAAATTGAATTTCCGTCTGGCGACCACGCTGGTTCAGTATTATTACCCGCACCACTCGTCAATTGAGTAGGTGTACCGCCATTTGCTCCCATAACGTAAATATTCAGAACACCATCACGAGAAGAAGCAAAAGCTAAACGAGAACCATCTGGCGAAAAGGCTGGTGCGCCATTATGCCCTTGAAAAGATGCCACTACTTTACGTGCGCCAGAATTTAAATCCTGTACAACAAGTTGTGATTTTTTATTTTCAAACGATACATAAGCCAAACGCTGGCCGTCTGGAGACCAAGCTGGAGACATAATTGGTTGGGCACTACGATTGACGATAAATTGATTATAGCCATCATAATCTGCTACACGAACTTCATAAGGTTGCGAACCGCCATTTTTTTGCACAACATAAGCGATACGAGTTCTAAAGGCACCACGGATCGCAGTTAATTTTTCAAAAACTTCATCACTCACAGTATGCGCTCCATAGCGTAACCATTTATTTGTCACTGTATAGCTATTTTGCATTAATACAGCCCCTGGCGTACCTGATGCACCAACCGTATCAATTAATTGATAAGTAATACTATAACCATTACCCGATGGAACCACTTGTCCAATTACAATTGCGTCAATTCCAATATTCGACCAAGCCTCAGGATTTACCTCTGCTGCTGAAGTTGGGCGTTGAGGCATTTGAGACACCGCAATAGGATTAAACTTACCACTGTTACGTAAATCATCTGCAACTATTTTGCTAATATCTTCTGGTGCAGAACCAACAAATGGCACGACAGCAATAGGGCGCGCACCATCAACCCCTTCATCAATGACAATGCGTACTTCATCGCCAGCGAATGCATTGCTTCCAACAGCAAGTACAATCGCAAATACGCTCACTAAACGTTTTAATAATTTCATTTTGTTACCTTTAAAATTTAACAATAAATTTTTCTAAAGAATTATCGAATATCAAAGTCAATAATTGGTGATTTATATTTTTCATAAATTTCATCTGATGGCGCAGCTGGAACTTTTTTCGTTCTAGCCACCGCACTTAATGCAGCTGAACAAATATCATCAGAGCCTGAAATTTTTTGATACCCCAAGATTGTGCCATCTCGACCTAATTGAATTTTAATACGACAAACCTTTCCTGCAAAATTTGGATCTTTTAAGAAACGACGTTGAATCTCTTTCTTAATTACACCTGCGTATTGATCCCCAACCTTACCACCATCGCCAGAGCCAAGTGCAGCACCGCTACCTTGAGTTCCACCTTTATTTGTGTTTCCCCCTTTAGATGCACTGCCGCCACCAATATCTCCGCCATTTAAGAAATCATCTAGGCTTGCTTGATCTGCTTTACGTTTCGCTTCCGTAGCAGCTTTAGCTTTTGCCTCAGCAGCGGCTTTCGCTTTAGCTTCTGCATCAGCTTTTGCTTTTGCCTCCGCTTCAGCCTTTGCTTTAGCTTCAGCGGCGGCTTTTGCCTTAGCTTCCGCTTCTAGTTTTGCCTTAGCTTCTGCATCAGCTTTCGCTTTTGCCTCCGCTTCAGCCTTTGCTTTAGCTTCAGCGGCGGCTTTTGCCTTAGCTTCCGCTTCTAGTTTTGCCTTAGCTTCCGCCTCTTGTTTTGCTTTTTGAGCAGCAATTTCTGCGGCTTTCGCTTTAGCCTCTTCTTCAGCTTGTTTTGCCGCAGCAGCTAAACGTTTAGCCTCTGCATCTGCTTTTAATTTTGCAGCTTCAGCCGCTTGTTTAGCCTTAGCCTCTTCAGCTTGCTTCTGTTTTTCCAACGCTTCTTGACGAGCTTGCTCTTGTTGTTTTTTTATTTCTTGCTGACGTTGTTGTTCTTGCTGACGTTGCTGTTCTTGCTGACGTTGCTGTTCTTGCTGACGTTGCTGTTCTTGCTGACGTTTTAACTCTTCTTGTCGTTGAACTTCTTGTTGATGCTTAATCTCTTCTTGATTAGGCTCAGGTGGTTTTTCTTCCACAACAGGTTCTGGGCGTTTTTGTTTATCCGCTTGCCCTTTTTTTTGTTGTTGAATACGCCCCCATTCCTGAGCAGCCGTACCCGTATCAACAATCACTGCCCCTATTACATCTCCTTCACCTTCTCCACCACCCATAATTTCAACAGTGTGATAAAGTGAACTTAAAATCAATAAGCCAAACAAGATAAAGTGCAAAAGGATAGAAATAGCAAAAGCATTGATTCCTTTCTTTTGTCGATTATTTTGCACGTGTTACCTACTTAGCTAAATGGGATTTGTCATTAAACCTACAGATTTAATGCCTGCAAGATGAAGTAAATTCAATGCCTTAATCACTTCTTCATAAGGCACTTCTTTAGCTCCGCCTACTAAAAATAGTGTATTATTATTCTTATCAAATTCCTGTCTAGATAATTGAGTAACCATTTCTTCTGTTAAACCTTCTTGACGTTCTCCGCCAATAGAAATCGCATATTTTCCAATGCCTGCCACTTCAAGAATGACGGGGACTTTATCTTCATTAGAAACCTCTTGGCTTTGCACAGAATCAGGCAATTCAACTTGAACGCTTTGACTAATAATAGGGGCGGTTGCCATAAAAATTAACACTAAAACTAAAAGCACATCCAAAAAAGGCACAATATTAATTTCAGATTTAATTGCTTTACGCTGACGACGAGCCATATATTCCTCTAAAATTTTAACTTATTTTTACCGCACTTTTTCTTCAAAGTGCGGTCAATTTTCCCTATTTTTAGTGAGGGGCTTTACCAAAGGCTTGACGGTGTAAAATCGTCGTAAATTCATCAATAAAATTACCGTAATCTTGTTCAATGGCATTCACTCGTAAGCTTAAACGGTTATAAGCCATTACTGCAGGAATTGCGGCAAATAAACCAATCGCAGTGGCAATCAAGGCCTCAGCGATACCTGGTGCCACCATCTGTAACGTTGCTTGTTTTGCACCACTTAATGCCATAAAAGCGTGCATGATACCCCAAACAGTTCCGAATAAACCAATATAAGGGCTAACAGATGCCACTGTGGCTAAGAATGGAACTCGGTTTTCCAAACTTTCAATCTCACGGTTCATCGCAAGATTCATCGCGCGCATTGTGCCTTTAATAATCGCTTCAGGTGCGTCTGGATTTACTTGTTTTAAACGTGAAAATTCTTTAAATCCCACGCAAAAAATTTGTTCGCTACCCGTTAATCCATCGCGACGATTAGATAGCCCTTCATAAAGTTTATTTAAATCTTCTCCTGACCAGAAACGATCTTCAAACGTACGTGCTTCTTTTAAGGCATTCGTTAAAATACGGCTACGTTGAATAATAATTGCCCAAGATATGATTGAGAAAGAAATCAAAATCACAATTACCAGTTGCACAACAATACTTGCTTTTAGAAAAAGATCTAAAAAATTCAATTCTGCAGTCATTGCATACTCCGAAAAATTATTTTAAGTGATGAAACGCCGCTTTAACTTCTTTGGGAAACGCCACAGGTTTCATCTTGCCTAGATCAACACAGGCTACCTTAACAGTAGCCTTTGATAACATCAGGGTGTTGCGCATCAGTCTCTGTTCAAAAAGGATTGTAGCCCCTTTTACTTCTGAAACCTCTGTTTCCACCATAAGTAAATCATCCAATTTTGCTGCCACGCAATAATCAATGGCGAGCGTTTTGACAACAAATGCGAGTTGTTGTTCCTCTAGTAAGGTTTGTTGCGTAAAATTTAATGTACGCAAATATTCTGTTCTTGCTCGTTCAAAAAAATGCAAATAGCGAGCGTGATACACTACGCCACCTGCATCAGTATCTTCATAATACACACGAACAGGAAAAGAAAAGCAATTATCCAACATATTCTCACCCAATTGGTCGCAATAAACCCTGTATTCTAGAACCAGTTTTTGGGATAAGCAAGCTATCTATGAAAAAACTCAATAAGATTTTATTCATTTTAAAACATCTAAAATTTTTACCGCACTTTTAGCCTGACTAGCAAAAGATAAGGTAATGACAAATCATTTTTAACCTTTCTCATTGAGCAAAAACCATTCAAAGCATAACCGTTCTTTAAAAATAGCCTCTATGTAATCTTAAACCACCAGTATTTTTTATTCTTGATATTTAGCGTTTCTATGCGACAATCTTCGCAGTTATTTACTTTAAAAATATGTTTTACTAGATGGATTACGAAAATCAAATTGCCAATATTTTCTCACTAAATGGCGAATTAAGCCAAAATATCAAAGGTTTTCGTCCTCGAGCTGAACAACTTGAAATGGCACATGCTGTAGGTAAAGCAATTCAAAATAAATCTTCTCTTGTAGTTGAAGCTGGAACGGGGACAGGAAAAACCTTTGCATATCTGGCGCCTGCTTTAGTTTTTGGTAAAAAAACCATTATTTCTACAGGATCTAAAAATCTTCAAGATCAGCTTTTTAATCGAGATCTTCCAGCTATTAAAAAAGCCCTTAATTTCACGGGAAAAATTGCGTTGCTAAAAGGTCGGGCAAACTATCTTTGTTTAGAGCGTTTAGATCAAGTGATTGCTCAAGGTGTGCTTGGAGATAAGTCTGTTTTAGCTGAATTAAGTAAAGTACGAAAATGGAACAATAGTACTAAAACAGGCGATTTCACAGAATGTATCGAGCTTGCAGAAGATAGCCCAATTATTCCTCAACTGACGAGTACAGCTGAAAGTTGTTTAGGCACCGATTGCCCTAATTATTCAGAATGTTATGTAGCAAGTGCGCGTAAAAAAGCATTAAATGCTGATTTGGTTGTAGTTAATCATCATTTATTTTTTGCTGATATGGCTGTAAAAGAAAGTGGTTTTGGCGAACTTATTCCAAATGCAGAAGTGATTATTTTTGACGAAGCTCATCAGCTGCCAGATATTGCCAGTCAATATTTTGGTCAATCTTTAACATCACTCCAGCTTTTTGATTTATGCAAGGATATTAATATTGTCTATCGCACAGAGCTCAAAGATATGCAGCAGCTTGGCACAACATCTGATACCTTACTGAAAGTGGTACAAGATTTTCGTTTATTACTGGGTAATGGGAGTAATGTTCGAGGAAATTGGCGTGAGCTTTACAGGCAAAGTGCGGTGAAAAAAGCCTTTGAATTATTACAAGAGAAAATAGATTTTTTATCTGAAGTAATTAAATTAGCACTTGGTCGTTCCCAAACTTTAGACAGTATTTTTGAGCGTGTTGAGTCCATTAAAATTCAGCTTAAGCGTTTATCTGAAACAAATATTGTAGGTTATTGTTATTGGTATGAAGGAAATGGTCGCCAGTTTGGTTTACATATTACGCCATTGACAGTGGCCGATAAATTTGGTGCTCAGCTCGAAGCGAAAGAAGCCGCTTGGATATTCACATCTGCGACATTAGAAGTGGGGGGAACTTTTAATCATTTCTGCCAACGTTTAGGCATTGAAAATGCGACACAAAAAATTTTATATAGTCCCTTTAATTATTCTGAGCAGTCTTTGCTTTGTGTGCCTCGATATTTGCCGAATACTAATCAAGTGAATACATTAAATTCACTAGGCGAAATGTTATTACCCGTGATTGAAGCAAACAAAGGGCGTTGCTTTGTTCTTTGCACTTCTTATTCAATGATGCGTGGTTTAGCTGAATATTTCCGTGAAAAAAGTCATCTTTCGATTTTATTACAAGGCGAAACCTCAAAAGGCAAATTACTCGAACAATTTATAAAAGAAACGCATAGCGTTTTGGTGGCAACTTCTAGCTTTTGGGAAGGTGTAGATGTGCGAGGCGATGCACTTTCTTTAGTGATTATTGATAAACTTCCTTTTACTGCGCCAGATGAGCCTTTGTTGAAAGCTCGCATTGAGGATTGTCGTTTACAAGGTGGCGATCCATTCAATGATATTCAAATTCCTGAAGCGGTAATTACCTTGAAACAAGGCGTTGGACGTTTAATTCGTGATGTTACAGATCGTGGCGTTGTGATTATTTGTGATAATCGATTAGTGATGCGCAATTATGGCGAAACTTTTTTGAAAAGTTTACCTAACTCAAGTCGTACCCGTGATCTCAACAAAGTGATACAATTCTTACAAAATAAGTAAACGAGAATAATAATGCAAAATTTAACTTTATTGGCGTTGGACACCTCTACTGAAGCCTGTTCAGTCGCTTTATTGTATCGTGGTGAGAAAACACATATTAATGAACTAGCACAACGCACACACACTAAACGAATTTTACCTATGATCGATGAAATTTTGGCAAATTCGGGTTTAGGTTTAAATCAAGTTGATGCTTTAGCTTTTGGGCGTGGGCCTGGTAGTTTTACTGGCGTTCGTGTTGGTGCGGGGATTGCACAAGGTTTAGCGTTTGGTGCGGATTTGCCTGTCATTCCAATTTCAAATTTAACCGCAATGGCACAGGCGGCATTTGAATTACATCAAGCAGAAAATGTCGTTGCCGCAATTGATGCCAGAATGAATGAAGTCTATTTTTCTCAAGTAGTGAGAGAAAAAGTGCGGTCAGATTTTGGGGAAGTTTTTCAATGGCGAGAAATCATTAGCGAACAAGTTTGTTCTCCAAAACAAGCGATTAATCAGCTTCAAAATGATAACGCATTTAGAGTCGGGACAGGTTGGGCTGCTTATTCTCAATTTACTGAAAAAAATCTAACTGGCTCAGATATAGAACTACCTAATGCCTTATATATGTTAGAACTTGCACGAGTAGAATTTTTGCAAAAACACACAATTTCAGCTTTAGAGATTGAACCGATTTATTTGCGAAACGAGGTTACTTGGAAAAAATTACCAGGACGTGAATAAGTTTAAATAACTGGAGGATAGAAAATGAAAGGAAAAATCACCTTATTTTTTACCGCACTTTGTTTCGGATTAACGGGCTGTATTGCACCACCAAAAGGGTTAGAAAAAGAGCGATTCTCTATTAATTCCTATCGCGAGATTTCTCCTCAGGATTTAACCTGCCATTGTAAAACGGTTCGACTTGGAGGAAAAATTATCAATACTACCGTTTTAGCAAATCAAACAAAAATTGAAGTGTTAAGTTTACCCGTATCATCAATTTCAGGTAAACCATTTGTTGAATTTCAATCCGATGGTCGCTTTATCGTCTATTTCAACGGTTTTGTTGAGCCTGAAAATTTAAAAGAACGCTATATTACGGTGGGTGGGCAATTAACAGGGACGGAGAAAGGCAAGATCGAACAAGCTGATTATACTTATCCTGTTGTTCAAGCTGATAAATATCGAATTTGGACACTCAGCACCACTTATAATTATCCAACAGATGATTGGGATGAAGATGATGATTGGGGATTTTTTAGATGGCGACATCGCCCTTGGTATGTTCAGCCTGAAATTCACTATTATTTGAATTAAATGATAAAATCTTGAAGATTTTCCAACAAATTAGGATAAAAAATGGAAAAAATTTGGTTTCAAAATTATCCAGAAGGTTCTGAAAAATTTCTGGATACCTCAAAATATGAATCTATTTTGGATATGTTCGACAAAGCTGTGCGTGAACATCCAGATCGCCCTGCTTACATTAATATGGGGCAAGTACTTACTTTCCGTAAATTAGAAGAGCGCAGTCGTGCATTTGCCGCGTATTTGCAAAATGAATTTAAACTTCAACGTGGCGATCGCGTGGCATTGATGATGCCAAATTTATTGCAATATCCCATCGCACTTTTTGGCATTTTGCGTGCTGGCTTAATTGCAGTAAATGTCAATCCACTTTATACACCGAGAGAATTAGAACATCAGTTGCAAGATAGTGGTGCGGTAGCGATTGTCGTGGTATCAAATTTTGCTTCTACCTTAGAAAAAGTTGTTTTCAATACTAATGTCAAACACGTTATTCTTACCCGAATGGGCGATCAACTTTCATTTGGTAAACGTACTTTGATTAATTTTGTTGTGAAATATGTGAAAAAACTCGTGCCGAAATACAAATTACCGCACGCAGTAACATTCCGTGAAGTATTGAGTATTGGTAAATATCGCCAATATGTTCGTCCAGAAATGTCGCGTGAGGATTTAGCCTTTTTACAATACACAGGCGGCACAACTGGCATGGCGAAAGGTGCAATGCTGACACACGGAAATATTATAACCAATGTCTTCCAAGCAAAATGGATTGCAGAGCCTTTTATTGGCGATCATTCTCGCACTCGTTCAGCTATTTTAGCCTTGCCTCTTTATCACGTATTTGCCTTAACGGTAAACTGCTTATTATTTTTGGAATTAGGCGTCACGGCGATCTTAATTACTAATCCGAGAGATATTGAAGGATTTGTGAAAGAGTTGAAAAAATACCGTTTTGAAGCAATCACTGGTGTAAATACCTTATTTAATGCTTTGTTAAATAATGAAAATTTCAAAGAAGTTGATTTTTCTGCGTTGAAACTTTCTGTGGGTGGCGGTATGGCTATTCAACAGTCTGTAGCAACACGTTGGCACGAATTAACGGGCTGTAACATCATTGAGGGTTATGGAATGACAGAGTGTTCGCCATTAATCGCTGCTTGTCCGATTAATGTTGTGAAACATAATGGTACTATTGGTGTGCCAGTGCCAAATACTGATATAAAAATCATTAAAGATGATGGTTCTGATGCAAAAATTGGCGAAGCTGGCGAATTATGGGTTAAAGGCGAGCAAGTAATGCGAGGTTATTGGCAACGACCAGAAGCAACGAGTGAAGTGTTAAAAGATGGTTGGATGGCAACAGGCGATATTATCATTATGGATGAATCATATAGTTTACGCATTGTAGATCGTAAAAAAGATATGATTTTGGTTTCTGGCTTTAATGTCTATCCAAATGAAATTGAAGATGTCGTTATGCTGAATTACAAAGTAGCAGAGGCTGTAGCAATTGGTGTTCCTCACGCAGTTTCTGGCGAAACGATAAAAATCTTTGTCGTGAAAAAAGACGATACTTTAACTCGTGATGAACTTCGCAACCATTGTCGTCAATATCTCACTGGCTATAAAATACCAAAAGAAATTGAGTTCCGAGACGAACTGCCAAAAACCAATGTAGGTAAGATTTTACGTCGGGTTTTACGCGATGAAGAGATCGCAAAACGTTCAAAACATTAATGTCAAAATGGGATAGCAATATCCCATTTTTGTTCTTTTCAAATAAAAAATCACTATGATAAAAGAATGTCAAAATCCACCGCACTTTAGGGTCATTGCGGATAATGCTACGCTATTAGAAGTTTGTAATTTAGCCCAACAGAAAAGTGCGGTCGCCTTAGATACAGAATTTATGCGTGTTTCCACTTATTTTCCTAAGTTGGGATTAATCCAACTTTATGATGGCGAGCGTGTTTCTTTAATTGATCCTTTAGCGATTACGGATTTTTCGCCTTTTATTGCACTATTAGCCAATCCTAAGGTATTAAAAATCTTACATTCTTGTAGTGAAGATTTATTGGTTTTCTTACAAGAATTTGATCAGCTTCCACGCCCAATGATTGATACGCAAATTATGGCACGCTTTATTGGGCTGGGCGCATCAGCAGGCTTGGCAAAATTAGCACAACAATATTTAAATATAGAAATCGATAAAGGTGCAACTCGTACCAATTGGATCAAACGCCCCCTTTCTGATATTCAACTTCAATATGCCGCAGGCGATGTTTGGTATTTGTTACCGCTTTATCATATTCTTGAAAAAGAGTTAGCGAAAACACCTTGGGAAAAAGCCGTAAGTGATGATTGCGAACTGGCTCTTTCTAAAACGCATAAATTACAAGAGCGAGATTCAGAAAAAGCGTATTTAGATATTCCAAATGCTTGGAAATTAAATCCATTAGAATTGTCTCGTTTAAGAATTTTGGCGAAGTGGCGACAAAACGTGGCAATAGAGCGTGATTTAGCACTTTCTTATATTGTGAAATCAGATAATCTTTGGAAAGTGGCAAAGAATAATCCGCGTAATATATCGGAAATGTTGGAAATGGGATTAACTGAAAATGAAGTGCGTGTACGTGGTAAGAAGATTTTGCAATTACTTGCTCAAGCAAGACGTATTTCTTCTAATGACTATCCAAAACCTATTGAACGTATTTCTGAAGATCCTCGTTATAAAAAAACAATTCGATTGTTGCAAGAAAAAGTGAATAGCTTAACACCAGCAGGTTTATCCCCTGAAATTGTTGCGAGTAAACGCACTTTGGATGAATTAATTAAATGGGTTTGGAAATATGATTGTTCTCAAGATAAACTACCAGAATTGCTGATTGGCTGGCGAAAACCTATTGGTGAGAAGTTAGTTGATGTACTTAAGTAAATATAAAAAAGCGTTGGGCAAATAGCTCAACGCTTTTAGTTTTTACTCGTAGAGTTTTTTCACTTGTTCAGGTGTCATCACTCGTTGATATTTACTAAATTCTTTTGCCATATAGTAAGCACCAAAATTTGTTAAGTGATCTTGATCTCCATACAAATATTTTCCTTCTGCCATAACGCTATCTTTTGGTAAATACTGTTGAGCATCTACCCAATAAACATTAGGAATATCTTTGATTAAATCGTGAATGATTTTGTTACTCGCATCAATATCGCCCATACGATGAATTGGCGTTAAATATTTTTCAAGTCCATAATTTTCTAATAAATAACCACGCAGCGGAGAACGACTTACTGAGCTAT